>NZ_KV807672.1:0-38526 GCF_001812085.1 Rothia sp. HMSC065C12
GTCTTGACTCACCAAACCAACATTTGCCAACATGTTGTATTTACTCTCAGAAGAAGCACCCTTATACGTTATGCTCCCCTGGGCAATTGGTGTAATTCCAAGAATTGCATTTATTAGCGTTGTTTTTCCCGCGCCCGAGGCACCAACTACTGCAATCATTTGATTATTCATCAGCTCAAGATTAATATCTTTAAGCGCAAAAGACGACGAGCCCTCATACTGAACGGATACATCTTTGCATATAATTTTTGAAATATTTTCATGGTTAGGGTTAGAAGTTTTTATCTCAGAAACATGGTCGTAAGTATCAGAGTCGCATACCCTTCGGAATTGCTGAACAGATAATGCTCCATTAATAATCTGACCAAATGAATATCCCACCTCTTGGGTCGCATCAACACAGGCAATGATTCCAATCAGCGATCCGGCCACATACGATATATTGGCGCCTGAATCCACAAGGAAGTACAGGGACGCAAAAAGTAAGACAGAGCAGAGTAGCCCTGCAACTATGGAGATGATTCCTCTAACACTTTCAAGGCTCAATTCCCTACCGGCCGCCCGGCGTCGCCAGGACGCTACGCGTTGCGAGAAAAATCGGGAGGCTCTCATGAGGTGAAGTTCTTGGGCTCGACTCTGAGCCATCAGATTGTCTAGATAGTAGTTCTCTACCCGATAGTCCTCGTACATTAGGGTGTATATAGCGTAATCACGTTTAGCGAGGATTACCATTGCAATAGATAGGGGTAGTGAACACAGTGCCGCAAAAATTGCTGCCACAATGCTGACGTTCGCGATATTAAGACAGAGAAGTAACACCATTGCGAAGGCACTCACCAGTGTCATAACTGACATGGTGTGAACCTGCAATTCCTGTTTCGATATTGCCTCTCTAGCAGCACGTATATCTTCCTGTGATTTTGTGCTACCTATATCAGATAACGGAAATGTAGATAACCTGTTATTTAACATGCAGTGAACCCGATAGTTCACCTTTGATTTGAGGATGAGCATGTTACTTATGACCCAGCGTTTAGCAATGATATTAATTCCGACAACAAGGGCAAGAGCAACGATATAAATCCAGGCCGCGCCACCATTTGAACCGCTCAAGGCTGATACTGTATTACCAATCAGCAGGGACTGACTCAAGGGAATGCAGGCAATGACGGCTAGCGATAGGGCGACGCTCACCAGGGTTGTGGGACAGGTTTTCCAGGCTAGGCGGAAGGACCAGAGTATAGAAGAAAATAGCTTTTTCATTCTCACCACGCTCACAAAGTCATATTGAACTCATCTTTGAGCCCTGAAACTCCTCGATGAGCGGACATTGAAACACTACCCGTGCCTCACTAGCTACCCTACCCCTCAATGAAATTCAAAACACATATATTCGTGCGTGTCCAAGAATATTAAGCAGACGTATCTGCGATAGTGCCAGGCATCCAGGGGTCAGCCGACAGCCCTACCCACAACGCCCCCAGCCGCCCTTCGTCATAGTCGGTCATATTAAGTTCATATTTCGCCCCAATGTCATGTCCAGAAATATTAGGACATCAACCGCCGCACCCCTTGCACGCCCTCGGAGGCGGTGGGTAAAGTGAAGGCGTTATCTATCAAGAGCGACCGAGAGATCTGGCTCGTCGACGTCGCAGCAACCTCGCCAGTATCCCCCACCGTCACGGTGCAGGGTGCGGACAAGGTGCTCCCGCCAGAACCGATAGAGAAGAATACCCTTCGGCACCCCTTGATGATGCGCACCCGCAACCGGTGGCGCGCATCCTGCAGAAGAATTCGCGCACCCTTACGGTGTGTATCTATCGGGTGAACACGAAGGATGGTCATGACGACAGTTCACCCGGCTCTTTCTTTTGAGCTGTTCCCTCCGCGCTCACACGCAAGCTGTGAGTCGCTGATTCGCACCATTGCGGAGCTTGAGGGTACCAACCCCGACTACGTTTCGGTCACCTATTCCGGTGACGCGAAGCGCCGTCAGAAGACGCTGGCGCTGCTCGACTACCTGGTGCACGAAACCTCCCTCACCCCCCTGGCACACCTGATTTGTGCAGGCCACTCGGTGCACGAGCTGGAGCGTGCGGTCCGCCTGATTCTGGGTCTGGGCGTGCGCGGTTTCCTGGCGCTGCGCGGTGACGTGCAGGAAGGTCAAGTTTCTGAGCTTCCCTTCGCCCGCTACCTGGTCGAGCTGATTCGCCGCGTGGAACGCGAAGATTTCGCCCACCTGGCGGCGGGTAAGGTGTCCATCGGTGTGGCGGCGTACCCGCAGAAGCACCCCGAGTCCGCATCCCTGCTGCAGGATATTGAGATTCTGCTGTCGAAGCAGCGTGCCGGCGCGGATTTCGCTATCACCCAGGTGTTCTTCGAGGATGAACGCTACAGCGCCCTGGTCGATTCGGCGCACCTGGCAGGTGTGGATATTCCGATTATTCCGGGCATCATGCCGGTAACCTCGCTGAAGCGCCTACAGAACCTCTGCCAGATGGCGGGCATGTCGGTTCCGGCGGATCTTGCGTACGCCCTGGAGACGGCAACCAGCAGCGCAGAGCTGCACCGCATCGGCGTGGACTACGCACTGAACCAGTGCCGTACCGTGATGGATGCGGGCGCACCGGGTCTGCACTTCTTCACCTTCAACGAGCATGCCGCGGTGCTTGACGTTCTGGATCAGCTGGACCTGCCCCGATACAGCAACCGTTTCTCCCAGCCCCTGAGCGAGCTGGAATTCGCCTAAGCGCGACCCGCTCCGCCCGGCGCGGATGCGCCACCCAAGTTTCCCCCAAAGTACCCCGGGAGCGTCCCGCGGATCTCGGCCCCATCGACGGGGCCGGCAGGGCCCGCTGATTCTCCCATTTCTATCCCCAGTAAAGGAATATGCACTATGTCTAACGTTGCTTTCCCCGCCGCAACTATTGTTGGTTACCCCCGCGTGGGCCGCTTCCGTGAGCTGAAGAAGGCTCAGGAGGCTTTCTGGAAGGGCAAGGCCACCCTGCAGGAGCTGCAGGACACCGCCGCAGACGTGCAGCGCACCTACTTCGAGCGCGTGACCGCCGCCGGTCTGAAGGCTGACAACTACTCGATTCCGGCAACCTTCTCCTACTACGACCAGGTGCTCGACGTTGTTCGCCTGTTCACCCTGGTTCCCGAGCGTCTGGCTGAGGCTAAGGATGCACGCGGCCTGCTGGATCTGCCCGGCTACTTCGCACTGGCGCGCGGTACCGAGACCCTGCCTCCTCTGGAGATGACTAAGTGGTTCGACACCAACTACCACTACCTGGTGCCCGAGATTGGTGCCGGCACCGAGATTAAGCTGAACCTTGAGGCTATTGACGAGCAGCTCGAGGTAGCAAAGCAGGCTGGCGTGAAGGTTCGCCCGCAGATTGTTGGCCCGCTGACCCTGCTGCTGGGCGCTAAGGCTGAGCAGGGTTCCGCTGAGGACTTCTCCCCCGTTGACCGTCTGGATGAGTTCGTTGCCGCGTACGCTCAGGTGCTGGAGCAGCTGGCTGAGCGCGGTGTTGAGTGGGTTCAGCTGGACGAGCCGGGCCTGACCGTGGACCGTGCCGACAACGCAAAGGTTGCGCAGCTGGCTGAGCGCACCTACCGTGCCCTGGCTGCCGGCGAGAAGCGCCCGCAGATTCTGGTGACCAGCCCCTACGGTTCTCTGCGTGAGAACCTGCCGGCGCTGCTGGGTACCGGTATTGAGGCTCTGCATCTTGACCTGGTGCACGGCGTGTACTCGAAGACTGAGCTGGAGTCTGTTTCTGCCGCTGGTGTGCACCTGGTTGCCGGTGTTGTGAACGGCCGTAACGTGTGGCGTGCCGATGTTCGCGCCGCCCTGAAGACTCTGGAGGCGCTGCCCGGCGCATCCGAGGGTGCCGTGTCGGTGGCTTCTTCGACCTCCCTGCAGCACGTGCCGCACGACCTGGCTCTGGAGGACCCCGCCGAGGTTCCCGTGGACGGCCTGGCGTTCGCTGACCAGAAGGTCGCTGAGATTGCTCTGCTGGCTCGTGGCCTGGCTGAGGGTGAGGCGGCTGTTGAGCCGGAGCTGAAGGCTGCCGATGAGGCGCTGGCTCGCTTCGCCGCTGACCCGCGCAAGCACAACGACGAGATTCGTGCCCGCGCCGCAGCTGTGACTCCCGAGGACTTTGACCGCCCGACTATTGACGTTCGCCGCGAGGCTCAGGCTGACCTGAACCTGCCGAAGCTGCCGACCACCACCATTGGTTCTTTCCCGCAGACCGCTGAGATTCGCCGCCGCCGTGCGGAGGCTCGTGCGGGCAAGATTTCCGCTGAGGAGCTGAACGGCTTCCTGCGTGACGAGATTGCCTCGGTCATCGCGCTGCAGGAGGGGCTGGGCCTGGACGTTCTGGTTCACGGTGAGGCTGAGCGTAACGACATGGTTCAGTACTTCGCTGAGAACTTCGACGGTTTCGCAACCACCCGCCACGGCTGGGTTCAGTCCTACGGTTCGCGTTGCACCCGCCCCTCGATCCTGTTCGGTGACGTGAAGCGTCACGGTGAGGGCCTGCGCGGTGAGGCGTTCACCGTTCCGTGGAGCTCCCACGCACAGTCGCTGAGCGACAAGCCGGTCAAGGGCATGCTCACCGGCCCGGTGACGATTCTGGCCTGGTCCTTCGTGCGTGACGACCAGCCGCGCCGCGAGACCGCTAACCAGGTGGCTCTGGCTCTTGCCGACGAGATTGCCGACCTGGAGCAGGCGGGCATCCGCATCATTCAGGTGGACGAGCCGGCTCTGCGTGAGCTGCTGCCCCTGCGCCGCGATGAGCAGCCGCAGTACCTGGACTGGTCGGTGAACTCCTTCCGCCTGGCAACCAGCGCGGTGAAGGATTCCACTCAGATTCACACCCACCTGTGCTACTCGGAGTTCAACGAGATTATCGACTCGATTAACGCTCTGAACGCTGACGTGACCAGCATCGAGGCGGCTCGTTCGCACATGGAGCTGCTGGCTGACATTCCGGAGAGCTTCGTTTCCGGTCTGGGCCCGGGCGTGTGGGACATCCACTCCCCGCGTGTTCCTTCGCAGGATGAGATTGAGTCCCTGCTGAAGGCTGCGATTGGTTACGGCACCATTGCTGACCTGTGGGTGAACCCGGACTGCGGTCTGAAGACTCGTGATTACGAGGAGACCAAGCAGTCTCTGCGTCACCTGGTAGATGCCACCAAGGCGATTCGCGCATCCCTCTAGGAGGCGCCTATTGGTTCCGCTGCCTGCTGCGGGTTGACCGGATGATGGTTTGCTCGCGGTAACCTGCGGCAGGTGGCGGCTGTTCGGCTTCGTGCCGGTATGCGTACCGACTGTATGCCGAGCTTTTGGGGATAGATAACAGGCCCGCCCGTACGGTTTTTCTTCTGCACCGTGCGGGCGGGTTTTCTGTGCTGTTTTAGGGCGGTGATTTATTGGTGTCCAAGTGGTTTTCTTTTTGAACTTAGGGTATAAATTACTCTAAATTTAAGTGTGGTCTGACCAAAACACATACTTACTCAACAAGGAAAGTATTTATATTCACCGCAGCACTTGTGGCACTGTTGCCCAGTAGACAGATATACATCACACAGATTTAGCACTTCCCCGTAATTCCAGGGTAAAAACAGTATTAATAGAATAATCGCTCCGAATATCCGTTCACCATAGTGAACATTCTACTGAAAACATTTCCAGCGGATTAGCATTTTTATAAGCCGCCGTTTTTAGAATTCCAGCATGACTACTACCACTTCATCAAAGAAGAAGAAGAAGGGTTCTACACCCCGCTGGCTCGCTATTCCGGCACCCAAGCCCCAGCTCAGCGAAGCAGAAGTTAATGCGAAGTACCCGCGCATGCGCCTACAGGTCTTCATGGGTATCTTCATCGGTTACGCAACCTTCTACCTGATTCGTAACAACGTCCCGCTGGTCACCCCGATTCTGACCAAGGAACTTGGCTTCAGCAACGCAGCAATTGGTGCACTGTCCACGGCACTGCTGCTGGCTTACGGCTTCAGCAAGTTCTTCACCGCAATGATTTCTGACCGCTCGAACGCGCGTTTGTTCCTGCCCATCGGTCTGGTGCTCTCGGGTGTTGCAAACATCCTGCTGGCGCTGACCGGTTACATGGGTGAAGGCGCGGGTGCGACGGGCTACGCTGCTGCTATCGCCTCCATCATGGCGACCATTATGGTCTTCAACGGCATCTTCCAGGGTATGGGTTGGCCTCCCTCGGGTCGTGTGCTCGTGAACTGGTTCTCCACCAGCGAGCGCGGCACGAAGGTTTCCTGGTGGAACACCGCCCACAACGTTGGTGGTGCGCTGTCCGGTCTGCTGGTTGCATGGGGCTTCTCCATGTTCGGCAAGACCTGGGAAGTTGCCTTCTGGTTCCCGGCTGTTATCAGCTTCGTTCTGGCGTTCGTGGCGTGGCTGCTGATTCGTGACAACCCCGAGGCTGAGGGTCTGCCCACCGTTGACGTGTACCGCAACGACCCGCACAAGGTTGAGTCCACCGCTGAGGATCGTGCAGAGTCCACCTGGACCACCATCCGTAAGCACGTGCTGACCAACTCGACTATGGTGTACCTGGCTCTGGCAAACGTGTTCGTGTACACCCTGCGTTACGGCGTGCTGGTGTGGGCGCCGAAGTACCTACACGATGTGCGCCACGCTTCCCTTGAGGGTGGTATTGCGGGCTTCTCGATTCTGGAGCTTGCCGGTATTGGCGGCACCGTCCTGTGCGGTTACGTTTCTGACCGCATGTTCAAGGGTCGCCGCTCCCCCGCGGGTATCCTGTTCCTGATTGCGACCGTTGGCGCGATTCTGCTGTACTGGCTGCCTTCTTCGGATGCGCCGCTGTGGATTGCGTACGTTGCGTTGGCTCTGATTGGTGGCCTGATTTACGGCCCGGTTATGCTGATTGGTCTGCAGGCTATTGACCTGTCTCCCTCGCACGTTGCGGGTACCGCTGCGGGCTTCACCGGCCTGTTCGGTTACGCGCTGGGTGCGACCCTGGCTTCTGCTGGTATCGGCATCATTGTTGATCACTGGGGTTGGAGCACCGCGTTCGTCTTCATGATTGTGTGCTCGGGTCTGGCGGTTCTGTTCCTCTGGCTGGTTAACGGTGCTGAGAAGCGTCTGATGGCTGAGCGTGCAGAGAAGCTGGCGGCTCAGGCATAATTGCCCCATCTTTCGTGTAGGGAAGCCACACGTTTGCTGGTGAGTCACCATATGATGGCTTGTCGGTAATCGTGTGGCTTCTTACGTTAAGAACCTAGAATGGAACCATGACTACTAACTCTGGAATCACTAAAGAATGGGTGGATGAAACCGTCAAGCCGGGCGACGATTTCTTCCGCCACGTCAACGGTAAGTGGCTTGCTACCCACGAAATCCCGGCGGATCGCCCCAAGGACGGCGGCCTGTACACCCTCCGCGATAACGCAGAGAAGCACGTGCGTGAGCTGGTGGAGAAGATCGCGAAGGAGCAGCCGGAGTCCCGTATTGGCGCACTCTACAACTCCTTCATGGATGTTGAGAAGATTGAGGCGGACGGCCTGGAGCCGCTGCTGAAGGAGATTGCCCCGATCCTGAACTCGGCAACCCCCTCCCACCTGGCTGTGACCCTGGCGTTGCTGTCTCGTGCGGGTCTGCCGCAGCTGTTCGCCTGGTACACCAGCAACGACCCGAAGGACCCGAAGAATTACACGTTCTTCCTGTACCAGTCGGGTCTGGGCCTGCCGGATGAATCCTACTACCGTGAAGAGAAGCACGAGGCTGCATGCGCGGCGTATGTTGAGCATATTGCCCGCATGTTTGAGCTGACCGGTCTGGCTGAGGGCTTCGGTCTGACTCCGGAGCAGGCGGCTCAGCTGGTGTTCACTCACGAGTCGGAGCTGGCTCGCCTGCACTGGAACGTCGTGGAGAACCGCGACGCTGAGGCAACCTACAACCCGTACCAGGCGACCGAGCTAGACGAGAAGTTCCCCGGCTTCCCGTTCTCCCAGTGGCTGCTGGCTCTGGGTGCCGACCCGGAGACCCTGGGTCAGGTTATTGTGGCTCAGCCGTCCTTCTTTGAGGGTGCGGCTAAGCTGTTCACCTCCATCCCGCTGATGAGCTGGAAGCTGTGGGCTGTGTGGACTGTTCTGCGTTCGCGTGCGCCGTTCATGTACGACGAACTGGTTCAGGAGAGCTTCAACTTCTACGGCAAGACCCTTTCC
The DNA here is from genome assembly GCF_001812085.1 of Rothia sp. HMSC065C12. Lineage (NCBI taxonomy): Bacteria > Bacillati > Actinomycetota > Actinomycetes > Micrococcales > Micrococcaceae > Rothia > Rothia sp. HMSC065C12. The sequence goes on from NZ_KV807672.1 coordinate 8,224, forward strand.
GGTACCCAGCAGATTCGTGAGCGCTGGAAGCGCGGTGTGGGCGCTGTCGAGAAGGCTCTGGGTGAGGAGATTGGCCAGGAGTACGTGGCTGTGCACTTCCCGCCTTCGCACAAGGAGAAGATGCTGGTTCTGGTCGGCAACCTCCTTGAGGCGTACCGCGAGTCTATTGAGTCGCTGGACTGGATGACTGAGGCAACCCGTCAGAAGGCGCTGGAGAAGCTGTCGAAGTTTGTCACCAAGATCGGTTACCCCGATAAGTGGCGTGACTTCTCCGCACTGGAGCTCGTGCCCGGTGACCTGTTCGAGAACCTGCGCCGCACCGGTGCGTTTGATGCTGACTGGCTGATTGCCCGTAAGGGTCAGCCGGTGGATAAGTCGGAGTGGCTGATGACTCCGCAGACCGTGAACGCGTACTACATGCCGCCGGCGAATGAGATTGTGTTCCCGGCAGCGATTCTGCAGCCCCCGTACTTCAACCCGGATGCTGACGATGCGGCGAACTACGGCAATATCGGCATGATTATTGGCCACGAGATTGGTCACGGTTTTGACGATCAGGGTTCCCGCTATGACGGTGACGGCAAGCTGGAGAGCTGGTGGACTGAGGAGGATTACGCGAAGTTCAAGGAGCGCACCTCCGCGCTGGTGGAGCAGTACAACGCGTACGTTCCGGTGGGTCTGGATGAGAAGTTCCACGTGAACGGTGAGCTGACTCTGGGCGAGAACATTGGCGACCTGGCTGGCATGTCTATTGCGTTGAAGGCGTACCGTCTGGCTTTGAAGAAGCAGGGCATTGAGTCGCTGGCTGACGCGCCGGTGATTGACGGTATGACCGGTATTCAGCGTTTCTTCTTCTCGAATGCTCGCGGCTGGTGCACGAAGTCCCGCCCGCAGCATGCTGAGGTGATGATTTCGGTGGATCCGCATTCGCCGGATGAGTTCCGTGTGAACGGTGTGGTGCGCAATATTGATGAGTTCTATGAGGCGTTTGGCGTCTCTGAGGGCGATGCACTGTACTTGGCTCCGGAGGAGCGCGTGCGCATCTGGTAGCATCCCGATAAGGGTATATGCTTTATTGCGTATATAAGAAAGGTGCCCGCCTCGTGGCTTGAAAACCACGAGGCGGGCACCTCTTTTCTAGAGAACTGCGGACGCTACACGAAGGTAGGCGTCTACTGCTACTGTGCCGAGCGTTGCGTTAGATAATTTCTAGCGCAATGTCCATGTGCAGCGGCTCGGTTGCATCGATGTGGTACTGGCTGTGTACCGGCGAGCCCCACGAGTCGTCTCCACCAACGCCGAGCTGACCTGCCAGGATACGCAGGTAGGTGCGGTTGTTCTCGGGCAGCTCCCACTGGTAGGAAGCTTCCTCAATCTGGTAGGAGGAGTAGGGCAGGAGCGATACGTGCAGGCCGTCACCGGCAGTCTGCAGCTGGCGGACACGGAAGCCGTGGTTGCTGTCGTTCGTCACTTCAGCCCAACGGACACCCATGTGGTTGCCACTTTCCTGAGGTACCAGGTACGGTGCGTAGTCCTGCTCGGGGGTGCTTTCCCACACGCCCAGGCGGACGCCGCTGCAACGGTCGGGGTAGGAGTCGCCGGGGCCGAGGCCGTAGTAACGCAGGTGCGAGAACTCGCCGGGCAGTGCCCATTCCAGACCGAATGCGGGCAGGGACGGTGCGTCCTTCTCGCCGGGGTAGTCGATGGTTACTCGCACGTTGCCGGTGCTCTGTGCTTCGTAGCGGACCGTAACAGCGGTGTGAGCGGGGGTTGCCAGCTCGTAGGTGTAGGTCACTGCCACGCTGTCATCGCTGGGCTGCTCGACAGCAACGTTAGCGCAACGGGCGTAGCGGCCTGCAACGGTCCACTGGGCGCGTTCGAAACCGTGTCCGGCGCCGCGGTCGTTGTCGGTCAGGGGCCTGAAGGTGGTGAGCTTCGGGGGGCGAATAACATGCTCGGTGCCGTTGTGTACCCAGGAGACGATGCCGCCCTGAGTGCGGGACAGAATAACTTCAGCCTGGTTGTTGCGCAGACCGACGTTCCAGCGGCCGACGGTCACCGTCGCATCTGCTGCGTCTTCAGCGGTGTTTGCTTCAGCCTGCGATGCGGGGATGACGTACTGACCGAAGGCAATTTCGTGTCCTGCAGGAGCCCATGCGGCGTCTTCAGTGAGCACGAGGCTGACGTCCAGGGTTACTTCTGCGTTGTCGACAGCGTATTCTTCCAGGGGCCAGGGAATTGCCAGCTCGTGGGTGGATTCCGGGGCTACGTCGAAGAAGTAGTCTTCCTGCCACTGAGGAACGCCGTTGACCAGCAGGCTAGCCTTGAAGGTGTAGTCTGCGGTGGAGGTGAAGAGGTTGTCGTTGACGACCGTCACGCCCTTCTGGTCGGGGGTGATGCGCAGGTTGGAGTACACTGCCTTCACCTCAGCGGCCTTGGGGCTTACCTTGCGGTCGGCGAAGAGGATACCGTCACCGGAGAATTCGTAGTCGCAAGGGCGTTCGCCGAATGCGCCACCGTAAGCGAGGTATTCGGGGGCGCCTTCGCTCTCACCGGGGTGCCAGAGTGCCTGGTCGATCATGTCCCAGATGAAACCGCCCTGGTAGTGGGGGTAGCGTTCCAGTGCGACGTATTCGTCGATAGCGCCGACCGAGTTGCCCATTGCGTGCATGTATTCGCACATGATGAAGGGCTTCTGGGGGTTGTTCGACAGGTACTTTTCGACGACGTCGGTGTGGGTGTACATACCGGATTCGATGTCGGTGACGTCATCAAATTCGCGGTGCCAGGTGATGCCTTCGTAGTGTACGGGGCGGTTGGGGTCCAGTTCGTGGACTCGGCGGTACATGGAGCGGAATACTTCGCCGCCGTATGCTTCGTTACCGAGCGACCAGATTACTACGGAGGGGTGGTTGTAGTCGCGGCGCATCATGGATTCTACGCGGTCAACGCAGGCGCCTTCCCATTCCATGCGGGAGCCGGGGATTGTGGTCTCGGGGGTGGGAATGTCACCGGGGGTGCACCAGGAGCCGTGAGTTTCCAGGTTTGCTTCGTCAACCAGGTAGATACCGTATCCGTCGGCCAGGGCGTAGAAGCGTGAATCGTTGGGGTAGTGGCTGGTGCGGATAGCGTTGATGTTGTGCTGCTTGCAGAAGAGAATCTCTGAAGTCATGTCTTCAACGGTCAGGACGCGGCCGGTACGCGGGTGGAACTCGTGGCGGTTGACACCCTTGAAGAGGACTCGGTGACCGTTGAGGGTCATGATTCCGTTCTCGATGCGGAAGCGACGGAATCCGACGCGCTGGCTGGTGGATTCTACGGTCTTGCCGTCGTGGAGCAGATCCACCGTCAGAGTGTAGAGAGAGGGAGATTCAGCCGACCAGGGAGCGATACCTTCAAGGGCGTCGGAGGAGATGCGCACGGATGCGTCTTCGGCGGCGACGGTACCAGACCAGATGACCTGGGTGCCGTCAAGGACGCTAGCCTGCAGGGTGTACGCCTTGATTTCTTCACCATTGAGGGTGACGAGAGCGTCCAGGTGTGCTTCGCCGGTGGGTGCATCGTAGTCTGCTTCAACGGTGAGGGAGGCGATGCTGACTGCGGGGCGGGCTACCAGGTTCACAGCGCGGAAGAGGCCGTGGAAACGCCACGAGTCCTGGCCTTCCAGCCATGAAGCGCTCGAGTATTCGTAGCATGCGACGGTCAGGGTGTGGTTGCCTTCTGCGCCCTTGCTGACGATATCGGTGATGTCGAAGGAGGTGGTGGTGTAACCGTCTTCTGCGTAACCAACGAAGATGCCGTCGACCCACACGTAAATTGCGGTTGCGAAGCCTTCGAAGGCGAGCGTGATGCGGCCTGATTCGCTCAGCATCTTCTTGAGGTCGCCCTCCAGGGTGAAGTGCTTGCGGTAGAGGGCTACGTGGTTCTTCTCGGGGATGTGAGGAGCTTCGGGGTTTTCGTGGCCGTCCCAGGGCATCTGGATGTTGACGTAGGCGGGGCGCCAGAGTCCCTCAGTTTCCAGGGTGGCGGGGACGGGGATGCTCTGGTAGTCGCTTTCGTCGAGGGCGGGGGCGGCGAATTCTGCGGTGGTGACATCAATTTCTGAGGCCCATGCAGTGCGGACAGCCCACGTGCCGTTGAGGCTCTGCTGGGGGTTTGAGGAGTGATGGTCGGAGTGCGCTGCTTCCCTGTTGACAGCGTACACAGTGGGGTCATCAAGCCACGCTGCTGAGGGTGACTGGGAGGAGACTACGGGAGTCGTTTGTTCGGTGGAAGACATGTCTTCCTTCCTCTCGTATACATCTTTGTTTGGTCCCTTTAAGAATGCCGGAAGGCGTGATGATTGCCGCCTACATTCTGTTCATTCTTTTCCCGCAGAACTTGGCTCTGGTCTACGTGGCACTGGTCCTAATAGCCTCACCGCGCAGAACATTCAGACGTTCAACACGGCTGCTTTCTATGCGCCGCTGGCCATTATTGTGTGCTCGTTCCTCGCCTTCTTCTTCAAGGTTTCTATCTCTGAGAAGGAACACGCGAAGATTGTGAAGGAGCTTGAGGCGAAGCTTGCTTCTGCATAGGTAAAAGCAGGGTAGGTCCTTCACCGCATGAGAGAGGCGCCCGCCTCGTGGGTTTATTCCACGGAGCGGGCGCCTTTTAGGTGTAGAAGCTACGCGCTTCTAGGCTGAAGCTTTTAGGAAGCAGAAGCCGAGGACGAAGAGGAAGAAGTACGCATACCGGTCAGCTTCCACGCACCGTTCTCGTAGACACCGTGCAGGGTGCGCTCCACATCGTTCTTACGGTCCGAATCGGAGGAAGCGTTCTCCACACGGTCCTTGCTTGCGATGAACTCACCGCTGTCCATGGTCAGGCGGATATTCCAGTTGTAGGCGTCGCCATCACGCTCGGGCTGTGCGGTGAGCATGGTGATGGTGACGGACGGGTCCTGCATCCAAATCTTGCCCTGCTGCAGGCCAGCACCCAGGGTGCCTTCTTCGGGTTCGAGCATGTTCTTCAGCTCGGAGTTGTCAACCGCGCATTCACGCAGGGGTTCGGTCTTGCCGGTGCGCATGTAGTATTCAATGGCTGCGCCGAAGAATGCGATGGACTGGTACAGACCCTCGACGCTGTTCTCGTTGGCAACGGCGGGCTTCACGGGCACGGGGGCGTTCTTGGACGGCTCGGTGCGGGTTGCGGGCTGGTAGTCGGAAGGCTTGGAGGTGTAGCCGTCGAGGGTTGCAACGCCGGAGTAGTCGGTGCGTGCGGTCTTAGAAGTCGACGCGGAAGCAGATGCGCTACCGGATGCGTTGCCGCTGGTTGCCTGGGGCTGAGCGCCGCAGGCTGCGAGGAGGGTTGCGCCGCCGGTTGCTGCGAGCAGGCCGAGGGCGGATCGGCGGGTTACGTTCTTCATGGGTTCTCTCTATCTGTGGTGCATTTTCCGCACCGTGGTGCGGGTGATGCCTACGGCATCTAACGGGAAGACGGCACTACGTGAGTGTAGTGCCGTCTTCCAGTATATGTTTATTGGGCTTGGGATTCTTTAGCCGCCGTAATAGTAGTAGTGGCTGTAGGAGCTACCGTAGTAGTCGCTGATAACGATGCGGGTGCGGCGGCCGTAACGGTCGGAGTAGTAGCGGTTGTAGGGGGTGCGGCGTACGGTGGGGCGGTAGGTGGTTGCCTGTGCGGGGGTGAGCAGTGCGCCGAGGGCGGTTGCTGCGCCTGCGCCTGCGGCGGCGAGTGCTGCGCGGCGGGTGAGGCGTGCGGGCTTCTTGGTGGCCATGATATGCCTTTCGGGGTTGGTGTTTCTGTGAAGTGACGTGGCGTGTGCACGGCGTGCGGCTGTGCATTAACCATTTCTTATTGTAAGCCTCAACGTTAATGTTTTTGCGCGCAGAGTGCACCTTCTAGTTGAGGGTTAGACCATGCGGGCTAGTCAACGTTTTTCCGGCAGAAAAATTGCGGAAATATTGGTTGAGAAACACGCCGGGCACGCACTCAATACAGGCTGAATTGCGGGCTACATGTCCACTTCGGCGAGGCCGGAAATGTCCTTGTCCTTGATGTGCGGGATGGTGGAGCTCCAGTTCATCCACGCCTTGACCTGGGCGGCTTCTTCGGGGTTGTTCATGTCTGGCCAGCGGTCGTTTTCCATCCTGAATCGGGTCATTGCGAGGAGGGGGTAGCCCTCATAGATGGGCCCGAAACGCGCGATACGCTTGCCCGATTTTGTATCGAAGGAGACGGAGTCTGAAATTTCGGCGTCGGAGCTCTGCGTATACGTGACCTTATCGATCGCGTTGAGCGGGTAGAAGGTTTTATTGTCGTGCCCGTTGTCCTCTTCGAATCCTTCCGGCGAGATTTTAGTGTAAGAACCAGCGGTTTCGTTAAAGGCATATAGAAGAAAGCACGTGAAGAGGAAAGCTCCGACATCATATAGAAAATGGAATCCTATATCGCTCAGCAGATGCACCATAAATATCAGAGCAGGGGTCATGGGAAGGGCGACGGCAAGCACAATTATTTCGGAGCGGTCGCTTCGAGTAATGTAAATATTTTTGGCATACAGTTTCTTGTCTCGGCGTCGGTTGATTTCGTAGACAATGATGGACCGGATCATCTTGTACGTCTGTAGGACATTTACTACGCCCCAGAGGGCAATCATGGTGTAGTTCATCATCATGGTGGTTCACTACCCTTTCTATTTATCGGTGACCGGCAGCCTCCCGGCAACGATGCGGAGGGTGCGGGTTCGTTCTCAGAGTAGCCGAGGAAATTGGGTGGTTAAGCCCAGATTCGGGTTATCTGCGAAGTGGTTGCCGAGTCTTCACCGGAGCATTGCGTCGAGTTAACCTTCTGATCAGATACCGTGCGATAGGCTAAGAACGTGCCCGCCACCTCGCCGTAGCGAGCACGATTCACCAACCACCACCGCACAAGGACGTACACACCATGAGCACAACCGAAGTAAGCAGCGAAACGCAAAAAGGCAACGAAAGCCTAGAAACCTAGCAAGGAAAGCTAACTATCTACAAGAGGCAAACCGATGGAAATTAATTACAAGCGCCGCCAGAGAATAGCGCTCATTATTTCATTCATCATTCTTTGGTACGTGTTCTTTGTTGTCCCTAAAGATTTACGTGATGACAGTGACGGTATCACCGCTACCTGCACCGTAACTAAGGCATATACGAAAGAGCGCGGCGGCACAGTAAGCGGTATGAACGATATTAGACCCAAAGGTATTTTTGAGACAGAAGAATGCGGCACTCTCACGATGATTGTTCCTCCGGAAGGTCGCAAGATTCCCGAGTACGTTGAGACCGCCGAGCCTGGCAAAAAATACCTATTCCATGTCGCAAACTCATCTCCTGAAAAGGAACGAGATTTTGAGACGACCCGCTTTGAAGACATCACAGAATAACAACCCGCAGCCCAGAAAGAAGGTGAAGAGCAGTGAAAAAGAACTCCCCGAGGAAAAAGAACGTTTCAAAGAAAAGGAACACTTCGAAGAAAAAGAGTTACCCAGAGGTAAATTACATTACCGAAACTGGGGCCATAAAGAAGACCCGCAAAAAGAGATACACCAAGAAAAAGAAGAATAAAGTCGATTTCAAAGAGTATCTTCGCAAAAAGGCAAAAGCTGCGTGGGATGCACGCGACGTCATCATATTCGTGGCAGTCATGCTAGGGTTCCTTGCGTCCTTACATTTTATGACCAGCTACAACCCGAGCAATGAATCCGCTATCTGCACTGTCACCTCCGTCGAAATCGTTGAACATGAGGACCCCTACTGGACCTCCGGCGAATTCGAAACGGAAGAGTGCGGAATCATCAAATCAAGCAAATCCCCTGACGGTATCCCCATCCGCAAATACCTCCAGAACTTTGAGACGGGCAAGAAATATAGGGCGTACAAGTCCTTCGATACCCGTAACGATGAATTCGACTTCAGCGTCCTCCGCTTTGAAGAGATCAAAGAGTAACCCCACCCCCGCAGAAAGGATCCCACCGTGAGCTTTATCGGCGAATTTATTATCGACTTTATTGGAGAGGCCATCGCGTCCTCACCCACACTGCAGCGAGTACTCCTGTGGATTCTGTTCTCTGCGTCCCTGCTCCTCCTGCTTGTCCCCGTCATGACGGGCGAGTACGCGTGGAGCATCCTATCCATCTCCGCGATGCTGTTTTCCGTCGTGATGATTGACGGCACGCGTGAGCACGGTGTGCAGGATGCAAAGAACGGCGGCGCGTACCATTACTTTCTGCTGACGGTGGGCACGTTCTGCGTTGCCGCAATTGTTCTGCTCGCTGCTCTCTCCCTGGTGGGTGTCCCGCCGGTTGCCTCCACCCCGCAGGTGGACGGCATCAATTTCGCACCCTGGTATGTGGCGGCGTCCGCGCTAGTTCTGCTGCTGTTCTTCTACAATGCCGCGCAGCCGAACGAGGAGATCCCTAACCTGCACCGTATGGAGCGCATCAACCGGTATGTGCGCGCGGTGGTGCTGGGTGTGAGCGCCCTGATGGTGCTCTTCTGCCTGGTTATTCCGGTGGTTTCGTTCGCTACTGCCGGTTATGAGCCTGTGGGTGTTTCGGTGGTGCTGTGCCTGGTGACGGTCTTCCTGATTTTTGTGCGCCGCACCCTGTTCAAGCTGTGGGCGTCGACCTTTGAGGAGGGCACTGCCGGGTATGGCGTGTTGCGTGGCTTCTGCGTAGCCCTGGTGGGTTTGGGTGGATGTTTGGCGGCGGTCCGTCTTGCCGTTGATGTTGTGCAGTCCGGTAGCGGGTTGTCGCTGGTGTATGTGGTGCCGGTGATCGCCTCGTACCTGCTGGTGAAGAGGTACGTGACCGTGGGTGTTGCTATCCCCGAGAAGGAAGATGAGGAGGACCCGGAGGCTGAACCTGCAGCCAGCTAAACCGTGGAGCCCCGCGGGTTGAGGAGCCTTGTGCGCCAAAGCGCACGGTCTAGGACGATTCACGCACCGGGGTATCCTTGGGGAAGGTACGCCACCTGCCGGTGGTGCGCTTCCGGATATTCACCAACCACACGAAACGAGAACCCGTCATGCGCATTTTCCTGATTATTATCTGGGGCATCCTGGCCTTCATCTCGGTAACCGGGACGCTCTACATCATTACCAACTATGAGATTCAGCGCTGGAAGGATATGGAGCGCCGCCGCCAAGGCGCGTATATCCGACGGGTTAATCAGGCAGAGGCTCTTCTAACAATATTTACCCCTGGGTTCCCGTGTCTTGGTTTCTTTCTCCATCTTGTTGAGGAGGGGTCTCCAGGTTTTTGGTATGAACTGGGTGGGATACTTATGTCAATTATGTTCATGCTGTACGCCTGGTATGTCCATGTTGCCTATGTGAAGATCTCCCCTGAAGGTATTGAGCAGCGTATGTGGTCGGCGCGTACAACCGTGTACCCGGTCAACGCTATTGACGGAATCGAATACTATAAGGCACTTGCTGTAGATAGTCAGGACCTCGTCTCTTTCTATAGCAAGTCTGGGAAGCTGATTGCTGCTTTCTCTCCGATTATCCACAAGAATTATCGTCTAATGGCGATTGTGCGGTTCAGGATTGAGAACGACCGCTGGCCTGACATGAATAATCCGAGTGATGTTGCTCGGGTGGATGCTCTAGATAGTGGCCCTGATACAGTCCCGTACTTCAGGGAAAAAGAGAAAGTCACCGGCCTCGCCGACGTTGACATGTAGCACTGCATAGAGAAAGCCCCTGGGCTGAGAGCTTATCTCTCAGCCCAGGGGTTTTCTGCATGCCAGCGGCTACTCACCTGAGCGCCGTCACCACCTGCCGGTGAATGGTCGCCCAGTCTTCACCCGAGCCTTGCACCGAGTTAACTTTTTAGCCACCTAACCCATAGACCATCAAAGTACTCGACAATTCAACTTGTCAGAGCTTTCAAGCACATAGAGTATCCTTGGGAAAGGTACGCCACCTGCAGGTGGTGCGCTTCCGGATATTCACCAACCACACACGAAATGAGGACTTTCATGTCTGAAAACACCCCGCAGCCGGCTGCACCGCAGCAACCGCAGTTCACCCAGCAGGCACCCGCCGCACAGCCCGCATACGGCGCACCCGTCGAGGCACCGAAAAAGAAGTGGGCGGCAGTAACCGCACTAGTCCTGGGCATTATCTCCGCCCTGACCGGCATCTTTGTGATCGGCTCGTTCCTGACCATCCCGACCATTATTTTCGCTGTAATCGCTCTGGTCATGGTTAAGAACGGCACCGGCAAGGGTAAGGGCATGGCGATTACCGCTCTTGTGCTGGTTCTGGTGGCATATATTGCGACCTTTGCTTTCTTCCAGATTCGTGCGGCGAACCTTGAGAAGTCTAACCGAGAGGCCCGTGAGGTTATCCAGAAGTGCGAGAACCACGAGCCCGGCTACTACATCACTGAGAAGGACGGTAAGCGTTACTGCAACGCTGGCGGCTGGGTCTACGAAATGGACAAGTAAACCCATTTATATGGTCCGATAAAAGCCTCATTTCGAGACGGAGGGGCGTTCGCACACACGCGGCAGCCGCCGTGCCTGCGAGCGCCCCTCAACCATATCTTTAGTGAGCACTACGCATCTGAATCGTCCAGATAACTCCTGGAGCACCGAATAGAGAAAGCCCCCGTAGCCGAGAGTCACCCTCTCAGCCACGGGGGCTTCACCGTATCAGCGCATCCTCACGCAGCGAGCGCTAAGAAGCGCGGCGGCGAGAACGCAGCACCATCACAGTGCCGGCACCAAGCACCAGTGCGCCACCCACAGCCACAGACACCGCACCAAAACCAGTACGCGCCAGGCCGCCCTGCTGGGAGCTCACGCCACCCGACGTAGCAGACACACCGGACTGGCCCAAAGAGCCGCCACCAGTACCGCCACCGGAAATACCGCCCGGGTACACGCCACCAGCAGAACCATCAGCCGAACCCTCAGAGGAGCCCTGCGCGTTCACATCACCGGCAGCACCAGAAGCGCCAGCCTGACCGGACTGCGTGGCACCAGACTGCGCGGAGCCGGGCTGGTTAGCACCAGCGGTACCGCCCGGAGTTGCCGAATCCACACGGCGCACACCACTAAAGTCGTCCTTAGCCGCATTCGGGTCCTTCGGCACGGCAGTCTCAAACGAGCACGCATCCGACGCCTTCTTACCCACAGCAACCGCAAGCTGCTGCACCGGGCTGTTCACCTCAGTACCATCAGCCAGGGTCGCAGAATAGTGCACGTCAAACATGTACTGGCCGGGCTCAGAGAACACCCAGTTCGCGTGCGCGTGCGTCGCGTAATCAATGTCGATCGTGGTCTTGCCGGTCGTCGAATCCAGCAGCACATCCGCACCGTTCAGCGACTCGGTGAACATGCCGAAGCGCGCACCCTCAGGCATGACCTTCGGCACCACGTGCAGGTGCACGGGGCCGCGCAGCTGCGAGTAGTCGATGTCCTGCGTGTTGTAGCCGGGCCAGGGCAGGCCGCTCTGCTGGGTCTGCGGCAGGCCGTAGAAGGCGGTACCGACCGGGCCCATGAAATTCAGCTTCTCATCAGCCATACGTTCGGTACGCACACGGCGGGCGTTCTCGCTGACAGTCCACACGACCGAATCGAGCGGGCGCACGGTCGAATCAGCGTCAATGATGCCGCTGTCATCACGCAGACCCACGGACAGCTGGCGGTCCTTCAGGGTCGCCTGGATGTCCAGGTGGCCGTGCGAGATCTTGGTGCGGCCGTCAATCTGGCCAGGCACGCACTGGTTACCGGGGGTTCCGGGGGTGGACGGCTGTGCAGACGGTGCCGGGCTAGTCGGAGCAGGGGCGCTCGGGGTCGGGTTCGCGGGCGCGGGGCTGGAGGGTGCCGGAGTGGAGGGCGCCGGAGCAGGCACGCTCGGTTCTGCGGAGGCGGTCGGCACCGCAGGCACGGTCGGAACCTCGCTGGGGGACACCGACGGAACGTTGCTGGGCTCAGCGGTCGGAGCCTCGGAAGGAGCCTCGCTCGGCTCAGCGCTAGGAGCTTCAGTCGGCGCGACGGTAGGCTCAGCGCTCGGCGACGGATCCACCGGAGCAGGCTTCGGCGCATCACTAATGGGTGCGCTATCGGGAGCCAGCGCGCCGTGCGCAGTGTACTTGGTGCCCGGCTCGTAGTTCGCCGCAACCTCAGTGGTGGAGGCAGAAGCGTTCATATCCGGGTGGGTCAGCATCTTCACGCGCAGCGCCGTGCCCTTGTAGAACGACTCGTCACGGAAGGTAAAGCGCGCCACACCATCCTCAACGGAGCCTTCCAGGTCGAGGTACGGGTAGACCGGGTCATCCTGGGCGTAGAAGCCGCCGCGCATGAAGCCGCGCACCTTCGGGTCCTTGAAGCGGACCTCAACGGTGCTGAAGCCGTTGCCGTTCGGGGTGACGGTTACGTCGTAGTCCATGCTGGTCGGCGTGTACTGCTGGGTGCTGAGTACGGTGTTCGCCTGATCCGGGATTTCTTCGGGCCAGGAACCGTTACCGTCATCGCTGTACACGCTCTCAGCCTTGCCGGGCTCGTAGGTGAGCTTGTGCGAGATCCAGCGGGACGCCTCCGCGCTATTCTCGTCGGAGGTGTCGGGGGTGAAGACCGCCTGCAGCTGGGAGCCCTCGCTACCGAGCATTTCAGACCAGGTGGCGGTACCGTTCACAACCGGCAGGTCGGTCAGGAAGTAGCCATTGTTGTACAGGGTCAGGGTGCCCTTGAGGTTCTTGTTCGCGGCAGTGAAGGTGATGTCGCTGAGCTTGTCGTCGGCATCCTTGTTCTTAGCCGGGTCGGCGTCCAGGCGGTGCGGTGCCACGGATAGCACGTACTTTGCGGCGTCCAGGTCGCCAACGGGTGCCGCATTGTAGCGGTCAACGGTGGGTACGGCGGTGGGGGTGCCGTCACCGAGCACGGGCTGCATGCCGCCAACCTGCCAGACCAGCTTCGACGGCTTGGAGCTAATGATGCGGCCGTCGGTGGAGCGCGCCACGGTGCGGTAGGTGACCACGTAGCGGCCGGGGCGGGTGAAGGGCGTGGTGTTGTGGGTGTGGCTACCCTTGTCGAGCAGCCAGGAGTGCCAGCCGGTCGAGCTGCTGGAGAGCATGCGGTACACGTCGGCGGGGGCGTCGTCCGGGTTGTAGCGGAAGAGCTCCATGCGGCCGGGTCCCTCAACGGAGAGAATGTCGGTAGCGAACACGCCGTCACGGAAACGCTCGGTGGGCACCTTCGTGGATGCGCCCAGGCCAGCCCAGATGGGGTCCTGGTTGCCGTAGGTCAGGTGCGGTGCCATGTAGAGGGTCTGGCCGGGCTCGCCGAGGAACGCCAGGGAGGGCGATTCGCCCAGGGTCATGGTGTACTGCGACTTGCCGTCCCTGGTGCTGTAGCCCTTGCCGACCCAGTTGACGGTCTTGTCCAGTTCGTAGGTGTCTGCACCGGTCTTGTAGGGGTTCGCCTCGTTCATGAGGACGAAGGTGCCGTTCTGCTCGTCCCAGTATGCCTTGGGGGCGTCAACGTGACCCTTGGTGGTGACGATTTTGCCGTCGTCGGGGCCTGCTGCGGCGGGCAGGGAGGGGGCAGCGCCGGCGAGCGCGAGTAGCGCTGCGGCGGAGAGGAATGCGGCTGCGCGGCGGAGGGCGGGCTTGCCGCCGGGGATGAAGAGTGCGGGGGTGTGTGTGGTGACCCGTCGTTGGGTCTGCTTCTGAGAGTTCATGACAACCTTTCTCATTTTTCTATTTCATAGGGTAGCTCTTTTGCAAATAATTGTCATTTAGAACCTAAGTGAGTATAGTGATTCTCAGAAACACGTGTGCGCCGAGGCGCGCCCAAAAACGCACACCACGTACATCCACAAAGAGAAAAACACGGCAGAGCGCACCCCGGACGCAGGGGAGAAACCGGCAACAGGCCGCCGGACCCAGCACCGGGCAAACCCCGAAAACATCGGGCAACGCGCCAGCCAACGAGCAGTCATCCAAGGAGCCACCATGCAAGGACGCACAAAACCCCTGAGCCTACTCAGCGCAACCACCCTCGGATGCACCCTCGCACTCGGGGCACCCCTCGCCCTGCCCCAGGTCGGCACCTTCACCGCCGCACAGGCACAGGAAAACCAGACCGGCACCCAGGCAGGTACCGAGTCGCGCGGTTACGTCAGCTACGAAGGTGACTACGTCATCGCGGGCGTACACACCGAAATGCTCAACGCCTTCCTCGACGGCAACCAGTTCACCCTCGGCACCCTCGCAGACACCGCCCCCGGCCAGCAGGGACGATTCAACCCCGCCCGCACCGTCTTCCACCTGCCCGATGTCGAGGATGCACACACCAAGGTCGTAGCAGGCTACGACTACATTGCCCCCGAAGGCACCGACATCTTCTACATTCCCTCCACCCGCACCCGCGGCCTGCTCTACCCCGGCCTCGGTGCGGAAGGAATCCGCCCCGGCGCGCTCAAGGACAACACCATCAACCTTGAACTCGTGCGCAGCAGCGTACCCGAAGGCGGCCGCGCTGAAGTCTTCACCGAATCCGGTCGCGACAACCCGCGCGTCTTCAGCACCAACGACCAGCTCGCACCGCACACCATCACCGCTGGCGGCCACGAGCACCTCAGTTGGGCATTCACCCGCGCCGGCATCTACCAGCTGACGTTCCGCGCCACCGCAACCCTTGCCGACGGCACCCCGGTCAGTTCCGAGGCGACCTACACCATCGCCGTGGGCACTAACGCTGAGGACGGCTTCAAGTTCCTGAACGCGCAGAACGCCGCAAAGGAAGCGACCAAGGACGCCACGAGCGAGGCAACCACTACCCCCGAGGCGACCTCCACCGCTACCGAGAGCGCCACCAGCAGCCCCAGTGCATCTACCTCCGCAAGTGCCGAGGCGAGTGCTTCTGCTGAGGCGAGTGCATCCACCGGTATTCGCCGCGTGGATGGATCCGTGAACGGTCAGAACGCCGCGCAGGTGACCGACCCGAACGGTGCGAAGGCGGCAGCGAATGGTGAGCAGGTATCCCAGGGTGGATCCGGTGTAACCGCTATCAGCGGCACCGACAACACCAATAACGGCTCTGACAAGGGTGAAAACAAGGACGGCAACGCCACCAGCGCGAAGGGATCCAGTGTGAAGGGCTCCAACGCCCAGAACATCAGCGCCCCCAGCAACGGCGGCGGCATTACCGGCAACGGTGTGCTGTCCTCCGGTCTGCCCGGTAGCCTGAACCAGCAGTGCATCGCCACCGAGGTTCCCGCCGAAGATGCCAAGGACTCTAAGGACTCCAAGGACGCTCAGAAGGACAACAAGCAGAGCAACCAGGCAGCCCAGGCACCGACCAGCATCCCCACCCTCGCCGTGGTCAACACCGCTGAGCACAGCGGCCGTGAAGAAGTCACCCACGGCCACTTCGACGTAGGCCCGATCCTCAACGGCGGCAACCTCACCAGCAGTGTGAAGGACGACCGCACCAGCCCCGCCCGCCACGTCTCCCCCGGCGCCCTCGAGTTCGTACTCAATGACGCCGCGAAGATCAACCTGCCCGCAGGCATGGAGAACATCGCCCCGGCGGGCACCCCCGTGCACATGATCGGCGCAACCCAGCAGCAGGGCGTGCCCTGGCTCGGCTGGAGCACCCAGGACCCCGAACTGCTCAAGCAGCTCGACGGCCCCGTCACCATGAGCCTCAACGGTTTTGAGGGCCCCGGCACCATGTCCACCTTCCTCTCCGGCAACTTCGGTTCCGCCGGTCAGCAGGTCTTCGATTCGCGTAGCGGCGGCTCCTTCCAGGTGCCCGCAAACACCCACCAGCACAGCAACTGGGTGTTCACCGCTGAGGGGCGCTACACCGTGACCATCGGCTGGACTGCACGCCTGAAGAACGGCCAGCAGGTCAGCAGCGAATCGGTTCTGCACTTCACCGTCGGCAACCCCGATAACGCCCCGGCAAGCAACAACGCGCAGGGTGCGGCAGACACCAAGCAGGACGGTGGCAACGCTAACAGCGCTAACGGCGGCGAGAAGAGCACCGCAAAGAACCCCGTCAACGGCACCGTCGACGAAGCCACCGGCATCGTCACCAAGCCCGACGGATCCAAGGTGCGCATCGTCGGCAAGACCGCCTCCGGTGAGGATTGTGCCCTGACCAGCCAGGAACTCGCCAACGCACAGAAGGCAGCTGCGGCAGGTAAGCTGCCGAACACCGGTGTGGTCATCGACCCGTTCATGGTCAGCACCTCCATTCTGGCGCTGGCACTCGGTGCCATGATTCTGCGTTCGGCACGCCGAAAGGGCCGCAGCGGTGACACCGCATAGCGGGCATACCGGCAACCACGCACACGCTTATAGTCGGCGTACCGCCCTCACCCTCGCCTCCCGTATTGCGGTGGGCGCGGGGGGGGGGCTGGTGCCTTCGCACTGAACGGATGCGCCAGCACCGTGAACGCTTCCTCCGACCGGATGCGCGTGGTCGCCACGACCCCGATCCTGGCGGACTTGGCGCAGCAGATTGCAGGAGAGCGCGCCAGCGTGCACTCCCTGGTGCCCGCCGGTGCTGACCCGCACTCGTATGAGCCGAGCCTGCGCGATATCCGCGATGTCGCCTACGCCCGCTGCGCCCTGACGAACGGTCTGCTGCTGGAGCAGCGTAAGCTCAGCAAAATGGTTGAGGCGAACCTGCCCGCAGGCGTTGTGTCCGTGGCGGTTGCGGAGAAGATTGAGCAGTACGGCGGCAAGCTGGAAGCCATTGTTGAGGATGCCTCCCTGGACTCCATCTGGCTGGGTTTGCGCGTTGAAGAGGGCGGGCAGAACGAATCTGCCCCCGCCGATTCTTCGGATGCGGGAATGCGCTTTGAGGTGCAGAGCGTGCGGGCGCGCACCTCTACCGATTCGTCGAATGCGCAGCTGGCTGCGTTCATTACGCAGACCTTCGGTGCGGTGGAGATGCTGTGCGATTCGCATGCGCGCGGCGTGAACCTCACCCGTGAGGGGGACACCGCGATCCGTACCGGCGATATGGGTTCGCTGGAGCTTCCGTTGCAGGCGCATACGCATCTGTCGTGGGCGTTTAGTGATGCCGGCGAGTACGCCATTGAGCTGAGCGCCACCGCGGTCAATGCGCCGGAGTCGGTGCGTTCTTCGCGCGGCACCCTGTACTGCGCGGTTGGTCGTGACCCGCAACAGCTGGTGGACCGTCTGGCGAAGGAACAGAACGTTTCTGCCTCGGACATCAAGGTTCTTTCCGCAGGTCACGCCGATATTACGGCACGTACCGGCGACGGCAGGCTCGTGCTTCGCGCGGATTCCTCCCAGGGCGCCGTAGAGTACGAACTGAACCGCACCGTGGTCGCGGTCCCCTCCCGCACCCTGCAGGAGGTGCCCGCCGGCGGCAGCTACCGTTTCCTGCGGTCGGGTGCTTCGGAGCATCGCGGTCAGGTGTACCTGCTGGCGCAGGCCGTTCTGGGCAAGCACGTACACGGCGAAATTGACCCGCACATTTGGCATTCGGTGCCGAACGCGAAGGCGAGCGTGCAGGTCATCCGTGACGCACTCACCTCCGCCGACCCGGAGGGTGCGAGCGAGTACGCGACCCGCACCGAGCAGGTCATGAAGGAGCTTGACACCTTAGACGCTCAGCTGCGTCAGGTGTACGGGGGCCTGCCGGAGTCGGCACGCAACCTGGTCACCACGCACGACGGCTACCGCTACCTGGCGAGTACCTACGAGTTGCACATTGCCGGTTTTGTGAGTGCCAGCGCCAGCGGCGAGCCGAGCATTCAGCAGCGTCAGCGTCTGCGTCGCACGGTCGAGGATTTGAAGGTTCCAGCGATTTATCTGGACAAGTCCACGGCGATGCGTTCACCGGTTCTCACGGAGCTGGCTCGGGAGGCTCAGGTGCGTACCGGGGTGCTCTATTCGGACACCCTGGATGCGCAGGCTCCTCACTACGCGCAGATGATGCTGGCGAATGCTCACACGATTGCACTGTGCTCTGGCAATGGCTCTGGCGGCGATTCTTCGGGTGCTAGTTGCTCGGAGGCAAGCACCTCATAACCCGGTTCTAAGCTCCCCACAAGCTAATATAGCCGTATCAGCATATAGATAATCTTTCACACACCGTTTCGGCCATGATTCTAGGAAGTCCTCATGATGAACTCAACCACCCCCTCCCGTTCCTCACGTAGCCGCGCCCTGCCCGCCCTGGCTCTGGGCGCCAGCCTCATGCTCACACCCCTGGGTATGGCACACGCGGAGACCACCCCGGCAACCGCTGAGGCAACCACCGAGAGCGCCTCGGCTCAGCCGAGCGACAGCAACCTCAGCCGCGGCGAGCGCGCCCTCACCCAGACCCTGTCGGCGGAGCAGCCGGTCGCATCCGGCCGCACCGAAATTTCTGCCGGTCACGTGGATATGGGTCCTCGTTTCAACAACGGCAAGTTTGAGCTCATGCTCCACGACGACCACGGCGAAACCCCCGTCTGGCGCAGCCTGGACGAGGTCATCTACCGCGGTAGCGACCAGGCGATCCTTGAGGTGCCGAACGACCCGCGCTACTCCTTCGTGGGTGCGCCCGCCGGCTCTAAGGTGTACGTCATTCCGCAGACCGAAACTAAGGGCGTGATTTGGCCGGGTTGGAACACTCAGGATCCGCAGCTGGTGTCCAAGCTGAACCGCGGCGTGAACCTGACCCTGGAGCAGGTGAGCGGCCCCGGCACGTTCAGCCTGTACCTGGAGAACGGCAACTTCTCGGCACCGCAGGTGCTGTGGTCCTCGACCAAGAGTGAGCCGCAGAAGCTGTGGGTGGAGAAGAACACTCACACCCACGCAAACTGGGTGTTCACCGCCCCCGGCGAGTACCTGCTGAAGGTCACCGCGAGCGCTGAGCTGTCTGACGGTTCGACCGTGTCTGATACCCGCTACCTGAAGTTTGCGGTGGGTGATTCTGCGAGCGCTGATGCCCTGTACGCGATGGAGGCGCAGGCTCGCGGTTCCTCGGGTTCGGCTTCTGCTACTTCTCAGGCCGCCGGTACCCAGGCGTCCGGTGCACAGGCATCCGGTTCTTCTTCTGCCGCCGCAGCGAGCGATCAGAGCGGTTTCCGTGCTGAGTTCACGATTTCCTGGAGTCCTATTGTCGCTGGCATCGTGGTCGTGGTGGGCGTGGGCGCATTCATCGCCTCCCGACGTCGCCGCTCCTCCGCGCAGCGTGAGGCACTGGATGAAGTGCGCGGTGACCGTTCGTGAGCGCATCGGTAACAGCGGGTACTGAGCCCGTCCTAGAGATTTCAAACCTGTACGCCGGCTACGCGCGCCGTTCCATCCTCAAGGATCTGTCCCTGACCCTGGAGCGCGGCGAGTTTACGGGTCTGATTGGTGCTAATGGTGCCGGCAAGACCACGCTGCTGCGCACCATTTTGGGTCTGATTCGCCCGGCGTCCGGTCAGGTTCGGGTGCTGGGTGAGTCGCCGCGTGTGGCGCGTGCGCATATTGGTTATGTGCCGCAGAAGCACCAGTTCCAGTGGGATTTTCCGCTGACCGTTAAGGACACGGTGATGACCGGTCGCGTGCGTGAGATTGGGTTCTTCCGCCGCCCGGCGAAGAAGGATTGGGTTCAGGTTTTTTCGGCGATGGAACGCACCGATGTTCTGCACCTGCAGGACGCTTCCATTGCGGAGCTTTCCGGTGGTCAGCGTCAGAGGGTTCTTTTGGCGCGCGCTTTGGCGGCGAACCCCTCCCTGCTACTGCTGGATGAGCCGTTTACGGGCGTGGACGCGCCGACTCAGACCACTCTGACTCGCCTGTACCGTGAGTTGGCGGGCGAGGGCATCACGATTCTGATGTCTACGCACGACATGCTGGCGGCGCGTGAGTCCTGCTCGCGTCTGTGCGGTGTGCGCGGCAATATTCACCTGGATGGTCCGGCGGACTCCTTTAGCCTGGAGCAGCTGCATACGTGGTTGCACGGTCACGATATTGAGGAGGCGCAGGGTCACGCCCGCACAGGCTTCACCTGTGCTGGTGGTGCGTTGGATGAGTACGGCCACGAGCTGCCCGATTCCTGTGCTTCTGATCTTTCCCTCTCCCCCGCCCATACTGCTTCTACCGGGGGTGCCCGTTGATTACTCCTATCGATTTTCTTGCCGACCTGTTCAACCCGTCTCTGGCCTTTCTTCCGCGCGCCCTGGCGGCGGTGCTGCTCGCGTCGGTGGTTACCGGTGTGGTGGGTTGCCACGTACTGATGCGCGGCATGGTCTTCATTGGCGATGCGGTGGCACACTCGGTGTTCCCGGGTCTTGCGGTGGCCTTCGTGCTGGGCGGCAACCTGGTCATGGGCGGTCTGACTGCGGGCGTGGTGACGGCTATTCTGGTGGCTATTTTTAGCCAGAATCAGCGGCTACGCGAGGATTCTGTGATCGGTATTTTCTTCGCGGCATCCTTTGCGTTGGGTATTGTGATTATTTCGTTGGCGCCGGGCTATTCGGGGTCGGTGCAGGATTTCTTGTTCGGCTCGATTGTGGGTGTTTCGAATGAGGACATTACCCAGGCCGCGATTATGGGTGCCGTTATTCTGCTGGTGTTGTGGCTGTTCCACCGCCAGATTGTGACGGTCAGCCTGGACCGTGAGAGTGCCCGCGCGATGGGCCTGCCGGTGCTTGCCCTGGATATTGTGCTGTACGTTCTGGTGACCATTTCTGTGGTGCTGGGTCTGCAGACGCTCGGTAATGTGCTGGTGTTAGCGCTTCTGGTGATTCCTGCGTCGGCTGCCCGGTTGGCGTGCCGCCGTCTGGGGTCGATGATGGTGTTCTCACCGGTGTTTGGCGGTATCTGCTCGATTGTTGGCCTGTATCTGTCGTGGGCGTTTAACCTGCCGACCGGTGGCACGATTGTGCTGTCGATGGTGGCGGCTTTTGTGCTGGTGTGGGCGGTGACGGCGGTTCGTTCGCGAGCGCGTGCCCAGCTGAAGAGCTAAGCCCAGCTCAACCCGGGCTCAACCCAACTTTTCTCGGCTAAACGCACGAGTAAACGCACGAGGCGCATCCCTGTTTTGGGGGTGCGCCTCGTGCGTTATTTACAGGTATTAAATACCCAAAGTGAATCATGTTCATGTTTAAAGAACCAAAAGATACACTCCGCGTAATAAAAGCGCATAATTCAACACGTCGGGTTTAATGAAAATACAACCTATCAAATATTTCTTATGGGTTGATACATGTAGTGATAAAGCAGTCACTACACCCTCATTAGAGCTTCAAAGAAGGAGTCATCATGAAGGCATATGTATACCACGGCCCCGACCAGAAAGGCGCCTGGGAGGAAGTCCCGAACCCCACCATTCTTGAGCCCACGGACGTTATCGCCCGTGTCGACACCACCACCATTTGCGGTACTGACCTGCACATCCTGAAGGGTGACTGCCCCGAGGTGGACCACGGACGCATCCTGGGCCACGAGGCTGTCGGTACCATTACCGAGGTTGGCTCCGCGGTGACTGACCTGAAGGTCGGCGACCGCATCATCATCCCCGCCGTGACCAGCTGCGGTAAGTGCTCCTACTGTAAGGCGAACCAGCCTTCGCACTGCCAGACCGTTGGTGGTGTCGGCTGGATTTTCGGTTACATGATTGACGGCACCCAGGCAGAGTACGTGCGTGTTCCCTACGCAGAGACCTCGGTTCACCTGGTTCCGGAGGGCCTGACCGACGAGGACGTCCTCTTCCTCACCGACGCACTGCCCACCGGCTTCGAGATCGGTATTCTGAACGGCAACACCAAGCCCGGCGACACCGTCGCTGTCGTGGGTGCAGGCCCCGTGGGTCTGGGTGCAATCATGACCGCTAACCTCTGCGGTGCCGGCCGCGTCATCACCGTCGACTTCGACGAGAACCGCATGAACAAGGCACTGGAGCTGGGTGCAACCGATAAGGTCAACGCGGGAGACCCGGACTTCATCGAGAAGATTAAGGCTCTCTCCCCCGACGGCCTGGGCGTGGACGTGGCAATTGAGGCTGTGGGCGTTCCGCAGACCTTCGAGACCTGCACCAAGATTGTTCGCCCCTACGGCAACATCGCTAACGCTGGCGTGCACGGCAAGCCCGTTGAGCTGCCCCTGAACACCATGTGGATTTCTAACGTTCGCATCAACATGGGCCTGGTCAACTGCAATACCGTCGGCAACCTGCTGAACATGGTCCGCTCCGGTCGCCTGAACGCTAAGGCAATGGCAACCCACCGCTTCACTTTCGACCAGTTCGAGGAGGCATACGACCTGTTCAGCCACGCTGCCGAGCACAACGTGGTGAAGGTTGTTATCTCCCGTAACCCCGAGGTTGCGGCATAGACAGCGGTAAGCTCATATACCGCTCATACTGAAACCCCAAACTTTCGTTAGGGATTTCAGTGGGATGTATTCATGACACTGCGAACATCCCCACGATTCGCCTCCGGGTGGGAGAGGGTAGGTCCCACCCGGAGCGCGAATCGCCCTCCCCTACCCCGAGATGTAGTTATTTTCTGAAGAGACAAGATTTTCTGAAAATTCAACTTTGAGATGCGCCAGCTCGGGGTTTTCTGTTCCCTCAACCCATTCTTTGGGCAACCCGTTCTTTGGCGGGCTCAACCTGTTCTTTGGTGGGTTTAGGGGCGGTTCCTCAAGCATGATGCACCCTCCACCGGGCGCTCTGCCGACCCGCTCTTGCGGGTTCTTCTGCCAGGCAACCTCTACTGGTGGAGGGGCGCATCATTTGACTCTTCTTGGTCGGGCGGTACCTCCGATTCTGCTCCTCCTTGAAGGGAAAGGAAAAGGGTCGCACGCTTACGATTCAATGGCGATTCGTAGGCTGCGACCCTTTTCTCATGCCCGGATTTTGGTGCTCCGGAGATTTTCTGCGCTCCGGGCGGCTATTTAGTTTTTGGGCTTCTCAGCGCCGGGTTCCTCACTGGCGGCATCGTGCGGGATGCGGGTGAACGCCTCCGTGGGGTCGTCTGCCCCAGATACGGCAACTGCGGCGGAAGGTTCGGTAGCGCCTCCGGTGACGGGCTCGGTGGGTGCATCAGTTAAATCCCCGGAAGGCACGTCAACGGGCACCTCCGCAACGATGGGCTCCTCCGAGGCGGGTGCCTCCGGAGCTTTCTGCACATCCTCCGGCTTATCCTGAGCGTGAGCCTCTACGGGCTGCCCAGAAACAGGCTGCTCAGTAGCTACCGGCTCACCGTGCGCGGATTCCTTCTGCTCATCCTTGTGCGCGTCCTTATGTTCGAGCGTGTAAATGATGCGCGGTTCCAGACGCTCAAAACCAATCTTGGAACGCACCCAGTTCACGGTCCGGTCGATACGGTCCTCACCCTCGGTGGTTTCCACGACCCGGTAGTTGCGCGGCAGCATCACGCTGTCGCTGAGCACGCGCGGGTACTCGTCAATCTCCTGAATGCCCGCCATGTACATATTCTCGCGGAACTGCTGGGCGAACTCCTGCTGACCCAAGAACAGCTGGTCGGCGTAGGTTTTAGCCGCCAGGCGCTCGCTGTAGGCGTCCTTGGAATCGCGGGCACCCTTCTTGGAGCCGTAAATGTCCCAGAAGTAGAAGTACACGTTGTTCGCGATAATGGCGGAGATAATGCGGTTCTGCAGGTACACGAGGGAACCGACAGCGACCGCGCCAACAATCAGGAGCACCACGGCGAGCGGAGAAAGCGCAAAGTCAGGCAGATTGCCGCGGTGGTTCGTGAACAGGCCAATCAGGTAGACGATGGTGACCACGATAATCGGCACACCAATGAACACCGCGGCGAGGGGCGTCCAAATGTACAGCAGGCCGCGCAGAATCAGGCGGTAGTAGCGTACCGAGTCCCCAATGGCGATGGGCGTGGGCTTCACGGAGGAGTGCGCACGCTTCATGAGCAGGCTGAACACGCGGTTGCTGTCGATGCCGACTTTACGCAGCTTCGATTCGAGGGAGGCACGTTTGAGGAAGACCCGGTAGTTTTCGAGGACGACGCGCTGGTCGGAGGTGAGGCTCTCCGGGTCGGGTAGCGCGCTGATGTCCATGCCAGCTTCGGTCAGTAGCTTGCTCCACAACTCTAAGCGCGCCAGTTCGGAGGGTTTTGCCGCCGCCTGCGCCTGGTAGTTCTTGTAGGAGATGAAAATGGTGCTGGCACCAATCAGTAGCGTGATGAAGGGTGCTATCCAGTCTTTGAGTCCCATGGTGGCGTTCCTCCTTGAGTGTGTGGAGCCGCTGGTTCCGCGGTCTTTTCAGCGCGTCTTTTCGGGACGTCTTTTTCGGGCGCAAGCCCGCTGTTTTTACCGTACCACCGGCACCTGTGCTGAACCTTTAAATGCGCAGGTGGGTGCGTAAAAATAGCCCCGCCTCCCGATGCTGCGGTAGCGTCAGGAGGCGGGGCTCATGTATTCCGAATTAGTGTTCTCGCTGGGTTAGCGCGCAGAGTTAGTGCGCGGAATTAGTGGTCAGCGGGCTTCATTTCGCGCGGTGCCTTGCGGATCATGAAGTAGCTAATGACGGCCATAACACCCATGAGCACGGCGCTGAATGCGGAGCTCAGCACCACGCCGGAGTCGAAGGCAGCGAATGCGGAGGAGAGCAGCTGGTTCGCCTGCTCGCCACCCACCTGGCTTGCGACCGTCACGGCACCGCCGAGGGTTTCGTGGGCGTGGTCGGCGAGAGTCTCATCCAGGCCGTCGGGTACAACCACATTTGCGCGGTAGACGGCGGTGAGCATGCCACCAATGATGACGGTGCCGAGCACCGTACCTGTCTCGTAGGAGGTCTCCGAGATCGCGGATGCCGCACCAGCCTTACGCGGCGGCACGCTGGAGAGCATCAGGTCGTTCGAAATGGTCTGCGCAATACCGATGCCGGTACCGAGCACAATGAAGATCAGGATAATCACCAAGTCGTTGTGCGCACCCAGGAAGGCGAGCACCGCGAACGCGGCAGCGTGGAGCGCCAGACCGAAAGACACCACCTGCGCCGGGTGGAAGTGCACCGCCACGCGCGCAATCACCAGACCGGCGATAATGATCGCCAGGGTACCGGGAATCAGCAGCATACCGGCGTACATGGGCGGCAGACCGGAGACCAACTGCAGGTGCTGGGAGGCGAAGTAGATGAAGCCAACGTCCACCATCATGGAGATGAGGTTTGCGGTAATCGCGCCGGTGAACACGGTGTTGCGGAAGAGGCGCACATCCAGCATGGGCTGAATATCGTTCTTCTCGCGGTTGAGCTGACGCAGCACGAACAGGACAATGAAGCACAGGCCGGCAAGGATGGTGCTGATAGCCACCGCATCGAACCCGGTTTCGGAGGTGTGAGTCAGACCGAAGGTAATGCCGGTCATGCCGGTCATAATCAGCAGGATGCTCAGCGGATCCACCGGGCTGGGGTTCGGGTCCTTCGACTCGGGAACCATAATCGGGGCGAGAATCAGCAGAGGAATCAGAATCGGCACAGCGAGCAGGAACACCGAACCCCAGTCGAAGTGCTCCAGCAGGAAACCACCCACAATCGGGCCCAGCGCCGCACCCGCCGAGAAGCCCGAAGCCCACACGGCAATAGCGATGCGGCGCTCGGTCGCATCCACAAAGATATTGCGAATAATCGACAGGGTTGCCGGCATGAGCATGGCGCCAAAAATGCCAAGCAGGGCGCGGGCAACCACGAGCATCAGCGCGGAGGGCGCGAATGCCGCGAGCGCAGAGATTGCCGCGAAGCCGGTCGAGCCGATGAGCAGCAGCTTGCGGCGACCGATGCGGTCACCGATAGCGCCCATGGGCACGAGCAGGGCGGAGAGCACCAGGGAGTAGGAGTCAACGATCCACAGCTGCTCCGCGGAGGAGGGGCTCAGCGCCTTAGCGATTGCGGGCACCGCGAAGGCAAGCACTGTGTTGTCGATGGAGACCAGGAGCACCGGGAGCATGAGCACACCGAGTGCCGCCCAGCGCTTGGTCTTCTGGTCGGGGGCGTGAATGGGCAGAGCCGTGGTGTGCGGATTGTGATTCGTCATGGGTTGTTTTCGTGCGTCTATAAGGTGTCGGCTGATGCGGCGGACGCGGCGGCATCAGCTCGGCCTGTCTTTTGGGCTAGGTCTTTTAGTGAGGTTTTAGGGGTCCGGACGGGGCCATAAACGAAGATTAACTATACCAACTGGACGGTATAGTTTCAAGCGGTTAGACTGGTACCCATGACCACCCCCAACCACCGCAAACAGCGCGCCAACATCTCCCGCGAACACATCCTCGACACCTACGTCGACCTGCTGATTCGCTCGGGAGAACGCGCCGCAACCCTCGACGCCGTCGCCACCGCCGCCAAGGTTTCCAAGGGCGGGCTACTCTACCACTTCTCATCCAAGAAGGCGCTCCTTGAAGCGCTCGCAGAACGCACCCTCACCCTGGCTGAAGAGGACTTCGCGGCAATGGAGCAGGCACCCGAGGGGGCAAGCGCCTACTACATCAATTCCTCCACGCCGGATAACACCCCGTTCGACCGTGCCCTCATTGCCCTCAGCCGCCTGGCGCAGAACAATAATGAGCTCGCCCAGCAGACCATGAGTCGCGTACAGGATGGCTGGCATGCGCTCGTTCTCGCTGAGCTGGGTGATGAACAGATTGCCCGCACCGTGCTGCTTCTGGGTGATGGCATGTACTACAACGCGGCATTCGGAGGCGACTCCGCCAGCCCGCAGAGGGCTGCAGCCATCGCGGCAGACCGTGCGGCACTCGAACGCGCCCTGCAGGTACTCAAGGCGGCGGCTCGTTAAACCACAAAAGCCACCCGATACAGCGGTTAAAGCCACAAGCTAAAACCGCTACCTCAAACCCTATTCTTCAGCGCCGGCGAGCACCCGGGGCTTAAACTGGAAGGGTACGTATCTACTCTTCAACCAAGGAGTTCCGATGATTTTCATTGCTGTAAAGTTCCCCGTCAAGCCCGAATACGCTGACCAGTGGATTGAGAAGACCCGCGCTTTCACCGAGGCAACCCGCGCCGAGGAAGGCAATAAGTTCTTCGAGTGGTCCCGCAGTGTTGAGGACCCGAACGAGTTCGTTCTGCTCGAGGCTTTCAACGACGATGCAGCTGGCCCGCACGTGAACTCTGACCACTTCCAGCAGGCTATGAAGGACATGCGTCCGCTGCTGACTGCAACCCCGAAGATTATTTCTCGCCTGGTTGACGGCGACGGCTGGGACGCTATGGGCGAGCTGCAGATCGACTAGTCTGCACCCCTGATATGCACCTAAAACTGCATAGTTAGATGTTGCATAAGTAGACGCTAAAGCGCCTCTCCTGCCTGTTCTATTGGACAGGCAGGAGGGGTGCTTTGGCGTGTCCGGTACCTGAACTTTTCCCCTTGACACGACGCGGATGGTACCGGTTTTCGACTCAGCGGGTGCCTTGCGTGCATTTTTACCCTATTAACCCCTTAAAATGGGTAGAGTATGCACACCTATCGATACCCATTCGCACAGGAGGCTTGAATGAGCATCGCATCCCAGCCTCTTCCCGGCGCAGTCGCCGTTGAAGAGCACAACGACGTGGACCACACCTCTGTATCCCTCGCCGTCTCGACCGTTATTCTGGCACTGCGCCCCAAGGACAACGAAACCCACCCGACCCTGTGGCTGCCGCTGGTTCGCCGCCTCCGCGAGCCCTATAAGGGCCAGTGGGCACTTCCTGGCGGTCCGCTTAACCCGAATCTTTCCCTCGAAGAGGCAGCGGCTTCGACCCTGAAGCGTGCAACCAATCTGCAGCCCGGCTACCTGGAGCAGCTCTACGCGTTCGGCGACGTTCTGCGCACCCCCGAGGCGCGCGCCGCCCGCGTTGTGGGAGAGCCCGAACCGGCACCCGGTACTGATCATGAGCGCGTGGTGTCCGTGGTGTACTGGGCGTCGATTCCCGCCACCGAGGTCGCGAACACTCGCGTGCACGAGAACATCCGCTGGTTCCCGGTGGATGAGCTGCCCGAGCTCGCCTTCGACCACAACGAAATCATTGAGTACGCACTCTACCGCCTGCAGAACAAGGTCGAGTACTCGCGTATTGCGCACTCTTTCTTGGGTGAGGAGTTCACCCTGGCGCAGCTGCGTGAGGTGTACGAGGCGATTCTGGGTCGCACCCTGGATCCGGCGAACTTCCGCCGCCAGATTGCGGCATCGAAGTCGATTATTGACACCGGCCGCCGCGTGGAGGGCACCCGCCACCGCCCGCCGCGCCTGTACCGTTACAACGACGCTCAGGCATACGCGGATGCGGGCCCGCTGGGCATGTACCGTGAGCGCCACGAGGCGTAATAGCGTTTCGCGCGTTGTACGCGCGCAGATTTAATGCCTCAAAGGAGGGGCGGCACCGAATGGTGTCGCCCTTCTTTTTGCGTTGTCTAGGGGATATCGGCACTTGTCAGGAGGTTTTGTGGGAGGGTGTTTGACTCAGCACCCGCACGCTCCCTATGCTGGAGTCCTCAGCTCGCTTTTACCGCCACCTCGTTGCAGAAGTAGCCGACGGAGCTGAACGTATCGTTTGACCGAAGCCGTCCAAGGCGCAACCGGGGTGCCCTTCGGAATCTAGGAGGCATCAAAGAAATGACCCACCGAGCATAAGCCCGGACTCAGAAAAATTTTTCGCGCGCTCACGCAACTATTTGCGCAGACATATTCCCCTGCGCACGTCCATTTTTCTGCGTGTCTCCATCAGCGCGCACGCACCCGGGCACAGGTACATCCACCGTTACGCTCGGGTTTTTTCATGCCTTCACGCCTTCATGTGCGTTGGCAGGAATCCGAGCACCTACTCGAAGGAACTCGGCCCATGCCACACCACATTACACTCGACCATATTTCGTATGCACATCCGGGTGAGCCCCCACTTTTTGCGGATCTTTCGGCGGTATTTTCGGCACCTCTGACCGGACTTATCGGCGATAACGGCGCCGGAAAAACTACCCTCTTCAGACTTATTCTTGGCGACATAAACCCTAGTCAAGGCATAATCAGCACCCCATCGCACATAGCGTACCTACCGCAAGATTTAGGGTTGAGTGGGCATCAGCATCTTGCCGATATTTTTGGAATTACAAAAATACTGCAGGCGCTTGATGCACTGGAATCGGGCGAATATTCCCCCAGCCTTTACGACACCATAGGCGACGCCTGGGATATTGAAGAACGCACCCTCGCAGCCCTTGCCGAACATGGTTTTGGTCCTGCCCTCACTACGACCGATACACAGGCCCGTCGCAACCTTCTGATGCGTCCCCTTAGCACCTTTTCAGGTGGTCAGACGGTCACAGCCGCACTCACCGCGCTTCTGTATTCAGACCCAGAGTTCATTCTGCTCGACGAACCGACGAACAACCTGGACTCCGCGGCGAAAGCCCAGCTCTTCACGACACTGGAGGCGCTACCCTGCCCGGCGCTCATTATCAGCCACGACCGCGATCTGCTGGAGCGCGTGAACGTGATTGCCGAGCTTCACGCCGACCGTCAGGGGCTGGCTCATCTGCGCCTCTTCGAGGGTAACTACAGCACCTACCGACAGGCACTGGACACCGAGCAGCAGGCAGCTCAGCGTCGCGTGACCGAGGCGAAGAATGAGGCGCGTAAGGCTGAGCGTGAGCGTGCCGAGAACCAGATTAAGCTCGATCGCAACACTCGCCGAGGTCGCGAATTTGAGCGGTCAAAGCGGAAACCTGGCATGGCTATGGGCCTGGATAAGAACAGTTCAGAGCGCTCTGCCGGGAAACTTCACACAGCCCACGAAAGCATGGTGGCGGATGCGCGGGCGGCAGTTGGAGAAGCCCAAGAGAACCTGCGCATGCAGGAGCGTATCTATCTGGAACTTGTTCAGGATGCACTCCCATTGGGGCGGAAAGTACTGGAATTACATCGGGTGAAGAACGACTCTTGCGCATCTACACCACAGAGCACCGACCTTAAGAATGCGTACACCCAAAACACCGTTTCACGTGAAACACAACCATATAAAGTTGATTATCTGCTTCAAATCCAAGATTTTCCCGAGGTTCTTATCCTGACCGGACCCGAACACCTGCACATCACGGGAGCAAACGGCAGTGGCAAGACTGTGCTTCTCAATGCGATAGCGCACGCGAATGACCCTGATTACCGTTCCCCAGTGCCGCCTGCATACCAAGTGCTCTACCGCCTGGACAAGACCGCATACCTGCCGCAGCGCATCATCCTCGACCCGGAGCTCACCCTCCTTGAAACCGTACAGAGGGCGAATCCCGGTGCGAGCGAACAGCATCTGCGTGACCAGCTGGCGC
>NZ_KV807672.1:38626-40214 GCF_001812085.1 Rothia sp. HMSC065C12
GACCAGCTGGCGCGCCTGCTCTTCCGTCGCGAAAGCGTACATCAGTGCATTGGGGATTTATCCGGAGGTGAGCGCTTCCGTGCCGCGGTGGCGCAGGTGCTTCTGGCCAACCCGGTGCCGCAGCTACTCATATTGGATGAGCCGACGAATAACCTCGACATTTCTTCGGTGGATTGGCTGGTGCAGGCGCTCGAAGCTTATACCGGCGCGCTCATCGTGGTGAGCCATGATGAGGACTTCTGCCGCCGCATCCGCATTGACCGCACACTCAACCTTTCAACAAAAACTCTCGGGAAGGAACCATTCGGGGAATCAGCATGCTGAATCTTCTCCTACATGGGAGGGTGTTTGACTCAGCGCCCAGTCAGTTCCTATGCTGGAGTTCTCAGCTCTCTATCCGTGTTACCCCGCCGCAGGGGTAGCTGGCGAAGCTGAACGTATCGTTTGACCGAAGCCACCCAAGGCGCGACCGGGGTACCCTTCGGAATCTAGGAGGCATCAAAGAAATGACCCACCGAGCATAAGCCCGGACTCAGAAGAATTTTTCGCGCGCTCACGCAGCTTTTTGTGCAGGCATATTCTCTGCACACTTCCATTTTTCTGCGTGTCTCCGTCAGCGCGCACGCACCCGGGCACAGGTACATCCACCGTTACGCTCGGGTTTTTTCGCACCCTTTTTGGGGCGATCCTCTTACCGCCACGCGCTCAGCATAGGCACCCCCAAACCGCCGGCACACTACTGCAACGCACCACCGTCGGAGTTTGAGAGCACCCGAGCATCCATACCTCAAGGAGCTCGTATGACACACGTACTTCAGCCGCAGGCAACCTTTCCCCGTTCCGCTTCTTCCCGCGATGCCCGCTCGCACGCCACTTCCCACGCGGCGGCGCACGTTAGTATCGCCCATCTACACTTTGCGCACCCGAGCGAACCCACACTCTTCAGCGACCTGTCGGCGGTATTTTCGGCACCTCTGACCGGGCTCATCGGCGATAATGGTTGCGGAAAATCCACCCTTATGAGGTTGATTTTGGGTGATTTGGTGCCGGATTCCGGTTCCTTGGCGGCACCGGCACGCATGGCGTATCTACCTCAAGATTTGGGTCTGGACCGAGAGCAGACCCTCGCTGAGCTCTGCGGAATCTCTGAGATTCTGTGGGCACTGCAGGCGGTGGAATCCGGCGAGTATTCCCCCGAACTCTACGAGACCATCGGGGATAACTGGGACATTGAGGAGCGCACCCTCGCGGCTCTTGCAACCTACGGTTTCACCCCGGCGACCGTGGTTGATCGTGACAACCCGGTATCGGTTCGGGCGCTCTTTGCCCGCAGCATGCGCAGCTTCTCCGGTGGCGAGGCGGTCATCGCCGCACTTGCCTCGCTGATGATTTCTGATCCAGAGTTCATTCTGCTCGACGAGCCGACGAACAACCTGGACTCCGCGGCAAAGGCGCAGCTCTTCGAAACCCTGGAGGCATTCCCCTGCCCGGCGCTCATCATTAGCCACGACCGTGACCTACTGGAGCGCGTGAACGTGATTGCCGAGCTTCATGCTGACCGTCAGGGGCTGGCTCATCTGCGCCTCTT
>NZ_KV807672.1:40314-68996 GCF_001812085.1 Rothia sp. HMSC065C12
CATCTGCGCCTCTTCGAGGGTAACTACAGCACATACCGGCAGGCACTGGACACCGAACAGCAGGCGGCTCAGCGTCGCGTGAGCGAGGCGAAGAACCGGGTGCGTTCGGCGCATCGTGAGTGGGTGCAGGCGCAGGAGATTATCTCGAAGAACATGGCACAGGTCTGGAAGGACGACCAGCCGGATACGATTCTTGCCCTCACCAAGGACGCCTCACGTCAGGCGGCGGCAAAGCTTCGAGTTCTGCGCATCGGCAAGCAGGAGCAGGCTCAGGAGGCATACCAGAACGCCCAGGATGAGGTGCGCGTGCAGGAGAAGATCTACGCCGAACTGAGCCAGCAGCCCCTACCCGCGGGGCGCAAGGTACTGGAGCTGCACAGGGTTGATTCTCACCGTGTTGATTTTCGGGTTTCACGTGAAACATTTGCCATTAAGCAACCCACTAAGGTTGATTCTCTGCATTTTTCACCTGCCGAGGCTGATAGCGAGAGCAATCAGGGAACCCCGGCGGAACGCCCAGAACACCTGATTCTCAGCGGCCCCGAGCACCTGCGCATCACCGGCGCGAATGGCAGCGGCAAGACCACCCTCCTCGAGGCCATCGCCCACGCCAAAGACCCGGAGTACCGCTCCCCCGTGCAGCCCACCTACCGCGTCGGCTATTGCATCGAGGGGGCCTACATTCCCCAGCGCATTAGCCTTGACCCGGAGCTCACTCTTCTGCAGTGCGTGCAGCGGGCTAACCCCGGCGTGAGCGAACAGCATCTGCGTGACCAGCTGGCGCGCCTGCTCTTCCGTCGCGAGAGCGTGCACCACAAGACCGGCGAGCTCTCCGGTGGTGAGCGTTTCCGCGCGGCGGTGGCGCAGGTGCTTCTGGCCGACCCGGTGCCGCAACTTCTCATGCTGGATGAGCCGACGAATAACCTCGATATTTCTTCGGTGGATTGGCTGGTGCAGGCACTCGAAGCCTACACCGGTGCGCTCATCGTGGTGAGCCACGATGAGGATTTCTGCCGCCGCATCCGCATTGACCGCACGCTGGCGCTCTAGGGTTCTGCACCCAACCCCGCGGGGCAGCATCTGAATACAACGAACGGGTGCCCGGCACCTCCGAATATGGAGGCGCCGGACACCCGTTTCAGTTACCTCACCGCGGCTACTTCACCGCGCTGACGAAAACTTAGATTAGAGGACCAGGCCCTTGGTCTGGGACACTGCGCGCTCGAAGCGAGCCTGAACGTCAGCCCAGTTCACAATGTTCCAGAATGCCTTGACGTACT
Organism: Rothia sp. HMSC065C12; assembly: GCF_001812085.1. Classification (NCBI taxonomy): domain Bacteria; kingdom Bacillati; phylum Actinomycetota; class Actinomycetes; order Micrococcales; family Micrococcaceae; genus Rothia; species Rothia sp. HMSC065C12. The sequence continues at coordinate 41,595 of NZ_KV807672.1, forward strand.
CGCCCTTGACGTTCTGGTAGTCCAGGTAGAATGCGTGCTCCCACATGTCCAGCTGCAGAACGGGAATCAGTGCAACGGAGATGTTGCCCTGCTGGTCGTAAAGCTGCTCGATGATGAGGCGCTTGCCAACGGTGTCCCATGCGAGGATTGCCCAGCCGGAGCCCTGAATGGTCAGTGCAACGTTGGTGAAGTGCTCACGGAACTTGTCGAAGGATCCGAAGAACTCGTCGATTGCTGCTGCCAGCTCGCCGGTGGGCTTGTCGCCACCCTCGGGGGACAGATTGTTCCAGAAGATGGAGTGGTTGGTGTGGCCACCCAGGTTGAACGCCAGGTCCTTGGAGAGCTTGGAGACGTTGCCGTATGCACCGTTCTCGCGTGCCTCTTCGAGCTGCTCGAGAGCTGCGTTAGCGCCTGCAACGTATGCTGCGTGGTGCTTGTCGTGGTGCAGCTCCATGATCTTTGCGGAGATGTGGGGCTCGAGCGCCGCGTAGTCGTAGGGGAGCTCGGGGAGGGTGTACTTTTCAGCCATGATGATGCCTTTCATTAGAAAACTTGGCTTGTATTAAAGATTACCAGCGTAGCGTTTACTTTACTTTTCATGAGTTGGGGTGCGTCACATTTATGTAAGACCTCGCTTGAGCATGTGGATTTCAGGCGAAGACTTTTCCCCACACCTGTGGATAATCCTGTGTATCAACAGGCTTTTCGGGGTCGGCACCCTATTCTGCCTTGAAATACCGGGGTATGCACTCATGTGAATAACAGAGTTGTAAGTTCTCCACACTGTGGATAACTACTGTGGATAACATCCTATTTTGGGGATGCGCGGGGGATAAACTGCAGAATTTTCGCCCTCATTCGGGGTGTTTTTCCTTCTACTAGCCAAAATATTGAGTACTAACAGGGCCGCCGAGCGATCTTACGCGCCTCCTTACGCCGGAGGCGGTGGATTAAGTGCACCGGGTTATCCACAGCTGTGGAAATTTTCGGGTTCCGCGGTTTTAAAGGTGAAAAGGTCTTCTGTTTAATAACTTACCCTCGCTTTTAACAGCCTCGAAAGCCTGTAATTACAAGAATTTTTCGACTGGGCCCCTCTTTGCATCTTGCATTGCCACCATCGCCAGCTTCACCAAATCACATGCGTGTAAGTTCTCCACACTGTGGATAACCATTGTGGATAACCCCTATGGATAACATTCCTGGCGCGATACGGCGCAGCAACACCACAGCTGCAAGGTGCGCAGTGCAGGTACGCAGACCCCTCAATTCATGCTCCTCCCCTAGTTCGCAGGGGCGCTCTTGCTAATCCCTATGAGGGCAAAGAAAAAGAGCACCCGACCATTGGATGCTCTTAGAGTGAGTTGATAGAAATTCGAGTTAAAAAGATACGGTACGGAATGCAGCCCAACCACGAACTGCACCCGCACCGCACATCCGTCGGTAGAAATACGAGTTACTCGTACACCGACGACAATCACCGATAAATAGAGAGTCGAACCTATCGAAGCGAGCTTCCGGTCTCGCCTCGGAGGCTTCCTTCGACCCCGTTATGTAATTAGTGTACACGGTTTCATTACGGTTGCAAAGCCAAAACCGAGATTTTTTTAAAAATTTTGTTATCGTTTCGTTATTTTTCACCCTTGGTAAGCTCTTTACACTCCCTAGAATTTTCACCCACACCCCTAAAAACCTTGATATTCCGCGGAAGTTGGCTCAATTCATGAGTATGCTTCTTGGTACGTTCTCATCTATACTTGTACCGGAAATCTTTTTAAATATGTCGCGCATCACTTGTCTACCCAAGGTTTTTATAGTCACTGCGTGCAAAAAGATGACCCTAGCACCCTCCAAAAAATTAGCACCAAAGTGTCAACCATTACTTGACCGTACCAATTTAGGGTTACTGGGCAAGACCTTTCGCTACAATGGGTGCCAGCACACCACACCTCCCCTTAATAAGGGAGCTCCATATCCGATAAAAGAGGAACCAATCCCGTGCCCATACCAACCACGTCTGCGCAGCGGTCTGACAATACCGCACACAGCGAATCCATCCAGTGGCTCTCTCCGCAAGAGCGAGAAGGCTGGCTCTTTATCAGCTCCATCATCTTCAGCCTCACCCGCAAACTGGAAAACCAGCTGCAGAGCGAAGCTGGCATTAGCTTTGTCGAATACATGGTGCTCGCGATGCTCTCCGAGTCCAAGGATCATTCCCTCACCATGACCGAGCTGGCAGTTACTACCAACACCCTCCCGGCACGCCTCTCCCGCGTTGTGGCACGCCTGGAGAAGGACGGTTACGTCCGCCGTTCCCTCAGTGCAGAAGACCGCCGCGTCAGCATCTGCCACTTGCTCCCCGCAGGCGAGCAGAAGGTGCAGGAGGTCGCACCCGGCCACGTGAGCGAAGTACGCCGCCAGATTTTCGACCACCTGACCACCGAACAGGTTGAGCATCTCGCAGAAATCGGCGAGGCAGTCCTCGGCAACACCCCCTCAAACGTCATCTCGATTGATGCACTGCAGCGTGGGAACTACCCCACACAATAACCTCCTCCGCCCTCAGGTAAGATTCGCCCCGGTGAGAGTTGAGAGAACCAGAGATAAGGCACATTCCCATTGGGAACGTGCCTTATCTCTTTAACAGATTTCTTAAATAGGCTCTTGCAGTCGCGAGCACTGCGGTACGCATGAACCTTAAAACCGCCTAAAGTTGCCCCGGGCATCGATACATGCGAAGAATTTTAAAAAATTTTTGCGGTATCACGTACCGCTTTGAAATGTCGGATGACCGGCTGTCGGGCGCCGGAGCATCATGCATGTACGCGGGATGTTGGGGTATCTAATGCCGCTTTAAACCGCGAAATCTCAAGGAAACGCACCCAATACCACTCAATCCAAAGAAAGTATTCAGGGCATCCACACTAAGGGTTGTGGTGACAATATGTCAGGGGTACCTTATCTGATTCACCGATTAGCCTTTTCTCTCTGTACATGACGCACCCTACCCCTTACGATAAATATCAACAGGTTGCACCGCGCCATCCCGGCACCTAAAAGCAACCACCATATAAGGAGAAACCATATGTCTAAGTCTTTCTACGACCTTCTGAACGAGCAGATTGGCCACGAGTTCGCAGCATCTCACCAGTACCTGTCCATGGCTATCTGGCTCGACGGTGAGGACCTGCCCCAGCTGGCTAAGTTCTTCTACCAGCAGTCCCTCGAAGAGCGCGAGCACGCACTCATGATGGTTCAGTACAAGCTGGACCGCGGCCACAAGGTCGAGATCCCCGCTGTTCCCGCTGTGAAGAACGACTTCGCGAACGTTCAGGAAATCGTTGACATGTCCCTGGCACAGGAGAAGGTTGTCACCGGTCAGATCGAGGCTCTGTTCTCCGCAGCACGCGCTGAGAACTACGCACTGGGCGAGCAGTTCATCCTCTGGTTCCTGAAGGAGCAGGTTGAGGAAGTTGCAACCATGGAGACCCTGGTGACCATCGTGAAGCGCGCAAACGGCAACCTCTTCGACCTGGAGAACTACGTTGCACGCGAGCTGGCACACGACCACGGCCAGGAGTCCGGTGCACCCGCAATCGCTGGTTCCTAATCTTGCGTTCAGGCGGCTAGACACCTAGTCGACCACGCAGAATATCTGCAAAATATTAAACGTTCCGCCCTCCCCACACGCCGTGGGGAGGGCGGAACGTTTATGCATATACGCCATGAAAGCACACCGCGGTGCACCGTCCAGGAGCTAAAAGCCGCCAGCGGGTACTCGAATGCTCATACAGTGCAGAGTAAACTTAAAAGCCTTAGATGCCGCATAATATCGCGGCAGAAAGAGGAGAGAATGACTCACACCAACCCAGATACCCTCAGCCGCGGCTCATATAGCAACTCACGCCGCGTAGCCGACATTCTGCGTGCAGAATCAGTCGGCGGTACCGTACTTCTGATTGCGACGGTGCTGGCAGTAGTACTCGCCAACACCCCCGCATCCAGCTTCTACTTCGGTCTGCGAGACACCGTTGTTGGCCCGGTCATCCCCGGCTTCAACCACCTGCAGATGAGCATCGGAACCTGGGCGGCAGACGGTCTGCTCGTTGTTTTCTTCTTCCTCACCGGCCTGGAGCTGAAGAAGGAATTCGTGATTGGTGACCTCAAGTCGCCTTCCACCGCTATTGTTCCGATTGCGGCTGCCTTTGGTGGTGTTGCAGTGCCCGCAATTATCTATACGGCACTGAACTTCACCAGCCCCACCGCACTGCACGGCTGGGCTATCCCCACCGCAACCGATATTGCGTTTGCGGTGTCCGTGCTCGCCGCCGTGGGTACTTTCCTCCCCTCGGCGATGCGCGTCTTCCTGCTGACCCTGGCTGTGGTCGACGACCTGATCGCAATCTGCATTATCGCGATCTTCTACACCAATAACTTCCACGGCGAGTACCTACTCTTCGCACTGATTCCGCTCGCACTTTTCGCGTTCATCGCCTACCGTGGCGAGACCATGCTGCATCTGAAGCCTCTCGCCGCATGGGTTCTGCTGTTGCCCCTGGGCATCATCACCTGGGCACTCTTCCTCGAGTCCGGTATTCACGCCACCATTTCCGGCGTGGTTCTGGGCTTCCTGGTGCCCGTGAAGATGTCCGCACGCTCCGAGGCGGCACACGCAGAACACGGTCTGGCAGAGGTGCTGGAGCATCGCTTCCGCCCCCTCTCCACGGGCATCTGCGTGCCCGTCTTCGCGTTCTTCAGCGCGGGTGTGGCCGTTGGCGGCTTTGAAGGCCTCGGACGCGCCCTCACCGACTCCGTGGCAGTCGGCATTATGGTTGCACTGGTTGCCGGTAAAACCATCGGTATTTTCGGCACCACCTGGCTCGTGACCCGCTTCAAGAACGCTAACCTCGACCCGGACGTCGCCTGGATTGACGTGGTCGGCCTGGCTGCAACCGGCGGTATCGGCTTCACCGTATCCCTACTGGTGGCTGAGCTGTCCTTCCCGCACGGCTCCCCGCACACCGAGGATGCAAAGATTGCGATTCTCTTCGGTTCCGTGCTCGCCGCGATTGTCGGTGCCATCATCCTTTCACGCCGTAACAAGCACTACCGTGCCCTGGCTGAGAAGGAAAGCGTGGACGCTGACGACAACGGCATCCCCGACGTCTTCGAGGGCACCTACCGTGACCCGAAGACCGAAGCCTAGCAAGAACTCCTAAGGTCTAGTACCTTCCCTACACCCCAATCCCCCGCTGATAATGATGTCTCACCGCACTACCTCACGTCGCCGTACAGCACGAGCAGGGCAGGCGCCCGCGCCTCCTTCAAGGTATGCAGAGATATCAGCACGCGTGGTGATTGGGGTGTATTCCTTTGCCGCGCTACTGACCACGTTCGCGTGGATTATTTCTCCTCTGCGGCACGGTCGCGGCTTCACTTGGTGGGAAGTCACCGCTGACCTGCTGAATATTCCCTCCACGCACACGCTACCCAGCGCCATCACGATGATTGTGCTTGTGTCCGGGCTGATTGTGCGCAAGCGTGCCGCTCTCATTGCAGCCATCGTTTTTCAGATGCTTGGTGTGCTGATCGCCAGCCATAGCGCATTCACTCTGGTGTTCCCCGCGGGGATCATGCCGAAGGACCGTATTTTCTCCTCGACGGTCGATACGCTCTCCATCGTGTTTGCGTGCGCGCTGGTGCCTTTCCTTTTCTCGATTCGTTCGGCGTTCCCGGCGCGTATTGGTCGCCTCTCGTGGGTGGGTGCGGCGGCTACGGCGGCTGGCGGTATCCTGCTGACCACTCTGGTGCTCTGGTACCTCTGCCACATTGGTGTGTGGGAGCCGTTGCGTTCGGTGACCCCGTGGGAGTTGCTGATGCACGGCATGGGTATTGAGCGTACCCATCCTGGCGTGTGGTCTGCCGATGTGGTCGCTTTTTTGGCTTCTTTCGGTTACGGCGCCTCGCTCGTTGCGGCACTGTACCTGTTGGCGCGCGGTTACCGTGCCCCGGATGCGTGGACCGGCGAGAAGGAGCTGAAGATTCGCGCTCTGCTACAGCAGTACGGTGCCAATGACTCGCTCTCCTATTTTGCGACGCGTCGCGATAAGCAGGTGATTTTCTCTCCGGATCAAAGGGCGGCGATTACGTACCGTTCGGTGGGGTCGGTGTGCTTGGCGTCGAGCGACCCGGTGGGTGACCCTGATGCGTGGGACGCCGCGATTGAGCAGTGGATGCTACAGGCACGTAGCTATGGTTGGGTTCCTGCAGCGCTGAGCGTGAGTGAGGCGGGTGCGCGCGCCTATAACCGTGCGGGTCTGTCGATTATTCAGATGGGTGAGGAGGCGGTCCTTGAGGCGGACCGTTTCACGCTCAATGACACGTCGATGCTACCGGTACGTCAGGCGGTTCAGCGTGTGCGTCGCGGAGGGTACACGGCGCAGATGCGTCGCTTTGCAGAGTTGGATGAGCAGCAGCGTCAGCAGGTTGCAGAGAATATTTCGGCGTGGCGTCATGGGCGTATGGAGCGCGGCTTCTCGATGGCGCTGAATCGTGTGAATGATCCGGCGGATTCTTCGTCTGTTCTGGTGTCGGCTCATGATGAGGCTGATCAGATGGTGGCTCTGCTGTCGTTCGTTCCGTGGGGTCCTACGGGGCTGTCTTTGGATGTTATGCGTCGCTCCCCTGAGGCACCTAATGGTGTGGTGGAGTTTATGGTGGCGTCGCTGATGGAGCAGGCGGTGTCTTTGGGTGTGCGTCGGGTGTCGCTGAATTTTGCGATGTTTGGCCATATTTTTGAGGCTGCTGATCAGGTGGGTGCGTCGGCGTGGAACCGTTTTGCTTCCCGCTCTTTGGGTGTGCTGGATCGTTTTCTGCAGTTGCGCCGCCTGTATCGTTTCAATCTGAAGTTTGCCCCGCTGTGGGTTCCTCGTTTTTTGGCGACGGAGCCGACGTTGGCGATGGCGAATGTTGTGGTTGCGTCGGGTATGGCGGAGGGCTTTTTGCCGAATCTGTCGGCGCGCCGTTTGCAGGATCAGGAGCAGGTTCTTTCTACAGATGAGCTGGAGGCTCTTCGCCAGATGCAGCTCGCTTCTGTGGAAGAGCTTCCTGAGGTGTCGCGTAGCGATCAGACTCAGCACCGTCTGCGCCATCTGGAGGCGCTGCGTGCGGCGGGCATGGATCCGTATCCGCTGGGTGGTGAGATACGCAGTAATGGTGCGCCTATTCTGGGCGTGAAGGATGCCCTGCGTATATTCTCTTCTGAAAATATTCCAGATTCGGAATTCATGGTTTCGGGGCGTATTCGCACGCTTCGCAACCACGGTGGGGTCCTCTTTGCAACTCTGATTGAAGGGGGTGAAACCCTGCAGGTCGTCATGGAGCGCAGTCTGGTGGGCGAGCGCCCGCTGAGCCTTGCCTCCCGCAACCTGGATACCGGTGACATCATCACCGTGCAGGGTACCTACGGGGTGAGCCGTAACGGTACCCAATCGCTGATTGCCACCTCCTGGCACATGGCGTCGAAGAGCCTGCACCCCATCCCCTTCGACTCCTTTACTGACCCGGAGGCGCGTCTGCGTCGCCGTTCCACGGACCTGTTGGTGCATCCGGATCAGATGCAGAATCTGCGTCTGCGTACCGCGGTCATTAAGGCGCTGCGTGCCCGACTGGATGCGGAGGGCTTCCTTGAGGTGGAGACCCCGATTCTGCATACGGTGCACGGTGGCGCGAGCGCGCGCCCTTTCCGCACGTATATCAATGCGTACGGTGAGGATTTGACGTTGCGTATTGCGCCGGAGCTGTACCTGAAGCGTCTGGTGGTGGGCGGTAGCGGTCCGGTGTATGAGCTGGGTCGTGATTTCCGTAATGAGGGTGCTGACGCGACCCATAATCCGGAGTTTACGGTGCTTGAGGCGTATCGTCCGTACGCGGATTATGTGCAGATGCGCGAGTTGACGGAGCGTCTGATTAAGGATGCCGCTCAGGCGGTGTTTGGTTCGGTGTCGTTGCCGCTGGGTCATAAGGCTTCGAGCGAGCGCGTGGTGCGTGATGTGTCGGGCCCGTGGCGTGTGGTGTCGGTGTGTGATGCTCTGTCGGAGGCACTGGGTCGCCGCGTGGATGTGCAGACGGATTTTGAGGAGCTGCTGGCTTTGGCGCAGCAGCACGGTGTGCGTGTTCATGAGGGTATGGGTCCGGGTGCCATCGTTGAGGAGCTGTATGGTGAGCTGGTTGAGGCACATACGGTGGAGCCGACGTTCTATACGGATTTCCCTGCCGAGACGAGTCCGCTTGCGGCGCCGCATCGTAGTGTTCCGGGTTTGGCGGAGCGTTGGGATTTGGTGATTAACGGCATGGAGATGGGCTGTGCTTATTCTGAGCTGGCGGACCCGCTGGTGCAGCGTGAGCGTCTGACGGAACAGTCGTTGAAGGCGGCTTCGGGTGATCTGGAGGCGATGGAGGTGGATGAGGATTTCCTTTACGCCTTGGAGACGGGTATGCCGCCGACGGGTGGGTTGGGTCTGGGCGTGGACCGTTTGGTGATGCTTTTGGCTCAGACGCAAATTCGTGGGGTGTTGTCGTTCCCGTTTGTGAAGCCTGAACGCTCATAGCCCATCCGATGCCCCCGCTTCACCGCTAAGCCCGGTGCGAGGTTTTGTACCTTGTGCCGGGCTTGTTGTGCCCGCCCTGCCGGTGCCGTCAACACCTCCACGGAGTCTATATTTACTCTGTCCATATATTAAGTATTCGTTACATTTTGCATTTGACCCCTTTTTTAAGTTGCTCCGTGAGGGTTGCGCACCCCACAATGAGGTGACTAATCATACGGAGTGTATCTGTCTCCGTTACGCGGCTTTGAGTCCGCGCTACCCAGCAATGTAGCCCACACGTTGTCCGTCTTTCGGATTTGAGCGTGCGGGCTTTTTGCTTTCAAGATTGGAGTGCCGAGTGGATTTTCTTCTGAATATCATCGGGGACATTAATACGCAGACTGCGGAACTGACTTCCTCCGTGGATGCCGTGCAGAACTGGATGTGGAGTAATTTCCTCTACTACGCTCTGATTGCGGCTGGTCTGTACATTACGATCCGCACTCGCGGTGTGCAGTGGCGTTCCATTAAGGAAATGATCCGCGTCCTGGGTGACCCGGTTGCTCGTGAGGCTGACGGTAAGAAGAGCATTTCTTCGTTCCGTGCGTTTACTGTTTCGGCGGCTTCTCGTGTGGGTACCGGTACTGTTGCGGGTGTTGCTTTGGCTATTGCTATGGGCGGCCCGGGTGCTGTGTTCTGGATGTGGGTTATTGCTGCTGTTGGTGCGGCTTCTGCTTTTGCGGAGTCCCTTCTGGGTCAGCTGTATAAGGAGCGCGGTAAGGATTCCTATATTGGTGGTCCGGCGTACTACATGAAGCGCGGCCTGAATGCTCCGTGGATGGGTTACATCTTTGTGGCGTTCATTGTGGTCACTTATGCGTTCGTGTTTGTGGCGGTTCAGACGAATGCTGTGGTGGATGCTGCGGCGAACTCGTTCAGCATTGATGTTTCGGGTACTAACTCGATGGGCTTCCGCATCACTATTGGTCTGATTATGGTGGCGCTGACTGCGGCTATTATTTTCGGTGGTATTCGCGCGATTTCTTCGGTGACTGAGTGGCTGGTGCCGATTATGGCGGTGCTGTATTTGCTGCTGGGTCTGCTGGTTGTTCTGCTGAACATTGGCAAGGTTCCGGAGATGCTGCTGATGATTTTCCAGGGTGCTTTTGGTATTAAGGAGTTTGTGACCGGTGGCGCGATGGGTGCCGTGATTTGGGGTATGAAGCGTGGCCTGCTGACTAATGAGGCGGGTATGGGTACCGCTCCGAACGCTGGTGCGACCGCTACTATTTCTCACCCGGCTAAGCAGGGTTACGTGCAGACTTTGGGTGTTTACTTTGACACCATGATGGCGTGTACTGTGACTGCGTTTATTGTTCTGCTGTCGAACCCGACTTATGGTGATCGTTCTCGTGGTGCGTCGCTGACTCAGTCGGCGTTGGCTATGCAGCTGGGCGATTGGGCGGTTCACTTCCTGACTATCGCGATTTTCATGTTTGCGTTCTCGACTGTGATTGGTAACTACTACTACGGCGAGTCGAATATGCGTTTCGTGACTGAGCGTAAGCTGCCGATGAATATTTTCCGTGCGCTGGTTCTCGTGTTTGTGTTCTTCGGCGCGATTTCTTCGCTGGATCTGGTGTGGACTACCGCGGATATGTTGAATGCCGGCATGGTGATTGTGAACTTGACGGCGGTTCTGTTGATGACTCCGCAGGTTGTTGCGGTGTTGAAGAACTATGAGGCTCAGCGTAAGGCTGGTTTGGAGCCGATTTTCAAGGCTTCGGATATGCCTGAGTTGAAGAATCTTGCGGCGTGGGATGGTACTGATGCGGTGACTACCCGTGAGTTCTGGGCTGAGTATGATGCGAAGGCTGCTGAGCGTCGTGCTGCGAAGAAGGCTAAGAAGGTTAGCCGCTAGTTTGTGAGCTACACGCAGGTTTCTGTGTAAGGCTTTGTGGAGGGTCCGTCCTGCTGTGTTGCGGGGCGGGCCCTTTTGCGTGCTTGAGGGGCGTATGGGGCTGCCCATCGGGGTAGGCTCTGAACGCCTCCTTGAACTACCCTGAGGGCTTGTGGATTCCTCCGGGTCTGTATGCTTAGGAAGGATGTTAGGAGGGCTTATGGATTGGCATGCCGTACTGGAATTGGTGGTCACGGTTATTTTTCTGGCGGGTATTGCGTTGGCGCTGCTGTGCTTGGTGACGATTCATCGGAACCCGCATTTTTCGGAGGTGCAGAAGCTGAAGTGGCTTCTGCTGGTGCTGTGCCTGCCGTATGTGGGTCCGGTGACGTGGTTGTTGCGCGCGCGTCTGGAACGCATTGATCGGGAGCGTGCCGAAAACGAGCGTATGGCGCGGGGTTCCGCGGTTGCGTCCGATGCGGCTACTTCCGGTGGAGTGTCCGGTAGTGCCCCCAATAGCGCCTCGGAGGCTCTTTCTGAACCCTCCACCACCTCTAAGTAACGAAGGTCACACTCTCTCAATTGGACAGCACCGCATACAGTCCGTATAGTTTTATGTGTTGCCTGCGGTGATACACCGTAAGACACATGCGCGAGTGGCGGAATAGGCAGACGCGCACGGTTCAGGTCCGTGTGCCCGTGAGGGCGTGGGGGTTCAACTCCCCCCTCGCGCACCAACGATCCCCGGTTCGAAAGAACCGGGGATTTTTTCATATCCATAACCAATTCCCCGCTAAATGACGGGGTTCCAGAGCGATGGCGAGTGCATCACCTAAAATAGAACCGGGTGTGTTCATTCACAGGACACACAGCTAACGCACAGACACGCTCGTTAAACTGAGCCTTTCGGATAAAGACCGTTTGCGCGGTCTGTTGCTCGGAATGGTCGTTGAGAAGGAGGCGGCATGAAGTTTTTCGACAAGCTGGGCAAGCTGGAGCAAGGCATCGGCCGCACTGTCGGCCTTTCCAAGGGCTTCGGCACCTTTGCGAAGGCGGATGTCGCTAACCGCGTCCGCATCATGATGGATGACGAGTCCTACGTGGACGGCAGTGGCCGCACTATGGCTCCTAATGTCTATACTCTCCGTTTCGCACCGGTTGATTTCCCTCGCGTTCGCGAGTGGGGCAACCCGTTCGCTGTTGAGCTGTGCGATTTGGCGATTTCGCACGCCCGCGCGCAGGGTTACACCCTCATTGGCGCGGTTCGCGTGACGTTCAACGTTCTTGATTCTCTCTCTGAGGGCGAGTTTGAGGTTGTTGCGACTTTCGAGCCGTTCTCTGTACCGGAGGCTCCGGCATCCCCGTCTCTGCGCGGCGCCACTAACTACGCGCCGGTGCGTCCGCCGCGTGAGTCTTCTTTGCCGACCCGCATTACGAAGCCGGCTGCTCAGCCGGCTCAGCCTGCACCCAGCCCTGCGCCTCAGCAGGCTCCTGCGCCTCGCCTGAACATGCCTGTAGCGCCCCCTGCGGCGGCTCCCCGTTTCTTCTTGGAGATTGAGGGTCGCATGCACCCGGTGAACCACCTGCCGTTTGTGCTGGGCCGCGGTTCTGATGCTGATTTTCGTCTGGACGATAAGGGTGTTTCTCGCCGTCACCTGCAGCTTTCGATGCAGGGTGGTGCGGTGGTCGCCTCCGATATGGGTTCTACCAACGGCACGTTGATTAATGGTGCGCCTCTGCGTGCGCCGGTGGTGCTGGCGAACGGTTCACTGCTTCGCATGGGTAATACCCGCATCATCTTCCATAGTTCGACCGGAGGTGTCCGTTAATGGCGTCTGAATTGACCGTTACTCTCCTTCGTTACGCTTTTCTGGCTCTGATTTGGTTCTTTGTTTTCCTGGTGGTTTCGGCGGCTCGCCGTGACCTTGGTTTGGGTAAGAACTATCGTGCGGCACCGGTTGATGCGGTTCCGGAGGCTACCCATATTGCGCCTCCGCCGACTCGTCCTTCGCAGCTTGTGATTACTGCGGGGGCGCAGGCTGGCGCGATGATGCAGTTGGGGGACCACCCGATTACTATTGGCCGCGCTAATGACATTGAGGTGTCCCTGCAGGATGATTACGCCTCGGGTCGCCATGCGCGCCTGTTCCCTCAGGGTTCCCGTTGGTTCCTTGAGGATTTGAATTCTACTAATGGTACGTTCGTCAATGGCGAGCGTCTGACTCGTGCGACCCCGATTGAGCCCGGTGATGATTTCCGCGTTGGCGGTACCACCATGCAGTTGAGGGGCTAGTGTATGAAGATTGCTTTTCGTTTTGAGGCCCGCTCTGATACGGGTCTGAAACGCTCGAAGAATGATGACTCCGGCTACGGTGGTCGTTTCCTTGCTGTCGTTGCTGACGGTATGGGCGGCCACGTAGGCGGCGATGTCGCGTCGGCTACGACGGTTCTGAATCTGACTCCGCTTGATCACCCTGATTTTGAGGATGGTACTGGCGGCGTTTATCTGGCTGATGAGATTCAGAGTGCGAACCTGATTATTAATGAGCTGGCGGCGAATGACCCGCAGCTGGCGGGTATGGGTACGACCTGTACTGCCCTGCTGATTGATGGCGATTGTATTGAGCTGGCTCATATTGGTGACTCGCGTGCGTATCGTCTGCGCCCGGGTGCTGATGGTGAGTTTGAGCAGATTTCTACTGACCATACGTTTGTGCAGCGTCTGCTCAATGAGGGTCGTATTACTCCGCAGGAGGCGGAGAACCACCCGCATAAGAACGTGATTATGCGCGTTCTGGGTGACGTTGACGCGTCCCCTGAGCTGGAGTTGAAGACTCTGGACGCTGTTCCCGGCGAGCGCTGGGTGCTCTCTTCTGACGGTTTGGATGCTGTGGTGTCCCTATCGGAGATTGAGCAGGTGATGCGTTCTACCGATGACCTATCTGAGATTGCTGACACTCTGATTGCGATGACTTTGGAGCGTGGCGCTCCGGATAACGTGACGGTTGTGTCCCTGCAGGTGATTGACCGTGAGGTTCTGCCGGTGGATGAGCCGGTGGGTCCTTCGAGCCTGCCTGAGTCTGCTCTGCCTGATTCGATTGTGGCGGAGCAGGAGGTCAGCACGAATACTCAGAAGCTTCCCGAGGTTGCTGCTACGGCTGAGGCTGCTGAGGCTATTTTGGGTGCGCACCATGATGAGGACTCTGAGGAGCCTCATCGTCGGTCGTTGCGCCGTTTCCGTCGTGCTCGTGACTTCTCTGGAACCCTGTTGCACAGTGGTTCTGGGGCGGTGCGTCACCATATCGGTACGTACGATAACGCCGTGGATGCGGCTCTTACGAATGCTGCGATCTTGCGTAGCGAATTGGGTTCCCGCCCGCATCAGCTGGTTGGTGCCGCTTCGGTGGCTACTGAGACCGGCATGATTCCGGCGGTGACTTCGCGTACCCTGGAGCATCGTGCGACGGTGGCTCAGCGTGTGCCTTTGAAGGTTGAGTCTGATGAGGCGACCTTGCCGGCTGAGCTGGAGGAGCTGATCGCTGAGGATACTGTTGAGCGTTCGCGTCCGCGGTCGTGGTCGATTCGCCTGTTCATTACTCTGCTGGTTGCGGCTATTGTGACGCTGGCTGCGTGGACCGGTCTGCGCTATGTGGAGCGTAGCTACTATGTGGGTGAGAGTGACGGCACGGTTGCGGTGTACAACGGTATTCCGCATGCGTTGGGTCCGATTCGTCTTTCTCACGTGGTGGAGAATACCGATATTCCTACGAGTGAGTTGAGCGATCATACGCGTTCTTTGTTGCGTAATGCGATTACGGCGAAGGACCTGGATGATGCGCACCAGATTGTGACTCGTTTGAAGACTCAGGCAGATCAGTCTCGTGAGAAGGCGGAACAGGCCGCTGCGTCTGCTTCCGCGTCTGCCTCGGCATCTGCGTCTGCCTCGGCATCTGCTTCCCCGAGCTCTGAGGCTCCCAGTGAGGCTCCGAGCTCTGGGGCACCGAGCTCTGATTCGGCATCCCCGGCTCCTGAGCCGGCTTCTTCGGAGGCTCCTGCTGCGGTAGGCGGTGAGAACAATGGCTAAGTTCTCGTTCCGTCGTGAGTCGGATGCGCCTCGTGCACGCCGTTTCACGGAGCTTTTCCTGCTGGTTTTGGCGGTAGGTATCAGCTCGTTCGGCATGTACCTGATTGATCCGGAGCATGCTTTTGATACGTCGAAGAGCCAGTGGCTGCCGTGCACGGTGGTGCTGGGTGCCGGTGCTCTTCTTATTCACCTGGTCATGCAGTTCCGTGCGCGTTATGCTGATCCGTTTATTCTGCCGCTGGTGGTGGCTCTGAACGGCATTGGTTTGACCATGATTTATCGCCTGGATCCGCAGATTGCGGCTCCAGTGGGTGACGGTCAGCTGATGTGGACCGGCGTGTCGATGGTGCTGTGCGCGATTATCGTGTTCGTGCTCAGGGATTACCGCCTGCTGCGTAAGGTCACGTACACCTCCCTGGTGCTGTCGATGATCCTGCTTATCATGCCGCTGGTTCCGGGTCTGGGTATGGAGCTCAATGGTGCTCGTATTTGGATTCATATCGGTAACCGCACGTTCCAGCCGGGTGAGGTCGCGAAGATTACTTTGGCGATTTTCTTCGCCGGCTATTTGGCGACGCACCGTGACCTGATTCTGGTGGCTGGCCGCCGCATCGGCCCTATCAATCTGCCGCGTCTGCGTGATTTGGCGCCGGTGTTCTTGGCGTGGATTGTGAGCCTGGGTGTTCTGGTGTTCCAGAAGGACCTTGGTTCGGCAATTATGTTCTTTGGCCTGTTCATGGCGATGCTGTACCTGTCGACCGGCCGTATTTCGTGGCTGGTGGTTGCGGGTATCGGCATGGCTGTGGGTGGCTATTTCGCGTACCACTATGTCTCGCACGTGCACGCCCGTATTTATGCGTGGGTGCATGCTTTTGATCCGGAGATTTACCAGGCGTCTCCTGGCGGTTCGGGTCAGATTCTGCAGGGCGTTTTCGGTCTGGCTTACGGCGGTCTTTTTGGCCGCGGTTGGGGCCAGGGCCGCGCGAACCTCGTCCCGTACGCTAATTCGGACATGATTATTTCCTCGTTGGGTGAGGAGCTGGGCCTGGTGGGTCTGGGTGCCATCCTGATGATGTTCATGCTTCTGGTTTCGCGCGGTTACCGTGCGGCATTGGGTACTCGTGATGGTTTCGGCAAGCTGTTGGCGGCTGGCCTGTCTACGGTCATGGTTTTGCAGCTGTTCGTGGTGATTGGCGGCGTGACTCGTTTGATTCCGCTGACTGGTCTGACGACTCCTTTCATGTCTGCCGGTGGCTCCTCGTTGGTGGCTAACTGGATTATTGTGGCGCTGTGGTTGTCTATTTCTCATAGTGCCCGCGCACCTCACCTGGTGGCTGGTTATGATGCTCCGCAGGGTATTGACCATGCGGACACTAGCTACGAGCCGGAGGGTGCTACTAGCGTTCTGGCGCGTATTACGGCTAAGGATTCTGGAGGTGAGAAGAATGGATAGGGCTATTCGCCGCATGTGGATGTCTGCCGCGTGCGTGTTTGTCCTGCTGATGGGCACCCTCAGCTATATTCAGTTCTTCGATTCGAAGACTCTGATGAATAATCAGTGGAATTCCCGAGCTCTCTACGATAATTACGGTTCGGCACGTGGCTCAATCGTGGTTGATGGTACGGAGATTGCTTCGTCGGTGAAGTCCGATGATGAGTACAACTACCAGCGTGTGTATAACCACCCGCTCAAGTATGCGGCTCTGACGGGTTACTTCTCCACGATTTATGGCGCGACCGGTTTGGAAGCTGCTATGGATAAGGAGCTTGCGGGCACGAGCGATAGCCAGTTCTATGACCGTGTGGCGCAGCTGTTCAGTGGTTCTTCCGCGCAGGGCGCTAGCGTGGAGCTGACGATCAATTCGAAGCTTCAGGATATTGCCTACAACGCGTTGCAGGGCCGTAAGGGTGCTGTGGTGGCGTTGAACCCGAAGACCGGTGAGATTCTGGCGATGGCTTCTTCGCCGTCCTATGATCCGAATCTTCTGTCGTCTCATACGAGCTCTTCGGTGTTGGCGAATTACCAGGCGCTGACTTCTGATGAGGACAGCCCCTTGTTTAACCGTGCGATTGCGGGTAACACCTATTCGCCGGGTTCGACCTTCAAGATTATTGATGCGGTGGCGGCGCTGGAGTCCGGCAAGTACAACGCATCTTCGGTCATTGCGAACCCCGCGCAGTTGCCGCTGCCGGGCACGAACATCAGCCTGCCGAACTATACGGGCGGTCGTCAGTGTTCGACCCGCACTCAGGCGACGATTGAGTGGGCTTTGGCTCAGTCCTGTAATACGCCGTTTGCGCAGATTGCGATGGATTTGGGTCAGGAGCGTATCGCGAAGACCGCTCAGAATTTTGGTTACGGCCAGGATTTGAAGATTCCTTTGACGGTTTCTAAGTCGTCTTTCCCGTCGAATCTGACGCAGAGCCAGCTGGCCCAGTCGGCGATTGGTCAGTACGACGTGAAGACCACTCCGCTGCAGGTGGCGATGACTTCTGCAGCGATTGCAAATGGCGGCGTGCAGATGAAGCCGAACCTGATTCGTTCGGTGAAGACCAGCAACCTGAGCACTTTGCAGGAGTTCTCTCCTGAGAAGCTGCGTACGTCCACTAGCCCTGAAATTGCCAACCAGGTGAAGCAGTGGATGGTGAATGCGGTTGATAATGGTATTGCACGTAATGCTGGTGTCTCCGGTGTGAAGGTGGCGGGTAAGACCGGTACCGCGGAGACCACGGCAGGTTTGAATAATTCTTGGTTTACCGGTTTCGCGCCGGCTGATGATCCTCAGATTGCGATTGCTGTGGTTTATGAGGATATTGACGTGGCGACCGGTGCCCAGTTGGCAACCAGTACTAGTAAGCAACTCTTTGAGGCGGTGTTGAACAAGTGAGGCCTGCGGCTGATATCACTTTGGGCGGGCGCTACACCCTAACCGAACGTATCGCGATTGGCGGTATGGGCGAGGTGTGGAAAGCTCGCGACAAGGTGCTTGGGCGCATCGTTGCGGTCAAGATCCTCAAGGAGGAGTACACCGGTGACCCGGGCTTCTTGGAGCGTTTCCGCGCTGAGGCCCGTAATACGGCGCTGTTGAACCACCCCGGCGTAGCGAATGTTTTCGACTACGGTGAGGAGGACAACTCCGCGTACCTGGTCATGGAACTGGTGCCGGGTAATCCGCTTTCGAGCATCATCGAGCATGAGACTACCCTGCCGCCGGACCGTATTCTGAACTTTATTGCTCAGACCGCTCGCGCGTTGGCTGCGGCTCATTCGCAGGGTCTGGTGCATCGTGACGTGAAGCCGGGTAACCTCATCATCACTCCGGATGACCGTGTGAAGGTGACCGATTTCGGTATTGCTCGTCTGGCTAACCAGGTGCCATTGACGGCTACCGGCCAGGTGATGGGTACCGCCCAGTACCTGGCGCCGGAGCAGGCGACCGGTCAGGCGGCTACCGCCTCGTCGGATATGTACTCGTTGGGCATTATTGGTTATGAGTGCCTGGTGGGTCGTCGTCCGTTTACGGGTGAGTCGCAGATTGCGATTGCCTTGGCTCAGGTGAATGATCCGCCGCCGCCGCTTCCGGAGACTATTCCGGCTCCTGCTCGTGCGCTGATTATGTGCCTGCTGGCTAAGGACCCGGCTCAGCGTCCTAAGGATGCGACCGCTCTGGCGTCTGCGGTGGATGCGATTCGTCGCCGCGACCTGAAGGCTGCGGTGAAGGCTGTTCCTTCTTTGGCTCAGTTCTTGGCTGAGGAGAACGCTGACGACGCTACTGTCGCGATGACCGCTATGGATGTTGCGGCTGAGCCGATTAGTGCTTCTGCTACTCCGCGTTTCGGTTCTGGTGGTCGTTTCTCGCCGGAGCCGACGACGGCGCCGATTCCTCGCACGAGTGAGCAGACGATGCGTCCTGTATCGGGTCGCGTGAAGGCTACTCCTGCTCCTGCAGCGAAGCGTGGCTCGAACGTGTGGATGTGGGTTGCTCTGCTTCTGGCAATCGTGCTGATTGCCGGCGGTATTTGGACGGTCCTTTCCTCTAATAATGGTGGCGATTCGTCTGATCCGGCTCCGAGCGCTTCTTCGTCTGTTGCTCCGACGAACACGGGTACCGTTTCGACGGTGGAGCCGGCTGAGTCTGCTTCTGCCCGTGCCGCTAAGCAGAAGGTGACCGTCAACGCGATTAACTATGAGGGTCGCGAGCTGCAGGATGCGGTGAACGAGCTGAAGAACCTTGGCTTATCCCCCAAGACTGAGGGTGTTGAGTCGACTCAGCCGGAGAACACGGTGATTTCGGTTTCTCCGACGGGTACTTTGGAGCAGGGTAATAGCGTGACTGTTCGCTATTCGACCGGTCCGAAGTCAGTAACTTTGCCGTCGAACCTTGAGGGTAAGAACGTTGATGAGGCGTCGAAGGCTGTTGCTGCTCTGGGTGTGAACGTTTCTCTGCATTATGAGAATTCGGACACGGCGGCCCCCGGTACGGTGCTTCGTACTACCCCCTCATCTGGCACCAAGGTCACGGTTGGTAGTAATGTAGACATGTATGTGGCCTCTTCCAGTTCGGGTAGGGGTTCGAGTGCGAGCGCTTCTGCTGCACCGTCTGCGTCGGCTTCTGCTTCCGCTTCCGCGTCGGCGCGTTAGCCCCTACATTTTGATTTAGTTTTAGTCTTAGTAATCCAGGAGAACTTATGGACCTGTCGGTTCCCGACACGGTTGATAACCGTTACAAGGTACTCGAGGTAATCGGTACCGGTGCGATGGCAACCGTTTATGCTGCTGAGGATACTCGCCTCGGCCGCAAGGTTGCGCTTAAGATTCTGCGCCCGGAGCAGGCCCAGGACGATACGTTCCGCGCACGCTTTAAGCGTGAGGCGGAGGCTGTGGCGTCTCTGAACAATCCTGCGATTGTTGCTGTCTATGACACCGGTTCGTATAACCCCTCGCAGGATGGCAAGGAGTCTGATTCTTCGGAAGAGGGCACCGCTATTCCTTATATCGTGATGGAGTACGTGGAGGGTCATACTCTGCGTTCCATTCTGTCCCGTGGCGGCCACCTGCCGGTCCGTGATGCTTTGGGTTATTCCGAGCAGCTGCTGGGTGCTTTGCAGTACAGCCATTCGATGGGCATTATTCACCGCGATATTAAGCCGGCGAATATTATGGTGCTGGACCGTACCAGTGAGGATATCGCTAAGGGTCAGCCGGGCCAGATTAAGGTCATGGATTTCGGTATCTCCCGTGCCATTGAGGAAGCTGGCGAGGCGCTGACCAAGGCTAATGTGGTGATGGGTAGCGCACGCTACATGTCCCCTGAGCAGGTGAGCGGCAAGGATGTTGACGCCCGTAGCGATCTGTACTCTGCTGCTTGCGTGATTTACGAGATGATTGCTGGTCGTTCTCCGTTCGATGCTGAGTCGAATGTTGATCTGGCGGCTAAGCACCTCTCTGACATTCCTGAGCCTCCGAGCAAGTTCACCCCGCTTGAGGTTCCTGCTGGTCTGGATGCTGTGATTCTGAAGGGTCTGGCGAAGAACCCGGATGAGCGTTATCAGAGCGCGGCTGAGTTCGCTCAGGCTCTGGTGTCGGTTGTTCGCCCGGGTGAAGAGACCGTGGTTCAGGATGCAGCGATGACTACTGCGTTTGTGCCTTCGGCGACTACCGCTTCTCTGGGTGAGGATTACGCCCCGTACACCACCTCGATTACTGAGGCCTCGGTGGAGGACGGCGGCCTTAACGGTTTCTTCGAGTATGAAGACGATGAGGAGCTGTACGACGTTGAGGAGTACGCGGAGTACGATGAGTCTTCACCGCGTAAGCGTGCGTGGGTTCGCTTCCTCTTGGGCACTTTGATTGCTGCTCTGCTGGTTTTCAGTGTCGGCTCGGTTCTGTACTATCAGAACAAGCTCAATGAGGTTCCGCAGGTTTCGGTTCCGGCTGTGGTGAATGTTTCCCGCGATGATGCCGATAACCAGCTGCGTAACCTGGGCTTCGTGCTGGATTACCGTACGGCTTACTCTGACAACATCAAGAAGGGCGACGTGATTAGCGTTGAGCCTGGTGTTGGTTCGAAGGTTAACAAGGGTTCGACCGTGACTGTGACCGTTTCGAGCGGTCCGGAGAAGGTCAAGCTGCCGGATAACCTGCAGGGTCAGAGTGAGGCGTATGTCCGTAACGCTCTGAAGGACCTGGGTCTGGTAGATGGTCGCGTATCCACCGTGGAGAGCGCTTCCGTTCCTGCGGGTATGGTTGTGGAGCTGTCCCCGGAGAAGGGCTCGACCGACGATAAGGGCGCTCAGACCGTTGAGGCTGGTAGCACCGTGAACATTGTCCTGTCTTCCGGTAAGGTGAAGGTCCCCTCGCTGGTGGGTCTGACTAAGGATCAGGCGATTGCTGCTCTGACCGCTCAGGATGTTCTGCTGAACACCAACATCGAGACTGTTCAGACTAACGAGCGTCCTGCGGGCACTGTGCTTTCGCAGAGCTCTGCGGCGGGTACTCTGGTGGCTCAGAACAGCACTGTGACGATCCGTGTGGCTGCTACTCCGACTCAGACGACCGCTCCGACTACTGCGGCTACTCAGCCTGCGGCAGCAACCGGTAACCAGAACGCTACTACTGGTAACCAGCAGCGTTCTACCGCTACGGCTACTCCGGCACCGGCTGCGTCCGCTACTGCGGGTACCCGTACGATTCAGGGTACTAACGCGAATACCAATGCGAACAACGCAAACGCTAACGCCCGCTAAGGGGTTCTAGCGGCTAGCAAAAAGGGGCGGCGCTCTACACCATTGGGTGTGGGGCGTCGCCCCTTTTTGTGTATCTGGGCTTGCTCGTAGCTAGGGGTCCAGATATAGCTATCGCCTCCAGTTTCCCTGTAGCATACCTGCTACGGGGCTTCTGGAGGCGATATAAGCCATTGATGGCGGCCCAAGCTAAAGTTTACTAAGCCATGAGGGGTGAGAGGCTCTTAGCGCGTTCTGCGGCTCCCTGCAGGCCGGTTTCTTCGAGCCAGTTGCCGAGCATGAGGTATCCGCTTTCGGTCAGGACCGATTCGGGGTGGAACTGCACGCCGTGCATGGGGGCTTCGCGGTGGCGCAGGCCCATGATGATGCCGTTGTCGGTGGTGGAGGTGGTTTCCAGGACGTCGGGCATGGTTTCGGGTACGACCGCCAGGGAGTGGTAGCGGGTCGCGGTGAAGGGGCAGGGCACGTCCTTGAACACGGAGACGTTCTCGTGCACGAGGCGGGAGGTCTTGCCGTGCATCAGCTCGGGGGCGTGGGTGACGGTGCCGCCGAATGCTTCCGCGATGGCCTGGTGGCCGAGGCAGACACCCAGTAGCGGCTTCTTCGCTTCGGCAGCCCAGCGGATGGTGTCGATGATGACGCCTGCTTCTGCGGGAGCGCCGGGGCCGGGAGAGACGAGCACGCCGTCGTGTTCTTCGGCGAGCTTGATAACTTCGTCGAGTTCGTATTCGTCGTTACGGATGACGGTGGTTTCAGCGCCGAGCTGCTGGATGTAGCCGACGAGGGTGAAGACGAAGCTGTCGTAGTTGTCGATGACAAGGATGCGGGTCATGGCACGTCCTTAGCGCTAATGGTTGATGGTGACGTTCAGGTTGAAGGGGCCGTACTCTGCGAAGTGGGGGAAGACGAATTCCATGAGCAGGTAGACTACGGCGAGTATCAGCGCGATGGCGATGATGATGCGAACCCACAGGGGGCCGGGGAGGTGGCGGAAAATCCATGCGTACATCTTGCTTTTCCTCTCTGATTTAGGATCCTGCTACGGAGGCGGCAATCTCTGCGGGTGCTCCGGCTGCGGCGGGCCGCCAGGATTCGAGGCGGGCGTGGACAATGTATCGTTCGGTGTCACCGTAGCGCGGGTGGCAGGTGGTGAGCGTCAGGAGGCGCTCGGTGGGTGCTACGCCGGGCTGTCCGGGGACGGGTTCGATGACTTCTACCTGGTCGGGCTGCACGATTTCGTGGCTGTAGACGGTGTAGGTGTAGTAGCCGTCTTTGGTGCGCACGTAGATGTGGTCGCCTTCGGTGAGCAGGTCGATATCGTTGAGGACTTTACCGCGGGTTTGGCGGTGGCCTGCGAGGGAGAAGTTGCCGACCTGTCCGGGCATGGCGCTTCCTTCGTAGTGGCCGAGTCCGAGGGAGTCGAGCACGTCGGAGCTGGTGCCCTGGGTGGCGGGGCGCTGGTAGTCGGATCCGAACTTGGGGATGTAGACGACGCCGAAGACTTCACCGTGGCCGGGTTCGCTCAGACCTGCGGGAGGGGTGTTGGGGTCCCAGTCGGGGAGGGGTTCGGCGGGGTTGGAGTCGAATTCCTGAACGAGGGTGCTGACGGCTTGGGATTGGGTGCGGTCGGCGTCGATGTTGGTCCACCAGAGCTGCCATGCGACGAAGAGCAATAGCAGGAGGCCGACGGTGATAAGGAGTTCGCCTGTAATCTGGATAATCCAGTGCAGCACGGTGCGGGGGCGGCGCTCTGCGGTGGGTGCCGTTCCTTGGCTCATGCGTTCTCCTTTGTCCTTTGGGTTGGTATGTTCTTGGGCGCCGGGTGGCGTTCCTTATCTTTCAACGCACGGAGAAGGTGAAATCATCCCGTAAGTCTGCAAAGATAGGTGTGAACATATATTTTTAGGTTACCCATACAACAATAAGCGGAGGAAGTATGTCGACCAACTCGGCTAAGGCATCGTCCAAGAAGAAGTCTCAGAAGTCTGCTAAGTCTGAGGTGGAGGATGCGAGCGAGCTGCGTCTGCGTGAGATTGCTCGTGAGATGGAGAGCGGCACGCAGCTGAAGGAGCAGACTCCGTTGTGGTACCGCGTGATTATGTTCTCGCTGTTAGCGGTGGGCATTCTGTGGATTATTGTTTTCTACATTACGCAGGGCCTGTTCCCGATTCCTGATTTGGGTATGTGGAATGTGAGTGTTGGTGTGGGCGCCATGATGGTGAGCATGCTGATGATGACTCGCTGGCGCTAGAGTTTAGGCGTTATGACTTAGGCGTTAGAGCTTATAGAGAGGCGGCCGTCCCGTGTGGGGCGGCCGCCTCTCTATGTGTGGTGGGGTGTTATAGGGTTTTATTACCCAGTTCTTATATTCTTATATAAGAATATAGTCTAGTCAGACATATATTTTTAACAATTTAGTTAATCTCAGGATCTTGGCTCAATGAACCCTTTAGTAGATCAGGTCGCCTCGCGCCGCTTCGTGGACGCGGCGGGTTACGGTCTCCATAACGGGCGAGTTGATGTTCCACCGCTGCCAGTAGAGGGGGAATTCTACCGGTATTGCGGCAAGCTTCACGAGATGCCCGCTTTCGAGCTCTTCGGCGCATTGCGCCTCAGGAATGAGACCCCAGGCAATACCGGAACTGACGGCTCGCGCATAGTCCGGAGATGAGGGAATGTAGATGGTGGGGCTTTGGATGAAGGTTTCTTCAGCCTCTAGACCTACCTCTTTTTCAATGAGGGCTCGTGCCACATCCTGCACAAAGTCTTTACGATCGTATTCGACGACGGGGGCACGGTTGAGCTCTTCGCGACTCATAGTCTTGGGCCAGCCGGGCAGGTACCGCTGTACGTAGTCGGGGGTGGCAACGCACCAGTAGCGTGCCACGCCGAGGGTTTCGACGGAGCATCCGGGGATTTTTTCGGGTTTGGAGGTGATGACTGCCATGACTTCTCCAGATCGGAGCATGGCGGAGGAGTGGAATTCGCCTTCTCGTCGCAGGTCGCAGAAGATACTGTCTTCGCGGCTGAGGGTTCCTACTGCGTCGAGGAACCAGGTGGCGAGTGAGTCGGCGTTGACGGCAACGGAGACACTCTGGAAGCCGCCGGCGCCCATGAGTTCGCGTTCCATTTCTTGCTGCAGGAATTCGCTCTGTCGGGCGATGCGCAGTACGCTTTGTCCGGCGTCGGTGGGGGTGACGGGGTTGCTTCGGCGTACCAGGACTTTTCCGGCGATCTGTTCCATGGCTTTGATGCGCTGGGAGATGGCGGAGGGGCTCACTCGCAGGATATCTGCCGCTGCGTCGAAGGTACCGTATTCGATGACGGTGGCGAAGGTGGTGAGCTGGTCGGTACTGAAACGTGTCATAAGAATATCTTACGCAGTGTGAAAATATTTAGATAGATTTAGGGTCTTTTTTCCCGTATTCTCGTCTCTGGCACTTCACACTTCAGCTAACGCAGGCTTTATCCCTGCGTCACAGGCCTTTGCCTGGCAAGCTGGTAGTAAGAGAGCCGCTACCCGCCACTGCGTACGCGGGTTCATACCCCATTTGATCAACATAGAAAGTTTCACGATGTCCGCATCCCTCTCCCTGCTGTTTCTGGGTGCTACCACCACGATTTCTTTGGTAGCGGCTATTGGCGCCCAGGGAACTTTTGTGCTGCGTCAGGGTATTTTGGGTCGGCACATTACCCCGATTATTATTTTCTGCATTCTGTCGGATGCTCTGATGATTGGTTTGGGCGTTGTGGGTCTGGGTGCCCTGTTGGATGCGGCGCCGTGGTTTATTGAGGTGTTCCGTTATGTGGGTGCGGCGTTTTTGGCGTGGTTTGGTTTTAAGGCTGGCCGCCGCGTGTTTACTCCGCACTCGATTGTGGTTGATGATGCGGAGGGTGATTCTCAATCGTTGAAGGCGGCTCTGCTGACCACGGCGGCGGTGACGTATTTGAATCCGCTGGCGTGGTTAGATACGACTATTCTTTTGGGTTCGCTGGCGAATGCCCAGGGCGATCCTGGCCGTTGGTGGTACTACCTGGGGTGCTGCTGCGGTAGCTTAATCTGGTTTTTGATGCTGGGCTATGGTTCGCGCCTGTTGCGTCCGCTCTTTGCACGCCCTTCAGCGTGGCGTGTTTTGGATGGTGCGACTGCTCTTCTGATGGCGTACCTGGTGTTCAACCTGCTGACGATGAACCTGTCGACTCACTAGCTTTTATCCCCCTGACTTGCCTCTTTATACTTTGTCAGTCTCTTTTTCAGTGCTCTTCTCCTCTTCGAGGGGTATGAGCACTTCGTTTTTGGGCATGATGAGTAGGCCCAGGTAGATATCGCGAATGATCAGGATGTGCTTGATCCGCTCAATCATGGGCTTGAGGAAGCTTCGGGCGTATTTTTCGTCGCCTCTGGAGCGCCCCAGCAGGCGCGCTGTGCGCTCCAGAGAGGTTGTGACGACCACGAACACGGCAAGTAGCCCCATGAGGCCCAGAACCGCCCAGGTGCGCGGGAAGCTGAGTCCGTTGGCGAGCTTCCAGAGGTCTGCGTTCACGAAGATAAAGAGTACGGAGACCATGAGTACGGGTAGTACTTTCGCAATCATGGGCGGCAGGGAGGCGAGCTGGTGGATGGCGTGCTTGAAGGACCACCCTAGGATGGTGTCTATACCAAGGAAGATGGCAAGGTAGATGCCCACAACGATGAGCGGGAAGACTTGGGAACCGTCGTAGACGAAGTCGAGGCCATCGAGGGTGCTGGATGCAAAGACACCGGCGGTAAAGAGTATGCCGGCAAAAAGTACGGTAAGAATACCCGTGGTGATTTGAACCCACCGCGGGATGCGGACCATCAGCACGTGGGCAAGAGTAATGAACACACCGGAGATGATCGGCATGACGAGGAAAATCCCACCGAGTACGAGCACTGGGAGTACTTCGTTACTGAGGGCGCTATCGCTTGTGAGAGCTTTGATGTAGTTCGGTAGGGAACCCTTCACATCCTCTACTACGAGGAGGAGAATGTCGCGCAAGAAGATATAGCAGATGTGCATGATGCCAGCCCACAGGATCCACGGCACGGAGCGTGGGAAAGCCTCTAGAGCACGTTGACGCGCAGGGATAATGAGGGGAACACCCTGTTTACGGAACCAGATATTGCTCTGTTTCAGCATGTCGGCCCTGGTGTAATGCTGAGGTTGCACCGCTTCTGCAGTGGCTTTAGCGCACCGCCGCGCCCAGATGGGGCGTGCGTCCTTCTGCTGCGGGGTGTTCTGGTCCTGTGTGCTCATGACATACAACTCTACAGGGGGCTGAGAACCTCTTTTATCCGAAGGCCCCTATAGTTCTTCCTTCTGGAGTTCAGCTCCGATAAAGCGGCTGTAGGCACCCATAAGGAGGGCAGCTGCTTCTTCCTGTTCCTCGTAGATGCCCAGCTCCTCGTCCTCACGACCCGTGTAGGTACCGCTACTGATTTCGAGCAGGGATAACGGTCCTTCTGCAGTCTCCGGGGCTAGAGCATCCAGGATGAAGCTCAGGCTTTCTTCTGATTCTTCAGCTACGCCCATGAGCCGCCCCAGGCGTGTACCCGGGTAGGGTGCGATGGTGAGGACGTCTTCGTTCTCGCATTGGATAGTGCGTGCGACAGGAATAATATCCCCGTCTGCGGTCTCTTCGAGCAGTAGCTCGGTGGAGAGGTCGATATGGCTTTCCTCGCTCTGTAGGAGTTGCCTGGGCCACCAGAGGTGAATGTATTCGGTCAGTGCCGCCCAGGTTTCGTGAGGCTCCAGTGTGCTCTCTACGTAGAGTGCTACCGTTCGTTCTTCACCGTTGTGTTGGCGCTGCTGATCGACTGGCTCTGGTGCGTGGGAGAACATGGGGTAGTGCATGGTTCTACTCTATCCCAGTGCGCTCCTCTCTGGAGGGGATATTCCTTCCTCCTTCATTTCCCTCGTTAAGGGATATGAGGGTACAAAAAAAGGGGCAGACCCATACGGGTCTGCCCCTTTTCGAGCTTTTAGCTGTTAAAGCAAAAGAGCCCGCGTAAGCGGGCTCTTTTTATTGCCTATTGGATTGTTATCCAAAAACCATACAGTGAACGC
>NZ_KV807673.1:0-60297 GCF_001812085.1 Rothia sp. HMSC065C12
AAACGATTACACCACTCCACAGGACTTGACCTGAGCAAGAGCACGTTCTACAGTTGACGCATAAGTTCAAGGAGGTTCGCATGACCGCTTACGACCACTCGTCGGGGTACACCTACGGCACCGATGCCGTCCCCACGTCTCCGCTCACACTCGAGGATCTACGCCAGATTGAGGCCGCCGCGCACGTCCAGCCCGGTGACGCAGAGCTGCTCGCGCGAGCAGAACCCATCCTGGCGCCGCATGCCATGGAAATGGTCGACACGTGGCGCGGGATTTTGGCTCAAAAGACCTACCTGGCAGCACATTCCGCGCATCCGGATGGACAGCCGAACCCCGAGTACGCGCAGGCGTCAAAGCCCCGATTCGCCCAGTGGATCATCGACATGTGCACGCGCGAGCGGGATCAGGCGTGGTTGGACTACCAGTACCTGATCGGAGCTCGACACATGACCGCGGCGAAGAACGCGGCGGATGGGGCGGACTCGACGCCATTCGTGCCTCTGCGCTACGTGCTCGCCTTCATCGCGCCGACTGTGGAGGTCGGGCACCGTCTCCTGGCGGAGGGCTTCGAGGGCGCAGAACTGGACGCTGTCCGTGACGCGTGGACTCGCGCTGTGACTGTCGCCGTGACAGTGTGGGCGTATGCCTACCGCGATCACCCCGAGCAATTCTGATCCGGCGCTCGCCACCTACGACTCCCCCATCGGCCGCCTCACGCTTGATAGCGGTGTATTCGTCTTTCGCACTCTCTGACTGCTCTCCCTGGAAGCCTCAGTGGCTTCCAGGGAGAGCTTTCTTTCTGGGTTATAGGACACTACGTGTTGCTGGTTGGGTGACTTTTCGGCTTTCTGGTGCGGGAAAGTCACTCTTTCAGTTGGTCGTGTTTGCCTCGTTCCTGTGAATACTGCATCGTGCTCTGTGTGTGGCTGCCCCATGATCCGTCACGGTAAGAAGTCAACAGGAGGTCCTTTGAAGATCGCGGTGGTAGAAGTCCGCTCATCATCAAGGACCTCGACCTCTACCCACAACCCCCGACCAATACCTGGTCACCCACACTCAACTCGGAAGAGCCGGAAATAGCCTTCGTGATAGCGGAATAAAACGAAGGTGTGGAACTTGCAAGGACCGATCTCAAACTGGGATTCGATAGAACAGTTTAGCAAACGCTGACTTCGCTTTGCCGTCACTTGGAAACCTATCCGTTGGAAGTGCAGCTATCCTCACATACGCTTTTCCAAGTGAAGTATAGCTATGCACGTTTCACCGACGTTAGTAAAAACCCCGAACTTATCGCAGCCAACAGAAACCCGGTAGAAAATATATAGGAGCCAAAGGTGGCGCCTTTTAAAATCCAAGTCGTGGGAACGACAGCAAACAAGATCGGTGAGTTCGCAAAATCACCTGTGCTAATCGGAAGACCTGCCACCACAAAAAAGATGATAACAATCCATGAAACTAATGAAGTAGTCCAAAGCCGAAGCGCAAAACAGGCCAGAGTTAGCACAACCGAAGAGAAAACAAGTACTAAAGCAGTATGACTCGACAGTCGCTCATTAACAAGCTCGCCAATGATAGAGACATAAAGCAGACTCAAACAAAGGTTAACTACTTGTGCGAGAAGCAGCGATTTAGCAATGAACCGGAGCAGAACTTTATCGTGAATACTAAACGAGACGTACGAGGCAGGGACCTTAGCATGCGACAAAGCTAGACCTGCCGTGGCAATTGGGAGCATGATGAGTAACGCGGATTGCGCTACGGCAATGGTATTTCCATAACGGAGAAACAGCAGCGGAAGAACTAGTGCACCGAGATAAGCGATCGTGACCCAACGAATGATTGCAATTCGCTCGATAGAACACAAAGACTTCATTTTCTTACTGCTCCTTTACTTCGAAACCTAGCCACAAGAACATAGGTAATAATTAGGATTGGTACCGGGATAAGCGCAGAGAAACCGAAATTTGATTGCTCCTGGATATCTACGAACGAGATTGCGGTACCATTGAGATTCAGCCCTACGGAGTGGAGGGCGTTTGATATGTATGGGGTAGCATTGTCAGCTAGGTTACCGGGTAGCACTATCCAGAAGTACAGAAGAACACCTGAAATTACCGCGGCAGTCGGAGGTTTTGAGAGACTTTCTAATGTCGAGTAGATCAGAGCAATTAGTATACTTTGGAAGGTAAGAAAGCAAAGCAGGGTTGCTAGCCCAGAGTGCATTTTCGAACCAGACAAAACCATTGTTAGATCGAATAGCAGCACACTAAGTAGGTTTACAAGAACTATTGAAAGTGTTCGACAGATGGTGCGTAGGACGCTAGGCAACCAGGCAATGTATACCTGCTGAGGCAAACCCCCGTAGTGGACCTTGGAAACCCTAGCATCAAGTATAAAGAGTAATGCGAGGGAAATTAGTGGCTGCGTTCCAGTAAAGAAGAAGCTGTATCCCCCTGTTATTGGAGTTCCGCTTGCCTCACTTGAAATCCATGCACCGAGGAATAGTGACGCCATTGAGCCCAAGATAGCCGCGAGAAAATACCAGATGTTCCAATAGTAAGTAAGCAAAGCACGGATAGCTGAAGTAATTCGCATGGTCCTACCCCCGGTGATATAGGTCCGCGAGATTCACGCCGTTGAGGTCGGGGATATGCAAAGCTTTGCCGTTACGAACTACGACACACTCATCCGGGACGCCTTGAATCTCATGGAGGAGGTGCGTTGATATTACAACGCAGTTCCCTTCGTCCCGATAACGACGAAGCGTCGCAGACAAGGAGATCATGCCATCTGGATCCAAACCATTCTGTGGCTCATCAAGGAACAAAAATCTTGGTCTAGATAATAAAGCAAGACAAAGCTCCAGCCGTTCCTTCATGCCGGTCGAGTAGTCCTTGGCTTTCCGCCCGTGGGCAGCGCGGACGATGCCCACACTATCCAAGGCCGACTCAGGATCAACATCCAGACCCCAGAATGCCGCGACGACCTGTACATTTTGTTTACCGCTCAGATACGGAAAGTAGCTTGGATGGTCGATTGCAGCTGACATTTCGCTAATGTCTGTCTGATCGTATCTAATGTGGCCACTTATTGGTTTTATCCGACCAAGGAGCGTTTTCATTAAGGTGGTTTTACCTGCCCCATTTGGTCCAAGGAGGCAGATTATCCTGCCAGTATTTAGCTGCAAGTTAATGCCGCTCACTACTGGGGAATTCTTGTACCCAACCGACAAATCAGTTACCGATATAGCTGGCATGGCCTACCTTTCAAAGAAAACGGCCCTGGAGGTAAGGCCTAGGATGCCTTCCCTCCAGGGCCGACTGCTGCGACAAAGCTACTAACCACTTGCAGCCAACAGAGATGCCGCAGCCGTTAGCACACTGGGCAGTGAAGCATGCAATGCCACCCGTCGGGCACCCAGGGGCGCACAGGAACTTCGAGGTGATGTGAGGACAAACAGCTTCCTCAACCTCTTCAACACGGGTGTCAAGGTCAACGGTGACCACGACTTCTCCAAGCTCTCAGAATCTGAACATATTCAGGTAACAGAAAGTTACCCGCACTGCTATGATACAACGATGCAAGATTAGTAGGGGCAACTTTCAGAATGTTCAGGTCGCAGGTTCAAATCCTGTCCCCGCAACGGATAACTCCCGATAGCTTAGCTATCGGGAGTTTTTTTATTCCCTAAAACCCGTACTCCCGCCGACCTGTCTCCTTCTGCTGTCCTCCCGTCACCTTCCGACCGCCGGTCTGCCTTCTTTCGCCACCTTCCTGCACCTTTCCTGTCGGCGACCTGTCTTCATTTGCCGCCTACTTTTCTTCTTCTTGTGCTACCTTTCTGCCGCCTGCTGGGCGGCTTTCTTTATATCTCCTGCCTCTCCGTATCTCCTGCCTTCTGTAATCTGCGGAGGGGGTCTTCTGAACCTTGTCGGGGCGGTGCTTCGGGGAGACTGATGGGGGGGGGGGGGCAGCCTGCTGCCCCTTCCGGGGTGCTTGAGGTGGATCTTTCGGCCTCTCGAAACCCCTCTTGAAACCTCCTCACGGAATTTCATAGAACCGTCGTGAAAGTACCCTGGACTGGTTTCGGAACGTCTCCCGATGCGTCTTTCGAGGTATTCCTCAGTCCGTCTATCGGGGCTTCAAGCGGGTGTGCCCATGGGGGTGGTGGAGTCACTTCCGAGCGGTTGCTGGAGGGTGGTTACGCCTTCTTGAGACGCTGCTTTTGAGCTCCTTGAAAGGGGATCTGAAAGGGGTCCTGAAGGGGGCTCTGGGGCGGGTCTCAAGAGCGTGATGAGGGGTCCGATAGGATGCCTGGGTGGGGGAGTGGCGAGGGGGCTGTTTTTGCCTCAAAGTGCATTCTCAAAGTGGAATATGCGAAAGGTGCCTATATTCCGGGCTTGGAAATCACCCGTTTTGCCCCGGAATTCCGCGGTTTTTGGCAAAAATTGGGCTTCGAGTGCAACAATTCACTCTGAAAGTGATTGTAATCACATACGAAACATTCAAGTTAATTGTAGAGTTTTTTGAAACTCTTTCAAAAAACGCTCAAAAACCCCGGAAAATCAAGGAAAAATAGCCCATTCAACCTCTACTTGAGGGTGATTCAAGTTAAACTAGAAGCTTAGAAAAAGCTCTTGTTAAGATTGAATCTTGTTCGATACCCAAAAATAGCCCCAAAAAACCGCTGGAAAAGGCTTTTTGACCTGGTAGCTTTGAGTACGTGGTCACCGCGGTCCGCCGCGTAGCTCTCCGAAATGAATACTGCACCCCTCCATCACACGAGGAAACCCCCGCAACACACACGGGACGGTTACTGGACTTGCTCCATGCGGCATCACATTCGCAGGCCGACCGCCTATAGGCTTCTCACCTATAGACCACCTATCACTCAACCACTCTCGGGCGTCCGCGCCCCACGAAACACCAACAACGAGGACAACCCATGGCACTTCGCCCCCGCACCGTTAAGGCTGGCTCTCTCGCAGCCATCGCCGTACCCTCCGTGCTCGGTAGCACCCTGGTAGCACCCGCTTCCGCATTCGCACCCGTCGTTCAGGACATCCCCGGCGCAGCTACCCAGGCTCCGAAGTCCCTGTTCACCTCCACCGTGCAGCCCACCCTCTCGCAGGTTGCTGTGCAGATCCGCCAGCAGGCAGAACAGGCAAAGCAGACTCAGCAGGCTCCCGCAACGACCGCGGTTCAGCCCATCCAGAAGACCTACACTGCCCAGGCAACTCAGCAGACAACCCCCTCGGCTACCTTCCAGTCCGCACAGGCGGCTCAGCCTTCCGCTCAGCCCACCCTGGCACAGGTTGCACAGACCCCCGCAGCTACCCAGGCTCCCGCAGCTACCCAGGCTCCCGCAGCTACCCAGAGCGCTGCAACCCCTGCCGCGCAGCCCGCGCAGACCGCACAGGCTACTCAGGCGGCATCCGGTGTGGCAGCAACCCGCACCAACCAGACTTTCCTGTCCTACACCTCCCCGGCTGGTACCACCTCGCAGTACCACGTCTACGCTGAGGGCGTGGACTTCTCCAAGCCCGTTGGCGTGGTCTTCTACTTCGACGGCGACTACTGGCGCAACGACCAGTCCAAGGTCTACGACCCCTCCGGTGAGCTGGCTCAGATGGCTGCATCCGCAGCGGCACAGAACATGCTGTTCGTGCCCGTCATCTCCCCGGACGCCAACCGTTACGACGCTGGCGTGACCTGGTGGGAAGACATGGAGCGTAACGGCGAGTTCTTCCGCTCCTTCGCTTCCTCCTTCATCGCGGCTAACGGTGTGGACTCCTCCAACGTGTGGACCATGGGCTACTCCGGTGGCGCTGAGTTCATCACCTACGAGCTGAACACCAAGCCCCAGACCTGGCGTAACGGCGGCGGATCCATCATGGTCGCTGGTGGTGGCCTGGACGAGGGTACCCCCTCGGCTGCGCTGAAGTCCCAGCCCATGTTCTGGTACGCAAACTCGAACGACGGCTCCGGCGAGACCTACCCGCAGACCTGGAGCGCACGAGGCGCCGTTGAGGGCGGCTACGACGCCTACCTGGCTGCTGGATACACCAATGCTTCCGCGACCGTACTGAATGGCTCGGGCCACTTCGACTACAACTTCTCGCAGATTCTGAGCAACTCGCTCACTAAGGGCAAGGCAACCGCCGCTCCCAAGGCTGAGCAGAAGACCGAACAGAAGCAGCAGAACACTCAGCGTGCCCGCACCATGAGCTCCGCAACCTACCAGAGCTACACCTCCCCGGCGGGCACCACCTCCCAGTACCACGTGTACGCGAACAACCTGGACTACTCCAAGCCCGTTGGCGTGGTCTTCTACTTCGACGGTGACTACTGGCAGCGTGACGAGTCCAAGGTCTACACCCCCGACGAGGGCATGCTCGCGGCGATGGGCAAGATCGCTAATGCCCGCAACATGGTCTTCGTGCCTATTATCTCCCCGGACACCAACGCATCCGGCAACGGCATCACCTGGTGGGAAGACATGAACACCAACGGTGAGTTCTTCCGCTCCTTCGCTTCCTCCTTCATCGGCCAGAACAACCTGGACGCTTCCCAGGTGTGGACCATGGGCTACTCCGGTGGCGCTGAGTTCATCACCTACGAGCTGACCGACCACAACACCTCCTGGCGTAACGGCGGCGGCTCCATTATGGTCGCTGGCGGCGACTCGGACGGCTCCGTGGACGCTGACGCAACCACCAAGGCATCCCCGATGTACTGGTGGGTTGGCGCGAAGGACACCTCCGGTAACACCAACCCCGTCACCTGGAGCGCACGAGGCGCAGTCGAGTCCGGCTACAACGCATACCTGGGCGCTGGCTTCTCCGACGCCCGCGTGAAGCTGATTGACGGCTTCAGCCACCACGACTACGACCTGCCGCACATCCTGGCATCCTCCCTGGACTTCGCCGGTAAGACCCCCGCACTGGGCTACAGCGACCTGTCCGACTCGAACCCGAACTACAACGAGATCAGCTGGAACTCTGATCACCGCATCATGCTCGGCTTCGCGGACGGTACCTTCCGCCCGAACGCATCGGTCAACCGTGCGCAGCTGGCAACCTACCTGTACCGCGTGGCTGGTCGCCCCGCAGTGAACGCACCGGCTGTTTCGCCGTTCAGCGATGTTCCGGTCAACCACCCCGCGTACAAGGAGATTTTCTGGCTGAGCCAGCAGGGCATCAGCGGTAGCGACTTCCGCCCCCTGGAGGCTGTCACCGAGTCCACCATGGCTGAATTCATGTACCGTGCAGCTGGCTCCCCGGCACAGGCTCAGGGCGGCTACGCGTCCCAGGCTCTGGCATGGGCTGCCTCCAACGGCATCGGTACCGGCTCCACCTCCTCGGCAGCCATCACCCGTGACGCTATGGCAGGCTACCTGTACATCTACGCTAACTAAGGCGCACGGCCCCTAACGCATAAAGAACCGCCCCGCTCCTGAAATTCAGGAACGGGGCGGTTCTTTCTATAGGTTTAGCTCAAGAAGCTATACGCTAGACCAAGCTTAGAAGATCCTAGGCTTAGAGGGTCTGGGTGGGGGATTCCACAGCCAGGGGAGCCGGAGCTGCCGGAGCGTTCTTTGCCTTCAGAGCAGCCAGGCGAGCGTCCAGCTCGGTGTCGCGCTCCATCTGGTCCAGGGTGTTGAACTGTGCGTCCAGGGAGGAAGCTGCCAGCTCCTGCTGACCGATGACGCGTGCCTCTTCGCGGCGAACCTTCTCTTCGAAGCGGCTCATCTCGCTGGTCGGGTCCAGAACGTCGAACGCCTTCAGAGCGTCGTTCACCTGGGTCTGAGCTGCTGCAGTCTTCTGACGTGCGGTCAGCTCATCGCGCTTGTACTTGACCTCTTCAAGCTTGGAGCGCATCTTCTCCAGGCCGTCCTTGAGCTGGTTGACAACCTGAGTCTGAGAAGCCAGCTGAGGCTCAACAGCCTGCGCAGCCTTCTCAGCCAGCAGCTGCTTGTTCAGAGCAATCTTCGCGAGGTTATCGAACTTGTCAGCGTTGGCAACGTCGCCAGCTGCGCGGAACTCATCAGCCTTGTTAGAAGCTGCCAGAGCCTTGGTGCCCCACTCCTGAGCGGTCTTGACGTCCTCAGCGTGGTCCTTCTCGAGCAGACGCAGGTTGCCGATGGTCTGTGCTACTGCAGCCTCCGCCTCGCGGATGTTGTTGGTGTAGTCACGAACCATCTGGTCCAGCATCTTCTCCGGGTCCTCAGCTGCATCAATCAGGGCGTTGATGTTTGCCTTAGTGAGCTGTGCAATACGGCCGAAGATGGTCTGCTTAGCCATAATCTCCTACTTTCTGTTCACGGGCTGCGGGGGAGCACTACGCTCCTCGTGAGCCGTGCCCGTATAACTAATTATGTGGCAGATTTCTGGGTGCATGCTGTGAAAATGATGCACGCCTGATTTCTGTTACTTAAACTTTTGGTAAATTGCCTCGGGTGTTTTCCGACTGGGGAAAAAAACCGGTGAGGTGAGCTACGTGCCCCGCCGGTCAGACTGTAGAAAAATCTGCAGAAACCGACCGACAGAATCGGTAGCATCGGAGGCGGTTAGAAGCTACCGCCGTCACCACCGCCGCTACCCCAATCGCCGCCACCGCCGCTGAAGCCGCCGCCCCAGCTGCCGCCGCTACTACCACCACTGCTGTGGCCGCCGCTGCTACCCCAGCTACTGGTGCCGGAGTTCATCGCGGTCATCAGAGCGCCCAGCAGCAGGCCCTTCGCCAGGTCACCGCCGAAGCTACCGCCGCCGCGGTCGTTCTGGTTGTTGTAGTAGTTGCCGACCTCGCTCTGAGCTCGGTTCTGCGCGTCGGTCGCCTTCTGAATCGCCATGTTGGCTTCCTTCATAGCGTTCAGCGGATCCGAAGAA
Organism: Rothia sp. HMSC065C12; assembly: GCF_001812085.1. Classification (NCBI taxonomy): domain Bacteria; kingdom Bacillati; phylum Actinomycetota; class Actinomycetes; order Micrococcales; family Micrococcaceae; genus Rothia; species Rothia sp. HMSC065C12. The sequence goes on from NZ_KV807673.1 coordinate 8,889, forward strand.
GCCAGACGCTGAGCCTGACCCAGGTGACGCTCCGCCTCAGAAACAGCGGTCAGGGTCATCGGACCCACCGCAGCACGGCGGTTATTGATGTAGCTACGCGCACCGTTCACCGCAGCGTACGCAGAACGCATCGTACGATCCAGGTTCTGCGAAGCCGCACGAGAACGCTCACGGGTAGCACGCATATTCGTCATTGCCTTATCCAGCTCGGCGGAAAGCTGACGCAGCTGGTTCGCCAGAGTCAGCGGGTCATTCGGGCGAGCCGAAGCGCTCTGATTGACCTGGTTGAGCACCGCCTCCATACCGGCAGCGACCGCACCCAAATCATCGCGACGCTGAGATGCAGCCAGGCTCTTCGCCTCAGCCACGTCACGCTGAATGCTCAGCAGGTCGGTGCTCAGACCCAGCTGAGCCTGCTCCAGCTCATGCGAGCGGGTATTCACTGCCGCACCCAGAGTCTGAATCTGCGAGGCGGCTTCCTCAGCGGTGCGCAGGTGAGCAACTGCCTCCGAACGGGCCGTCGCAACGGTCGCCTGAGCCTTCTCAACCTCCGCGGCGCACAGCACCATGTTCGACTCTAACAGGGTAGGAGTCTTAGAAATGGGCTCCAGGGCGCTGGGCAGGTAACGTTCCTTCAACGCGCGGTACTGGGCGGCAATCTCCTCCACCGAGGCACGCAGTTGCGGCAGACGCTGAGCCAGAGCCTCAATAGCCTGCGGTGCCTCCTGCTCCAGGTTGCGCAACTGAGCCAGCTTAGCGTCCTGCTCCTGAGCAATGCGGGTGACTTCCTGAGAGTTATCAATAATCTCAGTCAACCAGGCACGCTGCTCAGCCTCGGTATCGGGGATGCTATCGGTCAGGAGCTGCTGACGCTGGAAGGACTTACGCATCAGATCCTCAGCACGCGCAATCTCCTGGGCGAACTCAGCAACCTGCTGATCGCTGTACTGTGCGCGCGCAAAATCCAGTTCCTGCTTCGCGTGGCTCATCGTCGTATCAGCCTGCAGCAGGGCGCTACCGGCGCGAGTGCGCAGCTCCTCCAGCGGAACCTCCGGAATGGGGGAGTAGTTACGAGGCGCACCGTAGGAACGCTGAGGCTGCTGCTGAGCGTTCTTCTTCTTGCGGCGGCGGTACATCGCGTAACCGCCAGCACCCACGGTCGCCGCAGCACCCACACCGAGCACGCCGGTTACAACACCCGAAGAGCTACCGCCCTTCTGAGCCTCGATACCCTCAACCGCGGCCAGTGCCGCACCCGAATAGTCACTATTCTGCAGCTTCGGTTTAATGTAGTTCTGGTACACCTTCGTCTGCTGATCACTCGACAGGGTCTTCGTGCTACCCGCCAAGAAATACGCCTGGCGAGACTCGGTAGCAATCACCAGCACCACATCGGCAGAACCCCAATTGTTCTTCGTGGCAAGCGCCTTCGTCCAGCTCGAAGAAGTAGACGGGTTCTCAAACTTATCGATGACCACCACGTGCAAATCCACGTTGTGCTTCTTCGACAGAGCAGAAATCTTAGACTTCAGGGTAGCGGTATCACCCAAAGAGTTCGTGGAATCGTACACGGTGGTGCCCGTAATCTGCATCGGGTCAGCAGCCTGCGCCGAGGTGCTCAAAAATGCAGAACCAGCCGGCAGAACCACCGGGGCACAAGAAAGACCTGCCGCCAGCACTGTGGCACCCAAGATAGTGCGCAGGCGAGGGCGTGCGGGACGAATCTGACGCGCAAAGGCGTGCTCGGTCATGGTCTTTCCTCCGTTGTCGTGAAGTATGAACGGACCTGCACTTCACGGCGTGCTTGTTCATCGCACACCTTAGTGCTGGTCACATTATTAGTGTAGCGGTGGCATAGCTACACAGACGCACAGATACGAGAATATTGCGCCGCTGTTTGCCGACCGTTTACCGTCTTCCCAGGCTTTATACAGGAAAGCCGGTATACAGGAAAGCCGGTATATAGGAGAGCCGGGGTCTAGCCTCACGCCAGACCCCGGCTCACCGGCTATTCAGTGATTAGCGCCGACGCGCAATCTTCAGATTGCTCATCAGGTGCTCCACTACCTCTGCGGCATCAACATCGTGGATACTCTGTGCCATGCCGTTCACTACCTTAACCCGCGAAGACGAAGCGAACATCCAGCCTAAGAACTGCACAGTATTCAGCAACCTAGAACTGCGATCTGCCTGCTTTCGCATCTGTGACCACAAAAAGGGCGTAGTCGGCACGCCACGGCCCTTATACACCTGGGAATTAGAATGGGCATCCAGAAGCTCAGCGAGCGCCTCAATATTTTCGGTCAGCTCCTTCAAATCCTCATCCCCGGCAGAGGAGCCGACGTAATACCGTTCAACCAGGCTCAAAGGCATGTAGCCGCTACAGCTACTCACCCACGCCAGCTTCAAACGCAGATTCTGCAGACGAAGCACCTGCTTCAGAAGTCTCGAATGGGTGCGCAACACCGACAACGGCATGGAAGATAGCCTCTTCTCCTCCGACAGCAGACCCTCGGCACCCTCCCCGGAAAACGCCTTATACGGATCCGAGACGCCCGCTAGAAGCACCGGTCCCTCGTAGTGAACGAACGCCAGAACCTCGGGAACACTCGAGAGGGAACGGACGCGCTCGCCAATGGTCGGCAGATCCTCCCCATCCGGGGCGTACTGTTCGCGGCTGAACATCAACGTCTGGATAGGTTGCTCGGCAAGGTCGGGCGAGTCATGAGCAAGCGCCCGCAAATCGGTCACAACCTCCGCCAGAACGCCGTCCTGCTCAACCTGCAGAAGCTCCTGGAGAAGCTCAATGACAGAGCGAGCCTGCAGGGTCAAAACAGCGGCGCAGAACTCCGCGTCCTGAAGCTCAAGACGCACCTTCTCCAGGCTCTCTTCCAGCGTGGACTGCACGCCCTTGAGCTCAAACTCGCTCAGCTGTTCCGGGCGGAGCATACGGTGCGTACCGTCCTCGCCGGGACGGTAGAAAAGCTCACTAAACTCCAACGTAGACTGAACCCCCTTCAACGCCTGCTTTCGCAACTCGGGCAGAACGTCAAAGGCAACTTCCGTCATCTCATTCCAGACCTTGACCTCATCGAGATTCGAATCCTTACGAATAGTCTTCTTCCAGGTCTCGGCAAGCTGCATTGCGCGATCAAAATCGCTCAGCTCCACAAAAGCCGCCAGCTTCTGCGCGCTCTCACGCAGATAACGCACCGCGTAGAGGCGGTCGCTCAAAGAATCCGGGAGGGTATCCTCCAGCAGACGCCAACGGAAGGTACGCTCAAAGCACTCCTCGGTCAGGCTAATGACGGCGGCGCTCAAAGAGAGCGCGTGATCACGGGCAAAAGCGAAAGAGCCCGGGGTATCCGCCAAACGGGGCAGGGACGAATAGAACTCCAACGCCCCGCTCAGCTTCAGCCGAGATACCCGGATGGTTTCTTCCAGCTCGGCGGCAAGCACCGCGCGGTCAGCCTGGGCAGTCTCCTTGAAACTGTGCAACGGGGAAACCTGCGCACGCTTCAGCGTCTGCAGGTTCATGACCGCACGCATGAGATAGTTCTCCAGAATATCGACCTGCTGCAGGCGCGGACGCTGATTCAGCGGAACATGATTCTCCTGCGTACCGACCAGCAGATGCTGCGGCACACCGCTAATCGACGGTAACGCAAAGACCTCATCCTCGGATTTACTGATAGAAAGCACCATGGGGTAGCGGCTGCGCTGTGCATTCTCTAGAGGAGGAATGAGCTTGAAGTTGGTGCTCAAAGAGAAATGGTCAGAGGGCGCCGGGTTACTCTTGGGAGCCTGCGGGGTCGATTCCTGCTGCGGGTGCTCTTCAGGCTGCGCCGGGGTATTCTGGGTCATGCTCTGCTGCACCTGGCTTTCTGCTGAATGGTTTTGCGCCGAGTGGTTCTGTGCCGAGTGGTTCTGTGCCGAGTGGTTCTGTGCCGAAGGACCGGAGACACCACCGGCCTGCATCGGCTCCAACGGCGAAGGTGCAGCCACCGGCTGCTGAGGAGGCTGAGATGAGGCAAGGTGAGGCGAGGTCGCCTGAATCTGCTGACTCTGCTGAGCCTGCTGAGCACTATTACCCGGCTGCGCTGGCTTCGGCTGGTAGTGCATCGGGTAGCTCACCGCGCCCTGTACTGGTTGCGAAGGAACCGGCTGAGGGGGTACTTGCTGTGAAGGCCCCTGCTGATTGGGTGCCTGCGGGGGCGGTACCTGCTGATTCATCGCCTGGTTCTGCTGCTGTTGCAATACCTGCCGCCTAATCTCACGCGCACGACGGCGCGAAGGGCTCAATGACGCGAAAAACGCTACCGCCGCGCAGATTAGAACAAATATAAGCAACGCGTACAGGCGGGTAGCGCCGTCCAAAGAAGACGCCACCGCCGCAGGCATGATCGGCAGCGCGCCAACAAGAGCGAAAACAGCAGAAATAATCCTCATGACTTCACCATAACCCAGCTAAATCCCGGGTGCTCGCAACGCCGTTGCCTTACCGCATACTAAAAGGGAAGTAGCCGGGGTACCGGGTGCTCTCCGCCAGTGCTTCCAGCATCTGCGCCAAGGTTAAAGGACGATGCGGCGTGCGCCCTCATGCAGGGGGGGGGGCTCACGCCGCATCGATCATCACTCAACTCACTATCACACCCGGGCCGGTCCTCACACCGACCCTTCGGGACATACTGGGGATTCTCGCCCCTCCCGGTGCAGGGCTCTCATCTCCCGCCCCGGAAAACTATCAAACTCTTTACGCTACCTACCGGCAGTCAGTGCGTGGGTAGCCATCTGCTGAGCCAGCTCGGAGGCCTTTTCCGCACGATGACGGCGGTACACCATTCCCGAGCAACACGCCACAATACCCGCACCAATACCGATGGAGCTTGCCAAGATCGCACAGAAAATCAGGGTGCCGATCATCATGGGTTTCTCCTTTGCCTTTGTCCTTTGCCTTTGTTCTCGGCTCTATGCGCCTTCAACATTACGGACTGACCCTGTGTTCAAGCTGTGTACCAAGAAGCGTCATGCTGTGTAAACCGTGAAGAAAAACCGAGTGCTTTAAAAGAGAAACCTGAGAGTGAGTAGCGAACAAAGCCCCAAAATAAACTAGCTGCCGAGCAAATCGTCGGGTATCTCAGACCAGCGAATCAGCTGCCGATGAAAGGGCGCGCGGAAAATTCCCAGGGAACTCCCCGATAACCAACAGCAAAAAGATATAGAACGCAATGAAACACCATCTACAGTAGAAAGATAGCGTGTGCCCAGGGTGACGCATACGCACGACTCTAGGAGAACTCATGACTCAAAACAATGGATGGTCCTACGGCGGCAATGACGGCGTCACGGATGCAACCCGTCCCCTGCAGAACGTGAACGGACAGGCAAGCTACCAGCCCGCGAACCAGCAGCAGGGTCAGAACGCATACCCGCAAGCATATGCTTCTCCCGGCTACACCTACCCCCAGGCAGCCGCTGCTCAGGTCGCTTCGGCGCAGTCTGCACGCCAGAACACCGATAACAACAAGCGTTACGGTGCCGGCGTTGTGCTCACCGCGGCTCTGCTTGCAGCCCTCGTTGGCGGTGGCGTTGGCGCGGGTGTCGGAGGCGGCATCGCAGCATCGAATAACAGCTCCACCAGCACCTCCTCGCGTGGCTCCGTCAGCTCCAATATCAGCAACTCCTCCACCGTGGCAGGCGTAGCAGAAACCGCGAAGAAGGTCCTGCCCTCCACCGTGACCATCATGGCCTCAAGCGGCTCCACCTCCGGCGGCGGTAGCGGCGTTGTCCTCGATAAGGACGGCCACATCCTCACCAACCACCACGTGGTCACCCTCGAATCTTCCAGAGAAGCATCCACCATTGAGGTTCGCCTGAGCGACGGTACCGTACGCACCGCATCCGTGGTAGGCCTGGACTCTGCCGCTGACCTGGCGGTCCTGAAGATTAACCCCTCCGGCCTGGACCTGCAACCCATCACCTGGGGCGACTCCTCCAAGCTGGTCTCCGGCGAAGCCGTGGTTGCCCTCGGCGCGCCGTATCGTCGTAGCGAATCGGTGACCGCCGGCGTAGTCTCGAACGTCAACCGCGTGCAGCCCGCTGACGCGAAGGGTCAGAATTACATCCCCATGATTCAGGTTGATGTGCCCATCAACCACGGTAACTCCGGTGGCCCGCTGGTGAACCTCAAGGGCGAACTGGTCGGCATTAACGCGCAGGGTCAGGCAAGCCAGGATGGCGGCACCGCCGACGGTATGGCGTTCTCCATTACCTCCAACTACGCCAAGCGCATCTCCTCCGAGATCATTGCCAAGGGTAAGGCAACCCACGGCTACCTGGGCGCGAGCGTGAAGAACAGCCCCGCGGACACCGGTTCGGGCTCCTCCAAGCTCATCCCCGGTGGCGTTGAAATTGCCTCGGTAGAATCTAACAGCCCCGCCGCGAAGGCAGGCCTGCGATCCGGCGACGTCGTGATTGAAGCCGACGGCCACGCCGTGACCAAGAGCGACGAGCTCAACGGTACCGTGCGTGCCGCAGCAGCAGGCTCTGATCTGAAGCTGAAGATTAAGCGCGGCTCCTCCACCCATGACATCACCGTGACCCTGGGCGACGCCGACAGTCAGAAGTAAAACGCGCTATCGAACGTTGAGAGATACGGCTGCGAAACACCCGCTCAGTTGACTATCGCGTTCAGCAACAGCGCAACAAGGCGTACACACAGAAAGCTCCCACCCCATACGCGGGGTGGGAGCTTTCTTTCGTTAGCACAGCAAACTGTATTGGCGTTGCAGATGATGGGAGAATTAGAGGCCCTCGAGAACCTCACCCACGCGCTTCTGCAAAGCCGGGACAACCTCCTGCTCGAACCACGGGTTCTTCGCCTGCCACCTAAAATTTAGCGGCGAAGGATGCACCAGCGGCAGAAACTTAGGAAGATAAGACTCCCACGCACGAACCGTCTCCGTCAGGTTCTTCTGCGACTTTGGGGCGTGCACACCATCCAGGTAGTGCTTCTGAGAGTAAGCTCCCACCAGCAGAATCAGCTGAACGTTCGGCATGAGCTCCAGAAGCTGCGGATGCCACTTCGGCGCGAAATCCTTACGCGGCGGGTTATCACCGTGCGCGCCCTTACCGGGGTAGTAAAAATCCATCGGCAACAGCGAAATCAGGTTGGGGTCATAGAACTGCTCATCCGTCACACCCATCCACTCGCGCAACTTCACGCCGCTCGGGTCATTCCACGGGATACGGCTCTCCTGCGCGGCACGCCCAGGTGCCTGACCAATCACCACAATACGAGCATGAGGCGATGCCGAATAAACCGGCTCCCAACCCTGCTCCGTGAACTCCCTATTCTGCGAATCCAAACGAATCTGCTCAGCCAGGGGAGGGTGCGTCTCCAGAATCTGCTGAAGCAGAGACCCCGGCAGATTATGGTGTGCTGCAGCCATGCTAGATGGCGCCTCCCTCAAAACCGTTCTGACGCCACGCCTCAAAAATCGCAATGGACGCAGAATTAGCCAGGTTCAGCGAACGGCGACCCGGCTTCATCGGAATCTTCACCCGCTCAGTCACATGCGGATCCTGCTGAACCTCAGCGGGCAGACCCACCGACTCCGGACCGAACATGAACACGTCACCGGGACGGTACTCAATATCCGCATAGGACGTCGAAGCAGTCGTCGTGAACGCAAAAACACGCTCCGGGGCAAGAGCCTCCCACGCATCCTCAAGGGTCTCATGCACCGTCACCACCGCCAGGTCGTGATAATCCAGACCCGCGCGGCGCAGATGCGCATCATCAAAGTTAAAGCCCAGCGGCTTCACGAGGTGCAGCTCAGCGCCAGTAATCGCCGCCAAACGGATAGCATTGCCGGTATTGCCCGGAATCTCAGGGGTATAGAAAAGAATCTTGAACACGTTCCTAAGTGTACCGCGCAGCCCCCGACCAGCATTGAGCGTCCCGGGGCAGTAGCGCTCGCCAACCCAGCCGCAGATGAACACGCCTAGAAGAGCGCGGATAGAGCGCGATAAAATAAGCGAGGCGAAAAACCGCCGAACAACCCAGCAGGAGGAACCATGAGCGCAGAAACCACCCGTCAGAACGGCCGCGTCTACCTCGACCACGCCGCCACCACCGACGTACTGCCCGCCGCCATCGACGCCATGGTCGAACAGATGCGCAACGGCGGCAACCCCTCCTCCCTGCACGCCGTAGGACGCGATGCCCGCGCCACCGTCGAATACGCCCGCGAACGCATCGCCCGCGCTGTTGGAGCGGACCCCGCCGAGGTTATTTTCACCTCCGGCGGCACCGAAGCGGACAACCTCGCCGTCAAGGGCATCTACTGGAAGCGCCGCGAAGAAGACCCGCAGCGCACCCGAATTCTCGTCTCCTCCATCGAGCACCACGCCGTGGAAGAAACCTGCGAATGGCTCGAAAAGGCAGAAGGCGCGCAGATCGAATGGATCCCCGTAGACAAGCACGGTAGCGTCAACCCGCAGACCGTCCGCGAACTCATCGAAAAGAACCCCGAAGACGTAGCGCTCGTGACCGTCATGTGGGCGAATAATGAGGTCGGTACCGTACAACCCATCCCCGAGATCGCCGCTATCGCCGCCGAATACGGTATTCCCGTGCACTCGGACGCGGTGCAGGCATTCGGCGCGGTGCCTATCGACTTCCACGCCAGCGGGGTAGCGACCCTCGCAATCTCGGGCCACAAAATCGGTGGGCCCATGGGCATCGGCGCGCTGGTAGCAACCCGCGCCGTGCAGCTGACCCCCGTGCTTCACGGAGGCGGTCAGGAACGCTCCGTACGCTCCGGCACCATCGACGCGCCCGCCATCGCAGGTTTCGCAGAGGCCGCTGTGCACTCGGTACAGCACATCGCCGAAGAATCCGTCCGCATCGCCGCGCTACGCAACGAACTCGTTGCGGCAATTAGCGCGCTTATCCCGCAGGCACACCTGAGCGGCGAAAACCCGCTCACCGAAGAATACCCCGGACAGAAGCGACTGCCCGGCAACGCCCACTTCACCTTCGAAAACGCCGAAGGTGACACCCTACTCTTCGTGCTGGACATGCAGGGTATCAGCAGCTCCACCGGCTCCGCCTGCAACGCCGGGGTGACCCGCCCCTCCCACGTGCTCATGGCAATGGGAATGGACGAAGACACCGCCCGCAGCGCCCAGCGATTCACCCTCGGCCACTCCACCACCGGAGCCGATATTGCGCGCCTCATCGCGGCACTACCCGCCGCCTACGAACAGGCTGCAAAGGCGGGACTGTCCTCGCAGCTGCCGGACGCCTCCCGCTGGCATTAGAAAAGCAGAAGAGAAGATACCCAACCGCCCTCAGCCTGCAATCTCAGCGTTCGCTGAGGGCTGGCTGAGGGTGCACTGCCCAATATCCCGCCGAGCCCCTGCGTACAATGGGTAGCTACAGTAACGGAAAGTCCGCCCGCACACAGGGCACGCTCCGAACGTTCCTAGAAGCTCAACACAACAGAAGGATAGGCAGTGAAAATTCTTGCAGCTATGAGTGGCGGCGTTGACTCCGCAGTCGCCGCAGCCCGCGCCGTAGAAGCAGGACACGAAGTAGTCGGCGTTCACCTAGCCCTATCCCGCATGCCCGGCACCCTGCGCACCGGCTCCCGCGGCTGCTGCACCCTCGAAGACTCCATGGACGCCCGCCGCGTCTGCTCCCAGCTGGGCATCCCCTTCTTCGTCTGGGACTTCTCCGAACGCTTCAAGGAAGACGTTGTCGACGACTTCATCTCCGAATACGAAGCCGGACGAACCCCCAACCCCTGCATGCGCTGCAACGAAAAGATTAAGTTCGCCGCGCTACTCGAACGCGCCCTCGCACTCGGCTTCGACGCCGTAGTGACCGGCCACTACGCCCGCGTCATCACCACCGAAGACGGTAACCGCGAACTGCACCGCGCCGCCGACTGGGCCAAGGACCAGTCCTACGTGCTCGGCGTGCTCACCCACGAACAGCTCAAGCACGCCTGGTTCCCCCTGGCGGATACCCCCTCCAAGGCACAGGTGCGTGCGGAGGCGGCAGAGCGCGGCTTCTCCGTGGCGAAGAAGCCGGACTCCTACGACATCTGCTTCATCCCCGAAGGTGATACCCGCGCCTGGCTGGGCGACCACATCACAATGCGCCCCGGCCTCATCAAGGACACCCACGGCGAGGTGCTCGGCGAGCACCCCGGCGCGCAGGCGTACACCGTAGGCCAGCGTAAGGGCCTGGCGCTGGGCCGCCCCGCCGCCGACGGCAAGCCTCGCTTCGTGCTTGAGGTGCGCCCCAAGGAAAATGAAGTCATCGTCGGCTCCCGCGAGCTACTTGCCGTGCACGAAATCCGCGGTATCCGCGCCACCTGGGCGGGTGTCCCCGTGGAACAGGCGGCACGTTTCCTGGAAGAGCCCGCGCAGCTGGGCGCCCGCAGCGAAGAGTTCGAGGTGACCGCACAGGTGCGTGCGCACGCCGACCCGGTCCGCGCCAAGGCGTACATGACCTGGGCACCCGACCCCGAAGCTGAAGAAGAAGGCGCGCTGCGCCTGGAAACCGTAGTGCGCCTCCTGGATCCGCTCTCCGGTGTGGCACCGGGGCAGACCATGGTGCTCTACCAGGGCACCCGCGTGCTGGGCCAGTCCACCATCGCCCGCGCCTACTCGCTGGACCGCGAAGACATTCAGGAAACCCTGGGCGCTTAGCTTCTCTACCAGCGCCGACTAGCCGCTCAGAATAGCCACACTCAGCTGTTCCCGCCCCGTTGCCGCAGCCGCAGCCGCATAGAAGACCACAACCAATCCGAGGAGAAACCGATGACCCCCGAAAACACTTCCTGCGAATTTGACCCCCACGCCACCTCCATGGGCGATGAAGTCGCACCGGAGGTCTACGAGGAGCTCTTCGCCATGCGCCGCTCCATCGACAACTTCGATGCAGCGCTGGTGCACATCCTCGCGGAGCGTTTTCAGGCGACCAAGCGCGTGGGCGTCCTGAAGGCTAAGCACAACCTGCCCGCTGGCGATCCTGGCCGTGAAGAGGCACAGATTGCTCGCCTGCGTGCCATGGCGAAGGAATCCAGCCTGGACCCGGAATTCGCGGAGAAGTTCCTGAACTTCATTATTTCTGAGGTGATTCGCCACCACGTGCGCATCGCAAACGAGCAGGCTGAGCAGGACGGCGAGGCAACTGAAGCCGAGAACTCCGAAGGCTAGTACCGCGCAACTTTCGCATCATTGCGTTTGAACCTGCACTCCATCTGACCCCTCTGGACACACTCCTATGCCCGCTCAATCTTCCAGCCGCCAGAACGTCCGTACTGAACCGATGCCGGAGCGCCTGCTGCTGCCCGGTGAGTACCGTGCCCCCGAAGGGGACGAACTGACCGAACAGGACCTCGCCGCGCTCGCTACGGAGCGTCCGCTGGTGCGCGCCAGCGGTCTGGGCGATTTTCCCGGCGATGATTTGGGCGAAGCAATGTCTCGAGTGGAAGGGGAGCTGGGTGCCCCGCACCTGCCGTTCTTGCCGCATCTGCCGGCGCTGGGCTGGCGGAGTACTCCTCTGGCACGCACCCTGGCGGTGTGCGAGGGACTTGCTTTTGACGGTGCCTCGTTTGGCTGGCGCATGGTGCATAGCGGCGGCAGGGGAGCACGCGAGTCTGCCTTGGCGCAGGACCGTCTGCTTTCGGATATCAATCTTCTCGCTGACCGTGTGGGTGCGCAGAAGAAGAGGTTCACTTCCAGTGCTGAGGGTTCCGCTGCGGTGTATAAGATTCAGCTGGTCGGTCCGCTGACTCTTGCCGCCAGTATCTATCTGCCCGGCGGCGAGCGTGCCATTAGTGATGCAGGGGCGAGCCGTGACCTGCTGGAGTCGTTCCTGGAAGGCCTGGAACGCTGGATGGGTTCTCTGCGCGAGGCTCTGCAAGCTCCGCGGGCGCTGATTGCCGTGCAGCTGGATGAATCCGAATTTCAGCGTCTGCTGGAGGGGGCCATCCCTACGGTGAGTGGCTTCCGCTCCCTGCCGGCATTGCAACCTCACTACTATCAGCAGGTGTACCGCCGTATCTCGGAGCGTTTCGCCGAGCTGAATCTGCAGCTCATCCTGGACGTGGATGGCACCGCGCTCAAGCCTGTGCAGGAGCTGAAGCTGCTGAGCCAGTCCCGCCCCGCCCTTGATGCATTGGCCCTTGTGAAGGCGATGCGTGTTGAGGACGGCGCTCCCTGCGCTTTGCTGTTGCATCCTGATCGCGCCCGCCTCAAAGAGCCCGGCACGCTGCAGGTTCCGCCGCTGAGCGACCCTCGTTCCTGGGAGCCCGTCGCGCAGCTTCTGGATGCGCAGGCCCAGCTGTGGCTGCCGGTGGTGACCTCTGCGCGGGTCCCTGATCAGGTGCGCCGCCTGTACACCCTGTGGCGTGAGGTTGGTCTTGAGCCGACGCAGTTGAGTGCGGTGGGTTTGATGCCTGATGAGCGTATTCAGGGCGGTTCCGTGCCTGCTGGGATGACTTCAGCCGCGGTAAGTATGCTGGATGCCACGGCTTCGCTGGCGCGGGTGACAGAGTGTGCCCGTGCATTGGCTGAGTGCGCGGTATGATTAGAGAATCAGCTTTTTTATGTAAGTATTTACGACAATTCTTTAGGGAGGTACTGTGAGCGCAAGCGACGCACACACCATTTTGGTGGTTGATGACGATGATGCTCTGGCGGAAATGATTGGCCTCGTGCTCGCGCAAGAGGGCTTTAACGCTGTTTTCTGCGAAAATGGCAGCCGCGCTTTTGAAACTTTTATGCGCTCCACTCCCGATTTGGTGCTTTTGGATTTGATGCTTCCTGGCATGAACGGTATTGAAGTGTGCCAGCAAATTCGCCGTTCTTCTAATGTGCCGATTATTATGTTGACCGCTAAAAGCGACACTGAAGATGTTGTTAAGGGTCTTGAAGCTGGCGCTGATGATTACATTGCTAAGCCTTTTAAGCACGCTGAATTGTTGGCGCGTATTCGTACCCGTTTGCGTCCGCGTGAGAGCCGTCAGCTGGTGGTGTCCATTGGCGATATTGTCATGGATATGGACGGTCGTACCGTCAAGTACCACAGCACTGAGGTTCCAATGACTCCTCTGGAGTTTGACCTGTTGGCCGCGCTGGTTCGTCACCCGGGTCAGGCGTTGAGTCGTCAGGAACTGCTGGACATGGTCTGGGGTTACACTGATGTGAGCGATTCGCTGGTAAACGTGCACGTCCAGCGTTTGCGCGCTAAGTTTGATGAGCTGGGTGCGGATCGTTTTATCCAGACGGTCCGTGGCGTTGGCTATAAGATTCCGACCGAGCTGGTGGGATCTTCCGGTAGCTAATCGGAACCTATTCATAGGCGAAGGGATAACCTGATTGTCTGTTGCGAAGTCGAGCCATGAGCACGGCGCTTTGACGGCGGAGGCGGTAGCCTCCGCCTCTTCGCGTACCCGCACTTCCAAGCCGCGTAAGGCACAGAAGCAGCGTAGGAACCTGATGCAGCGCGCTCAGCGTCTGTGGAAGGAATCTCTGCAGTTCCGTGCTCTGGGAACCGCGGGCATCATGATGTTCCTGAGCTTCTTGATGGTGGGTTGGTCCTTGTCGAGCCAGATTGCATCGAGTCTTTTTGAGAATCAGAAGAGCCAGGCGTTGGCGGAATCAGAGAGTGGTTTCCGCAACGTTCAGAGCGTGCTGGACTCCTCTGAAGCCCGTAGTGACAGCGAGATTCGTCGTAATGTGAGCCGTACCCTGACCGTCTTGGACGCGGGTAGCTCGGGTAAGCGCAATTGGATTCTTGTGCCTTTGGAAGGTCAAGGTAAGCAGGGTTTTATTCCTGAGCAGAGCAGTAATAATTCTTTGAATTCTTCGAGTATTCCGAATGATTTTAAAAAAACTGTTCGTGATAAGGACGGTATTTTCTGGCAGACGTCTACGGTGACTACTGTCGAAAATAATCGTGAGCGCACCTATCCGGTGCTTATCGTTGGTACACATATTTCTATTTCTCAGAACCCTAATTACGGTTTGTTCCTTGTGTACGATATGACGGATTCTTCCGCCACGATTGCGCATATTAACTTTGTTCTTTTTGGTGGTTTCTGTGCACTGCTTACTGTGGTGCTTTCTGTGGTGTGGATTGTGACTCGTTTTGTGGTCCGCCCGATTACGCAGACCGCTATTACGGCGGAGAAGCTGGCTGCTGGCGACCTGGATCAGCGTGTGTCTGTACACGGTGAGCATCAGGCGGCGCGTCTGGGCTATTCCTTCAACCTGATGGCTGACTCGCTGCAGGAGAAAATTGTTCAGCTGGAGCGCCTGTCGACTTTGCAGCAGCGCTTCGTATCTGACGTTTCTCATGAGTTGCGCACTCCGCTGTCGACGGTGCGTTTGGGTACTGAGCTGCTGTACGATTCGCGTGAGAATATGAACCCGATGCAGGTCCGTAGCGTGGAGCTTCTGCATGAGCAGGTGGACCGTTTCCAGTCAATGCTTTCTGATCTGCTCGAGATTTCGCGCTTCGATGCTGGTAGCGCAATGCTGACCATTGACACGGAAGACTTCATCCGTGTTCTCTCGAATATTTTGCAGGAGGCTCTGCCTCATCTGGAACGTACGCATACGAAGCTGAACGTGCATACGAGCCATGAGAGCATCATGGTGGATATGGACCGTATACGTATTGAGCGTGTGCTCCGTAACCTGCTGTACAACGCGATTGAGCACGGCGAATCCCGACCGATTGACGTGTACGTGGATGCAAACGCCACGAATCTGGGTATTGCGGTGCGCGACCACGGTATCGGCTTGTCTGAGGATGAAGCCGTTCAGGTGTTCAACCGTTTCTGGCGTGCTGATACTTCGCGTAAGCGTACCCTGGGCGGTACGGGTCTGGGTCTGTCGATTGCTGCTGAGGATGTGCGTCTGCACGGTGGCACGATTGAGGCGTGGGGCGAGAAGGGCCGCGGTGCTTGCTTCACGGTGAACCTGCCCTTGGTTCATGGCGCTCCGTTGGGTGAGTCGCCGGTTCTGGTGACGGGTGAGCCTGAGTCAAGCTCGCATCGTTCGGCGACGGCTAAGGATACGCTGCCCAATATCGCTCCTCGTACGGCTGCTGGGGGCGACCTCTAGAAGAGGCGCGGGGCCCTGGTCCCTGTCATGAAACGGGGGATTGGGGTCGGTGCGGTTGTATTTGCACTTATCCTTGCGTATTTGCACTGTTTACCCAGTACAATCAATGCAGATATATTTTCACGGTGTTGCTATTTCGCTGTGTTGATTCTTTCGCCGCGCTGCGATGGCCTGCAGTGGTAGCTGGTGATTGTTTGTCTTTGTTCGTAGAGGAAGGTTAAGACCTCCATGTCTCACAGGGCTATTGTTTCTCGACGCGCCGCGCTGTCTTGGTGCGCGGTGTCTTTGGCGACGCTGATGAGCTCTTGCGCGGGTCTTCCTTCGAACGACCGAGTGACTCAGCACAGCAGTGGTCTGGACGTGAAGAGCGTTAATACTTCTCCGGCGCGTGCGCCGGGACCGCTGGCGGGCGCTACCCCCGAGGCGATTATTGAGGGCTTCGTGCGTGCTGGCGTGGATAGTATCGAAAATTATGCTGTGGCGCGTCAGTATTTGAGCTCTTCTTTTGCGGGCCGTTGGAATCCCTACGGTACGACTCGTGTGTACCGTAATACGGTGCAGCCGCGTAGTGATGATAGCGGAAACGCTGAGGGTACGTACCATGTGCGTTTTCAGCAGACTGCGACCGTGAATAGTCAGGGTATTACGAGTACCTTCCCTGAGGCTCAGACTGAGACTCAGGATTTCACCGTGGTCATGGAAGATAACCAGTGGCGTATTAGCTCCTGCCCGGATGGCTTGTGGCTGGATGGCACTGAGTTTGAGCGTGTGTTTAGCCCGTGTCGCCTGTATTTCTACGATCGTGCGTTCCGTTATGCTGTTCCGGATATCCGTTGGTTCCCGCATACGGATCGCTATTTTGAGTTGCTGGTGCGTACTCTGATGATTGGTCCGGCGTCCTATTTGAAGGATGTCGCGTTTTCGGCGTTGAATGAGTCGATGAGCCTTGAGACCGCCAACATGAGCGATAACCAGGATGTTCTGGTTCGCCTTTCGGGCGAGCAGCTGGACGACAACCGTTTGGCGCGCGTGCGTGAGCAGATTATGCACGGCTTGGAGAACTTCTCCGGTCTGGGTAAGACTGAGGTGTTCTATAACGGAACCTTGATTCCGGAGAGCTCACCGAACGGTTTCTCGGTTGTGAAGCTGAACCCGGGTGTTCCTGCCCGCACGGTTGCTATTAACTCGAATGGTCAGATGGTGGCGCGCGATGACTATATGAGTAATGCGGGCGAGCAGCTGCTTCTGCGCGGTGTGAGCCAGTTGAGCTCCCCGGCGATGGGTTATTCTGCGGATGTGTTCGCTTGTTTGGCGAATGATGCTGCGAGCCTGTACACGGTGTACCAGGGTACTGCCCGCCGTGTGTGGCAGAGTACCGCTCTGACTGCCCCTAGTTTTGATGCGTACGGCTGGGTGTGGGCTGCTGACGGTGAGGGCGTTGTACGTGCGTTCAAGCCGGATTCTGAGGACGCGAACGAGCGTGAGCGCGGCGTGGATATTGGTTTGTCCTGGCAGCGTAATTTGATTTTTACGAGCGTGAACGTTTCGCACGATGGTGCGCGCATGGCGATTGTAGCGGCTACTGAGGGCGCGTCGGCGGTGATTATTTCCGGTATTGTGCGTGATGAGGCAGGTAAGCCTCTGCGCTTGACGGAGATGGTGCGTCTGAGCTCTTCTGTGACTCCGCGTAATGCCCGTTGGGCTGGCGACCAGAGCGTCGTGGTGGTGAACGTGAAGAACGGTGAGTCTGAGGTGATTTCCCTCAGCGGTGAAGAGACGAAGCTGGACCGTCTGGATGGTGTGATGAGCATTTCCACCGCAGATAATACGTCGAATATTATTGCCCACCGTTCTGATGGTTCGTGCTATCTGATGGAGGAGCGCGGCTGGATTCGTTTGGATACGACCCTGCACGAGATTAGTTACGCCGGTTAGCCTCGGGTACCGGGTATAGCGCGCGGAAAGGTTGCTTTCGGTGAGTTCAGAACAGCGTGGTTTGAACGGGTCTCTGACCGGGCTCGCTGGCGCTCTCAAGAGTGCCGGTGGGTCTTTGGGCGAGGTGCTGATGCCGCGTACTTGCCCGTGCTGTGCGGTGCCGGTCACTTATGGGGCAGGCTCGCCACTGTGTGAGGCTTGCTTGCCGCAGTTGCGTTCGGCGTTGGCTAAGGTGGAGCGAGTATATGCTCTGCAGCCTCTTGATGGCGCGGCTGCTCCCGAGGTGCGTGCGGCATCCCGTTATGAGGGGATCATGCCGCGTGCCCTGTTGGCGTTGAAGAATGCGGGCCGTACCGACCTGCTGCCCCTGTTGGGAGAGGGTTTGGCGCGTAGCGTGTATGAGCTTCTTCGGGCTCACCGGGAGGGGCTTCAGCCGGAGTCTGCTTCTTCAGTCCCGGTTGAGGTTCTGCTGGTTCCGGCGCCGTCCTCTGCCCAGAGCGTGCGCCGCCGCGGCTATGCGCCGGCAAATCTTTTGGTGCAGGAGGCGGCGCGTCAGCTCAATCGGCGTCTGCCTGCCTCGGTGCGGGTGCGCGCTGTGGACGTTATCGGGTACGTTCCTCGCAACCGGCGGGGGAGCGGCGCCTCCCTATCTTCTCGTGTGGGTGCTTTTCTCCTCGGTGCCTCTGAGACAAAGAATGAGCAGAAGAGTCTGGGCGCTGTGGGTCGTGCCGAGCGGATGCACGGTGCCTTGCGCGTTATGGAGCCTGCCCTGTGCGCGGATCGGATCAGCGTTATTTGTGATGATGTGGTGACCACCGGTGCGACCGCCTCTGAGATGGTGCGTGTGCTACAGGAATCCGGTTCGCGGGTGCTGGGCGTGTGTGCTGTGGCGGCGGTACCGAAAAAGGCTCAGACATAGCGTTTCTTGTAGTTAGTTGCAAGAGATACACGATTTTTGGCGAATAAAGTTCGCAGACGGACGAATAGCTATTATTTGCGCTAAATATTTGTCATATCTAGTGATATGAAACATGTTTCGTACTAAAATATATACAAGGGAACGGCATTGAAGTCGAACCCCCGTACCGGGTCCAACCGGACGCGGTATAAGCCCCCAACCTGGAGGGAATGATCGTGGAAGTCAACATCTACGGCCGCAATATCAAGGTCACCGAACGCCTGGAAGAATACGTGAGCGACAAGGTTCAGAAGTTCGCTCAGCTCGGCGATAACGTGAAGGACATCGACGTCAAGTTCAGCAAGGACGGTCATCTGGGTGGCGAGTCCATCCGCGTTGAGATTACCGTTGTTGGTACCGGTCCTGTCCTCCGTTCCGAAGCCCAGGGTCACGACAAGTTCGCGGTCTTCGATGAAACCTACGGCAAGCTCCTGGAGCGTCTGCGCCGTGCACGTGATCGCCGCAAGCTGCACAAGCGCGGTGGTAAGCACCCCGTCTCCGTGGCGGACGCTACCGGATCGATTCCTGTGGTTACCGAAGCAATTACCGAGATTCTGCTGCCGGATGTTCCGGTGGAAGAAGCAGCATTCGACAACAGCGAGGTCACCCTCGCCGATGAGGCAGCATCTCCCATCGAGATTCGCCACAAGAGCTTCAAGGGTGAGCGTCTGACTCCCGCAGAAGCTGTTGACCGTATGGAACTGGTCGGCCACGACTTCTACCTGTACATTGACAGCGAGACCGGCGCACCGGCTGCGGCATACCGTCGTAAGGGCTGGAGCTACGGCATTATTACTCTGGACAACGAGTAAAAACTAACGTACCTGCTGGATGCTGAGGCGTAAGGCTCTTTAGGGGTCGTACTCAGCGAGTAGGCTCAAGACCCGGGCGGTCTGGGAACACACACCGTGTTTCTCCAGGCCCCCGGGTTTTTCTTTGCCCTCCACACATCTGTTCCTTTAGACGGATGGGTCGGCTCTGCCTCAACCAGAGGGTGAAAGATTCGAGTGTCACCAAATGTCACCTCGTGGGCGCAGAGCGTAAAAAAGAGCTCGGACGGGCGAATTAGGCGGCTCTGCCATACAATATGTAGGAAGGCCTCACCGCGCGCACTTTCGCGCGCCCTTGGTGAGGGTACCGAAACAAGCAAGGAGTAGAAGCTCAGTGGCATCTTTCTTGGAGAAAATCCTCCGAACCGGCGATAAGAGGGTTCTGCGACAGCTCGAAGCGTACACTAAGGCGGTGAACTCGCTCGAGGACAGCTTCGCATCGATGACCGATGAGGAACTGCGAGCAGAGACCGACAAGTTCCGCGAGCGCGTCAAGGACGGCGAATCCCTCGACATTATGCTGCCGGAGGCCTTTGCGGTGGTCCGTGAAGCATCCAAGCGTACCCTGGGCAAGCGCCACTACGACGTGCAGCTCATGGGTGGTGCAGCGCTGCACCTGGGCAACATTGCCGAAATGAAGACCGGTGAGGGTAAGACCCTCGTCGCGACCCTGCCCGCGTACCTGAACGCGCTGAGCGGCAAGGGCGTGCACATTGTGACCGTGAACGACTACCTGGCTGAGTACCAGGCGAACCTCATGGGTCGCGTGTTCCGCTTCCTCGGCATGGAGTGCGGCGTGATTCTGTCATCCATGGAGCCTGACGAGCGTCGTAAGCAGTACGCCGCAGACATCACTTACGGTACGAACAACGAGTTCGGCTTCGACTACCTGCGTGACAACATGGCGTGGACCGTGGAGGAGCAGGTTCAGCGCGGCCACAACTTCGCCATTATCGATGAGGTGGACTCCATCCTGATTGATGAGGCGCGTACCCCTCTGATCATTTCCGGCCCCGCAGCGGGTGAGGCGAACCGCTGGTATGCAGAGTTCGCGCGCATTGCCGCGACCCTGCTCAAGCGCGGTGAAGACTACGAAGTAGACGAGAAGAAGCGCACCGTCGGTATCCTCGAATCCGGCATTGACAAGGTGGAAGACCACCTGGGTGTGAAGAACCTCTACGAATCCAAGAACACCCCGCTCATTGGCTTCCTGAACAACTCCATCAAGGCAAAGGAGCTGTTCACCAACAACAAGGACTACGTGGTCATTGACGGCGAAGTCCTGATTGTTGATGAGCACACCGGTCGTATTCTGCCGGGCCGCCGCTACAACGACGGCATTCACCAGGCGATTGAGGCGAAGGAAGGCGTCGAAATCAAGCCTGAGAACCAGACTATGGCGACCGTGACTCTGCAGAACTACTTCCGCATGTACGACAAGCTCTCCGGTATGACCGGTACCGCGGAAACCGAAGCGGCAGAGTTCATGAACACCTACGAGCTCGGCGTGGTGCCCATCCCCACCAACAAGGGTGTGCAGCGCATCGACAACCCCGATAAGGTGTACCGCGACGAAATCGCCAAGTTCAAGGCGGTCGTCAAGGACATTAAGGAACGCCACGAAAAGGGCCAGCCGATCCTGGTGGGTACCGCAAGCGTGGAGAACTCCGAGTACCTTTCCCGCCAGCTGGCGAAGGAAGGCGTGCGCCACGAGGTGCTGAACGCAAAGAACAATGAGCGTGAGGCAGCTATCGTCGCACAGGCGGGCCGTAAGGGCGCCGTCACCGTGGCAACCAACATGGCTGGTCGCGGTACCGACATTATGCTCGGCGGCAACCCCGAATTTGAGGCCGTCGAGAAGATGCGTGAGCTCGGCCTGGACCCGAACACCAACTCCGAGGCGTACGAGGCACGCTGGCCCGAGGTCCTGAAAGAATGCGAGGACGCCGCAGCTGAAGAGCACGAGGAAGTCACCAAGCTTGGTGGCCTGTACGTGCTCGGCACTGAGCGTCACGAGTCCCGCCGTATCGACAACCAGCTGCGCGGTCGTTCCGGCCGTCAGGGTGACCCGGGTGAGTCCCGCTTCTACCTGTCGCTGACCGACGAACTGATGCGCCTGTTCAACACCGGCATGGCAACCCGCCTCATGGCGGCAGCCCCCGAGGACTCCGCACTGGACTCCAAGATCGTCAGCCGCGCTATCGCTACCGCCCAGTCAAACGTTGAAGGCCGTAACGCTGAACAGCGTAAGAACGTGCTCAAGTATGACGACGTGCTCAACCGCCAGCGTGAAGCGATCTACAAGGACCGCGGCCGCATCCTGCACGGTGACGACCTGAAGGAACAGATTTCCGGCTTCGTGGACGAGGTGCTGACCACCATCATCGACGCGCGCGTCGCTGAAGGCCACGCCGAGGACTGGGACTTCGACGAGCTCTGGAGCGCCCTCAAGCAGGTGTACCCCATCTCCATCACCGTGGACGACCTCGCTGAAGACGCTGGCGACCGCACCAAGATTACTCGCGACCAGATCGTGAAGGAAGTTTTGGCGGACGCACACCTCATCTACGATGAGCGTGAAAAGAGCGTCGGCGAAGAGAGCATGCGCGAAATCGAACGCCGTGTCATGCTGTCCGTCATCGGCGAGCGCTGGCCCGAGCACCTGTACGAGATGGAATACCTCAAGGAAGGTATCGGTCTGCGTGCGATGGCTCAGCGTGACCCGCTGGTCGAGTACCAGCGTGAAGGCTACGACATGTACCAGTCGATGCTCGGCGCGATCCGTGAAGAGACCGTGACCTACCTGTTCAACCTGGACCTGTCCAAGCAGCGCACTCAGGCTTCTGCCGTGCGCCTGGCTGAGCCTTCGCGTCCGAAGTTCCTGCAGTACTCCGCCCCGGATGAGGACGGCCACGAGCAGGTTCACGTGGAACGCTCGAAGGACAAGTAGCCTCAGCGTAAAAGCTGAAATGCTATAGATCTAGCAGAGAGGGTGCGAATCCAACACTGGATTCGCACCCTCTCTGTTTGTCTGTGTGTTTTGTAGGGGAAGCCGGGGAAGCCTTAGTCTTCGTCCAAGCGGCTCTGCGGCTGCTCAATCGCGGTAATCAGCCACATGCCGTGAATCAGGCGCATCTGCATGGTCACCACACGCACCTTATCCGCACAACGCAGCAGCGCCACCACCTCGTAGAGCTCCTCGTGCACCTTCTGCGCTCGCACCCGCAGCAGAACCGGAGGAAGAGTCAACAGCATCTCTTGGCGCACCTGACGCGGGTTCTTCGGGAAGAAGGGCAACAGACGGTGGAAACAATCCGCTGACACCCACTGCGCCAGCTGCTGACGCGAACGACGAGCCGACATAATCTCCAGGTAAGCAATAGCCACACCCGCGCAACGGCCCTCCAGCTGGCGAGCTAGCGCATCCGCCGGACGCAGCGGGCGGCCCCTCTTCACTACCTTCGGGCGCTGAGCCGAATGCTGCTCATAACGCGGCAGAGGAAGCAGCGAATAAACCGAGGGGCTGTTGCGCCTCTGCACCAGAGTCATCGTGCCCTGCCCCTGCTCGGGGAGCGGAGCCACCTGCTTGGCAGCCACCGGCTGAGTCACCGGCTGGGATGGGTACGTCGCCTGACGCTTCGAGTACGGGCTGGCAGGCTGGTTGTCGCGGGAGGCAGGCTGATGCGGCGGGGTCCACGGGGAACGGGGGAGAAGGTTGGAGAAGCTCATGACGGCTCCTTTCGGTGCAGAGGCTTTCGGTGCAGGGGTATGTGAGGTGAGTCGAGCGAACGAAAGACTGTTGGGATGAGGTGGAATGGGGTGGAAGACGCGGGTGAGGTTAGTGAACGGGCTGTTCGGGAATCTGCAGAACCTGCCCCTCGTAGAGCAGCTCGGCGTTCTGACCCAGAGCGTCCTTGTTCGCCTCGTAAATGTCGAGGGTGTAGTCGTAAATGGTGGAGGCGTCGGTGCCTTCGCCCAGCTGGTCGGCGGCAATCGACCAGAGCGTATCGCCCGCCTGGACCGTGTAGGAGTAGGTGCCCGCCTCGGTGCGGGGAGGAGAAAAGAAGGGACTACGGTCCTGCAGGGAGCCTGCCGCCTCCGAAGGCTCGGGAGCCAGGGGAATATTGGGAACCTCAGCAGAAAGGGTCAGGGGAGTAGCGGACTGATTCGGGGCGGTATCGGAGAGAACCGCATCTGAGCTGGCGTCTGCCGCCGCGGTAATCGATGAATCTGCTGCCATAACTGCTGAAATGGTTGTCTGCGGTATGCCCTCCGCGCCGTTCAGCCCGGCGTTGCTGGGCGTAGCCACCGTAGCCTGCGCGGGAGCCAGAACCGCCCCCACTCCGAGCGCTGTGCCGCCGAGCGTCAGAACGATGCGGCGCATAAAACGCGGACGGAAAATCGCCGGAACCTGCAGCACAGCGCGGTCAGCGTTGCGGCTCGAAACTCGCAGGGAACGAGCGTAGAAGAGCGCGCAGATAAAGCTGACGAACCACCAAGCGGTAATGAGGATTGCTACCGCGCCAGCGCAGAGCAACGAAGCATCTGCCAGCGGGTGTGCCGAGGGGATGCGGTGCAGATTCACGCTCAACGCACCCAAGACCGCGGCGGAAAGTAGGGGAGGGGCGATAAAGAGCAGAGCATCCTGGTAGCTAGCTTTGGTGCTGGTTTCGTGACCTGCGTCAGCGCCGGATGCCAGAGGAGCAACGGATGCAAGGGGATGCGAAGCGAAGGCTGCGGGCGCCTGACCCGGCGTGGAAAGATGGTCCACGATGACCTCCAAATGGTGTGTTTGATGTGTTTTGGTGTTGCTTCATTTATACAGGAAGTCACGCTAAAAATGAAGCAAAAAGCATTAAAATGCATGAAAAACATGTAATTTGGTGGAATTTGGCACAAAAATCAGGTTTGAGAATCATTATCTGACCAGAAAATGCCCCGGTTCGTATCCACCCCCATCCTCAGGTAGGGTCATAGCATGAGCATGGAAAAGTTCCTACGAGACATTGAGGCGCGCCTCGCCTCCGAACGCGCCTGGGATATGGAACAGGATGCCCGCCAAGTCGCCCGCGTCCAGTACTCCACCATCACCCTCGACGACCGCCTCCTCGCGCAGGTCGGCGGGCCCATTCGCATCTGCGCCACCGACATGCAAACCTACGAAGGCAAGCTCGAAATGGTCGGCGAAGAATGGGTCAGCATCGAAGCGCGCGGCGAGAACATCATCATCCCCCTGCGCGGAATGCTCTGGTGGGAAGGCGGCATCGCCCCCGGGCGCGCTGATATTCGCCCCGAACGCTACCGCATGAAAATTCAGCTCGCCCTCCGCTCCCTCGCCATGGCACGCGAACCCGTCCGCCTCTCCCTCGAAGGTGGCACCGTCAGCTACGACGGCGTGATCGAGCGAGTCGGCGCCGACTTCCTCGAACTGCGCCTGCTCAATGGCGGCCAGTACCCGCGTATCTACGAACGCGACCAGTACGCGCGTGCAGCCTACGGTGCGCAGGGAACCTACGGCGCGCAGGGAGCCTACGGGCAGGCTGGTTACGGTCAGGGCGCCTCCGGCTACTCCCGCGCACCTCGCGGCGCCGGCGTGCGCACCATTCCGCTGGCTCGTATTAGCGCAGTCATCGCCCGTATTTCACGCTAAAAGCATGGGGAAATAGCGGGCGCTACCATTCGTGGGTACGCTCGCAAAAAATGCTTCGACAATTATAAATACCCGCATAGAAGCAACAATAAACACAAAAAGGTCCGCCCCTCTTCATTGAAATCTCAACGAGAGGAGCGGACCTTTCTGAAACCACTCGAGCGTTACGCCCGCGAGGTGCATGTCGAATACTACTCAGCCTTAGCCTTTGCAGTGAGCTTGCCGGAAGCAATTGCCTCCAGAGTCTGCTCGTGGCGCTCGGTAATGTACTCTTCAAAACGAGAGCGTTCAATACGCCACTGGTTACGCCCACCAATCTGGATGGCGGGAAGTTCGCCGCTACGCACCAGAGCACGTACCTGCGAAAGCGAAACCTGCAGCTCCTCGGCGACGTCGCTCAGAGTGAGGAAACGAGGTGCAGTCATCGAATTGGATCCTTTCCGTGAGTGAAATCCTGGGCCCCTAGCTACCGTTAGTAGCCTTTTACATAGAGTCCATACAGAACATCTATTGAGTACTTTCAGTATATGCCATCACCGTGAAATTTGCTCGCAAAAAGCCTTATATGAGCTGAAAAGTTATCTAATCGCCCCTTCAAAAGGGACGAAACCCAAAAATATTTCATAAACACGGCTCTTGTTGAGAGCGAGTACTAAATGAAATATGCTGTTAGGGTTAGTGCCAGAATCCAGTCAAAGTACTAACGAACACACGCCACTCGCTCATCGGTCAGTTGAACAACACCCGGAATCACCGCCGGCTTCCGCACCGAAAGGCACAATCACATCATGCGCATACGACAGAACGCGACGAAGCGTTCCACCCTCACCGAGCCCCACGCCAAACGCCTCAAAAGGCCCACCGTCAAAGACTGGCGATTCATTCTCGGTGTACTACTCGTGCTCGCCTCCATCACCGGCGTGCAGCTCTACGTGCAGGCAAATAACAGCAAAACCGAGTACTACACCGCCAAAAGCGAAATCCGCCTCGGCGAAAAAATCACCGAAGACAAACTAGCCCGAATCGAAGCGAACATCGACTCCGCCAAAGACAAGTACTTCACCCGCGCCGATGCCGCACAGATGAACGGCAAAATCGCGATTCAGCGCATCCCCGCCGGCAACCTCATCAGCAAAGAATCCGTAGGCACCGAAACCTCCCCGGGACGCCGCCTCGCCACCGTCAGCATTGACCGCACCGCCGCCTCCGCGCTGAAGGCAGGCGAGCGCGTAGACGTGTGGACCTCCGGCCCGCGCAACCCCGACACCAAGAGCGATAACCGCACTGAAAACGGCGCCCGCGCCATCGTCACCAACGCTGAAATCGTTGCTGTAACGGTCGACGAAGGCGTGCTTGGCGCCAACGGCAAGGCAACCGTGCAGCTGTGGGTCAAGGAAGAAGCCCTCGCCGCCCTCGTCAAGGAAAGCAACAGCGACTCCAAGATCAGCCTCATCCCCGGCACCTATGGGGAGGGTCAGTGAACATCCCCGTCATCCTCTACGGCGATGACGGCTCGCTCCTGAACCGCATCGAATCCCAACGCGGCCGCGTCTCCGTGGCGCGCACCGTGCAGGACTTCAGCGAAGCCGTCGGAATGGCGCACACCGGCATTGCCCGCGTGCTGCTCTGTGCCCACGTGCCCGCCGAAATAAGCGCCTCCACCGTGGATGCGCTCGCCGCCTCTGAAGTGCTCCTGGCGATTATCGCCCCGGACAACCTGCCGCTGCCCACGCAGGCGCACCGAATCCGCCCCGAAGCTGCTCTCGAAGAGATTCTGGGCTCGCTCGAACAGGCTGTGGATGCGGCGCTCGCCCGACCCACCGCAGGCTACGGCATTCCCGCGCAGATGCCGGCTCAGCAGCCCGTTCAGCCTGTTGTGCACCACCCGGAGGCCGCCTACGGTCAGGACGCTGGTTACGGCTACGATGCAGGCTACGGCTACGACAGTGGATACGGCGGCTACGGTTACGATAACGGAGCTGCTGGCCATGGGTCGGGCGGCTACGGCTACGACCCCGCCGCGGGTACTGCCGTAAACGCTGGCGCACCCTACGGTGCCGACTACGGAAGCTACGGAATCGACCCCGCGGTGCCCGCTGGAAACGCGCCCGGCGCACCCAGTGCATCCGGCGCGCATGACCCGGCGGAAGCCTCCTCCGTTGTGCCCAGCAACGAGGAATCCGTGCTCAGCCAGGCCGCCGCCATCGTCGACTCTTTCGCACCCGGCAGCGACTACGCCCTGCATGTGCAGAACGAGAGCAACGACGGCCCCCTGCCGCAACACCCGGACATTAACCAGGACCCCGCCGCGCCCTCCCGCTACCAGCCCGGCCACCGCCTCGGCAAAATCGTGACCGTTTGGGGCACTCACGGTGCGCCCGGTCGAAGCACTATTGCCTTCAACCTCGCCGCCCTCGCGGCGCAGCAGGGTCAGCAGGTCTGCCTCATCGACGCAGACACCTACGCGCCCAGCCTGGATGCGCTCATGGCGCTCGAGGATACCGGCTCCGGCCTGGCAATTCTCTGCTCGGACGCCGACCGTGCCCAGCTTGACGAGAAAAAGGCGGGTGCCATCATGGAGCGCGTGCCCCTCAAAAACGGCACCTTCGACTTCTTGAGCGGCATCACCTCCTCCTCGCGTTGGCCCGAGGTGCGTGCCCGCGCCTTCTCCGAGGTGCTCGAATGGCTCAAACACCGTTACGACCTGGTCATCTGCGATGTTGCCGCCCCCATTGAGGTCGATGAGGAACTGACCTTTGACGGCCCGGCACCGCGCCGTAACGCCGCGACCCTCACCGCGCTCGCCTGTGCCGATCGCGTGATTGCGCTGGGCGAAGCGGACGTCATCGGTCTGCCGCGCCTGATTAACCTCGCCCGCGAGGTGCAGTCGCGCCCGGATCTTTTCGCCCCAGAAACGGATGTGCAGTACTGGCTCAATCGTAGCCGCCGCGAAGCCGCCGGATTCAATCCCGAGGCTAAGATGAGCGATAACTGGGCGCGCTACCTGTCGGTTCCGCTCACCGGCGTGATCCCGTACGAGCGTAAGGTCATGGACCGGTTGCGCCGCAACGGTGAAGCGCTGCTGGAGGTCGCACCCCGCCACGCGGTCGTGCAGTCCCTGGAGGCGATGCTCGAGGGTATGTACGCGGTACGCCCCGGCGCGTAGGCCCGTCAGCTATAACTAGCGCTTGCTAAAAAGCCCGGCTTATCGGTATTCCTCTCAGAACATGGGAGCGCCGATACGCCGGGTTTTTGCGCCTTCACACGGGGGTCGAAACGGGGGAGTAGTGCGAATGCCTCACTGTACAACTGAGGGGTGCATCTCATTGCGCTGCGTCATATATGCGATTAAAAAGCGCGCTCCAAGAAATGCTCTGTAAACTATTCCACGTATTGTCGTTTGAATGGGATTTGCGGCGAACAAACCGTAAAATGGTTGAACACACCCGAACTTAGGGAAGCACACAAACATATGTCTTTTGCAGAAGGAATTATGAGCGCCTGCGACTTCGGTCCCGGCGACACTGAACGCGTTCACCTCATCATGGGCGAATGGCAGGTCATCTCTGACATTGCCCAGAGTGACCTGGTTCTATGGTTCCCCACCGACTACGTTGTTGCCGACGGCAGCTCCCCGGACGCCGTATCCGGTCCCAGCGTAACCAGTACTTTCCGTGCCTTCGCGCACGTGCGCCCCTCCAATGTCCGAACCCTCTTCCACCACGACATCATTGACCACGACATGGAAGACGGAATCCGCGACGAAGCATACCGCGTCTGGATTGACCAGAACATCAGCACCTACACCGACGAAGGAAGCGGTGAGGGCGTTGGTGCCCGCCCGCGCGTACACGTAACCTTCGTGCCTATCGTGCGCAACAACCGCACCATTGCGTTGCTGACCAGCCACAAGATTGCCACACCCAGTGGCTACCCCTCCATCAGCGACGAGGTCTACGAATATACTGCTGACACCATGCTCTCCATGGTGCACTCCGGCCTGTGGCCCGACCCCCTCGCCCAGGGAAATAACACCCAGGGCAACCCCCGCGTGATCGACGGCATTATTGTGCTTGACCCCGCCGGCCGCGTGGTGGTTGCCTCCCCGAATGCGAACTCCATGTACAACCGCATGGGCATGACCGGCTACCTCGAAAAGCGAAACCTTGCCGATGTCACCCGTGCGATGCTTCCTGCCGGTGAGCAGGCGGATGAAACTCTGCAGTTGGTCCTTGCCGGACGCAGCGACCTGCGCACCGAATTGGTTATTGCTCGTGCCCGTGTGACCATGCGATCCATCCCGCTGCTGGCACAGAGGCGTGCTCACATCGAGCGTGAGGGCGCCGTGATCCTTTGCCGTGACGTGACCGAGTTGCGCCGCCGCGAACTGGAACTTATGACCAAGGACGCGACCATCCGCGAAATTCACCACCGCGTGAAGAACAACCTGCAGACCGTGTCCGCTCTGCTACGCCTGCAGTCGCGCCGTATGACCACTGATGAGGCACGTCAGGGCCTGGAGCAGGCGATGCGCCGCGTGGCAACGATTGCTACCGTGCACGAGGCGCTTTCGCAGGGCCTGACTCAGAACGTCGACTTTGATGAGCTGATTGAGCGTCAGTTCCACCTTGCCGCTGAGCTCGCTTCCCCCGGTCAGCACGTGTCTACCAAGCTGATTGGCTCCTTTGGGTCTTTGCCGAGCCAGTTTGCTACCCCTCTGGCACTGGTTATCAACGAGGTTGTCGCGAACGCTGTGGAGCACGGCCTGGATGGTGAGACCGGCACCGTGACCCTCGAGGGTATTCGCGGCACCAACGATGAGGGTGAGAACATCCTCACCGTCGTGATTACCGATGACGGTAAGGGCATGGGTGATAAGAAGATCGAAGAGTCCGGCCCGAACGCCTACCGTCCGGTGACCGGTAAGGAAGGCCTGGGCATGCAGATTGTGCGTACCCTGGTGGCGAGCGAGCTGAACGGCTCGATTCGCTGGGAGGCTAATGAACCGAAGGGCACCCGCGTGGTGATTACCGCGGTGCTCGTCTAACCCCCTTCTCGTATGACATATAGAACTGCCGCCGCCCCGAGTACGGGGTGGCGGCAGTTTGCTGTCTAGATAGGTTCTGTATATGGCAAAAGCGTGGTGCAGCGACATAAAGTCACTGCACCACGCTTTTGATGCCCTATTGAATACTCCGGAAGTTAGGATGCACGGCGGGCACGAGCTGCGCGACGCTTCATCGCACGACGCTCGTCTTCACTGGTGCCACCCCATACGCCGGAGTCCTGGCCGGTCTCGATGGCCCACTTCAGGCAGACGTCTACAACCTCGCAAGAGCGGCAGACAGTCTTAGCCTCTTCAATTTGCAACAGGGCAGGTCCGGTGTTTCCTACGGGGAAGAACAGCTCCGGATCCTTGTCCAAACAAGCTGCACGACTACGCCAATCCACGGTGGACCTCCTTCATGATTTACGGTCTCACGCGGTGGCAAGACACATCTATTTTCCTGTGCGCGTGTCAAATACATCCGCTGATGGGACGCTCACCCAGCGTTAGGGTGAAAATTGACTTATCAACTTTCGCATGTTGGAGCGGATGTGACAAGTACTTTTCTCTAAAAACTTCAGTATTACACTGAGGCATCTATCACTTAGGCAAACCTTTGTCTAATTGAGAGGGTGGGGAATCGCATGCTGACACACATAGTCTGCACCCCGTCTCATGGGCGAGACGTGGGCGGTTGGGTGAGCGGCACCTCAGGCATAATATAAAGCGGTACCTACCCCTGAAATACCGCACCGAAGACGAGGCGGTGAACCCGAGGCGAACCCGAGGCAGGGGAGCGCCCACCCGCTAACGCACCAGCATATCGACCAACACATTGGACCAAATACACCCCGGTCTGCCGCCGACACTACCCATGAGGAGCCCACCGTGCCGTCACGCCCGTTCAACGTCATCTATGCATTCGCCCTGACCGAAACCTTCGCGGCATACATCCTGATTCGCGGCATCCTCTACCCCTTTATCATCAGCGGAATGTCTACCGCCCAAGCGATTGTGGGCGGTGTGCTCCAGGCACTCATTGCCGCTGGCATGACCTACTTTGGTCTGCGTTTCTACCGCGGCCGCTTCGGATCGCGCCTGCCCATGATCCTGATTACCCTCTGCGCCCTGTGGGTCACCGCAAGTACCCTCGTTATGAACGTGAGTGCTTACGGCCTGAACATTGGCCAGGTCATCACGATTGCGGGTGTTATTGGCGCGGCGGTTGCCTTCGTCTTTGTGCTCATGCCCAGTAGCCGCCGCTATATTGAGGCGGTCACCGAGGCATCGGGCGAAGAAGCAGAGAAGTACAGCCGCCGACGCCGCTAAACCCCTAGCGCCGCTAACCCCTAGACGGCTTGGCTCTAGAGTGCTCAGCTCTAGACCGCTACCGGCACCTTCTGCGTAGCTGTTACAGCCTGTGCAGCCGTGCTCAGCGCCAGGGGAACCTGCGCCGCGCACACGGAGGCGCCATCCACCACCACAAGACGGCCGGCGGGCTGCTCACCCTGCGTGAATCGATCCAGTGGTAGCGCGGTCACGGTGCACATGTCGGCATCCGCCAGGGATGCGGGCGAGAGTAAAAGCGCACGCGAGCATCCCATGAGCGCAGCCAGCAGGGGTGAGGAGGCGCGCCTCGGCCAGGGCGTGTAGGTGACCAGCATGGCGCGGAACTCGCCTCGACGCTCCAGAAGTAGCTGCTGAACGGCGGGCTGCAGGTACTGCAGATCGTCAATGAGCACGAGCGTGCGGGCGGGGTTTGTCACCGAGTCCAGGAGCGCACGGGTACGCTCCACGCTTGGAGGCCCACCCGTAGCCCCGCCATCACCCGAAGTGCCGCCAGAACCCTCAAGGACGAGGGTATCCAGCTGCGGGTTGAGCTGAGCAATGCTATCCAGCAGGGTACTTTTACCCGCCGACCGGGAACCCTGCACCGGAACTACCGCGCCAGCCGGGGCGCTCAACCACACCGGCATCTGCCGGCGGTCAAATGCGACCAACAGCTTAGCGCCCTGAGGATTGCACGCGGCGTGGGCGGCGGTCACGTACTCGGTCGAGGGCATGCGATAGTACTCGGGGAACTGCCGCAGAAGAGTGCCGGGGCGAGTATTCGACCCGTTAGAAGCGCTCGCGGCGTTACTCTGCAGAACCTGAATCAGCTCCCGGAAACCCGCAACGCAGGGCGAAAGAATCGAAGCGCTCAGTGGCTGATCCCCGATTAACTCCTCATTGATGGCACCCTCCACGCAGTAGTGGCTCTGCGCCGGGGTAGGGTAGTCCTTGCTCGTTGAACGCATCAGGTCGGCGTCCAGGAAGCGGCGGCTCAACAGCGTGGAATGTGCTGCCGCAGCGAAACGGCCGCGCGGGTTCAACGTGGAGGTGAACACCACCGAATAGCCGCGGCGGCACCCCTGCGAGAGCAGATCGTAGAGCAGGTTCTCCGTATCGGGTTGGCGGACCAGCGCCTCCAGCCAACTGTCCAGTCCGTCCACAATGATGAGCGGGCGGGCGGAGCCCTCGGTACTCCACAGGTTCGGGGTGCGCAGCTCCTCCAGGCAGAAACGCAGATGCGAAAGCTCCTGCGCGCCCACGAGCGCCTCAAAGGCACCGGCGTAGGGTTCCAGGTCGCGGTAGAGCGCACCGTCAGAGGTCAGCAGAACAACCGGCGTGCGGGCGGCGAACGCCTGAGCTAAAAGACCGTAGAGCATCGGAGCACGTTCGGCGCTCTGAGCCAGTAGCGCCAGCGCCTGCTGACCCGACCAGCTGATCGGGCGGCGCACACCGTAGCGGGCAATCTCCAGCTCGCCCAGCAGGTACCCCTCGGAAGCCGCGCCAGAGTCAGCGGGTTCCTGAGAATCTACAACCTGAGAGGTAGCCGCCGGGTCGAGGCCGTACGCTACCGGTTCGCTCACCGGCGCCTGCACCACTGGCAGCGGGGTGTTCTCGGGAAGCTCCGGCGGAATCGGGCAGTACTCATCCTCAACTGCCGCATTCTTCTGAAGATTCTTCGGAGCGTACTCGCGTTCATAAAGCGCACGAATCTGCTGCGCCGAACGAATCAGCAACTCATCCTCATTGCCGCCCAACGTCTGAACGGCAGAAACGGCAGTCAGCTCACGCCAGCCGCCCTCCTCAAGACCCAGCACCTGCACCGGACGAGCATCGCTACTCGAAGGGACCGCATCCACCAGTGGGGCGCGGAACGGCAGGGAACGACCATCCGGCAGGCGCACATACCCGGCACCCGGATGCGCCGCCGAAATATACGCCGCAGACTCATGCTCCAGCAGGTTATAGGAATCCTGTGCGCTCGCCACACGCAAGCAAATGCTCGTGGCAATATTGGCGCGAATATCCTGCGAAATAGCACCCTGCGGACGCTGAGTCGCCAACACCAGGTGCAGACCCAGCGAGCGACCAATCGTGGCGATGCGCATCAGCTCAGCCATAGCGTCCGGCATAGAATCGATGAGCATACGGAACTCATCCACCACAATCAGCAGCTCGGGGTAGCGCGGAGTCGTACCCGCCGCCTGGCAGGATGCCAGATAGTCGCGGTAGGAGTTCACGCCGAGCGCCTGCAGATCCACCTCGCGGCGGTGAATATCGGCGCGCAAAAATTCGAGCGCACGCTCCACCGCGGACACATCAAAATTGCTCAACACGCTGAGCGCATGCGGTAGCTGAGCCAGAGGACCCAAACCAGCCGAGCCCTTGAAATCCACTAGAATCAGGCCGAGGCGCTCGGGTGGGTAACGTAGCGCAGCGCTGAGCACCAGCGAACGCAACAGCTGCGATTTACCGGCACCAGTCGTGCCACCGAGCAGCCAGTGTGGGCCGTGCTCAGACAGACCAATATTCAGCGAGCCACCCGAAGAAACACCCAGGTAGCAGCGAATATCGGAGGCGTAACGCTGAGCGGACCAACGCTGCAGAACGGACTCCACCGCCATGTCATCGGTGCGGTTCTTCTGCCGCGCGCTCTGCGCCTGCAGGGAAGAGAATAGATGCGCCGACTGGTGCACCTGCGCCTCACCGAGCGCACCCTGCTCCTGCTCGCATCCGGCGCGGTACAGGTTCTCAAGAGCGGCACAGAACGCCTCAACGCTGAGCCCATCGGAGTGCTGGCACAGACCCTCACATGCCAGCGGATGCACCTGGTAGACACCCTCGGTGGGCTGTACCGGAGGCGCCGCATAACCCTGCGCGCGGTAACGGATGCTCTGACGGTGGCTACCCTCACTCGTACACTCAACCCAGGCGGCACCAAAAAGCGCACCTGGTGCATGGGCGGAGCTATCACCCTCAGCGTTGCCCAGCATGCAGAGCGCCGGGGCGTTCATCTTCTGCTCACGCGGGGAGGCGAACGCACGGGACTGCGAAGACTCCGTGACCGCCCCAGAGTTCAGCGCGGTCAGCAGGGGAGCATAGACAGCGTTCGCCTGCAGGGGCATGAGAATCAGCGGCGGAACCGAAGAAGAAAACTCCGGTTGCAAGCTGCTCTGCAGGGCCTGCAGATACTTCTCCTGCTGCACGCCCGGCAGACAATGCACGCTCACACCCGGCACCACAGCCAGAGTCTGCAGCAGACGAATGGTTCGCTGCTGATCAGCGCTCTCAGCGCCAGCCAGTAGAACGTGCACCGCACCCGGATAACCCGCCACCAGCTGCACCAGGTAGGCGCGCAGATGCGCCTCCTCCAGCTTCAGATAGTGCCCGAGAGCCGGGGTGGGCAGCGGCAGGTAGTGGGGCGCATCCTGCTTCTCCAGAGCGCCTAGCGGGAGGTTGCGGCCGCGCAGGTAGGGCAGGCGGGGACCGCATCCGAGCACAATAGTCGGGTAGGCGGCATCATGCAGGGCAGAGGGACCCGAAATCGCCAGGTCGCCCGCAGTCGGCAGGGTGAGGGCACGTTCCTTTTCCTGCTCAGCCGCCTGATGAGTTTGCTGCGATGCGGCACGGTTCTCCGCCCGACCGCCAAAGAAATGCAGAAGCATCAGCAACGAAGACGCCGCAGACATCAGCAGAAGGAACCACATGCCGGTCACCAGTGCAATAATCAGGCCCACCACAATCGGAAGGCACACGCTCAACAGAATCTGCTTGAGCTTACGCGGCGCGGGAGGGTTCACCACCACCGGCTCAAAGGGGTTGCCGGCGTCGCCCAGAGGAGCAAGCGTCTGCGCGGGCTCGCCAGGGGAAGAACCGGGGGGAGCGGTGGCGCTCGCCTTCTTAGTGGTGTGTTCGCCGTCGGCGCTGGGGGAGGTGAGCATGCAAAGTGAGGAGCCGAGGCGGAAAGGCTCGTCCCAGCGCAGGATGCGCGGCTCGGCGCTCTGCACCTTCTTGCCGCCCTGTGCTTTCATACTGCTCTGCACCTTCTCGCTACCCTCGCTTGCGGCGGGGCGTTTCTCGACCCAGCGGATGCCGGAGCTATCGGCGTAGAAGCTGCCGTGCACTGGCTTGAGGAAGGGGTCCTGCAGGTGAATGTGGTGCGACTGTGCTCCTCCACGGGCAGGTAGTGCCGCCCTGCCGAGGCTGGTGCGGCCGCGGCTGATGGGGAAGGTTACGCCCGCGTCGGGTCCGCGCAGAATGTGCAGGATGCTGACGGCGGGCGCGCCCGGAGTTTGAGATTCGTTCGGGATGTGGCTGTTTGGCGCATTCGAGGCGCCGGCGGGGTTCTTATCGTGCGCGGGGAGTAGCTGGAACGTAGTCTCCTGTGCCTGAGCGTGCGCGCCGGCGGCAGGGTGTTGCAGGGCGTGGTTGAGCGCCTGCTCTAGAGCCTGCCGGTGTGCGCTACCGGGGCGCAGCTGTATTCCGGTGGGTGCCGCCTCGCCGTCGAGTCGGAGTACGCGGGGGTAGGGGAGCGCGTCGGTGGTGTTGTGGTGGTCGAGAAAGAAGAGAGTCATACCCTCAGAAAACATTAAAAAGCATTAAGGCTCAATAAAATGTCTGTATATAAACTAAAGTGTTTGTATTTTTTGAATTTTTTGCTCTATTTTTCGAAAAATTGTGGATAAACCACCTCAATCACCTCTCGCATACACCGGTGCGCATCCCCAAAAGTGCTGATGGGGGTACTTCTTTGTAGCGTGTGAGAGCCATGAAACGCCCCCTCGAACCACCCTCTGTGCCTACAGCTCTAGGTGGTGGCTAATTACCGCCGCAACTAGGGCAGGGTGAATATTTACCCGTAAATAAAATTCCTTCACCATGAGTAGACCGTAAAAATACGCAGAAGAAAGAACTGTCTCAGACCGGCTTGACCTCGGGGTTCGCGAAGAATATTCACACAGAGAAAGAGTGTGCGAACAATAGTCCAAAAGCCCCTAAAAGCACGTCATAAGTATGCGTAGTGCTTGATAAACAGGTATCTTAGATTATGACTATATCCATCACGGGAGGGGCTTTTTGCACCCACCCGTGCGGATTGCGGCGCGACTGAGAACCCTCGGATGTGTCCAATCTGGTAGGTGAATACCGCCCTCTCAGAAGCGGCGGTGCGCCGTGATAATACAGGAGAAAACATTGACCGCTGACCTCGTAGTAGTCGGTTCGGGCCTCTTTGGTCTGACCATCGCAGAACAGGCTGCCACTGAGCTGGGCCTGAAGGTTGCCCTGCTGGACCGCCGTTCCCACATCGGTGGTAACGCATACAGCGAGAAGGAGAAGCAGACCGGTATTGAGGTGCACCGCTACGGTGCGCACCTGTTCCACACCTCCAACGAGCGTGTCTGGGAGTACGTGAACCGTTTCACCGAGTTCACCAACTACGTACACCGCGTGTACACCCGCCACAACGGCATCGTGTACCCCATGCCGATTAACCTGGGCACCATCAACCAGTTCTTCAACGCAGCTTACTCTCCCGCAGAGGCAAAGGCGCTCATCGCTGAGCAGGCTGGCGAGCTGGCTGGTACCGACCCGCAGAACCTGAATGACAAGGGTATCTCCCTGATTGGTCGCCCCCTGTACGAGGCGTTCATCAAGCACTACACCGCTAAGCAGTGGCAGACCCCGCCGGAAGAGCTGCCCGCATCCATCATTTCCCGTCTGCCGGTTCGCTACAACTACGACAACCGCTACTTCAACGACAAGTACGAGGGTCTGCCCGTTGACGGCTACGCAGCATGGCTGGAGCGTATGGCGGCGCACCCGAACATTGAGGTGCACCTGAACACTGACTTCTTCGAGCCCGGTCACCAGTACTCTCGCGAGAACGTCCTGGGTCAGATTCCCGTGGTCTACACCGGCCCGGTTGACCGCTACTTCGACTACGCTGAGGGTGACCTGTCCTGGCGTACCATCGACCTGGAAGAAGAAGTCCTGCCGATTGAGGACTTCCAGGGCTGCTCCGTGATGAACTACCCCGATGCTGATGTTCCCTTCACCCGCATCCACGAGTTCCGTCACTTCCACCCCGAGCGTGACTACACCAAGGACGCAACCGTCATCATGCGCGAGTACTCTCGCTTCGCGAACAAGGGCGACGAGCCGTACTACCCGGTCAACACCTCCGTGGACCGTGAGAAGCTGCTGGCGTACCGCGACCTGGCTAAGGGTGAGAACAACGTGCTGTTCGGTGGCCGCCTGGGTACCTACAAGTACCTGGATATGCACATGGCTATCGGCGCTGCACTGTCCATGTTCGACAACAAGATCCGCCCGCACTTCGCTAACGGTGTGAAGATCGAGTCCGGTGGTGTTGACGCATAACCATGGCTGATAAGACTTTGAAGAACCTGCAGCGGGTTATTTTCCCGAGCGCGGTTGAGACTGACGTCGTGCCCCTGTACGTGGATGCGAGCGTCGCAACCGGCGTTCAGCTGCCGACCCGTATTGACGGCGACGCTTCGACCTCCATTGCGGAGGCGATGAACACCTCCGGTCAGTCTGTGTCGAACGCTAGCGCGAACCGTGATGCCGCGAACAGCCTGAACAGCCGCCGCTCCATCACCGTAAACGCGGGCCAGAGCCTGTCTTTCGGCACGTACTTCAACGCGTTCCCCGCTTCATACTGGCGCCGCTGGACTGACCTGAAGAAGGTCGTGCTGAGCGTTCAGACTCGCGGCGAGGGCATGGTCATTGTGTACAAGTCCAATGGCCGTGGCGTGATTCAGCGCGTGGATGCGAAGCTGCTCTCCGGCGAGGAAACCAACACCTTCACCCTGCCCCTGGCACCGTTCGGTGACGGCGGCTGGTACTGGTTCGACCTGGCTGGCACCACCGACCTTGAGCTGGTTGAGGCGAACTGGTTGGGCGACATTGAGCCCCGCGCAGACGTGAAGGCTGGTCAGGCAACCGTGCAGATTACCACCATGAACAAGGTGGAGTACTGCATTAACAACATTCGTGCTCTGGGTGAGAGCCCCGAGATTTTCGATGCTGTGCACGAGTTCCTGATTGTGGATCAGGGCACCCAGAAGGTGCAGGATCACGAGGATTTTGAAGAGGTCGTCAAGCCTCTTTCCGGTAAGTTCCGCATCATTAACCAGGGCAACCTGGGTGGTTCCGGTGGCTTCTCGCGCGGCATGTTTGAGGCTGTCAACAACGGCTCCGATTACGTGCTGCTGCTCGATGACGACGTTATCGTTGAGCCCGAGTCGATCCTGCGTATGGTGACCTTCGCGAACTACTGCAAGGAACCCACCATCGTGGGTGCGCACATGTTCGACATGTTCGACCGTTCGGTCCTGCACGCGTTCGGTGAGGTTGTTGACCCGTGGCGTAACTTCTACGCTAAGCCGCACGATGACATGGCTATGGGTCACAACCTGGGCCACCACAATCTGCGTAACACCCCGTGGCTGCACCGCCGCGTGGACGTGGACTACAACGGCTGGTGGATGTGCCTCATCCCGACCACCGTTATCAAGGAAATCGGTCTGTCCTTGCCTCTGTTCCTGAAGTGGGATGACGCTGAGTACGGTCTGCGCGCTAAGGCCGCGGGCTTCGCTACCGTGTCCTTCCCCGGTGCGGGCGTGTGGCACGTGTCCTGGACCGATAAGGATGACTCCGTTGGCTGGCAGGCGTACTACCACGAGCGCAACCGCCTCATTACGGCGCTGCTGCACTCGCCCTTCGATAAGGGTGGCCGCGTGCTGCTGGAGTCCCTGTTCTTGGACGTCAAGCACACCCTGTCCATGCAGTACTACACCGAGGCTGGCCGCCTGATGGCGCTGGAGGATCTGCTCTCCGGTCCCGAGCACCTGCACCCCTCGCTCTCGCAGCGTCTGCCGGTGATTCGTGCGATGGCTAAGGAGTACCCGGAGTCTCAGGTGAAGCCGAACGTGGATGACTTCCCGGCTATCCAGACGAAGAAGCCTCCGTTCCGTGGCCGCCGTTCCTTCGCGTCCCCCGGTTACAAGAAGCTTGCTTCGTGGACCGCTAAGACTGTTGCTCGTCAGCTGTTCAAGCCGGTGAGCGAAGAGGCGAAGGCTCACCCGCAGATTCAGCTGAACTACGGTGAGACCAACTGGTGGACCCTGTCGAAGTTCGATTCGGCTCTGGCGACTAACGCTGAGGGTACCGGCCTGTTCTGGTACCGCCGCGACCCCGAGCAGTTGAAGTCGAAGCTGGCTCAGGCAGCTAAGCTGCACGTCCAGCTGGTGACCGGCTGGGAGCAGCTGCGTGAGCAGTACCGTTCGAAGGCTGCAGAGGTTGCATCCTACGATGCGTGGGCTAAGACCTTTGCTGAGCATACGGATTCTGAGCTGACCCGATGAGCGATTTGAAGTCTGTTCCCCTGAAGGCGCCCGGTCGCGGCCGCGGCATCCTGGATGCGATGAAGAATCGCTACCTGCTTCGACTGCTGGTCGATAAGGAAATCCAGGTCCGCTACCGCGGCTCGGTGCTGGGCATTTTGTGGTCGTACATTAAGCCGGGTGTACAGTTCCTGGTGTTCTACATTGCCATGGGTCTTTTCCTCGGCCTGGAACGCGGTATGCACAACTATGCGGTGTACCTGTTCTCGGGCATGATTGCTATTAACTTCTTCTCGGAGGGGTTCGGCAATGGTGCTCGCGCCATGGTGGTTAACAGTGCTCTGATTCGCAAGATTTACCTGCCGCGTGAGTTGTTCTCGCTGTCTACGGTGTGGGTGGCTCTGGTGCATTTTGTGCCGCAGATTGTGGTCATGCTCCTGGCATGCTTTGCGGTGGGTTGGCATCCGTCCGCGTTGGCTTTCGGGTCGATTCTGGCGGGCATGCTGATTGTGATGCTGTTGTCCTATGGTCTGGGTCTGATTTTCGGTGTGGCGAACGTGTTCTTCCGAGATTCGGAGAACATCGTGGACATGCTGCTGATGGTGGCTACCTGGTTCTCGCCGGTGCTGTACTCCTGGACCATGGTGCGTGACACCCTGTACCCGTGGGTGTTCAACGTGTTCATGATTAACCCGCTGACCGTTGCGGTGGAGCTGTTCCACTATGGCTTCTGGCATCCGACGCTCCGTCCTGAGGATTTGGCGCTTCCTGCTTCGCAGGTGGTTCCGCATCTCTTCAGCTTCTGGACTCCGATTGCCATTGGTATTTCTCTGCTGACCGTTTTGATTGGTGATTTGCTCTTCCGTAAGTTTGAGGGCAACTTCGCCCAGGAGCTCTGATTCTGTGGATATTAAGAAGCTTGAGTTCCCGCCGGTGAGCCCGGACGCTCCCGTGGTGATTCACGTGGAGAATTTGGTGAAGCGCTTCGTTCTGCGCCACACCCGTTCGATGAAGGAAGCTTTTGTGTGGCTGATTAAGGGCCGCAAGGGTGATCTTTCGGAGAAGTTCAATGCGCTCAACGGTGTGAGCCTGGATATTCGTCAGGGTGAGCGTGTGGCTCTTCTGGGTCTGAACGGCTCGGGTAAGTCCACGCTGCTGAAGATGATTTCTGGTGTGATGCGCGCCGATGAGGGTGAGGTTCTCACTCGCGGCAATATTGCGGGTCTGATTGAGGTGGGCGCTGGTTTCCACCCGGATCTGACCGGTCGCGATAATGTGTACCTCAACGGCGCGATTTTGGGTATGACCAAGGAAGAGATTGAGGCTTCCTTCGATTCGATTGTGGATTTCGCTGAGATTCACGACTTTATCGATACCGAGGTGAAGTTCTACTCTTCGGGTATGTACCTGCGTCTGGCATTCTCGGTTGCGGTTCATACGAACCCGGATATCTTCCTGGTGGATGAGATCCTTGCGGTGGGCGATGAGCCGTTCCAGAAGAAGTGTATTGCGAAGATTCAGGAGCTGTGCTCTGCCGGTAAGACTCTTGCCGTGGTGAGCCATGACCTGGATTTGGTGTCTAAGATTTGTGACCGCGGCGTGGTGCTGGAGCACGGTAACCTGCGTTTTGACGGTCCGATTAAGGAAGCCGTGAAAGTGATTCGAGGCGGCGACTAACCGCTAGGTGTATCGCTTGTGATGGGGCGTGTATTCCCGATGGGGGAGTGCACGCCCCTTTACTGTGCCTGGGAAGGAGCGCCCGAAAGTTGCGCTCGGGAAGGCGCTGCTGCTGGGTAGGGTTCTTGCGGTTTAGTAGAGGAAGCTGCGGGGTTTTAAGACGAAATGTTACGTGTGCACCAAGTGCAATATGGCAGTGATTAACGGTGAGCGGTTCGAGGTGCGTACCTGCAACTGTTCTGCAAGTCACAGCTGACTAGGCGTTTTGAATATTGGTGCACGTTAGGTAACGATATGCGCAATTCCATGCATCAAAAATGCTCAAAATACTATACTCGTAAATATTAAGGGGTGTTTTATTACATTTTGATAAATTTGATGCGCTGAGGGTAGGGTGATGGTGGCATTGATGTATCAATGCTTCACCGTATTCCACACAACCACACCACACACAGCATCGGATCATTTCAATGGAGAACACCGTACTGGATACCCGGGCGGAGCATCTAAGTCTGCTCGAGGAGAATATCCGTGAGGCAATGCGCCACCGCAGCCTGGACCCGCACGAGGACCAGCATGCGGTGCGCGGGCTCATTGACGAGCATCTGAACGATTATGAGCAGCGGCGCGCCCGCATTTCCCTGCCGGATTTGGGTGACCGCGAATCCGTGATTCAGCGCCTGCACGATGAAATCTGCGGCTTTGGTGTGATTCAGCCGTTCCTCGATGATGAGAGCGTTGAAGAAATCTGGATTAACTCTCCCGATGAAATCTTTATCGCCCGCAACGGCGAAAGTGAATTGACCGGTCTGCACCTGAGCGCCGAGGCAATCAATAGCTTGCTGGAGCGCATGCTCAAGCCTTCGGGTCGTCGTGTGGACCTTTCTTCCCCGTTTGTTGATGCATCCCTGCCGGATGGCTCCCGCCTGCACGCGGTGATTCCGGATATTACTCGCAGGCACACGAGCATCAATATCCGTAAGTTCGTGGTGCGTGCCCGCCGCCTGCCCGACCTTGTGCGTATGAACTCGCTGAGTGCCGGCGCGGCGTCCCTACTGCACGCGGCGGTGGAGAGCGGCATGAACATCCTCGTTTCGGGTGCAACCCAGGCGGGTAAGACCACGATGCTGAATTGCCTGTCGGCATCCATTCCGCCGCGTGAGCGCGTGATTACGTGCGAAGAAATCTTTGAGCTCGCGGTTCCGCTACGCGATGTGGTGGGCCTGCAGTGCCGCCAGCCGAACCTTGAGGGCACCGGCGCGATTGAGCTGCGCCGCCTGGTCAAGGAAGCTCTGCGTATGCGCCCGGACCGCATCCTCATTGGTGAGGTGCGTGAGGCGGAATCCCTGGACATGCTCATTGCGCTCAACGCGGGTCTGCCGGGTATGTGCACGATTCACGCGAACTCGGCGCGTGACGCGGTGACCAAGATTTGTACCCTGCCGCTGCTGGCGGGCGAGAATATTTCCTCGGCGTTCGTGGTGCCGACCGTGGCGTCCTGCTTTGACATTGTGGTGCATTGCGGCCGCGATTCGCGCGGTCAGCGTCAGGTCGAAGAGATCAGCATGCTGGGTGGCCGCGTTGAGGACGGAGTGATTGAGATGTCCCCGCTGTTTGTGCGCCGTGACGGTCAGATGGTGTGCGTGGCGTTGGAGCTGCCGAACCCGGACCGTTGGATTCGTGCCGGTCACCGTCCTGAGCAGGTGCTGGCTGCGGCGAAGGCGGGTCAGTGATGCCTCTGTTTCTGAGCCTGATTTTGGGGTTGGGCGTCTGCCTGATTTACCTTTCCTGCTTTCCTGATAACGGCAAGCCGCCGAAGCCGAGT
Organism: Rothia sp. HMSC065C12; assembly: GCF_001812085.1. Classification (NCBI taxonomy): domain Bacteria; kingdom Bacillati; phylum Actinomycetota; class Actinomycetes; order Micrococcales; family Micrococcaceae; genus Rothia; species Rothia sp. HMSC065C12. The sequence goes on from NZ_KV807673.1 coordinate 51,662, forward strand.
AACGACCCGGCGCTGGTTGTGGCGTTGCGTAAGGCGGGTATGCATTCGCTGACTCCTCGCACGTTCATGTGGGTGAGTGTCGCCAGTGGTGTGAGCGCGTCGGTTCTGCTGCTGATGCTTACTCAGCTTTTGCCGCTGGGTCTGCTGGGCCTGATTGGTGGTTTTGCGGCGCCTCGCGTGATTGTGAATCATCGTGCCCGCGCGGCGGATGCCCGTATTTGGCAGTTGTGGCCGGATGCGGTGGACCACCTGCGTTCGGCGATTCGTGCGGGTCTGTCCCTGCCGGAGGCGCTGATTCAGCTTTCGTACCGCGGCCCGGAAGAGCTGCGTGATGCCTTTGCCCATTTCTCGCGTGATTACCGTGCGTCGGGTGAGTTTGTGCCCTCGCTGAACCGTTTGAAGGAGTACCTCTCTGACCCGGTGGCGGACACCATTATTGAGGCGTTGAAGATTGCCCGCGAGGTGGGTGGTTCGGACCTGGGTAAGCTGCTGGGCACGCTGAGTGATTTTCTGCGTGAGAATGCGCGTACCCGTTCGGAGCTTCTGGCTCGCCAGTCGTGGACTGTGAATGCGGCTCGTCTCTCCTGTGTGGCGCCCTGGTTTGTGCTGTGTCTGATGGCGACTCAGCCTGCCGCGCGCATGGTTTATAACTCGTTTGCCGGTGCGATGCTGATGATTGCCGGTGCCGCTATTTCTTTGGCGGCGTACCGTCTGATGCTGCGTATTGGTGAGTTGCCGCGTGAACGGAGGGTTTTCGGGTGAACCTGCCTCTGATTTTTGGTCTGCTGTTGGCGACCGGCGTGGGTCTGATTCTTTCGTCGGTGCTGAATACTCGCAGTATTTCGTTTTCTGATCGTGTGGCGTCGCAGCTGCGCGGTGAGACTCTGCGTGAGTCGCTGTTGAAGGAGCAGGAGCGCCGTGAGCCGAGCCTGCTGGAGGCGATTTCGGCGTTCTGTGCGCCGCTTCTGCGTTCGCTGTCTTCGTCGTTGAGCGGCTCGTCGCTGAGCGATAGTTCAGTGCAGGAGCGTCTGCGTCGTGCTGGCTCTTCGCAGAGTGTGAGCGCGTTTCGTGCTGAGCAGCTGCTGTGGGCTCTTGCCGGTGTGACCGTCATGAGTGCCTTGACCGTCATCGGCGTGGTGCAGGAGCGTTTCTCCATCCTGGTGGCTCTTGTGCTGGTGCTGGTGAGCGGTTTGAGCGGCTTTCTGGCGCGTGACTGGTGGCTGGGTGAGGCGGTGACTAAGCGTGAGAAGCAGCTGGTTGCTGAGTTCCCGGCGCTGGCGGAGATGATGGCTCTGTCGGTGACGGCGGGCGAGTCGGCGCTGGCGGCTTTGGAACGTATCTGTTTGACCTCTCGCGGCGAGTTGGCTCGTGAGTTTTCTGAGATTTTGGCGCAGACCCGCACCGGTATTTCGCTGCTGAGCGCGTTGCAGGAGTTTGCGGAGCGTACTCGCGTTCCGGCGTTGAGCCGCTTCGTTGAGGGTATTGCTGTTGCGATTGAGCGCGGTACCCCTCTGGCTGATGTGTTGCGTGCGCAGGCTCAGGATGTGCGCGATAACGCTAAGCGTGAGCTGATGGAAACAGCCGGTAAGAAGGAGATTGCGATGCTCGCCCCGGTGGTGTTTTTCATCCTGCCGCTGACTGTAATTTTTGCGGTCTTCCCGGGCCTGTCGCTCATGCGTTTGAACTTTTAGATTTTGCGGCGGGTACACACTGTACCGGCTGCACCGCGGTGGGCTGGGCTGATTGCCTGGCGCGCCGCACCAACCACACACTACCCCCTTTGATAGAAGGAGAAAATTATGTTCCGTCGTTTCCGCACCACCCTCACCGTGCTGATCGCCCTGGCTATCGCATCTTTGCTGGCTCTGCGCCTGAAGAACAAGCAGGATGACCCCGAGCGCGGCGACGTGCCCGGCTGGGTCATGATCACCATGATGAGCGCCGTGCTGGTTGCCGCTATCTTGGCGATTGCTCAGCCTGCTCTGACCAAGATGTTCAACGACGCGATTGCTCTGGTTCACCAGTAATGCGTAAGCCCCGCATCGCTTCTGAGCTGACTGCCGCTGAGCTATCCTCTGCGGAACATTCTGTGGAGGAGAGCGAGCGCGGTGACGCCAGCGCGGAATTCGTCATGGTCGGTGCGCTGTTGGTGTTGCTGACCATGGCGATTCTGCAGGTTTCTTTCGCCCTGTATACACGAACCATGTTGGTGGATGCGGCGGCGGCTGGGGCACGTTACGGTACGATGCGTGACCGCACTCCGCAGGAGGGCATGGAGCGTACCCGTCAGATGATTGAGGGGGTTCTTCCGTCTTCATATGCTGAGAATATTTCGTACCGTCAGAGTAGTGATTCTACGGGTGTGCGCACTTTGGAGGTGACGGTGAAGTCTCCTTTGCCGGTGCTGGGCCCGTGGGGTTTTCCGGATTCTATTGAGGTGAAGGGGCATGCGATTTATGCGGAGCATCGTTCCGGTGATTAGTGGCTTTTCGCTTCGGCGGCGTGTGAAGGAACGCCTGAAGAGCCGCTCTGGTCGGCCTCTTTCTGAGCAACACGACTCTGAAGAGGGTAGCGCCATTGTGGAGTTCCTGGGCTTGGGTATTACTCTGCTCATCCCGGTACTCTACGGTATTCTGACGATTTTTAGCTTGCAGTCTTCGGTGATGGCGGCTCATGCGGCGAGCGCCCAGGTGGTGCTGTATGTGCAGGAGCAGCCGCAGGACTCGTCGGTGGGCCCGGATTTGGCTCAGCGTCTGGCGGCGCATGCTGCCGCTGATTACGGGGTTGAGCCTTCCGATGTGAGCGTGTCGTTGAGCTGTGCGTCGGGGGAGTGCGTCTCGGGTACGAAGGCGTACGCCACGGTGACGGTTCAGGCGCGTCTGCCGCTTCTGCCTTCGTTTATGGGTGGCGGCGTGATTCCGGTGAGTTCTCATGCGACGAGTTGGGGGTCTGGTCATGCTGATTCCTAATGGTTCGCCCGCTCACCTGTTATCGCCGGCTCGCCTGCTTTCCTCGGTGCGGGAGCGCTACGCTAACGCATGCCGTCGTGCCCGTCTACAGGTTCGTGCCCGTGCGCAGAGCCGGGCGCTCGCCGCTGACCCGATCGCCTCAGACCGCCTCGCCGCTGACCCGGTCGCCTCAGACCCGGAAGAGGGCAGCATTGCCCCGCTGATTGTGGGCATGCTGGCGTTGCTTCTGCTCATCGGTTCGGTGACAGTGGCGATTACGGGCGCGTATCTGCAAACTCAGCATCTGCAGGATGTGGCGGACGCTCAGGCGAACTCGATTACCCGCACGATGCGCACTCCTGATGAAGCGAGTGGTTCGGCGGCGTGGGAGTATGCGAGCGCGTACCTGGCTGAGGTTCAGCCGGGGCAGGATTTTCAGGCGTTGCGTCTGGAGAACGTGTCCGTGGATTCTGATCACAGTGTGCACGTGTACCTGTCGGCTCGTATTCGTCCGCCGCTGCTGTCGATTCTGGTGCCTGATGGTATTGAGGTAACCGCTCATGGTTCGTCGCGTTTGAAGACGAGCCAGGGCCCGTCCACCGATTAGTGCGTCCATCAAGGGCGCACGGGCTTATCGGCTCACTCGCTTATTGGCGTGTTGTGAGCCCCCTAGACTGCGAGGGCGCATCCGCAAGGTAGTGTAACGGCTAGCGGATGCGCCCTCGTTTTATGCCTTCTTTGATGTCTTCGTTGCGCGGATTCTTCCCTCTGCCTGCCTTATCCTTCTGCGCTGTGGGCTGTTACGGACTGTAACGGCGGGACTTTCTGGCCGTTTCGCGATAGTGTTAAAAGCTATGGCATCCTTCGACTTTTCTGCTGAGATTAAAGAGCTTCGCGCGATTTTCACCTCTATTGCTGCTGTCAGCGATATTGAGGGGATTGAGCGCGCCATTGAGGACCTGTCTGCGCAGGCTGCCGCACCCGATTTGTGGGATGACGTGGAGAATGCGCAGAAGGTGACGAGCGCACTGTCGTATAAGCAGTCGGAGCTGAATCGTCTGCGTTCGCTGTCTTCTCGCATTGATGATGTTGAGGTGATGGTGGAGCTTGCCGAAGCGGAGGATGAGGAGACTGCCGCCGAGCTGCTCGCTGATGCTGAGCGTGAGTGCGGTGAGATTCGCGCCAAGCTGGAAGAGCTTGAGGTGCTGGTGCTGCTGTCGGGTGAGTACGATCAGCGTGAGGCTGTGGTGACGATTCGTTCGGGCGCAGGCGGCGTGGATGCTGCTGATTTCGCGGAGATGCTGCTGCGCATGTACCTGCGTTGGGCGGAGAAGAACGGCTACCCGACGAAGGTTCTGGACACCTCCTACGCTGAGGAGGCGGGCCTGAAGTCGGTGACCTTCGAGGTGAACGCGCCGTACGCTTTTGGCCGTCTGTCGGTGGAGGCGGGTACTCACCGCCTGGTGCGTATTTCGCCGTTCGATAATCAGGGCCGCCGCCAGACCTCGTTCGCGGCGGTTGAGGTGATTCCTCTGATTGAGCAGACGGATGCTATTGAGATTCCCGAGTCTGAGATTAAGGTGGATGTGTTCCGCTCCTCGGGCCCGGGTGGTCAGTCGGTGAATACGACGGATTCGGCGGTGCGTATGACTCACTTGCCGACCGGTATTGTGGTGTCGATGCAGAATGAGAAGTCGCAGTTGCAGAACCGTGCGGCGGCTTTGCGTGTGCTGCAGTCTCGCCTGTTGCTGTTGCGTAAGGAGCAGGAGGACGCGAAGAAGAAGGAGCTTGCCGGTGATATTAAGGCAAGCTGGGGTGATCAGATGCGCTCCTATGTTCTGCATCCGTACCAGATGGTGAAGGATCTGCGTACCGGCTATGAGGAGGGTAATACCTCTAATGTTTTGGATGGCGGTTTGAACGCCTTTATTGATGCTGGTATTCGCTGGCGTGCTTCGGGGCGCGCGGCTGAAGAGAGCTAAGACGTATAAGGATTGAGTGATGGCTCAGAAAAAGAAGAAAGACGCGAAGAAGGACCCGAATAACGCGATTATTGCCCAGAATAAGAAGGCTCGCCACAACTACAACATTGTGGATACCTATGAGGCGGGTATTGTTCTGCTGGGTACTGAGGTGAAGTCTCTGCGTGATGGTGGGGCGTCCATTGTGGATGGTTTCTGCCAGGTGACCGATAACGAGATGTGGCTCGAGGGTATTCATATTGCGGAGTACGGTTACGGTACGTGGACGAACCATGCGGCTCGTCGTCGCCGCAAGCTGCTGCTGCATCGTTCTGAGATTAATAAGTTGGCGCAGAAGCTGAAGGAGACCGGTTACACGGTGGTTCCGTTGAAGCTGTACTTCTCGAATGGTCGTGCGAAGGTTGAGATTGCTTTGGCGACCGGTAAGCGTGAGTATGATAAGCGTCAGGCTTTGCGTGAGCGTCAGGATGACCTGGAGGCGCGCCGCGCGATGCGTTACCGCAACCTCGGCTAGGGCTGAGGCAACGGCGGGATGCACGGCTGCTCCAGGAACTTGCCGGTAGGGGCGGGGCGCGGTTCCTCACGTATAATGGTTGAAAATTCGTGGCGTACCGCGAACACCATTCATTCTTTGAGGAGACACATGTCTGAGAACCCGAACTACCAGCAGAACCCGGGCGAGTTCATTCCCGCACCGCAGCAGGCACCCGCATACAACATGCAGGGCGGCTACCCCGGCTACCAGCCGACCCCGAGCTCGGCTCTGGCGATTGCTTCGCTGATTCTGGGTATTATTGGTCTGCTCTCTGGCTGGCTGATTTTCGGTGGCGTGCTGGGTCTGGTCGGCGTGATTCTGGGTATTGTTGCCCTGGTGAAGGTGAAGAACGGTACCGCATCCGGTAAGGGCATGGCGATTGGTGGTATTGTCACCGGTGCGCTGGGCATGATTGTTGCTGTTGTCGTGCTGGTTCTGGGCTTGATTGGCATTGGTATGCTCAGCGAGTGCGCTGAGAATGCCGAGCCGGATTCGAGCGGTAACTATGTGTGCACCATTCATGGCGAGACTATGACCATGAGCCCTAAGGAATATAAGGCTGTCCGCCGCTAAGTCGCGTTGACTCTTTGAAGCGTTGAGGGACCGAATAGTGTTGAACTATTCGGTCCCTTGCTCTTTTTCGGCGCTGAATCTGCCCGATTGGTGGATTCTGGGCGCTGAATCTGAAATCTTGAACTTCACAGATGACCCAAATGACAGCTTATTTATATAATGGAACCGAACTCAGCGCGCAATGGTGCGTTGGGCGAGTATAAATTGTTCGCTGCAACTGTGAAGGAAAGAACGACGGATGTCTGAGAATAACTACGGAAACAACCAGGGGAACGCGCAGAACCCCTACGCTGCTCAGCAGCCTAATTCTTCCGCCCAGAGCTCGTACGGTCAGGATTATGGCCAGGCTCCTTCGGCTCAGAATACTTACGGCCAGGACTACGGTCAGAGCGCATCCGCTCAGAACAGCTACGGCCAGGCGCAGCAGAACTCGGGCCAGCAGTCTTCGGCTCAGCAGTCTTCGGCTCAGCAGAGCCAGTACGGCCAGTTTGGTGCGCAGCCCTCTTCGCAGAATGCTTACGGCCAGAACGTTGCTCAGGGTACCTCAGCCCAGGGTGCTTCGGCACAGAACACCTACGGTCAGCAGCAGTACGGCTACGGTCAGGACGCATCCTACCAGGCTCAGCCCGCTCAGCAGAACCAGTACGGTTACGGCCAGGAAGCCTCGTACCAGGCTCAGCCTGCTGACTACAACTACCAGCAGAACTCTTACCAGCAGCAGCCTCAGCAGGACGCTTATGGTTACGGTCAGCCCGCAGGTTACCCGTATGCGGCTCCCATTGTGAAGAAGGCTCCCGGCATGGCGCTGGCTGCGATGATTCTGGGTATTGTGGGCGTCGTGACCGGTTTCTTCGTATTTGGTGCGTTGCTGGGTATCGCTGCGATTATTCTGGGTGCCCTGTCCCTGAAGAAGGTCAAGGAGGCTGGCGCGGGTAAGGGCTTCGCGATTACCGGTATCGTAACCGGCGCGGTGGCTGTCCTGTTCTCGCTGTGCATGCTCTTCGTGTACATTTCTGTTGCTCAGACTGCTGAGAAGTGCCTTGAAGTTGGTACCGATGACGGCCACGGTAACGTGGTGTGCCAGATTGGTGATAACCCGAACAACCGCATGACTGTTCCGGCTCACCGCTAAGTCTTAGCCGCCTAATTTTGGCTACCCAGCACGGTACGCGAACGGGGTGAGGATTCCAGATTTTCTGGGGTGCCTCACCCCGTTTTTATGCGCTGTGTCAGGCTACGGTGTTGCTGCTGTGCTAATCTGTTCGCTTTATTCGCCTCTAGCGGAGGGGTGTACTTGCGTGGGTAGGGGACTTGCACGCCGTTAAACATCTTAGATATACTGAATCTCTACCGTGTTTGAATGGCACCACGGCATCAAGGTATGTCGAGGAAAACTTTCAGAAGACGGTGGGCTTTTTGATAAAAGCATAGGGGGATGATCGGTTTCGACGATGTGAGTTGAGATGGGTGAAGCGTGCCGAGGATGCAGGGTTATCTCGTTAACGCCCTCTGCAAAAAATTAAGTGCAGAATCTAAGCGCACTGACTTCGCACTCGCTGCCTAAGCGCGAGTTGCCGTCTGTCGGCCTGAGCATGCCTTTGGCTCAGTTACCGGCATCGACTTAAAAGGCCACTGCTGCTAGCCCTTGTTGCGGGGGTTAGCGGGACTTTTACGTGACTAGGTTCGTCGGTATATGTGTTTATGCAAGTACCGGAGCCGAAAAGTAGCGTTCGCATAAACTGCGCACGGAGAAGCCCCGTTGACGCCACATCGGACCGGGGTTCGATTCCCCGCATCTCCACGATCTCCCAATCGTCCGCTATCCCGTATGGGGTGCGGCGGTGATTATCGGTTCCAATCCAGAGGAAGAACCGCGGTAGGTTTCTACCACCCGGCAGGACGCCCCACGGCGTCACCTGCCGGGTATTTTTTATGCCCAATTGTCGGTCTGTTTTGTGATGCGAGGTGGCTGGGTATCTAACCCTTCACCGAGCATGGCTGGAAGCCTAGTAATTAGTTAAAACTTTTATATGACTTGGAGCTGAGTTTGTCGGTGATTTTTCTGAGCGGAGAGTGTCGGGCACGGCTTGGGTATCGGTAATTTTTGTCATGCGATTTTCGCATGGTAGCCCTTAATCGTATGCCGTTTTAACACAATTTAAAATAATTGATTAAATATGTAATTGATTAGTGAAACTCTGGTGTTGGAACGCTTGACCACGGAGTCCCGTAGTGCGTTATTCCCCACATGTAGAGGTCAAGCTCGCTGTCATAGAAGACTGACTCGTTCGTATGCTCAAACAGGAACTCGGGGTCTTGGGTGATGTAGAACTGGAATATCTCATTGTCTAAGTTACCGTTTATCAGTTCTAGCGGACGGATTGCAATCTCGTTGGCGAGCACCATCCCTACCACCTGCCTTGATAGGTCTTCGTAGGTCTTGATGTAATCGTTGAAATCCATGGAATCCTCCTTTGTCTAGTGCAATCTTGATCGTCTTTAGACGGTCTTTAAGGCACACAAAAGGTTGATTTATCTGGTGAAATGTCGTATTTTAATCACGTAATCACGTATTCACGTGATTACGTAATCACGTGA
>NZ_KV807673.1:60397-92903 GCF_001812085.1 Rothia sp. HMSC065C12
TCACGTGATTACGTAATCACGTGAATACGTGAATACGTATATTAGGAGAACTTGATATGAGCAAAAAAGACGACAAAAAGCCGTCAGAGAGCGGCAGGCGAACGAAGCTAACGCTCTCCGTGACGGCGGAGGATAAGAAGAGATTGAAAATCATTGCAGCTAAGAGGGAGAAATCTATCTCAATGATGCTGCATGAGTGGATTGAGAAAAATGCTGAGGAGGCTGAAGAGTAATGGCAAAGAAGGAAGCAAAGACCGACCTTTGGGTCGCAAAGCAGCTTGATGAGTGCGGTATCAAGTATGACCCTCAGGGGAGCACCATTAAGGAAATCGACGATGCGCTGAAGACGGCATCAAAGCGAGGAACTGGCAAGGCTGGCTATCCCGAGTACGTCGCTGTCATCAGTGATTTTGTGCTTGTAATCGAAGATAAGGCTGCGCTTGACAAGCATGTCAATCTGACCGACAAGGGCGTGATTGACACTGAGGTCAAGTCCGTGACTGATTATGCGGTTAATGGTGCCTATTTTTACGGAAAGCACATTGCCCAGAAGAGCGCCTTTAAGAAGGTGTTTGCAGTCGGAGTTTCTGGTGATGAGAAGCATCACAAGATTACGCCACTTTGGGTTGATGACCGTGAGGGCTACAAGCAGTTGCCGGATGTTGAATCGTTCGTCTGGTTCTCGCCAGGAAACATCAACGAGTACTACACGAGGTACGTTCTGGAAGAGGCTACCGATGTTGAAAAGACGACGGAGCAGATTCTTAAGGACGCTGCTGAGCTTCACGAGTATTTGCGTACATACGGCACGCTGAAAGACCAGGACAAGCCGTTGGTTGTCGCTGGTATCCTGCTGGCACTGGATGAAATTGAATTTGGTGGTTTCAGCGTCGATTCGCTGACCGGAGACCAGATTGCAGGCAACCGCGATGGCGACAAGCTGATGAACGCCATTAAGACGCGCCTGACCCGCTCCAATGTGGGGCCAGATGCGAAGAAGGACAAGCTTCTTGCGGAGTTCGCCATCTTGCAGACCAGTTTCAGATTGAACGAGGTCAATAAGACGCTGGGCAAGACGCCGCTGAAGTTCTACACGGAGTTTTTGTACGAGCACGTCTTCAAGAACATCAAGTACCAGAAGACCTCCGAGGACTTCATCGGTCGCTTCTATGGCGAGTTCATGAGCTATTCTGGCGGCGACGGACAGACGCTGGGCATCATCCTGACGCCTCATCACATTACGGATTTGATGTGCGATTTGGTGGATATCCAGCCTGACGACGTGGTGCTCGACCCGACGTGTGGCACGGCGGGATTCCTGATTTCCGCTATGCATAAGATGCTTTCCATGGCGGACAGTGACCAGCAGAGAAAGAACATCAAGACGAAGCAGCTTCACGGCTTCGAGCTTCAGAGCAACATGTTTGCCGTTGCTGCTACGAACATGATTCTGCGCCGTGACGGCAACAGCAATCTCGAATGCAGCGACTTTCTGGCCAAGAACCCGGCACTGGTGCAGATGAAGGGCGCGACGGTCGGGCTGATGAACCCGCCGTACTCGCAGGGTACGAAAGCAGACCCGAGCCAGTACGAGCTGTCGTTTATCAAGCATATGCTGGATTCTCTGACGACGACCGGAGCGCGTGCGGCTGTCATTGTTCCCCAGTCATCCATGACTGGTAAGTCAAAGGCAGAGCAGGCATTCAAGGATGCCATCATGAAAAATCACACACTTGAGGGCGTTATCACTTGCAACACGGACACGTTCTACGGTGTGGGCACGAACCCGGTTATCGCTGTATTCACGGCGCATGAACCGCATCCGAAGGACAAGGTATGCAAGTTCATTGATTTCAGGGATGATGGCTACGAGGTGAGGGCACACGTCGGATTGGTCGAGGGTGATTCTGCCAAGGATAAGCACCAGCACTTGCTGGATGTGTGGTTCGGGCGCGTTGAGGCACCGTCGAAGTTCTGTGTCGAATCAACGGTTGAACCGGATGACGAGTGGCTGCACAGCTTTTACTACTTTAACGATGAGATTCCGACCGATGCCGACTTCGAGAAGTCTATCGGCGACTATCTGACGTTCGAGTTCTCCATGGTCATGCAGAACCGCGAGTATTTGTTTGAGGAAGGTACTGATGATGAAAAGACTAACTGAGAAGGAATGGAAGCCGATTAAAATCATCGACATTTTCGAGACAATAAAGCCTGGAAAAATTTCTCAGGCAAATCAGTTCGAGAAAGTATCAAATGGTGGAGTAAATTATATTGCAGCTACAAATCGCAATAACGGTGTCTTGTACCATTTAGAACCATCTGAAGATTTAAAGAAAAAGGTTCAAGCTGGAAATTGTATTGGCTTTATTAAAGATGGTGATGGCTCAGCAGGTTATGCGATTTATAAGCATGAACCATTTGCCTCAACTGTAAATGTTATCTATGGGTATGCCGATTGGCTCAATCGCGAAAATGGTCTATTTTTCGTTGCTGCGCAGGACATGATAGAAGACAAATACAGCCACGGTTATAAACGCAATCTGCAGCATCTTCGCGGGGATAAGGTCATGCTTCCTGTCGATGACAAGGGCAATCCTGACTATGCCTACATGACGCTTTACTCCGCTGAAGTGAGGGGGGGGTATGCTCATGCGGTATAAGAACTTCATCGCTGGGCAGCTCTCCCAGTTGGAGCACAGGGATATTCCGGCTCTTCATGAGAAGGAATGGGGGCATTTTCTCATCCCCGATGTTTTTCCGAATATACAACGGGGAAAGCGTCTGAAGAATGCTGACCATGTGCCGGGCATTATCCCCTATGTCTCATCGACGGCAAAGAATAATGGTGTTGATGATTACGTCATGGCAACAGCAGGTACGCGCTCTTTCAGTGACTGCATTAGTCTTGCAAACAGTGGGAGCGTTGGAACAGCGTTCTACGAACCGTTTGAGTTCGTCGCGAGTGACCATGTGACAAGCCTGAAGCGTGAGGGCACGTCGAAGTTCGTGTATCTCTTCCTCGCAACGACAATCGAGAGGCAAGGCTCAAACTTCAACTTCAACCGCGAGATAAACGACGCAAGGATCAAGAAGATGCAGGTGATGCTCCCCGTTACTGATGAGGGCAAGCCTGACTACAAGTACATGGAGCAGTATGCGAAGAACATGATGCTCAAGAAGTATGAGCAGTATCTGGCGTTCATTGACCGCCAAAGCTCAGCTGAGGAGGTGAATGTATAGACGGCCAAGACTGAATTTTTCCAGAACGACAACAACCTAGCTATCGCCTACTACCGCTTTTCGAGGACGAGCACAGCATCAAGGCGTATTTCATGAAGTTCGCAAACGCGGACTTTGAAAATCCAGAGACGCGCAGGATGCTATTCGAGTACTTCGTAGATAAAATCTATCTGTATGAGGACAGGCTCGTATTCATATCGTGGTACTCAGAAGAGAATCGCGAGGTGCCTTACGAGGCGCTGAACGGAGACGACGAGGGGAGACCGTCGAGTTCGATTGCTTCCCCTTTGGCTCCACGATCTCCCAACCGTCCGCTATCCCGTATGGGGTGCGGCGGTGATTATCGGTTCCAATCCAGAGGAAGAACCGCGGTAGGTTTCTACCACCCGGCAGGACGCCCCACGGCGTCACCTGCCGGGTATTTTGTCTGTATTGTCGGTCTGTTTTGGGGTGTACCGGCGTGTCCGAGGGTGCTCAGGTGACCGCATTGTAATGAGAACGTCATCAGAGAAGACGAAAACGCACCCTATGGCGTAGTATCGAAGGGTAAATATCGTTGTTCGGCGTTGATTGTTCATTCAATCTCACCGGCAACATTCGAGAGCAACCACAGAGCCACCAAACGAGCCACAGAATAGCCGGTCATAGGGACGCCACCGCTACGACGCGGTAGCTACATACCCGCTATGACGACCACTCAAGGACACACCATGGAAAACCAGATTCCCGCCCCCTCCTTCCCGGAGCAGAACAACGCAAACTCCCCGCAGCCGGTACCTGCTGGCGTAGCACCCGGCGCTCCCCTCGGCGCAGCACCCGCACCCGCCCTGGGCGTGGCACCCGCTAACGTGCGCGACCGCGACGACAGCTACCAGCGCATCCCGGACATCTACCGGGTGCCGGCTGAGCACCGCCGCCCCTACGGCGAGACCACCGGTGATTTCCGCGGCCCCGGCTACTTCTACTCCATCGGCGCGTTCGGCGCTTCCCTGGGCGCCCTGGCGCTGACCCTCTACGCGTGGGTTCAGGTAGCGGCACTCCACTCTGAAGCAACGCTCAACTCCCGCGGCTATAGCTCCTCTGCGTATAGCTCCGGTTTGAGCCCCAACATCATGGTGATTGCTCTGCTGCTCGTGGGCCTGATCCCGGTCGGTGTTTCCATTTGGCTTGCCATCTACTCGGCGAAGGTGAACGCCGGTCACGTCACCAAGTACACCTCGAAGATGACGACCTTCAACATTCTGGCGTACATCATCTCGGGTCTGAGCCTGCTGGGTCTGCTCGGCACCCTCACCATGCTGTCCTAAAACTGACAACGCTTGCTCTCATAGCGATACATAGCGAGGCGGCGGCTTTCCACTTACCGGAAAGCCGACGCCTCGCTATATTGTCACCGTCACCGGGGAGGGGGGGAGTGCAGGCTAGGGTTGGGGCGCGAGCGCCTCCAGCACCTGCTGCTGGACCGCCGCCGTATTACTTGCCACCAGGGACACCGGGTGCACACCGGCGGCTGAAACGCCCGCGTTCTCGGGCAGGTCGCCCTCCAGGGTGGAGGCGACGCCGCCAGCCTCACGAATCAGCGGCAGTAGCGCCGCCACCTCATAGAAAGACAGGGATGCGTCCACGACGGTGTCCACGGCACCCTCAGCGAGCATACACGCCGCCCAGAACGAACCGTACGCACGGGAACGACCCACGCAGCCCAGAAGCTGTACAAGCTCGCCAGAGCGGTCCACAGCACCTTCAGAGGCAGCTTTCCAGGAGGAGAGGTCGGTGTACGCGGCAGACAGCTGATCCAGCTGAGTCAGCGAAGACACCTCAAGACGAGTCGCCTGCGCCAAAGACTTACCCGTGTACGCGCCCGAACCGTGAGCAGCCCACCAGCGGCGACCCAGCGCGGGTGCAGATACCACACCCACCACCGGCTCACCCTGATCCAGCAGAGCAATCAGAGTCGCCCACACCGGCACGCCGCGGCGAAAATTATCCTGCTCAGCAATCGGCGCAATCACCCACTGGCGCGCCGCCTGACCGTTATAGCCAGCATGCGCACCGGCAATACCGTCACGAGTACGCACACGCGACAGCTGCGCGCGCAGAAGCTCCTCAACCTCCTGAGCCACATCCGAAGCGTAATCGGCAGGCTCCTGCACCTGCGGTTCCGCGGGCTGCTGAGTAGCCTGCTGCCACGGCGCCAACGGTGCCGCGGCGGGTGCCGCCTCCGCGGGCTCTACCGACTCGGATGCGGGGGAGAAGACCGGGCGGTTACGAAAACGCATGGCGCTCACACGATCGACGCTATCGGCAAGAATATGCGCAAGACGCAAATCGTCGGTGTACTGCTGGGGACGGCTCATAGTAATGCTCTTCTTCAGTATTCGGTGATGTAGTCAGCAAAAATGTGTGTGCAGTGCTGTGTGTAATGCAGGGCAGAGAACCTAGACGAGAGCGCCCAGTTCCTTCTCCGAATCGCCCTCTTCAGGAGTCAACAGCAGCAGCTTACGCAAAGACTCCAGGCGGGCGGGACCGCTCTCACCGGCGTGACCGGCAGCAACGTACGCCTCCAGACCGCACTCGGGAGCCTGCGCCGCGTGAGTACACGCCTTCGGACAATCCGCCGCACCCGGCGCCAAATCCACGAACGCCTCCACCACGGTCTCCGGCGGCACATGCGCCAGACCGAAAGAACGAATACCCGGAGTATCAATAATCCAGGTGCCCGGCTCCATCGGATCGCCATTCGCATTCACCGGACGCAACGCCAACGCCGACGAGGAAGTATGGCGGCCACGACCCGTCACCGCGTTCACATGACCGGTCGCACGCTCAGAGCCGGTCAGCGCATTCACCAGGGTCGACTTACCCACACCCGAATGGCCCAGAAGCACCGAAACCTGACCCAACAGCTCCTGCAGAAGCTCCTGAACCGGTGCCGACTCCAAACCGGCAGCGCCCTCCTGACTCGGCGCCAAACCATCCGAAGACGAAGACAGCACAATCTTCAAACCGCTCGCCGCATAGTAATCCAGCAGGTTCTGCGGGTACCGCACATCGGTCTTCGTAATGCACAGGATCGGCTCAATCCCGGCGTCAAACGCAGCCACCACGGCACGGTCAATGAAGCCGGTGCGCGGCTCCGGGTTCGCCGCAGCAACCACAATCACCAGCTGCTGAGCATTTGCCACGACCACGCGCTCCGACGGGTCGGTGTCATCGGCACTACGGCGCAGAATCGAGGTGCGCTCACCCAGACGCACAATGCGCGCCAGGGTATCCTTCGCACCGGAGGTGTCACCTACCAGGTCCACAAAGTCGCCGGTTACAATCGCGGTGCGGCGCAGCTCCTTAGCACGCGCCGCAATGAGGGTACGCTCCTTCTCGGTACCCTCATCAACGACGACCGACCAGCGGCCGCGGTCCACCGTAATGACCCTGCCACGAATCGCTTCTTTGAAGGTCGGGCGGTCCTTCGTGCGGGGGCGGGAGCCCTTCTTGTTCGGGCGCACGCGCACATCCGACTCGTCCCATTCGGAGAAATCGCGCACGTTCATGCGGGAAGAACCCATTTAGAAGACCTCCTGGTCGGCGGTAACGTCAGAGGCGGAAGCGCCGGTCTGCCATTGCGCCAGCATGTCCTCCCACATTGCGGTAAATTCGGGCATGGTCTTAGCGACGGTGGCTACGTTCTGCACCACCACATTGGGGCGGCGCAAACCAATAATCGCCGCGAAGGTTGCCATACGGTGATCGTCGTAGGTGCGCGCCAGAACCGGCGCAGCCTCAGCGGTAGCGGGGATGGGCGCCTCGATCACCAGCGAATCGGCGGTGTCGTGGGCGGTACCTCCCAGGCGGTTAATCTCAGCGGCGAGCGCGGCGAGGCGGTCCGTCTCATGACCGCGCAGATGCGCAATGCCGGTCAGCTCAACGCGGCCCTTCACGAAAGCGCAGGCAGCCGCCATGGTCGGTGCCAGCTCGCCACCTGCAGACAGGTCAAAGGAGAAGTCCCCCTCGGGAAGCTGCGCCGGACCGGTCACGGTCAGACGGCCCTCAGCGTAGCGAACCTGCGCACCCAGCGCGGGCAGAAGCTCACGCCACATATCGCCCACCTGGGTCGTACCCGCCGAAGAATCAGCCGCGGGTGCCGGCCAGTGAGGAATAGTCACCGATTCGCCGGTAACCACGGCGGCGGCAAGGAACGGACCGGCATTCGACAGATCCGGCTCAATGGTCATCTCAAAGCCGGAGAAAGAACCGGGGTGAACCGTCCAACGGTACTCGCCGCCCTCTGCTTCGTTGCCTTGGTTCGGGTAGTGCTCCTGCACCCGAATACCCATCTGGCGTAGCGCCTCCACGGTCATCTGAATGTGCGGGATGGACGGCACCGAAGAACCCTCATGCACCAGCACCATGCCCTGCGGCAGGCGAGGCGCCATCAGCAACAGAGCCGAAACGAACTGGGATGACGTCGAAGCATCAATACGAACCACGGGCGCCTCAGAGACACCCTCTGCGCTCGCCAGACCGGGGGAGCGCAGTACGAAGGGCAGAGCGTTCTCGCCCTGCTCACATTCCACCTGCACACCCAGCTGACGCAGACCCTCCAGAACCGGACCCATCGGACGTTGACGAGCGTGCGGGTCACCGTCAAAAGCGAACTCACCCGGCAGCAGCGCCGCCAGGGCGGGCACAAAACGCATCACGGTACCGGCAAGACCACACTCAATTGACACGGTACGTGACTGAGCGGAATACGTTTCCACAAAGCTCAGGGGAGTGACCTTAACATCCGGACCGAACGGCGAATCGGTCGGCACCAGCTCAATACCCGCACCCAGCTGACGCAGCGCCTCAATCATCAGCGCCGAATCGCGCGAATGCAGCGGCGCACGCAAATACGAGGGGGAATCAGCCAGAGCAGCAAGCAACAGATAACGGTTCGTGAGCGACTTAGAACCCGGAATATGCACCAGCGCGTTCTTGCCAGCGGCTTCGCTGGAGGCGGGTGCCAGGGGAGCGGGCCAATCACCGGGGGAAAGCTGCACTGCTGCGTCGCTCATACATCCTCTTCTGGTTCAAATCATGGGGAGGGCGCAGACTCAGAGACGCTGCGCCGGTTAACGTCTACCCCTATTCTACCGGTTGAGGGTTTGCGAGCCGCTGAGGACTCCAGCGGTGAGATAGGCAACACGAACCAGACAGCGCGAACCAGACAGCGCGAACCAATCAATACGCGTGAAGGCGGCGCACCGTTATTGGTGCACCGCCTTCACTCATCATCAGATGTCTGTACCCCCAGTGGGGCAAGAGCCTGAGGCAGCTTAGAGGCTAGCCTCGGCGCAGAACTTCTGCACATCCTGCAGCAGACGCGCCTTCAGCTGCTCGGGCGCCTGCTGAGTGCACGAAGAACGCATCTTCTCACGAATCATCAGCTCAAAGTCCTTCACATCCGCGCAGTCGGGGCAGGCATCCAGATGCGTCTGAACCGTGCGCAGCTGCTCGGGGCTCAGCTCCCTATCGAGGAATTCGTAGAGGCGCTTGAGGGTCGCTGAGCAGGGCTGGCCGCCGCAATCCTCCAGCGGCTCAGAAGCCGCGGGGGCTTCGGGGACAGAAGAATTCTTGTCTGTGGTTGACATCGGGGTTCCTTTCACACGGAAGGTATAAAGCGTTAGGGGAGTCTAGCCCCAACCTCATGGGGGGCTAGCTCACGTGTAGAAGAGCGAAGCTAAGAATCCGCAGGCGCCTCGGAGCCAGAGCCCGCCGGAGGGGACTTTACGCCCTTGGCCGCCTTAGTGCCCTTAGTAGCCTTTGCCGGCTGCCCCTTAGCGCTCGCCTTTGCTACGGCTTTCGCCTCAGCCTTCGCTTCTACCTTTGCGATGGTCGACGGGCGCAGACCGTTCTCACGCGCATAATCGAGCAGCTTCTCACGCAGAATACGGCGGCCACGATGCAGACGAGACATCACCGTGCCCAGGGGGATATCCAGAATCTCCGCAATATCCTTGTACGCGAACCCCTCCACATCGGAGTAGTACACCACCATGCGGAAATCCTCAGACAGCTCGTTCAGAGCCTCACGAACCTCCGTATTCGGCAGGGCACTCAGCGCCTCCGCCTCGGCAGAACGCAGACCCACCGCATCATGCTCACCGGCCTGAGCCAGCTGCCAATCCTCCACCGTCTCACCCTGAGACTGCTGCGGCTCACGCTGACGCTTACGGTACAAATTGATGTACGTATTCGTCAGGATGCGGTACAGCCACGCCTTCAGGTTCGTACCCTCGGTGAACTGGTGGTACGAAGCAAAAGCCTTCATGTAGGTTTCCTGCACCAGGTCTTCAGCATCGGCAGAGTTGCGGCTCATCCGCAGGGCGGCAGCGTAGAGCTGATCCACATACTGCATAGCGTCCGCGGTAAAGCGTTCGCGCAGCTCGCGGGTATCCGCTGCGGTGTTGGTTTCAGCCATGTTTCTCCTCTACAGGAACGCGCCAGGCGTTCACTTCCATAACGTAGAATTCTTCTCTTTATTCCGCAGAATGCGCACAAACATCTGCGGGTAAAGCAAAACCCCGGGTCCGAATAATATCCGAAACGCCGGGGTTTTAAAGTGTATGCAAGATACCTTATGCGTTGGGGCGCTTACCGTGGTTTGCGCCGCCCTTACGACGGTCCTTGCGCTTACGACCGCGCTTGCTCATCAGAGCCTCCTTATAGTGTTCATGGATGCACGCCCCACCTTCGCGGTGCGTGCCCCCTATTACCTGCCCTAGCAGAGGCGGTCACCGAAAACCGGTGCTCCACGCTATAAGGGCAACGCCGTCTATTTTTTCATAGAAACGGCATGATTGCATCTTGGAACCGGGATATGAGCTAAAAAACACGAACTTTCTTCGCATCAGCTCACAACCCCAGCCGGGGGAGCGGGCTCTTAGCCGTGCTCAGGAATGTTCAGCCAGTTGTACCAGCCGCGGTGCAGAACCAGCCACGCCATCAGGCCGTAACCGGACTGACCCGGGCGACCGTCATTAGCGGCAAGGTCGTTGCGCCACTGCTCGTGGTGAAGCAACGGGTTGAACGTATCCACGTACACGTGGTTACGGCGGGTCACCACATCCGCGTATGCCGCCGACAGGTCAGCGATACGGCGGTTACGCTCAGCGTCCAGGGTCGGCGGCGGACCAACAACCAGAACCTTAATGTTGTTCTGCGACGCCATGTCCACAATGTTCGCCAGGTTCAAACGCGAACGAGCGCTGGTCAGACCCAAATCAATGTCAAAGGTCGACGGAGCAATAATGAGGCGGTTATCAGCACCGGGAACGAAGCGGCGGCGCGCCTCCTCGAACCAGCGTGCATTCAGCTGCTCGCTACCTTCATTGGGGGCGGCAAGGTTATATGCCGCAATGGATGCGGTGGTCTGCGGGGTGCGCGCCATAACACGGCCAAACCAGCCGAGGGTACGGGGATCGCCAACACCGGCGAGCAGGTCATCGCCGACTGCCACAATTCGAATATTGCGTTGCTCCACGGAATTCTTTCTTCTGCAGTATGCGCCCGCCGTGAGAGGCGGCAAGGCACGTGAGTAATAGTCTTTATATCTAGGATAAGCGCTTACCGGCCTCTTTTCGAACTTAATACCCTATCCGGTAAGCATCCGAGACTAAAAAACCCGTCTGCCCGCCAGAAACATCTGACGGGAAGACGGGTTTTGAAGAGCTAAATCATGAGCCGATCAGCTGTAGAAGACCTTAGCCTTCGAAGACCTGCTTGAGCAGAGCCTCAGCCTCAGCTGCGTGCAGCTTACCGGTACCGGCAGCCGGGGAAGCAGCTGCGGAGCGGGAAGCCAGGCGCATACGGCGGTCAATCAGCGGCTGCAGGTTGAGAGCCATGAACGGCCACTGACCCTGGTTAGCCGGCTCGTCCTGAGCCCACACAATGTCGGTAGCGTTCGAGTACAGAGCCAGCTGCTCCTTGATCTCCTGCTCGGGCAGCGGGTACAGCTGCTCCACCGAGACAATAGCGGTCTTGGTGTCGCCGCGGCGCTCGCGCTCAGCTTCCAGATCGTAGTAGAGACGACCGGATACGAAGACCACACGCTCAACCTGAGCCGGGTTAATACCCGAACGGTCACCAATCACCGGCTGGAACGAACCCTCGGTGAAGTCCTCAATGGAGGACGCAGCAGCCTTCAGACGCAGCAGCTGCTTGGGGCTGATCACCACGAGCGGCTTGTACGGACGGTGCTGAGAGTGGCGACGCAGCAGGTGGAAGTGCGAAGCCGGAGTCGAGGGGCAGGCAACAGTCATGTTGTTCTCAGCGCACAGCTGCAGGTAACGCTCAACACGAGCCGAGGAGTGGTCAGGACCCTGACCCTCGTAGCCGTGAGGAAGCAGCATAACCAGCGAGGAGCGCTGGCCCCACTTCTGCTCGGAGGAAGACACGAACTCATCAATGATGGTCTGAGCGCCGTTTGCGAAGTCACCGAACTGAGCCTCCCACACCACGAGCGAGTCGGGGCGCTCTACCGAGTAGCCGTACTCGAAGCCGAGAACGCCGTACTCAGAGAGGAAGGAGTTGTAGATACGGAACTTGCCCTGGTCCTCAGAGAGGTGCTCCAGCGGCGACCACTCTTCATCAGTGATGTGGTCGTGCAGAACAGCGTGACGCTGAACGAAGGTACCGCGCTGAACATCCTGACCGCTCATACGAACGTCGGTGCCCTCCATCAGCAGCGAACCGAAGGCGAGCAGTTCACCCATACCCCAGTTCACGTTGCCGGTGCGGCCCATCTCAACGCGCTGCTCCATGAGCTTCTTCAGCTTCTTGTGGACGGTGAAGCCCTCGGGAGCCTTACCGAACGCGTCAGCGATGTGCTGCAGAGTCTCACGGGAGATTGCAGTCTTACCGCCGTGAACGACCTCGGTGTTCTGCTGAGCAGCAGGCAGTTCCAGACCGGAAACGTGCGCGCCAGCAGGAGCCGGTGCCGAAGACTGAGTCTCGACGAAGATAGCGTCCAGCTTCGAGTGGTAGGAGTCCAGAACTTCGTCTGCCTCTTCCTGAGAGACATCGCCGCGACCGACCAGGTCCTGTGCGTACAGGGTGCGGGTCGAGGGCAGGACGTCAATATCCTGGTACATCTTCGGCTGGGTCATCGACGGATCGTCAGCCTCGTTGTGACCGCGGCGGCGGTAGCAAATCAGGTCAATGACAACGTCGCGACCGAAGCGCTCACGGTACTCGAATGCCAGGCGTGCGGCGCGAACCACTGCATCCGGGTCATCAGCGTTGACGTGGAAGACCGGAGCCTTGGTCATACGCGCAATGTCGGAGGCGTGGGTTGCGGTGCGGCCGTCGTTCGGCAGGGTGGTGAAGCCAATCTGGTTGTTCACCACAACGTGCACGGTGCCGCCGGTGGTGTACGCCTTCAGGTCAGCCATCTGCAGGGTCTCCATGACGATACCCTGGCCAGCGAACGCTGCGTCACCGTGAATCAGGATCGGCAGGACCGGGTGGCCCTCAACGCCCTGCTCACGGTAGACGTCCTGCTTAGCGCGGACGATACCCTCGAGCACGGTGTTTGCAGCCTCAAGGTGCGAGGGGTTAGCAGCCACGTACACCTGGGTCTGCTTACCGGAATCGGAAGTGAAGACACCCTCGGTACCGAGGTGGTACTTCACGTCACCGGAGCCACCCTCGTAGGGTGCTGCGGTGCCGGAGAACTCACGGAAAATCTGGGCGTAGGACTTACCAGCAATGTTGGTCAGCACGTTCAGGCGACCGCGGTGTGCCATACCAATGGCTACGCCCTTCAGGTCGTTGTTAGCGGCCTTGTCCAGAACAGCGTCCAGCAGCGGAATCAGGGACTCGCCGCCCTCCAGGGAGAAGCGCTTCTGACCCAGGTACTTGGTCTGCAGGAAGTTCTCGAATGCCTCAGCCTCAACCAGCTTGGAGAGAACACGCAGCTGCTCCTCGCGGGTGGGCTTAGCAACGCCGCGCTCCAGGCGCTCCTGGAACCATGCGCGAACCTCGGGGTCCTCAGAGTACATGTACTCAACGGACAGGGAGCCGGAGTATGCCTCGTGCAGGCGCTCCAGGATGGTGCGCAGCGGCAGACGCTCGGAACCGCCGAAGCCACCGGTCGGGTAGACGCGGTCCAGATCCCACAGGGTCAGGCCGTAGTTCTCCAGCTTCAGGTCCGGGTGCGAACGCATCTTGTAACCAACGGGGTTGGTTGCTGCGGTCAGGTGGCCGTGCACGCGGTACGCGTGAATCAGCTGCTGAATACGTGCAACCTTGGAAATCTCGTGAGCGTCATCGACGTGGTTGTCGCGTGCCCAACGAACCGGCTCGAAAGGAACCTTCAGGTCGCGGAAGATTGCGTCGTAGAAGTCGTCGCCGCCGAGCAGGTAGTGCTCAACCAGCTTCAGGAACTCACCGGAACCTGCACCCTGAATGACGCGGTGGTCGTAAGTGCTGGTCAGGGTGATGATCTTGGACAGACCCTGCTGGGTGATGAGCTTCTCGGACAGGCCGCGGAACTCAGCCGGGTACTCCAGCGCACCCACGCCGATGATGGCTGCCTGGCCCTTGGAGAGGCGGGGCACCGAGTGGACGGTACCGATACCACCGGGGTTGGTCAGCGAAACAGTGGTGCCGCGGAAGTCCTCAATGGTCAGCGCGCCGTTACGGCCACGCTTAACGATGTCGTTGTACGCATCCCAGAACTCGCGGAAGCTCAGCTGCTCAGCACCCTTGAGGTTCGGAACGACCAGGTTACGGGAACCATCGGGGCGGGGCAGGTCAATAGCCAGACCAAAGTTCACGTGTGCGTTGTGGATTGCAACGGGCTTGCCCTTCTCGTCCACACCGTAGGTCACGTTCATCGAAGGCATCGCTGCCACTGCGCGAATCACAGCGTAACCAATGATGTGGGTGAAGGAGACCTTGCCGCCGCGGGTGCTTGCCAGGTACTTGTTGATGGCAGCACGGTTCTCAATGAGCAGCTTCGCGGGGACCGCACGAACGGTGGTCGCGGTGGGGACAGTCAGCGACTCTTCCATGGTCGTGACAACTGCCTTAGCAGGGCCGCGGAGGGGGACAATCTTGTCTTCAACAGGTTCCACAGGTTCAGCCTTCTTGGTAGCAGCGGGAGGGGTGGGGTTAGCAGGCGCAGCCGCAGGCTTCGGTGCCGCGGGGGCGGGAGTTGCTACAGGTGCGGCAGGTGCAGCCGGTGCGGCGGGTGCCGCAGCAGGAGCTGCACTAGCGGTACCGGCGCCTCCCAGCGCCTTGTCGATGGTCTCAAAAATGGGCCACCATGAAGGGTCCACGAGGTTCTTGTCCTTCTGGTAACGCTCGTACTGTTCTTCAACGAACCATTCGTTACCGGCAAATTCCTCAGGCACCAGATGTTCTGGCAGATTTGGCACGTTAAACGCCTCTTCCAATTAGTGTGAATTTATCCGTCGCGTCCGGGACTCTCCCCGGCATAGACGACCCGCGTCTTCGAGGGGCGAATCATCACGCTGAGCATGTGCGCATCGCCTAAGATGGTGGCCGTATGTGCGGGGTGTGCACCGTACAAACCTGCCTAGCGTGCCGTGAACGTCGGGGTTCATCCGCTTGCATGGCGGCACACTCATGCTCCTATGTATAAGTGTAAAGAGAAGCACGGTGAACTTTCCAGCTCATCGCGCTATATCCGCAATGCAATTTTTCACTCTTAGGGATTAGCAATGAGCCGCGTGCGCAACAAGTACTGTCTTGCACTTGTGAGCAGGCACTCTACAGCACCGGGAAGAGACGAAACCTTCGCTAAAATATGGGGTATGGATGACCCTTTGAGTAAGACTCTGACTACTAGCCAGCGCAGGATACTGCCCGCGTACTCTGCGCAACACGGCACTGTAACACCCAAAAACACCACCTCCGATGCTCAGCATCTGGACAGCCTGACTGCGGGGCTACCCCGCCAAGCCCAAGGCGCCGCACACCAGCCGATGGAGGCGGTGGCTGAGTGGATCTGATTCTCCTACTCATCGGCCTGCTCCTCATCCTGGGCACGGGCTTCTTCGTTGCCGTAGAGTTCTCACTCGTGGCACTCGAAACCGCCACCGTGCAGCAGGCAAAGGACTCCGGCGATAAAGCAGCCGACGCCGTCCTGCGCTGCCTCAAAACCCTCTCCACTCAGCTGTCCAGCTGCCAGATCGGCATCACCATCACCACGCTGCTGACCGGTTACACCCTCGACGCCGCCATCAAGGCGCTCACCACCGGCGCCATCAGTAGCCTGGGTCTGCCCACCAGCGTGACCGACGTACTCACCCTGGTGCTGGCGATGCTCATCGCAACCCTGCTCTCCATGGTCGTCGGCGAACTGCTGCCCAAGGGCCTCGCTATCGCCGAACCCTACGATGTGGCGCGTCGAGTCGCCCCCGCGCAGCTCGCCTTCACCCGCGTCATGTCCCCGCTCGTGCGCATCATGAACGGCTCTGCCAACTGGATTCTCGGACGCTTCGGCATGGAAGCCAAGGAAGAACTCTCCGCGGCACGCACCCCCGAAGAGCTCTCCTCCATGGTTCGTCGCTCCGCAGAAGAAGGCACCCTCGACTCCGACGCGGCACGCTTCGTGGACCGCACCCTGCGCTTCTCCGAGCTGACCGCCTCCGAAGTCATGACCCCTCGCGGCCAGGTCTCCATGCTCGAAGACACCGCCCCCGTCACCGAGGTCATTGAACTGGCACGCTCCACCGGCCACTCCCGATTCCCGCTCTACAAGGGCGACCACGACAACATCGTGGGCGTCGTGCACGTGAAGAAGGCAGTCGGTGTTCCCCCGGAGGTACGTGAAACCCTCGAAGCCGGCGCCCTCGCAGAAGACGTGCTGCAGGTCCCCGAAACCCTGCACCTGGACGCGCTGCTCACCCAGCTACGCCAGGGCGCCCTGCAGCTCGCCGTAGTCCTCGACGAATACGGCGGAACCGCAGGCATCGCAACCCTCGAAGACCTCGTCGAAGAAATCGTCGGCGAAGTCTCCGACGAACACGACCGCGGCCGCACTGAACGCCCCCTACGCTACGGCAACGGCGACTGGGTGTTCTCCGGCCTGCGCCGCCCCGACGAAATCAACGCGCTCATCCCCGGACTCGAGGTTGAGGAAAGCTCCGAATACGAAACCGTCGGCGGCTTCATGATGGAACGGCTCGGACGCATCCCCGAAGTAGGCGACAGCGTCCCCGTAACCGGCGGTACCCTGCGCGTCGACACCCTCGAAGGCCGCCGCGTGGACCGCATCCGATTCACCCCCGCACCTAGCGCACAGGAACAGACCGAGAAGGGAGGCAACGCATGAACGACTGGGTAGCCATCGCACTGCTCGTCATCCTGCTCGCCGGAAACGCCTTTTTCGTCGCCGGTGAATTCGCCATCATGTCCACCCGACGAGCACAAATCGAACCGCTTGCTGAAGAAGGCAATAAGCGAGCGCAGACCGTCATCTACGCGCTAGAAAACGTCTCGCTCATGCTCGCCACCTGCCAGCTGGGCATCACCATCTGTTCCCTGCTGATCCTGAACGTCTCAGAACCGGCGCTGCACCACATGCTGGAGGTGCCCCTGCACCTGGTCGGCCTGCCCCATGCGATCGTGGACGTAATCGCCTTCGGCATCACCCTGATCCTGGTCACCTACCTGCACGTGATCTTCGGCGAGATGGTTCCCAAGAACGCCGCCGTGACCCTCGCCGCCCGCGGTGTGGCTCTCTGGATCGTGCCGACCCTGGTGACCTTCTCCAAGATCTTCGCCCCCGTAGTCGCCCTGCTGAACAACCTGTCCAATAAGCTGCTGGCGCTCATGAAAGTCGATGCGAAGGACGAAGTCGCCTCCACCTTCACCCTGGGCGAGCTGCAGACCATCGTGGCAACCTCAACCGCGGAAGGCACCGTGGAGGACGACGCCGGCGTGATTGAAAGCGCCCTTGAATTCACCGAGAAGGACGTCTACGAAATCATGGTGCCCGGCGATAAGCTCGTCACCCTGCCCTTCGGCAGCACCCCCGCCGAACTGGAACGTGCCGTGGCACGCAGCGGCTACTCCCGCTTCGTCATTACCGACAGCGACGGAACCTACATGGGCTACCTGCACGTGAAGGACGCCCTCGCCATCGCCCCCGAGCGGTTCGAGGAGCCCTTCCCCTGGTACAAGCTGCGTTCCCTGGACACGCTCACCCCGACCACCGATATTGACGATGCGCTCGCCTCCATGCAGCGTAGCCGAACCCATATCGCGCAGGTTATGGATGAGCACGGCACCACCCTCGGCGTGGTCTTCCTCGAAGACGTGCTGGAGGAGCTCGTTGGTGAAATCAACGACACCACCCAGGACGCGGTGCGTGAGCGTGTACGCCGACAGCAGGCGCGCGAAGCCCAGTAATAAGCCCAGTAGCCGCATCGTGAGATATCCCGAATAAAACAGGGAAATCTTGAACACACAGCCCGCCCGGTGCCCTCGTCACGGAGGGCGCGGGGCGGGCTGTTTTGCGGTCAAAAACGGCTTACGGATGCACCCAAGGGGCACTCTCAGACGGCGGGATGAAGCGGCAGTATAAAGTAGCGGTGGGGGAGCGCAGTAGGCTGAGCTAACTATCCCTGTTGCATAAGCTACTAACAGGGAAAAGGGTTGCCTAACAGCACCCAAATGACACCAATAAAGAGTTGTTTATACGGGTGTGCGCATGATGTAGTTAAGGAACCTACAGACTAGAACGAACCGAAAGAGAGCTCTCATGTCGCACCCGAAGATTACCCGCAAGCACTTCCTCACCGCAATGGGCTCACTCGCAGCGTCCTCCCTGCTGCTGGCAGGCTGCGCAACCGAGAACAGCCCCTCCTCCGGTTCGTCCTCCTCGGCTGGCTCCAACAAGGGCAAGGTGAAGGTCGTCGCCTCCACCGACGTCTACGCAGACATCGCCAAGCAGGTTGGCGGCGACTACATTGAGGTCACCGCGCTCATCGCCTCCACCAGCACCGACCCTCACTCCTACGAAGCCACCAGCGCCGACCGCCTCAAGGCAAAGGACGCATCCCTGATCGTCATCAACGGCGCAGGCTACGACCTGTTCCTCGAAGACCTCGCAGGCAAGGACAACGCCTCCCAGAAGATCGTGAACGCGGTCAAGGTCAGCGGCAAGCTCACCGACGCCGAATACACCCACCTGGTCGAGGACCACCGCGGCGGCGAACACCACGAAGACGGCGGCGACCACGCCCACGCACACGAGTTCAACGAGCACCTCTGGTACGACTTCGAAACCATGAAGAAGGTCGCCCAGAAGATCGCTGAAGAGCTCGCAGGCCTCGACTCCGCACACGCTGAGGCGTTCCGCACCAACGCATCCACCTTCTCCAAGGAACTGGACGCACTGGACACCACCGCCAAAGCAATCGCCGGTGAAGGCAAGAAGTACCTGTCCACCGAGCCCGTGCCGGACTACCTGATTTCCTCCACCGGCGCAGAGAACGCAACCCCCAGCGAATTCGCTGAGGCGGCAGAAGCCGGCAACGACGTCCCCGCCCTCGTCCTGAAGGAAACCAAGGACATGGTCACCGAGAAGAAGGTCCAGCTGCTCGCCTACAACGAGCAGACCTCCACCTCCCAGACCAACGAGGTACTGCAGGCAGCTAAGGACGCCTCGGTGAACTACGTATCCTTCACCGAAACCCTGCCGAAAAACACCAACTACCTGGCATGGATGAAGACCAACGTCAGCAACCTCGAAAAGGCGCTCTCCTAAGTGACTGACAACAATAACGGTGCCGCCCCCGCGATTTCCATTCGCGGGGGTAGCCTCGCTTTCGGGGCCCGCACCCTCTGGAAAGATCTAACCCTCGACATCGGCGCAGGCGAATACTTCGCCGTGCTCGGACCCAACGGCTCCGGCAAGTCCACCTTCCTCAAAGTCGTTCTCGGCTTGACCGGACTCAACGCCGGCGAAATCTCCGTGCTCGGCAAACCCGCACGCCTGGGCAACGCCGGCGTCGGCTACGTACCGCAGCAGAAGTCCATCCCCACCTCCACCCCGATGCGCGCCCGCGACCTCGTGGGACTTGGCGTGGACGGGCACCGCTGGGGCATCCGCCTGCACGGCCGCAAATACCGCGCCAAGGTTGACGAGCTCCTCGAAGCCGTCGGTGCGACCGAGTACGCGAACGTGCCGGTGGGTCTGCTCTCCGGCGGTGAGCAGCAGCGCCTGCGTATCGCCCAGGCGCTTGCGAACGACCCGAAGATTCTGCTGGCTGATGAGGCGCTACTCTCCCTGGACCTCAACCACCAGTACGCGGTGGCTGAGCTGATTCACCGGTTCAACCGTGAACGCGGCGTGGCGGTGGTGTTCGTGACCCACGAAATCAACCCCATCATTGAGCATGTGGATCGCGTGCTCTACCTGGCGAACGGCCGTTTCACGGTCGGGTCGGTGGAAGAGGTCATGACCAGTGAGACTCTCACCTCCCTGTACGGAACCCCGGTGAGCGTTCTCAAGTCTAATGGCCGTTACGTGGTGGTGGGTGAGACTCACGCCAGCGACCACTGCCATATTGAGGGCACCGACCAGAACATTCACGGCTCCCACCTGAAGTCTGGTCTTTCTGAACCGCAGCGCACCCTACACATTCCGGGAGGAACCACTCGATGACCATTCTTGCTTCCTTCCCCGCTCTGGCTCCGGTTGCCGCCGCGCAGAATGATTTGCTCTCCCGTATCTTCGTTTTTGACCGCTACGGCGAGCTGTTGCAGATGCTACAGAACTCCATTTTTGCTGGCGCTGTGCTGGGCCTTATCGGTGGTTTCGTCGGTATTTTTGTGATGATGCGCGACCATGCCTTTGCGGTGCACGGCGTCTCTGAAATGTCTTTCGCGGGTGCCGCCCTTGCCCTGTTGCTCGGCTATGACGTGGTGACCGGCTCTATGGTCGGTTCGATTGCCTCGGCTCTGCTGATTGCCTTTCTGGGCTCTAAGGCGAGCAACTCGAACTCGGTCATTGGTGCGCTCATGCCGTTCGGCCTGGGCTTGGGTATTCTCTTCCTCTCCCTGTACCAGGGCCGTAGCGCGAATAAGTTTGGTCTGCTGACCGGTCAGATTGTGTCCGTGGATGCCGACCAGCTGCACACCATGATTATTGGTGCGGTGGTTATTATTTCCCTGCTGGTGATGGTATGGCGTCCGCTGAGCTTCTCCTCCCTGGACCCGGAGGTCGCCCGCGCTAAGGGCGTGCCGATGCGCTTCCTGTCCCTGGTGTTCATGGTGATTCTGGGTATTGCTGTGGCGCTGTCGGTGCAGGTGGTCGGTTCGCTGCTGGTGCTGGCGCTGCTGATTACTCCGGCGGCTGCGGCGATGCAGGTAACGGCATCTCCGGTACGCACCCTGATTCTGTCGGTGCTGTTTGCGGAGGCGTCTATTGTGGGCGGTATTCTGCTGGCTCTTGCCGGTTCGCTGCCGATTAGCCCCTACGTGACCAGCATTTCCTTCCTGATTTACGTGGTGTGCCGTGTGATTGGTGGCGTGAAGCGCCGCCATAGCGCGTCGGGCCGCCAGCTGGCTGAGAAGGCATAAGACCTGTAGAAAGAGCCCCACCTCGGGAATGAGGTGGGGCTCTTTCGTTGTCGTGCTGTGTTAGCGCTACGGGTCATGTACCCGGTGCGCAATGCGGGCTCAACCTGTGTGGCGTTGTGTTGCCCTGTCCAGATGCCCTGTGTGTCGTGCTGTAGTGGCGTCGAAGATTTTTGAAGGCGCCGTATCCTTCGAGCAGAAGGGATTCCCCGGTGGGGGAGAGCTCCTCAGAATGAGGGGCTTAGAGGTTGCGGCTTAGCCTGCAACGTTAGCGTGCAGTGCCGCCCTGCGATTCTTCCTCGCGACGTGCCAAAGTGCAGTCCGGGCAGTAACCGGTCACTTCAACCACGTGCTCCAGCTCCGAGAAGCCGTGCTGCTTACCCATAGCCAGTGCCCAGTCCTCAAGAGCGGGTGCTTCCAGCTCAATGGCGGTGCCGCATCGGCGGCAGAGCAGGTGGTGGTGATGGTCCTTTACCTGGCAGTGGCGGTACAGGGTCTCACCCTCAACGCCCTTGACCGAGTCGAGCTCACCGGCGTTAGCCAGCGACTGCAGCACACGGTAGGTGGTTGCGAGAGAGACCTGTTCCTTGCGGTTCGCGAGGGTCAGGTGCAGATCCTGTGCTGAGATGAAATCGCCGAGCTCTTCCATGGTCGCCTTGATGATGCGACGCTGGCGGGTATTTCGGGCTTCGGCGGGCTTCGTAATTCTCCGTACGGGAATATGAGTGTCCATTGCTGAACCTTTCGGGGCGGAAATCCGCCCCATTGTGTGGTCGATCTTGTCTTACGACTTTACACTAGAGGCGTTCAAAAGGTGGTTGATTTGCGCTTTATCTCAAAAATTGAAGTCATCAACAGGCACGAATGAGGGTTAACGGTAGACTAAAACTATGAAAATGACGAAGTACACCCACTCATGTATCCGCCTTGAGAATGAGGGGCGCACCCTCGTTCTTGACCCCGGCAATTTTGCCGCAGAAGGCGAACACGCTACCGCGCTGGAAGACGCCGATTACCTGTTCGTGACCCACGCGCATCCGGACCATTTTGATGGCCCGTCGGTGCTACCGCTGATTGCTGAGCGTGCCGAGTCGCAGACCCCGTTGAAGATTTGGGCTCCCGAGACTGTCGCCCAGGTCATCAAGGAGGCTGTGCCCGCTGCCGAGGTTACCGTTGTTTCCTCTGATTCTGAGTTCAGCATCCCCGGTTTTGAGGTGAAGACCTACGGCGGTCAGCACGCCCTGATTCACCCGCTGATTCAGACCATCGCTAATGTCGGTTACCTGATTAACGGTGCCGTGTACCACCCGGGTGACTCGTTGGTGGTTCCGCACCGCGTGCGTGCGAATACCGTTCTGGTGCCGATTCACGCGCCCTGGTCGAAGGTTCAGGAAGTCATTGATTTTGTGATTGCGACCGGCGCTCAGCGTGTGGTTCCGATTCACAACGGCATGATTAACGCCAACGGCACCGGCATTATTGAGGGCTTGGTGACGAACTTCGGCGCGAAGTACGGCACTGAGCTGAAGCACCTGAACCCCGGCGAGAGCATTGAGGTTGAGGCGTAAGCCTGACCGTTGAGCTTCAAACGCGCCGACGACGGCGCATGAAGGAGATTATATTGTGAGCACGATTTTTACCAAGATTATTGAGGGCGAGATTCCCGGCCGCTTCGTCTGGAAGGACGAGCACTGCGTCGCCTTCCTGGACATCATGCCCCTGTCGGAAGGTCACCTGCTGCTCGTTCCCCGCGCTGAGGTCGACCGTTGGCCCGACCTGCCGGCTGAGCTGGCTGCGCACCTGTTCGCTGTGGCGCACAAGATTTCTGGTGCACTGGATCAGGCGTTTGATAAGGACCGTGTGGCTCTGATGATTGCGGGTTTCGACGTTCCGCACACCCACATCCACCTGTTCCCGGCTGACGGCATGGCTGATTACGATCCCGCTAACGCGAAGAAGGACGCGACCGCCGAAGAGCTGGATGCGGCCGCTGAGAAGGTGCGTGCCGCCCTGCGCGAGCGCGGCCACGGCGAGTTCGTGCCGGAGGCGTAAGCGCCCTTTACAGCGCGTATAAAGACGAAGGAGCCGCCCTCTACAGAACAGTAGAGGGCGGCTTCTTCGTTAAATATCCCGTTGCTATATCCCGGTATGGGAGAAGCTTAGTGCTTTTCAGCCTTGGAGATCTGGTCAGCCAGGTCCTCGGGGGAGAGGTTAGCGGAGGAGAACTCGGGGGTTAGCGGCAGGTGCAGCTGCAGGCCGGTACCGGGGCAAATCTCGACCTTTGCGGAGCGCAGCTTGAAGTCGACCACGTGGCCGCCCTGAACGTGCTCATCATCGATAAAGTGGGCGTGGCAGCCGGGCACCGAGATGCCCTGCTCGTAGATCGGGGTGCGGAAGCCAACAATCGTGCCGGTTACGTTATCGAACTGGACAATGTCCTCGTTCTCGGTGGCCGCAACCATCTTCGGGTAGGGCTTCTCCTGCTTGATGACGGTGCGGGTGCGGACCCATTCGAACTCGCCGTAAATCTTGATGGCGTACATGTAGTTCTTGGAGACGGTGAAGTCATCCAGAATCTGCGAGGCAGACTTACGGAGTAGGTTCTGCGGTAGTTCGCGCTTAATCATGGGCACGAAGTTGGTGACCACGGCGTAGGGGGTCTGCTGGCGCAGGTCGGGCAGGGACACGGAACCGTCGTGGCGTACCTGGTAGCAGACGCCGTCGAGGACGACCATTTCGCCGTCGAGGCCGTTGAAGGTACCCACACCGAAGTTGCCGTGGCTCAGGAGCTCACCGATGGTCATCTCGCCATCGTAGATGCCGTCCAGCAGCTGGGACATGAGGCCGGTCTGAAAAACTTCGTTACGGAAAACAGTTTCACCGTTTAGGATGGTCGGCTGATATGCCATGAGATTTCTCCTCGTTACAGTGGATGCGGCGTCAGACGGGTCGGTCGGTCATCGGCGATACTCGCCCTAACTGATGCTAAAAAGGGGAAGGGCGTCGGGGAGAACACGGCGTGTGATGTCGTTTCTCTAGGAATTCGTAGGTGACGCAGGCCGGGCGCACGCACTCTCATTGTACGCCTGTGCAGGAAGAACCCCGGGACTAGCGGGTACAACATCTTATGATGTGGCCTCTAGAGTGCTGAAAGCAGTCAACTGCACAAGGGCATAAAAATAGACTGGCATTCCCTCCGGTTGCACGACAAAAAGGGAGGGAACGCCAGCACCAAGAGCTTAGCCCTTAGAGCCGCTCTAAGCGCAACTAAGATACACGAGGCTCAACGAAGCAGAAAAATATTGGACACGTACTGTCGCCAAAAGTGCTACAGCAAGATAGAAATCCGTAGAGATATGCCCGAGCACACAACAACGACCCATACGTTCCCAGAGGAACATATAGGCCGTTGCCTGTTCTCCAGAACGCACCCCCTACAAGGGGCACCGTTCAGGAAGAAAGATTAGACGCCGTAGTACAGCTGGTACTCAAGCGGGTGCGGAACCAGCGAGAGCGGCTCCAGCTCGTTCTTACGCTTGTAGTCAATCCACGCCTGAATCAGGTCCTCGGTGAAGACGCCGCCCTCGAGCAGGAAGTCGTGGTCAGCCTCCAGAGCCGCCAGAGCCTCCTCCAGGTTAGCCGGAGCCTTCTTGATGTCCTTAGCCTCTTCAGCGGGCAGCTCGTACAGGTCCTTATCGATCGGTGCCGGCGGCTCAATGCGGTTGCGGATACCGTCCAGACCAGCCATCAGCTGAGCAGCGAATGCGAAGTAGGGGTTAGCGGAGGGGTCCGGTGCACGGAACTCCAGGCGCTTAGCCTTCGGGTTGGTGCCGGTAATCGGGATGCGGATACCGGCGGAACGGTTACCCTGCGAGTACACCATGTTGATGGGAGCCTCGTAGCCGGGAACCAGACGCTTGTAAGAGTTCACGGTCGGGTTGGTGAATGCCAGAACAGCAGAGGAGTGCTCAATCAGACCGCCAATGTACCAGCGTGCGGTGTCAGAGAGGTTAGCGTAGCCGCGCTCATCGTAGAAGAGGGGCTCGCCGTCCTGCCACAGCGACTGGTGGCAGTGCATACCGGAGCCGTTGTCACCGAACACGGGCTTGGGCATGAAGGTCACGGACTTGCCCCATGCGTCTGCGGTGCCCTTGATGACGTACTTGAACTTCAGCAGGTCGTCAGCAGCCTTGGTGAGGGTGTCGAACTTGTAGTTGATTTCTGCCTGGCCAGCTGCGCCCACCTCGTGGTGGCTACGCTCAACCTCAAGGCCAACCTCGTCCATTGCTACGCACATTGCGTCACGCAGGTCAGCTTGCTTGTCGACGGGGGAGACGGGGAAGTAGCCGCCCTTGACGGGGGTCTTGTTGCCCAGGTTGCCGCCCTCTTCCTTGCG
This sequence comes from Rothia sp. HMSC065C12, assembly GCF_001812085.1. Lineage (NCBI taxonomy): Bacteria > Bacillati > Actinomycetota > Actinomycetes > Micrococcales > Micrococcaceae > Rothia > Rothia sp. HMSC065C12. Next base: position 85,635 of record NZ_KV807673.1, read on the forward strand.
GCCGGTGTTCCAGGGAGCCTCATCGGAGTCGATCTTGTAGAACACAGAGTTCGGCTCGACCTGGTAGCGGACGTCCTCGAAGACGAAGAATTCAGCCTCGGATGCGAAGAATGCGGTGTCTGCAATGCCGGTGGACTGCAGGTACGCCTCGGCACGCTCAGCGACACCGCGGGGGTCACGGTGGTAGGGCTCGCCGGTGCGGGGGTTCACGATGGAGCAGATGATGACCAGGGTCTTCTCGATGCGGAAGGGGTCAACGTACGCGGACTGAACGTCGGGAATCAGCTGCATGTCGGACTCTGCAATGCCCTGGAAGCCGCGAATGGAGGAGCCATCAAAAAGCTGGCCGTTGACGAAGAAATCGTCATCAATCGCCTTAGCGGGCAGGTTGAAGTGCTGCTGCACGCCGGGCATGTCGGTGAATCGGATATCAACGAAGACTACTTCTTCGTTCTTGATAAAGTCGAGAACTTCCTGGGGGCTGGTAAACATGAGGACTGCTCCTTGTTCGACTGACGGTGCAGGAGGGTATCTTCCCTCATCACATTCAGTCTTTGGTTTAGTTTTTGGCCGCGGGCAAAACCCTGTGACATATCAAGCATAGTGGTTATTTTTTGCGCGTGCGTGACTATCGTGTTTCGGTAATGTTACAAATCCTGGAAAGGAGTTACATCTTGGTTGTCTCACGACACACAGTAGAGATGCTAACGCCCTCAGTAGAGCCAGTAGCAAAGCCAATATCAATGCCCTCAGCAGCGCAATAATCGGGCGTAACAAAAGGCCCCGGTCCTCCCCACACGGGAAGAGCCGGAGCCTTCAAAACCTTATATCAGCGTCTCGCTTAGCGGCCGCGCATCGCACGACGGTCGGGGCGTGCACGCATCGGGTCAACACCCTTCGGCAGACCATTCATCGGGTTACGCATAGTGTTCAGAGTGCTCAGGCGACCAGAAACAACCTGCATCTCCTGCTGAGTCAGAGCCTTCGGAAGCTTGTTCATAGTCTTCACAACGTCCTTGAGCTCAATCTGACCCTCATCGTGACCGGTCTCAATCACGTGAACCGGCACACCGGGAGCCACACGAGCCAGGTGCTTCTTCTCAGTGTTCACCAGCGAGTTCACGCGGCTGTGAGGGCCCTCGGTCACCAGCACAATACCGGGACGGCCCAGCGCACGGAACACCAGATCCTGGTTGCGATTCGCAGCAACGGGCTGCTCCTCAACAATCCAACCGCGGCGCACCGAGTTCATCGCTGCACCACTACGACCGGGCTGGTTCTCAATCTGAGCAAAAGCCGCAGTCTGCGCGCGGCGACCCAGCAGAAGCATCGCCACAATAGCGGCAACGCCCAGACCCAGAATCAGGAAAGTAATCCAGTTACCCAGGGCAATACCGATGAGGAGGAAAACCAAAAGGGTACCCAGAGCCGACAGACTCAGAATCCAACCGATATTCGGGTCGGACTTCTTGGTCATCTGGTAGACCTGCTTCATCTGGGCGAAAGTGCCCGGAGTGCGTTCCTTCTTCTTTTTCTTCTCTTCGCGCTTATCTGCCACGATTCTTCCTCGGCTGGTTCTTCCGCGGCCCCGAGAAGCGCCTCAAACGCTCACGGAACCATAGTGACGTAACGATGCAGTGTATGCCTGCAATTTTTCTAGTTTACCCTACCCGCACAAGGGACGGGGCATAAGGGGAGGCTCCCCGAACACCGGACGAACACCGGGTTCGAGGAGCCTCAACGCTCTCAGAAAGATTCTGAAAAGGCTTAGTAGCCCGCAGCCACCAGGGAGGAGGCTTCCTGCAGGGCTGCACCCTCACCCTCAATGTGGGCAAGGTTCTCAGGGATCGGGTAGCCATTCTTACGCATTGCACGAGCCCACAGGCGACCTGCACGGTAGGACGAGCGAACCATCGGGCCCGCCATAACGCCGGCGAAACCAATCTCCTCAGCCATGTTCGCAAAATCCACGAACTGCTGCGGCTTCACCCAACGCTCAATCGGGTGGAAGAGCGGGCCGGGGCGCAGGTACTGGGTGAGGGTAATGATGTCACAACCAGCATCGTGCAGATCGCACAGCGCCTCGTAAATCTCGTCATCGGTCTCGCCCATACCCAGAATCAGGTTGGACTTGGTGACCATGCCGCCTTCCTTAGCCTGGGTAATAACATCCAGGGAACGCTCGTAACGGAACGCCGGGCGAATCTGACGGAAGATACGGGGAACGGTCTCCAGGTTGTGTGCGAACACCTCAGGCTTAGCGTCAATCACCTTCTGAACATGCTCGGGAACACCCTTGAAGTCGGGGACGAGCATCTCAACGCCGGTGTTCGGGCACATCTTGTGAATCTGACGGGTAGTCTCTGCGTACAGCCACGCACCGCCGTCTTCCAGATCGTCACGAGCAACACCGGTCACGGTTGCGTAACGCAGACCCATGACCTTCACATTCTTAGCAACCTTGAACGGCTCAGCGTAGTCAACAGCAACAGGCTTGCCGGTCGCAATATTGCAGAAGTCGCAACGGCGGGTGCACTCGGAACCACCAATCAGGTAGGTTGCCTCACGGTCTTCCCAGCACTCGTAAATATTGGGGCAGCCAGCCTCTTCACACACGGTGTGCAGGCCCTGACCGCGAGCCAGCTCGCGCATCTCGTTGTATTCGGGGCCAACAATAGCCTTGGTCTTAATCCAGTGAGGCTTCTTCTCAATGGGAACCTCAGCGTTGCGGGCCTCCACACGCAGTAGCTTGCGTCCTTCAGGTGCGGTGCTCAAAAGTCTTCTCCTTGGTCTAGATGTGCCCTCTGTGCAGGTGGGCCATCTTCTATTTTACGCCCGCTCAGGCGTAGGTGAAACTGATTTTCGTATATGACGAACAAGGCCGGACGCGTTACGTGTACGGCCCGTTCGATGCTTCTTGACTGCGTCTAACCCTGCGTTTAGTCCTGCGCCGCAATGGGCTCGAAAGACTCCGCCAGGCGGTCCTGGTACTTCAGAAGCTCCGCCTCCAGCGGCTCCAAAATATCGGCGGGGGTGACGGTGCGGCCCAGCTGCTCCGAAATGGTGGTAACACCCGCATCGCTAATACCGCAGGGAATGAACTGCTGGAAAGGTGCGGTGTCGTTGCAGCAGTTGATTGCGAAGCCGTGCATGGTGGTGTTACGCGAAACGCGCATGCCCAGTGCCGCGATCTTCTTGTCCTGGGTGATGCCGTTGCCCAGAATCCACACGCCGCTACGGCCCTCAACGCGCTCACCCTTAATGCCCAGGCCAGCCAGGACGTTAATGATGATTTCCTCGATGATGCGCACATACGCCACCACGTCAATGGGCTCGGGCAGGCGCAGAATCGGGTAAGCAGTCAGCTGGCCGGGGCCGTGCCAGGTCAGCTTGCCGCCGCGGTCAATCTTGACGACGGGGGTGGACTTGTCTGCGGGGTACTCGTGGTCTTCGGTGCGTTTACCGGCAGTAATCACTGCCTCGTGCTCAAGTAGAAGAATCGTATTCTGGCGGGTGCGGTTAGCCACCTCATCGTGGATGCGGTACTGCTTGTCCAGGCACTCAACATAGTTCACATAGTTCGGGGCGAAGCCCACGCGTTCAATCGTCACAGACATACTTTCTACCTTAGTACTGCTAATGGAGGGAAGAAAATTAGGGCGCCCTGAATCACGTGATGAGCGAACACGTCGGAATGTTACGTGAGGGTGTGCGCAAGGGGAGGGAGGGTGAATAAGCAGATAAATGCCTGAATTATTCTTTGGGATTCTTTGGGGTACTTGAACTATTTTAGAGTACTTAAAGATATTATTTGATGTAATTTGATAACATGGTGGTATGAGAAGCAAAGAAGCACACGTTCTGGAAAGCATCGCCAACTCGGCTCTGCCCACCCTGCTGATTGTTGAGTACCGGGGTGGAACCACCGCAAGCGCACCCACCGCACGTTCCCTACCCTCCGTGCACCCCGGACGCTACACCCTGCGCACCATTTCTCAGCCCACCCCGCTAGACCCCTCCGCCCCGGCAGCTCCCTCCACCCAGCTGGCTCCTGTCGCGCCCACTCTGCGCGCGGCAGCCAATGGGTACGGATTCGAGGAAAACACGGATGCATCCGCTCAGAGGCACGCCCAGACCCCGCAGGTAGCCGCGGCCCTACGTAACGCGCCCGGACTCGCCAAGCTCCACGCCGTTACTAGTGAGAGCGCCGATCAGCTGTGCCTCTGGTATGAGCCCCTCGACGCGGGCACCCTCGACAAGCTCCTGCGCGCTCGCACCCTGACACCCGCCGAGCTCATGACCCTGGTACGCACCCTGCACCGGGCGCTCGGCAGCCTCAAAAAGGTGGGGGAGGGGCGCGCCGAACTAAGCGCCGAATACATCGCGCTGAGCGCCGCCGGAGTGCCCAAACTCCTGCTACCTGAGGCCATCTACCATGAAGCGGACCCTCACGATACGGAACAGCTCACCGCCGCTCGGGGCAACTACGCACGCTCCGCAGCAGCCCTGCTCTGGCAAGCCGCCTGCGGGCACGCGCCGGAACCCTCCACCGCCCGCGTACCTCTCTCACTGCGCATGGATTCACAGCGTATGGGAGCCGCCGACACTGCAACCGATGGGGCGCCCAACAGCGAGTGGATTGAGCGCCTCGGCAGAGCCCTTGAATACCTGCTGGACGCACCCGCCCAGGAGGCGGCGCTCGCAGGGCTCAGCTCCGTGGTCGCCCTGGCGGAGGAGGTGCCGCCTCGCCCGCTCAACGTCTACCTGAGCTGTTCAGAACGAGCCCGCGCCCTCATTCCCGCAGCTGTGGAGCCCGCGCCGGTACAGAAGCTCTCAAAGACGCAGAAGGCGCAACGGTACCTAGCGGAACGTTTGCCTCGCGTGAAGAAGCCGGCAGCTGCCGCAGGCTCTATGCCGTTGAGCCCTGTGGCGAGCTCCGCAAACCCAGCCCCAAAGAACGCAGATGCGGTGGGCACAGAATCGACGGGCACATCCCGCCTGACGGCGTTATGCGGTGCGCTGAGCCGCCCCTCCGCCCGCCTGGGACTCGCCGCGCTCGCACTGGGGGCTATCGCGCTGCCTCTCGGGTTCACCCTCTACGGGCAGAACGCTCCGGCAACGGCGCAGCCCGTATCCGCTCAATCCGTGAACACTGCGGGGGAGCAGACGCCCGGCGGCACGGAAGAACAGAATCAGGCTGTGCAGGGCGATCAGATCCTACGCGCACTCATCGACCAGCGAAACCAAGAACGCCGTGCCCGAGGCGGCGCAGAGCTCACCATCGACACTGCCGAAGAACTCAGCCGCGACAGCGAGAACATCCGCGTTATGGCGGTAGTCTCCGCGCCCGGCTACCGCGCAGATAAAACCGAGCGGGAAGCCCGCAAACTCAGCGAAGAAAACGGCGTCACCCGCCAGAAAGTCATTTTCGACCTGCACCGCGGGGAGAAAGGCTGGGAGATAGCCCGCGCCGAACCCGTCCCGGCATAGCTGACGCCACGTAACTAACACCGCGTAACTGACACCGTAGAAACGCGGACACAACAAAAGGCGGCGGCCCCACCCACCGAAGTGGATGGAACCGCCGCCTTTTTGCTCGCTGTTCGGGAAAACCCGGAGAGCTACACTCGGTTACCCATCAGGGCACCGCCACAAGGAAACTTCCTTGAATCTATGCAGGTCTTAGAGGCCCAGCTCAGACTCGAAGTTTGCCTCCTCCAGGCGGGTCTTGAGGGTGTGCAGGAAGCGACCAGCGTCCGCACCGTCGACCACGCGGTGATCGTAGGTGAGGGACAGGTAGCACATGGAGCGGATAGCGATAACGTCGTTACCGTCAACATCCTTAACAACCATGGGGCGCTTCACGATGGAACCGGTACCGAGGATTGCAACGTTCGGCTGGTTGATGATCGGGGTGTCGAACAGTGCACCGAAGGAACCAATGTTGGTGATGGTGAAGGTCGAACCCGACAGCTCCTCGGGGGAGATGTCGCCGGTACGTGCACGGCCACCCAGGTCGCCAATAGCCTTTGCCAGGCCAGCAATGCCCAGGTCAGAAGCGTTCTTGATGACGGGAACCAGCAGACCCTTGGGGGTGTCCACAGCAATAGCGATGTTCTCGGAGCCGTGGTAAGTGATCTGCTTGTAGTCTTCGGTCATGGAAGCGTTCAGAGCGGGGTGCTGCTGCAGAGCCTCAGCGGATGCCTGGACGAAGAAGGGCAGGAAGGTCAGCTTAGCGCCCTCACGAGCAGCGAAGCCGTCCTTAGCCTTTGCACGCAGCTGAACGATGCGGGTCACGTCAACCTCGGTGACCTGGGTCAGCTGGGTGGAGATGTCCAGGGACTCACGCATACGCTTTGCAATAACCTGGCGGATACGTGCGGTCTTCTCGACGGTGCCACGCTTGGGGGAAACCTCGAAGGTGTGCGGTGCCTTTGCGGAACCAGCAGCCGGAGCAGCAGCTGCAGCGGGTGCAGCAGCGGCGGGAGCAGCGGAACCCTTAGCAGCGATAGCAGCCTGAACATCCTGCTTGCGGATGCGGCCACCAACACCGGTGCCCTTGACGGTGGACAGGTCGATGCCGTTGTCCTTAGCGAGCTTACGGACCAGCGGGGTCACGTATGCTTCGCCCTCAGCAGCTGCCGGAGCGGCAGGTGCAGCGGGAGCTGCAGGAGCAGCCGGAGCAGCAGCGGGTGCTACAGGAGCTGCAGGAGCCTCAGCAACCGGAGCGGGAGCAGCCGGAGCAGCCGGTGCAGCAGCAGCGGAAGCGTCGCCGATGATAGCCAGAACCTGGCCAACCTCTGCGTCCTCATCCTCGGGGATGCGGATCTCGAGCAGGGTACCTGCTACGGGGGAGGGAACCTCGGTGTCAACCTTGTCGGTGGAAACCTCAACCAGGGGCTCGTCAACCTCAACCTGCTCGCCAACTTCCTTCAGCCAGCGGGTAACGGTGCCCTCGGTGACGGACTCGCCCAGTGCGGGCAGCAGAACCTCAGTGCCGGAAGCGGAGCCAGCGGCGGGAGCAGCCGGAGCAGCAGCGGGTGCTGCGGGAGCCTCAGCAACCGGAGCGGGAGCTGCGGGAGCAGCAGCTGCGGGAGCTGCGGGAGCAGCAGCTGCGGGAGCAGCCGGAGCAGCAGCGCCGGAACCGTCGCCAATGATAGCCAGAGCAGCGCCAACCTCGACGTCCTCGTCCTCGGGGACGAGAATCTGCTCAACAACGCCTGCTACGGGGGAGGGGACCTCGGTGTCAACCTTGTCGGTGGAAACCTC
>NZ_KV807673.1:93003-125422 GCF_001812085.1 Rothia sp. HMSC065C12
TCAACCTTGTCGGTGGAAACCTCAACCAGGGGTGCGTCAACCTCAATGGTGTCGCCGACCTCAACGAGCCAGCGGGTAACGGTACCCTCGGTCACGGACTCGCCCAGTGCGGGCAGTACTACGGTGTGGGACATAATCTTTCCCGTTCTCCTTGTGAATGCTTGAACTAGAAAAATGTGAGCGGCGACCCGGATGCGCGCCGCATGCGTCGAAACATGTCGACGCGCATCCGGATAGGGGCGTTGTTCAGCGGATACGCCCGGCAACCGCTAACGACCAACGGTCGTCAATACTAAGCTGACGCGCTAACGCCAGTCAGCAAAATTTATGCGCTGTGCAGCGGGGTGCCGTTCAGGACCATTGCAGCCTCACCCAGGGACTCGTTCTGAGTCGGGTGTGCGTGGATGAACTTAGCGACGTCCTCGGGGAATGCTTCCCAAGCAACCCACATCTGAGCCTCACCAATCTGCTCACCCATGCGCTTACCAATAGCGTGAACACCAACGATGGGGCCGTCCTTCTGGCGGACAACCTTCACGATACCGGTAGCACCGAGGATAGCGGACTTGCCGTTACCAGCCAGGTTGTACTCAGCGGTCTCAACGTTCTCAGCGCCAAACTTCTCCTTAGCCTTGGGCTCGGAGTAACCAACGGAAGCGATCTCCGGGTCACAGAAGGTGACCTTGGGGATGTTCACGTCTTCAACGATGGAGGGGTTCAGGCCAGCGATCTCTTCTGCAACGAAGATACCCTGCTGGTAACCGCGGTGAGCCAGCTGAACACCGGGGACGATGTCGCCAACAGCGTAGATGTTGCCAACGCCGGTGTGCAGGCGCTCGTTAGCCAGGACGAAGCCGCGATCCATGGGGATGCCCTGCTCCTCGTAGCCCATGTTTGCGGTGTTCGGGCCACGACCAACAGCAACCAGAACGATCTCTGCCTCGAAGACCTTGCCGTCAGCCAGGGTGACCTTAGCACCGTTAGCGTCCTGCTCAACCTTCTCGAAGAGGGTGCCGGTGTTGAACTTGATGCCGCGCTTCTTGAACGCGCGCTCCAGAACCTTGATGATTGCCGGGTCCTCGTTGGGAACCAGGTTCGGCAGGCCCTCGATGATGGTGACGTCAACGCCCATAGCGTTCCACATGGATGCGAACTCGCAACCAATCACGCCGCCGCCGAGCACGATAGCGCTCTTGGGCAGGTAGTCCATCTCCAGTGCCTCAGTGGAGGTCAGAACGCGACCCTCAATGGGCAGACCGAAGGTCTTGGAGACCGAGCCGGATGCCAGGATAATGTTCTTACCCTTGTACTCAACACCACCGACGGTGATGGTGTCCTGAGCGGTGAGCTTACCCTCGCCGGGGATAACCTCTACGCCCTTCATCTTCAGCAGGCCTGCAAGACCCTTGAACTTACCGGAGACGATGCCGTCCTTGTAATCGCGAACCTTGCCCATTTCGATGGACTGCAGCACAGCGTTAACGCCAACCTTGGACGCCTCGCGTGCCTCTTCAGCCAGCTCAGCAGCGTGCAGGTACGCCTTGGTGGGGATACAGCCGGTGTGCAGGCAGGTGCCGCCGACCTTTTCCTTCTCGATCAGGCCGACGGTGAAGCCTAGCTGGCGTGCGCGAATAGCTGCAGAGTAGCCAGCGGAACCGCCGCCGAGGATGAGGATGTCGAATTCTTGAGCCACGATATTGCTCCCTTGCATAGTTGTTGGGGCTAAAGACCCCTGCAATGAGTTCTTTACCAATTTATTGGTAGGTTTCCCAGCATGCGCGAAAGGCCCGCGACTTACAAAAAATCGCGCGCCCCTCCGCGTACGCAGAAAAACACTTAATACAACAATACCCCCGTTGAAGGTCGTTTAAGTTCACTCAGGGCGGTTTTAGCCGATTAATCGCCCAAACACCCCAAATTTTTCACCACGCAAGAAAAGTGGCGCGTCATAGAACAGCCCGATGACAGCATCACCACAATGGGGGGCATAGAATGCGTCAAGAAAAAGACGCAGAGGAGGGCTCCCCGGTAGAAATACCGGAAAGTCCTCCTCTGATCAGCTCTATGCTGTGCGGCTCGCATCAGCTAGGATGCGCCAGTTAGGGCGCGCGCCCAGCGAAGCAGACTACTTAGCGTAGGACTGGATGAAGTTCACCAGGGTAGCGGTACCGAAGCCGGTACCCTCCTTCGGGGTGAAGCCGTAGGGAGCCTCTTCGTTGAACGCGGGGCCCGCAATGTCCAGGTGAGCCCAAGGGATGCCCTCGCCCACGAACTCCTTCAAGAACAGGCCCGCAGTCAGGGCGCCACCGTAGCGGGAACCAATGTTCTTAATATCAGCAACGGGGGACTCCAGGCTCTTACGCAGGTAGGACTCCAGCGGCATCGGCCAGTAAGACTCACCCGCAGCAGCACCGGCAGCAATCACGCGGTCACGAATCTCCTCGTCACCGAGCAGAGCCGCAGTGCGCAGACCCAGAGCAGCCATAGCGGCACCGGTCAGGGTAGCGATATCCAAGATGACGTCCGGGTTCGACTCAGAAGCCAGAGCGATACCATCAGCCATGACCAGGCGGCCCTCAGCGTCAGTGTTCAGAACCTCAACGGTACGACCATCACGCATGGTGATGACGTCCTCCGGGCGCAGAGCGTGACCGCCGGGCATGTTCTCAGCCAGGCACAGGTAACCGGTCACAGCAACCGGAACGTCCAGTTCAGCAGAAGCAAGCACAGCGTTCAGAACGGATGCGGCACCCGCCATATCGCACTTCATGGTCATCATCGAAGCGGCAGGCTTCAGCGAGTTACCACCGGTATCGAAAGTAATGCCCTTACCGACCAGAGCAACGTGAGCCTTCGGGTTCTCCGGGGTGTACTTCACAACGGCAAGAACCGGCTTGCGAGGCGAACCCTGACCAACACCGGAAATGCCGCCGAAGCCCTCCTCAGCCAGGCGATCGTGGTGGAACAGCTCAATCTCAATATTTGCGTAATCCTCAGCGACCTCAGCAGCGAACTCAGCGAAAGTCTCCGGGTACAGGTGCGACGGAGGCAGGTTCACCAGGCGGCGAGCATCCTTAGCGGTCTCACCCAGAACCAGGGCGTGAACCAGAGCCTCCTCAGCCTCTTCCTGGTCAATCGAGGAAACAATCAGAATGGAATCGATCTCTTCCTTAATCGAGTCCTGAGTCTTGCCGCGCAGGCCCTCCTCAACGAAGTTACCCAGCACGGCGCCGTGAGCAATAGCCTCAATTTCCTCTACCGAAGAAACACCGAAATCGAAAGCAATCTCCTCAGCAGAACCAACCAGCTGACGAGCCGCAGAACCAGCCGCGTAACGCAGAGCGTCCAGACGCTCCTGACCCTCAGCAGTATCAGAGCCCAGACCTGCCAGCGCCACAATGCCGGCACCGGTGTCCTCAAGGCCGGGCAGACGCAGCAGCTGATCGGGGGCACCCGAGGCGCCCAGCGCCTCCAGCAGCTCGTTAATACCCTCAACAGAGTCCTCAGACAGGGAGCTCGGCGCCAGGTACGCACCGTCCGAACCCTTCAAAACGCCCAGAACCAGAACGTCAGCTTCGAGCGCTTCAAGGTCGGTGCTGTGAATAGACAGAGACAGAGACATCGTTACTCCTTTGCGTATGTCTTCTCAAAATAGCCGGGGCACATCCTCGCGCCCGAAAAACTCAACTGTAGGCCCTCGAAGAGTGAGGATGAATACCGCCGCGCAAAGCCGCGCGGACTACTGCTTCTACTCTACACGGATATGTAAGAGGGCGTGAGGTTCAGCTCTCACCCCCCCCAAACAGCTTGCGGGGCAGAAAAACACACAAGAAGCCGAGCTGTAGCGTCTTAAGAACGTCGACGAGACACCAAACAAGTTCACCTACTGCGAGAAAAGCCCGCACACTGTCGAGACAGGGCAGTAGTGGCATAAAATGAAAGACTACGGAAAGCGTCAGATAACAGAAGACGCCCCTTCGCCCCAACACCTCGGGTACCGGCAGAAAACACTAAGCCCACCCGAACGCGACGCGAACCAGACAGAAGTGAGGAGGCGTAATGCTCAACCCCGAAGATCTCTACTTAGCCAACACCAAAATATTGGACGACCCCAGGATGCACGGGCTAACCCTCGTCATCGCCCTCTCCAGCCCGCAAGACGCAGGTTCCACCGCAGGTCAGCTCGGGCAGGTGTTGCTCAGCGAGCTCAAAAACATTGAAATCGTCGAGTTCGACAGCGACCAGCTGCACGACTATCGCGCCCGCCGCCCCTACATCCGCTACGAAAAAGACCACTTCGAAAAGCCGCAATACCCGCAGCTGAAGCTCTACGCCGTAGAAGACAGCCTCGACAAGCCGTTCCTGCTACTCACCGGCGCTGAACCGGACCTGCAGTGGCAGCGCTTCGAAAAGGCGGTGCTGACCATCGCCCAGCGGGTCAAGCCCTCCCTAGTAGTGCTGGTCTCCGCATTCCCCATGCCGGTGCCGCACACCCGCCCCTTCCCGATTACTGCGCACGGCTCCCGCAAGGACCTGATTCGCGGCATCTCCCCGTGGAAGCCCAGCGCGGACGTGCACGCAACCGTCACCAACCTGCTGGAAGTGCTCTTCACCGAAAACGGAATCGACACCGTCGGCTTTGGCGTGAACATTCCCCAGTACATTTCGGAGGCGGACCTGCCGCAGGGCACCCTCACCGCCCTCGAACATGTGGGCATGGCGGCGCACCTCTCGCTACCCACCGAGAACCTGCGTGAAGCCGCACGCCACGTGCACAGCCAGATCAACGATCAGGTCAAGCAGAACCCCGAAATTGGTCGCATGATTACGACTATGGAAGAGAACTACGACGAGAACTTCCGCACCTCCGACATTGCGGTTCCCCTCTCGCGACGCGACGCGCACAACGTGCCCAGCCGCGACGAGATTGGTGCGCTCTTCGAGCGGTTCCTCGACGAACAGTAAAGCGTGCGCAGTAGGGGATACCGCCCGTCAGATAGTGCGTGACAGATAGTGCCTGACAGATATTGCGTGACAAATTATGACGCGGCACCCCGCGCCGCTGTGGACAAACCCCGGTAAACAAACGAACAATACGAATAAATCTGTGGAACCTTCGGACACATGAACCGAAGTATCCACAGATTTATTCGTTTAACCTGAGCACCCGCGCAAACCATGCCACCGTGAAGGCATGAACGCAAATAATATCCCCAATGGCAACATCTCCAACGGCAATATCCCCAACAGCGGCTACGACACGCCCCCGCCCATCCGCAACGAATACGACGTGCTCAGCTGCGCCCTCCACCAGCACGGCTACTGGCCCGACCACTCACTCATCATCCTCACCGCAACCGACAACACCCTCGGCCCCAGCCTGCGCGTCAACCTACCCGACGAACCCTGCACCCTGCCCGAACGCGCCGACTTCCTCCACGAAACCTTCACCAAACTCCCCACCTGCCACAACGGCGAGACCCTCACCCGCTTCTACGCCATCATCATCGACGGCGACAACACCGTACGCCAACGCCAGCTCAACCCCAACACCGCACAGCTCGCCACCCTCGACGAAATCCATAACGACCTCGAAACCCAGATCAACATCAACACCTGGCTCCACCTGCTCCACGACCCGCGCATCGTCAGCGAACTACGCTGCGAAGACGTCATCTACGCAGGCGGCGCCAGCATCTGGGCACTCAACCCCGAACAGCAGACGCTCACCCTCCTCGCACCCATCGAAGAACTCCGCCACAGCGGCTACTACACCTGGCTCACCCGCCACGGCGACACCATCGCCGCCACCGCCCAACACAACTACGCCCACAGCCCCTGGGACACCGACCCCACCCGCAACCCCGAAACCCGCCACGACTGGGAAAACGCCGTAGAACTCTGGGACAACACCCGCACCAACACCGTCCGGAACGACGAAGCCCGCCAGGGCGTCCGCACCATCTACCGCCAAGCCCAAGTCGACCTCTGCTACTGGGACGCAGCCATCAACGCCGCCGCGCACCTGCTCACCACCCACCCGGTCGATAACGCCGGCAACCCCACCATCGGTGACGCGCCCACCATTGGCGACGCACTCCGCGAACTCATCCCCGCCGAAGTCGCCGGGCACCTACGTGCCTCCATCGCACCGGCAACCCTCAACCCCATCACCTCCGAAATGCTCACCTACCTCGCCGGCTACGGGCTCAACCACGCCCAAAAAGCGCTCGCCTACCTGCACTACTCCGCCCAATACACCTACCACGCCTTCGGCGGCGAATACCCCAGCACCAGCCCCAACTTCGTGCCGCTCGAACCACCCCACTACGGTACCCGCATCACCCGCAAAACCTATATCCCCGCCAGCTTCACCCACGCGCTCAGCGCCACACCCGGCACCGAACAGACACACGTACGCGCCGTGCCCGAAAAATGCGTGCAATGGCAAGACTGGATTCGCCGCACCCACCGCGCTATTCAACAGAATCGCAGCAGCCAGCAGAACCGCACCATTCAGCAGAACCGCACCAACCAGCACGCCAACCTCAACGGCTGGGCACTCGAAAACCTCACCCCCGCCGACCACGCCAGCGCAGCCGAACTCAACACCATCAGCCGCGACCTGCTCCCACTCCTCGAGGAACACCCCAAAGACCACAACACCCACAACAAACTCGAAAACCTCAAACAACAAATCGACGAAAGCTGCACCACCAGCGAATACCTCACCAAACACCACGCCGTCTACACCCACTACCTCAACGCCCTCAAAGGAAAACTAGACAGCCCCCACTGGGCACGTCTCAACGCACTCGAACTACTCACCAGCCTGCTCACACCCCACAGCACCGACGGAGAATATGCCGCACTACGCAACACCCAAGCCTGGACCAACTGGTACAAGGGCTACAGCACCTACGCCCGCATGCTCCGCCAAGAAGCCCACCGCCACACATCCGGAAAGGACCTCAATATCCTCGACGTACACCTCAACGCCGGCAACCTACCCGCCTGGATCAAACACACCATCTGCGGCGAACCCGGAACACACCGCGAACCCATCAGCACCCTCAAACCCCGAAAACCCTAAAAGCGGCACCTAAAAGCGGTGCCTAAAGCGAAGTACAAACAGGGGAGGGGCGCGCCACCAGGCACGCCCCTCCCACACACAACCGTACACAGCCGCACCCACCCAAAACCAGGCCCACAAGCCCCCAAACAGCGCGTCAAGTTGAAAGCAACCAAAAATCTGCAATACTTATATATTGACCCCGTATAGTCAATGCGCTACAACGCGCCCTCAAACAGCTCAACACAACGAGCAACGGAACCCTGCAAACGACCAACGCACGCGGAATAAAACCCGCCCCCACAGCGTTAAACACGTCAAAAGCAGCAAACACCCCGACCGAGGACGCCAGCACAGACTTGACAGGGTCTTAGGTGTTTTGCAAACAAAACACCCCACCACAAGCCAGAAAGGGTTCTAGTGGCACCTGCAACCAGCAAGAAGACCGCGACCGGCGACGCAACCGAAGAAACCGTCGCAAAAACCACCACCAAGACCACCCGCACCAAGAAGGCAACCACCAAAGCCGCAGCAGCAACCGAAGACACCACCGGCGCAACCGCCGAAACCGGTGCCGAAACTACTGTCGAAACCGAGGCAGACAAGCCCAAGCGCACCCGTAAAACCACCACCAAAACCGCAACCAAGCGCAAGACCGGCGGCCGCCGCAAAAAGAACGACGACGACGAATTCGACCTCGGACTCGACGAAGAACTCGAAACCACCGACGCCGAAGACGAAACCGACGAAGAAGACGAAGAAACCGTAGCCAAAAAAGAAGAAAAGAAGGCCGCGGAAGAAGTAGCAGCCAAGGGTTCCGGCTTCGTCCTCACCGCAAACGACGACGACGACGCACCCGCACAGCGCGTCGTCACCCCCGGCGCAACCGCCGACCCCGTCAAGGACTACCTCAAGCAGATTGGCAAAGTCTCCCTGCTCAACGCACAGCAGGAAGTCGACCTCGCCATGCGCATCGAAGCAGGCCTCTACGCCGAACACAAGCTCGCCGAAAACCCCGACATGGACAAAGAACTCAAAAAGGCCATGCGCTGGGTCGTCCACGACGGCAAGCGAGCCAAGAACCACCTGCTCGAAGCCAACCTGCGACTCGTCGTCTCCCTCGCCAAGCGCTACACCGGCCGCGGCATGCTCTTCCTCGACCTCATCCAGGAAGGCAACCTCGGCCTCATCCGCGCCGTCGAAAAGTTCGACTACTCAAAGGGCTTCAAGTTCTCCACCTACGCAACCTGGTGGATCCGCCAGGCCATCACCCGCGCAATGGCAGACCAGGCCCGCACCATCCGCATCCCCGTGCACATGGTAGAAGTCATCAACAAGCTCGCCCGTGTGCAGCGCCAGATGCTCCAGGACCTTGGCCGCGAACCCACCCCCGAAGAACTCGGCAAGGAACTCGACATGACCCCCGAAAAGGTCATCGAAGTCCAGAAGTACGGCCGCGAACCCATCTCCCTGCACACCCCCCTAGGTGAAGACGGCGACTCCGAATTCGGTGACCTCATCGAGGACTCCGAGGCAGTCGTCCCCGCAGACGCAGTGTCCTTCACCCTTCTGCAGGAACAGCTCCACTCCGTGCTCGACACCCTCTCCGAGCGTGAAGCCGGCGTGGTCGCAATGCGCTTCGGCATGACCGACGGCCAGCCCAAGACCCTCGACGAAATCGGCAAGGTCTACGGCGTGACCCGCGAACGCATCCGCCAGATTGAGTCGAAGACCATGTCTAAGCTCCGTCACCCGTCGCGTTCGCAGGTACTGCGCGACTACCTGGACTAAAAAAGTTCATAGATTGTCTGTAACAAGCAGATAGCGCTGTTCTTTACAGATCTGGATACAGAAAAGGCTCTCCGAGATACCGGAGAGCCTTTTCTGCGTATATAAACAGTTTGTATATGCGGCACGCGGGGGATACTCATGACACAGTTTCGTATGACCGGCACACGGACAATGCTCGCGGGGGAGTGCCCCCTCATCGGTGCCTGAGGCACCTCGAGGACGGAGCCCCCGCTACGCATGTCCGCTATGCCGTCAACGTTCAGTTCCACAGAGGCTGAGTATGTCAGGTTGGCTCTGCGGACGGAGTGCCCCCGCTACGCATGTCCGCTACGCCGCCAGCTATACCGTGCCGCTACAGTCCCAGCTGGTGCAGATAGCGGTCCGCCACCGCCTCCACCTGATCCAAACCGCGCACACGACCCAGCGCCTGCGACCACGCATCAGCCTCACCGCCAGACACCGGCAAACCAGCCGCCGCCCACAACGCCGCCGTCATCGCACCCACCGAATCCGAATCCGAATCCACCGACACCGCACGGCACAACTCCTCAAACAGAGCACCACGCACCGTCGCCTCATCGGCATCAGCAGACAGGCCCTTCATGGCATCCGCCGCGCACCAGAACGCCACACCCAACAGCTCCGGCGCCGTCCAACCCGTACCAAAATGCTCCGCCACAGCCTGCGGCACCGGCACCACGCCGCGCTCCAGCAGCTCAAGGGCACGGCTCAGCGCCGCAGCCGTACGCGCAGCATCACCCGGAATCGAATCATCCGCCGCTACCGTGCCGCACCAGTCAAGCACACGGCGGGCAGAATCCAACAACGCATCAAACGAGCCAGCCGGGGACGCCAACAGGTCACGAACCAGCAACGCATACGCCGCCGCCGAAGCCAACGCCTCCGGATGCCCATGCGTCAATGCCGCCGCACGCACCGCCAACAAAACTACCGTACGCTCCTGCGCCACCGGCAAAACACCCAACGCCGCCGAACGCACCAACGCGCCACTACCCAAAGCATCAGGATTCAACGACTTCGACACCAACTGCATCTCACCCGAACCCAACGCCCGCAACGTCGCCGCACCCGGACCACGACGAGCCGTCAACTCTGCCGATCCATCAATCTCACGATCCAACGAAAACGGCGCAGACTCCGGCAGAACATCACCAATACCGCGGAACCACCGCAAATACGCCAACCACAAACACGCCAACTCATCCGCCGCCGCGCCCTCATTGTTCCACTCCAAAACCTCCGTCAGGCCATCCAGAGTGAAGCAGGTCAGCTGCGTATCATCACTGATTAGCAGCTCACCAAACGCCGAATCCCACGGCTTAGGGGTACGCTCCGCAATCTGCTCAGCCGACAACAACTCCAACGGATAACCCAGCGCATCACCCAACGCAGACGCACACAACAGGCCGCGCACCCTGCTCGCAAACTCAGCCGAAACCTCAGGCGCACGCGTGAACTCAACAGAAGAAAAACTCATAGGGCGATTATCCCACGGGTGGTTAGGATGCGTGGGGGATGTATCGGGCGGCTTTGTACTCAGGATGTGCGGGGGAGGATGTACCGGGCGGCTTCGTGCTCACGCTCGCGGGGGAGTGCCCCCTCTTCAGCGCCTGGGGGCGCTTCGAGGACGGAGCCCCCGCTCCGCATGAGCACCTACGCCGCGGTGGTTTGGCTACTCGTCCTCGCCGGGACTGTAAGGGGCCTAGACAAAGAGGGCTTTGCACTCACGCTCGCGGGGGAGTGTCCCCTCTTCAGCGCCTGGGGGCGCCTTGAGGACGGAGCCCCCGCTCCGCGTGAGTGCCTACGCCCTAAATGACGAACTGTGAGGCGCAAAATAAGACGCAATGCCATACTGAAACCATGAAGATTCTGCACACCTCCGACTGGCACCTCGGCCGCACCTTCCACCGCAGCCCCCTCACCCGCGAACACCAGCAGTTCATCGACGAACTGCTCAACTACGTGCACGCCGAAGGTATCGACACCCTCCTCATCAGCGGCGACGTCTACGACAGCACCATCCCCACCGCCGAAAGCACCACCCTGCTCGACCAGGCACTCACCCGCCTCATGCGCGCCGGCGTGCACGTCATCCTCAGCTCCGGCAACCACGACTCCTTCCGTCGCCTCAGCTACGGCGCCGCCTTCTTCGAAGCCTCCGGCGTGCACCTGCGCACCAGCCTCGAAGACGCCACCCGCCCCGTCGAACTCACCGACGGTACCTTGCGCGTACACGTCTACGCCATCCCCTACCTCGCGCCGCGCCTCCACGCCACCGCCCTCGGCGTAGAACCCACCCACCAGGCAGTCCTCGGCGCCGTCACCAACGCCATCCGCGCCGACGCCGCAGAACGACGCGCCCGCGGCGAAGGCGCCGACCGCATCATCGTCATGAGCCACGCAACCGTCAGCGACACCACCGGCAGTGACATTGCCGGCAGCGCAGACACCACACCCCGTAGCGACTCCGAACGCGACATCAGCGTCGGCGGCATCGACTGGGTACCCGCCTCCCTCTTCGACGGCTTCGACTACGTAGCCCTCGGCCACATCCACAAGCGGTACCCCGTCACCCCCACCATCCGGTACAGCGGCTCACCCCTCGGCTTCTCATTCAGCGAAGAACACAACCGCAACGGCGCCTACCTCATCGAACTCAACCCCGGCGAAGAACCCACCATCAGCAGCCACGAATGGGCAACCCGCGTGCACATGAAAACCTTGCGCGGCACCATGGAGCAGCTACTCAACGACCCAGAAAACAGCCCCTACGAGCAGGGCTACTACTGCCGCATCGAACTCACCGACGAAACCCTACCCGTCGGCGCCGTCGACCGCCTGCGCAGCCGCTACGAAACCATCTCCCACTTCAGCTACCGCAGCACCCAACCCGCCACTGACAAACCCGCCGCCGCACCCCTCACCCGCGACGCCGACCCCGTCGAAACCTTCGACCAATTCCACCAATACGTACGCAACCGCCCCCTCACCAGCGAAGAACGCAACGTCATCACCACCCTCAGTGACCACATCAAAAGCCACAAGGACAACGCATGATCCTGCACAACCTCGAATTCGAAGCCTTCATGGCATACCCCAAGCGCCAAGAAATCAACTTCGACGCCCTCAACAACGCCGGCGTATTCCTGCTCAACGGCCCCACCGGCGCCGGTAAAACCACCATCCTTGACGCCATCTGCTACGCCCTCTACGGCGAAACCAGCAGCGACCGCGAATCCGCCAAACTGCACTCCACTTACGCGGCACACAGCGGCACCAAACCGCGCGTGCTACTCGACGTGACCCTCCACGGCAAGCGCCTGCGCATCGACCGCACCCCCGCCTACAACAAGCCCATCACCCGCGGCGCCCGCAAAGGCCAGATGCGCGAAGAAAGCGCCAAAGCCACCCTCGCCGAACTCGCACCCGGCGCCGACCCCTCCGACGAAAAGGCATGGACGCCCATCTCCAGCAGCGTCGCCGAAGTCAACCGCACCATCGCCGAACGCACCCACCTGACCAAAGAACAATTCCTCAAGGTCGTACTCCTGCCGCAGGGTCAGTTCGCGCAATTCCTCAAGTCCAAGCCCAAAGAACGCAAAGAACTGCTCAAAAAGATGTTCCCCGTCGAACACTACGAACAGCTCTTCGCCGCACTCACCGAGGAAGCGAAAACCGCCCAGCAGGAAGTCGCCCAGGACGAAAACACCCAGCGCGGCTACCTCGAACGTGCCCGCGCAGAAATGCTCGCCCTGCAGGCGCTACTGGACGCTGCAGACCCGGACGCTGAAGAGGCTGCAGGGGAGGAGACTTCCGAACAGCTCACCGCTGAGAGTGTCACCGCCGAAACCCTCGACACATGGATCGCCGTTGGGATAGCGCGCGCCCGCGAAACCTCCACGCGCGAAAAGCAGGAACAGCAGCGCCTCACCGACGAAGCCGACCGGAACACCCGCCTACTCGCCGAACGCGCCCAGCTACAGGCCGACTGGCGCGAATACGAGCAGCTCTGCGAGCGCCGCACCCGCCTGACCGAACGCGCCGACGAGCACAAGGCGCAGCGTGAAGAGCTGGCGCAGGCGCGTGCCGCGGCGCCCCTGCACGCACAGTACGCGCAGGTCCAAGCCGAATCGCAGGCGCTCGCCGCCCGAGAACAGGAACATTCGGCGTGTGCTTCCGCGCTTGAGGAAAACGGTCGCGCCCTGCTTGCGGCGCTCCGCGATGAGGAAACCTCAGCAGACGTCACCTTCCCCGAAGAGACGACCTTCGCCGCGCTCCCGGATCTCGAACCCGCCGAGCAGGAAACCCAGCTCGAAGCGCTCCTCGACACCCTGCGCGCCCTGCAGAAGAAGGACGCACAGCTTACCGACGAGGAAGCCGCCGTTGCCGCCCTGCTGAAGCAGGCTAATGCCCTCGAACAGGACAAGGCGCGTGCCGAAAAGACCCTGAGCGACCTGACCGCCGCCGCCGAGCAGCTTGCCGAAGAACTCGCCGGCTACAGCACCGCCGACGAGGAGCGTACCCTCGCCGCGCACCTGGTCACCGAGGCGCAGCAGAAGCACGACGCCGCTCAGCAGATGCAGCAGAAGCTCGATGCCGCCTCCGCAGCGGTTGCTGAGGCTGAGAAGCAGAACAAGCGCACCGCCACCGCCGAGCAGAAGGCGCAGGAAAAATGGCAGGCCTCGGCTCAGCAGGCGCTCGCCGCCACGGAGGAGTTCAAGAACCTGCAGGTGCTGCGCCTCGCCCAGGCGTCCTCGCTGCTGGCGCGTGAGCTCAAGGACGGCGAACCCTGCGCGGTCTGCGGCTCGGTCGAGCACCCCGCCCCCGCGCAGATTGCCGAGGGCGAGCAGTTGGTTGAGCGCGCCGACCTGGACGCCGCCAAGGAGCGTGAAGACAAGGCGCACAAGCAGGCGCGCACCCACGAACTGGCTAAGGACCGGGCGACCAAGGCGCACCAGGAAGCCTCCGAGGCGCTTGCCGCCGCCCGCACCCAGTACGAGACTCTGGCTGCCCAGGGCGAGTGTGATGTTGAGCAGACTGCCGCGCAGCTGCAGCAGGCGCAGACCCGCCTCGCGCAGGCTCAGTCGCGCGTGACGGCGCGTGACGGCGTGCTGGCGAAGGTTGAGCGGGTGCGGGTTGAGCTGCAGAAGGCTCAGGAGGCGCTACGCACCATCGAGGGCGCGGCGGTGGAAGCTCAGACGCGTCACCGTGACGCTACGACGCGCTGTGAGGCTACCGCGGCTGATTTGGCGCCTGCTCGTGCGGCGGTGGGTTTTGCGCAGCGTGTTGAGGCTGTGGAGGGCTACCGTGCGGCGCATCAGCGTCTTGCTCGTGCGGTGTTGCTGTTGGGGCAGGCGCGTGAGCGTCATGCTCTGGCGGCGGCGCAGGCGCAGCGCCTGTTGGGCGAGTCTGCGTGTGAGAGTGCTGAGCTGGTGCAGGCGGCGGTCCGCACCCCTGAGCGCGTCGACGCCCTGGAACAGGCTGTTGCCGCGTACGAGCTGGAGCATGCCCGCCTCCTTGAGGGCTTTGGCCGTGAGGCAATTGTTGCGGTGGCGGCCCGTGTTGCCGCTGGTGAGCAGGCACCGGATGACCTGCAGGGCGTGCGTGAGCAGGGTGAGCAGTTGCGCGCGGCGGTTCACCGTTTGACTCTTCGTGAGGGTGAGCGGGAGAGCCTGCTGCGTTCCCTGCAGGCACTGCGTGGCGAGTATGCGGCGTTCCGTGCGCAGACGGCGCAGCGTTATGATCGTGCGCAGATGTTGGCTAACTTGGCGGCGGCTGCCCGCGGTGACACCCTGGGCGGTTATGAGCATCAGGTTGACCTGGTCAGCTATGTGCTGGGTGCCGAGTTCGAGCGGATTCTGCACTCGGCGTCACTGCACCTGGACCGTATGAGTGAGGGTCGCTACGGCATGGTGTTCAGCGATCACCGTGCGAAGGGTAGCCGTTCCGGCGGTGGCCTGAACCTGGAGATTACTGACACCTGGACGGGCGAGCCGCGTGAGGCGTCGTCGCTGTCCGGCGGCGAGTCGTTCTTGGCGTCGCTGTCGTTGGCGTTAGGTCTGGCGGAGGTCGTACAGGCGAATAACGGCGGCATCGAGCTGGACACCCTGTTCATTGATGAGGGCTTCGGCACGTTGGACGCTGAAACTCTGGACATGGTGATGGGTACGATTGAATCTCTGCGTGATAGCGGCCGCACTATTGGCCTGATTTCGCATGTGGAGGAGATGAAGAACCGTATTCCAGCGCAGATTGTGGTGGAAAAGGGTCAGAACGGCTCGTCGGTGAGGGTAAACTCCTAGTAGGCATAAATTCGCTTCCGGGCTGCTGTTATGGCATGTCCGGCGGCTTATTCGTGAAAGAGATGATGACCTCGACACCTCAGGACAGGGCACCGAATTCAACGTATCGTGTGGAACCTTCGGCTGATGCGCGTACTGGCGCATCCGCGCCGGAGGTTCCTCCGCGCACCATGAAGGTGGCACCCGCCTCCGATGCGCTGAATAAAATGCGTGCTTCGGGAACGGGCATTCCGACGGTTCCGGGCACCTCCCTGACGGATGTGGTGCGCAACAACGAGCACGTGTTGCAGGAGTTGCCGCCTCGCCCGATTCCGGCTGCGGATGAGATTAATACGAACGCGTCGGTGCCGGACATTTTGCGTCAGCATTGGGCGTTGTTCCTGCGCAACGGTAAGGAGCAGCGTCGTCACCTGTATGCGGTGCTTCGTGCTGAGGGTTTTGCCCGTAATGTGTTGACGATTCTGTTCCACATTCCGGCGGCTTCTTCGGCGTTTGCGCTGTATATTCTGTTGGCGAGCCACCTGGGTAGCGTGCATGATGGCGGCTACGCGGTGGCGGCGTTTACTGGCGCGTATTCGGTGCAGATTATGCTCGGCCCGATGCTGGTGCGTGCTCTGGGTTTGCGGTCGTTGCTGGCGATTACGTCGATTCTGAATATCGCTGCGGTGCTGAACATGCTGGTGATTGGTTGGCGTCTAACGGTTGACCCGAATAATGTGAGTACGACCTACCATGCGCTCTCGTGTGTGGCGATGGGTTTCACGACTCCGCCGTGGACTCCGTTCGCTCTTGAGTCGCTGTATCGCCGTAACTATCAGTACAGCGATATTCGCTTGTCGACTGCGGTGTCGTGGGGTACCACGGCGAACATGTCGATGCATCCGCTGGCTGCTCTGCTGGTGTGGCTGGGCGATGCGTACATCACCCCGAATAATGAGTACGCGGGCTTCTGGATCACGATTATTCTGGATGCGCTACTGTTCGTCGTGGTGCTGGCGGCGCCGAGGTGGCTACCGGATATTTCGCGTATTCGCATGGCTCCGCCGCAGAATCTCGTGCGTCCGAGCCGTCAGACGGTGGTGCTGATTCTTGGTCTGGTGCTGCTGGGTGCGTGCATGGGTTCGGTTGGTTCTGGTCTGCTGGGTTTCTCGCTGATTCACGGTTCGATGAACCTGTTCATGGCGATGGTTGCGACCGGTACCGGTGCGCTCGTGGTGGTGGCTTTCCCCGTGGTTTTGGGTGGCCGTTCGGTGAACCCGTGGCATGGCTGGCTGGTGAGCGGTGTTCTGCTGATTATGGCGGCGCTGTACTTGCCGGCGAGCGATGATACGTCCACGATTTTCTATGCGTTGGCGCTGTGCGGCGCGGTGCTGGGCGTGGCGTTTGGTGGCCATGAGCTGTGGCTGAACCGTTCGCTCAAGCATATTCCTGATGCGCAGGCGAGCTTCTTTACCCGCTCGATGCTGGGTATTGGGCTTGCGCTGGGTAGTATGTGGGGCGGCTATATGGGCGACGCCCCGTATTACCGTAATGCGTTTATGGTTCCGGTGATTATTGCGACTCTGTATTTTGCGTTGGGTCATTTGTACGGCTACCTGTGGCGTGAGGAGCATGAGGAGCAGCTGACTCCTTGGGATCAGTTGGAACGTCGTTAGCGCATGTTTAAAGGCGGATGCCCCGCCACCTTCTGCAGGTGGTGGGGCATCCGCCTTTTGTGTACCGTGCTCGGTTTGTGGTGAGCCTCGGCCTGAGAACCTCAGCGTGAGAGCCTCAGCGTGAGGCTGCCGGTTTAGTGACCGCGCTTAATCCATGCCGGAAGCTCGGGTGCTTCCAGACCGATGCCGGTGCTGTCACCGTGGCCGGTGAGGACCGCGGTGGACTCGGGCAGGGTCAGCAGGCGGGTCGAGATCGACTCGATGATGGTGTCGAAGTCGCTGTAGGAGCGTCCGGTTGCGCCGGGGCCGCCGTTGAAGAGGGTGTCGCCGGAGAAGACGACGCCTTCGCTGTTCTCCCAGCTGAGGGTGGGTGCGTAGAAGCACACGGAGCCGGGGGAGTGGCCGGGGGTCGCGAGGACCTTCAGTTCGGTGTCGCCGATGCGCAGTACGTCGCCGTCAGCGAGTTCGTGATCGAAGTCCCAGGAGGGGTACACCATTTCCCAGAGCACACGGTCCGCGGGGTTCAGGTAGACGGGTGCGCCGAAGCGTTCTGCCGCCTCCTTGGCGCTGCGGATGTGGTCGTCGTGGGCGTGGGTCAGCAGAATCTTCTCCACGGTGCGGCCTGCAACGGTGCGGGAGATCTTGTCGACGTCGTGGGCGGGGTCAATGATGATCACGGAGGAGTCATTGCCGATGATCCAGACGTTGTTGTCGACGTCCCAGCAGCCGCCGTCCAGCGAGAAGGTGCCGGAGGTGACGACTCGTTCAATACGTTCGCTCACGCTACGCTCCTAGAGTTCCACGACCGAGCGCAGCACGCGGCCGGTCTTCATGGTTTCGAATGCTTCGTTGACGTCTTCGAGGCGGATGCGCTCGGAGACGAAGCCGTCCAGGTCGAGGCGGCCGAGCAGGTACTGGTCCACGAATTCGGGGAAGTCGCGGGAGGGCAGGGTGTCGCCGTACCATGCGCTCTTGATGGAGCCGCCGCGGCCGAACACCTCATCCAGCGGGATGTCCCAGGTGGTGCCGGGTGCGGGCACGCCGACGAGGACGACGCGGCCAGCCAGGTCGCGTGCTTCGAATGCCTGCTTGAAGGTGGGGGCGATGCCGACAGCGTCGATGACGAGGTCTGCACCGAAGCCGCCGGTGAGTTCCTTGATGGCTTCGACGGGGTCGACCTTGGAGGAGTTCACGGTGTGGGTTGCGCCGTGTTCGCGTGCGCGTGCCAGCTTATCCTCGTCGATGTCGACGGCGATGATGGTGGTTGCGCCACCGAGCTGTGCGCCCGCGATTGCTGCGGTGCCGACGCCGCCGCAGCCGATGACTGCCACGGACTCGCCGCGCTTGAGCTCACCGGTGTTCAGAACAGCGCCCAGACCTGCGGTGACGCCGCAGCCGAGCAGACCGATGGCTGCGTACTGTTCGGGGCTGATGTCAGCGGTGATCTTGGTGCACTGGCCAGCTGCGACGAGGGTCTTCTCAGCGAAGGAGCCGATACCCAGTGCGGGGGTGAGCTCGGTGCCGTCCTCGAGGGTCATCTTCTGGGCGGCGTTGTGGGTTGCGAAGCAGTACTGCGGCTGGCCCTTGCGGCATGCGCGGCATTCGCCGCAGACTGCACGCCAGTTGAGGATGACCAGGTCGCCGGGGGCGATGTCGGTGACGTCATCGCCGACAGCCTCAACGATACCTGCGGACTCGTGGCCGAGCAGGTAGGGGAAGTCCTGGCCGACGCCGCCGGTGACGTAGTGGTGGTCGGTCTGGCAGACACCGCAGGTGAGGACCTTGACGAGTGCTTCTCCCTTGCCGGGGTCGGGTACGTTGATGGTGGTGACGGTGACGGGCGCGTCCTGGGAGAGGGCTACGACAGCCTTAACCTTGTGCATGGTGCTCCTTTGCTGAGGCGCGGCTGAGGTTCAACCGCAGATAAAGGTTTTTTGATACGTTCCCATTCTAAGAGCTAAGGCATACCTGATGCACCCCGGGGCTGAGCGTGAAGCCCCCAGGTGAATGTGACGTTTTATGACGTTGTCTCTTACTCCTCCCGGAACCCGCCTAGCCCCGGCTACTTACTCTGCCGCCTCCACCTCTGCCGCAAAGGTGAGCGCACCGCGTCGGAACGCACCCGAGGTCAGTGCGTTCACGTGGTCGCGGCCGGGCAGGGAGATGAAGCGGTTGAGCGGGTTGTTGCCGCGCACCATGTCATAGAGTTCGGCACCGTCGGCGGCGATGGTGTCCGCGTCACCGAGCACGACCGCAATGGGTGCGTGCGGATGCGCGCCCGGGTGACCGGCAGGTAGGTTGGGGGAACCGGCACGTAGGGCGGGCACGTCGAAGAACGGGCCGAAGGGAATCCGCACGAACTTCAGCAGCGCATCGGGCTGAATGGGGGAGTTGTCAATAATCGAGGTGAAGGAGGCAATCGCCTCGTCGGTGGAGTCCGCCGCCGGGGTTTCACTATCCGCCGTGACGCTGGTTCCTTCGTGTGCTTCGAGCATGGCGCGCAGGGTGATGAGGTGGTCGTGTAGGGGCAGGCCGCCCAGGGTGAGGGATGCGACCGCCTCCGGGTGGGTGAGGGCGAGTTCCCAGCCGACGCGCGCGCCGAAGGAGAAGCCGATAACGTGCGCGCGGGGCTCCAGCTCAACGCCGAGGTCGTTCTCGATGGCGACGGTGCGCAGCAGTTGGGCGAGCAGATTGGTGAACAGGTGCATGGGGGTCAGCGGCTGACCTGCCGCATCGACAGGGGGCACCGAATCGAACGGGATTGTGCGGCTGCGCACGCCCGTGTTGTTGGGGAGCTTGCAGTCGATGGCGTGCATGGACTCGGGGTCTTTGAGGTATTCGTCTGAGTGGTAGGGCAGGGTAACGATCAGCACGGGGTATCCGGCTCGCAGGTATTGGCGGATCCAGCTGGTGCCGCCGTAGAGCTGCTCGCCGCGGGTGGCGAAGCCGTGAATCATGAGGGCGGGGACGCGGCTTTTGAGTTGCTGCGGCTGGTAGAGGGTGTACTCGAGGTCGGGGAGAACGACGGCGGGTGCTGCGGCATCGGGCGCATCAACATTGGGTGTAGCGGCGTTGGGTACAGCAAAGGGCGCGGGAGAGAATTCTGCACTGGTCATATGTCTATCTTAGTGACCAGCGCAGGGTTTCTGTCCTGCGCCCTTTTCTATCTCGTGCCCTTTTCTGTCTCGCGCCCTTGATGCGTTGAGGCGGTACGCGCTCAGCTGAGCTGCCGCTTAGTTCTTCTGTGCCGCACCGGTTGAGTTATCGGTGCCCGGGTCGAAGAGCGCCTCCTGCTGAGGTTCAGCCTTTGCGCTCGCTTCTGCCTTCGCCGCGGTTGCCTCAGAAGCCTGAGTTTCGGCGGCATCGGCCTTAGCCTGCTTCTGCTGCAGCTGTTCCTTACCGTTTTCGATGCGTTCCTTACCGTCGGCAATGAACGTGCGAATCATGGTGGTGTTGGTGTCCACCGCCTTCTGCACGCGATCCGCAATGGAGGGGCCCTTCGGCTTGGGGAGCATGTCCTGGCCTGCCGCCTGCTGCTGTAGTTCGCGTCCGGCGGACATGAGGCGTTCGCTCTGTTCTTTCATCGCACGGGATGCGGTGGTGCTGCGCGGCTGAACCTTCAGGTGTCCGTGGTCGTCTTCGCCGGCGAGTACCTGGCGCATGAGCATGATTTCTGCGTCCAGGTGCGCGCCGAAGAGGAGCATATTGTTCATGATCCAGATGAACAGCAGCATCACAATCACACCACCAATGAGGCCGTAGGTGGCGTTGTACTTGCTGAAGTTGTTGGCGTAGAGGGTGAAGCCGAAACCGCCCAGGCCCATACCGAAGAGTGCCAGCGCCGCACCGGGGGAGAGCTTCCACTGTTTGAAGCGGCGCACGTTCGGGGTGGCGGCGTAGAGCAGAGTAATCAGGGCGATTGCCATGAATAGGATGAGGACCCAGCGGCCGTTGAGCCAGATGAGCTTGATGAGCTCCATATCCACGGTTTCGGGTACATACCGACCGACCATGTCCAGGACGGTTACACCCAGCAGCATCATGAGCATCATGAGTACCACGAGGATGATAATCACGGTGGTGACGAAGACGTTCAGCGGCTTGAGAATCCAGCCGGGGCGGCCTTCACGCACGTTGTAGACCGTGTTGAGAGCTCGGCCGAAGGATCCGGTGTACCCGGAGGCGGACCAGAGCGCACTGAGGATACCGGTCAACAGCACCAGGCCTGCGCCGTGGTCGCCGGTAATCTGCTTGATGGGGTCTTCCAGAATGGCGTACATCTGGGCGGGCGCGTTGTCCTTGAGGAAGGCGAGGATGACGGCGGCGCTTTCCTCACCGTGACCGAATACGCCCAGTAGGGAGACGATTGCCAGCAGGGCGGGGAAGATGGACAGCACGGTGAAGTAGGTGAGTGCTGCCGCCATGTCGGTGCCGCCGTTTGCGCCGAATTTGTAGATGGCACGACGCAGAATGTAGAGGATGCTGCCCTTGGGGAAGTCGCGCAGTTTCACGCTTGCGTACTTGGGGGCTGCGGGCTTCTTCTTACGGGAGAAGAGTCCGCGTCGAGCTCCGGCGGGTACCTGGGTTGAGGAGGTGTCCGTGGAAGAGCCGGTGTGTGCAGCCAATGGGGCTCCTTGAATGAGTGGGGTGTACACAGTGGTGCGCCGATGAGCTTCAGCGTGTGGGCGCACAGAAGGGGCGAGGAGAACAATGAGCTGTCCTTCCCGCCCCTGCGGTGACATTATAGGGTTTTCTAACCCTCCCGCATTTTTCTACGAGTGCAGATAGCTGACCTGTTGGTCAGTTAGAGAGGGTCACAGCCCCGAAAAGCCTCAAAAAAGGCTTATCAGCTAGGGTATAAAGCTACCTGCTGAGCCTAACTGAAAACTAGTTGTGAATACCCAGAACCTTAGCGGTGTGAGCCATCAGCTCATCAGCCAGATCCGGGTTGTCGTTGAGCTTCACGCTGTAACCGGGGATGAGCTCCTTCAGGCGGGGCTCCCAACCGGCAATCTTGGAGGGGAAGCACTTAGCCAGCAGGTTCAGCATAATCGGAGCCGCGGTGGAAGCACCGGGGGATGCACCCAGCAGAGCTGCGATGGAGCCGTCCGCTGCGGAGACAACCTCGGTACCGAACTGTAGGATGCCGCCCTTCTTCGCATCCTTCTTCATAATCTGGACGCGCTGACCAGCCTCAATGAGCTCCCACTCGCCGCCGTCAGCCTCGGGGTAGTACTGGTGCAGGGTCTCCAGGCGAGCGTTCTTGTCCTTGATCAGCTCGGAGAGCAGGTACTTGACCAGGGAGAAGTTATCCAGACCTGCACGGGTCATGGGGTACAGGTTGTGCAGGCGCAGGGACTTCGGCAGATCCAGTACGGAACCCTGCTTCAAGAAGTTCGTCTTGAAACCGGCGTAGGGGCCGAAGAGCAGAGCACGCTTGCCGTCCACGTAGCGGGTGTCCAGGTGGGGAACAGACATGGGAGGTGCACCCACCGATGCCTGACCGTACACCTTAGCGTTGTGCTGGTTTGCGGTTGCCTCGTGGGTGTTGCGCAGGAACAGACCGGAGACGGGGAAGCCGCCGTAGCCCTTACCCTCTTCAATGCCTGACTTCTGTAGCAGATGCAGGGCGCCACCGCCGGCGCCGAGGAACACGAACTTCGCGTTGATGCTCAGAGGCTCATCCTTGTTGATGCGGTTAATCGCCTCAACCTGCCAGGAACCGTTCGACTCGCGGTTCAGGTTGGTGACCTGGTAGCCGTAGCGAACCTCAACACCCTTGGTCTGCAGGTAATCGACCAGCTGCTCGGTGAGGGAGCCGAAGTTCACGTCGGTACCTTCGGGGGACCAGGTTGCAGCCATCGACTCGTTACCCTTGCGGCCCTTGACGGTCAGCGGTGCCCATTCGCCAATCTTCTCGCGGTCATTGGAGAACTGCATACGCTCGAAGAGCTTCTCCTTGCGGAAAGAATCGTAGCGCGCAGCCAGGTACTTGGAGTGGTCTTCGCCGAAGACCAGGGACATGTGGGGTACCGGGTTGATGAAGCTGGTGTCCGTCAGAATATTCTTCTCAGCCAGGGAGGCCCAGAATTGGCGGGAAATCTGGAACTGCTCGTTAATGTTCAGCGCCTTAGCTGCCGAGACGGTGCCGTCGGGGCCAGCGGGTGCGTAGTTGAGTTCGCATAGCGCCGAGTGGCCGGTACCTGCGTTATTCCAGGGGTTGGAGGATTCCTGAGCAACCTTGTCGAGGCGTTCGAGCAGGATAATATTCCAGGTCGGTTCGAGCTCCTTGAGGAACACGCCGAGGGTGGCGCTCATGATGCCGCCGCCGACCAGGACGACGTCGGTTCGTTCAGTACGTGCTACCACTGAATTCTCCCTTAGGGGTGCGGGTGCCCGGCCTTGGGCACAATGACTGTGGGGTACATCATCTAGCCTACTCCTTTTAGTGGGGGAGGCATAGCTAGAATCAGCAAATAACAGGAGAGTGTTGCAGTTCACACGTTAGCTTCCCCGGAGGGTAGAAACCCTCCAGGGCACGCCAAACACACACGCAACGCAACACTCAAACCTGAACTGCCTACAACTTACGCAGTTTTCCAAACAGCTCAATCGCATTCTGCTCCGTCTGATAGCCCTGAACCTCACGGCTCACAGCCACCTTAGACGTCACATTCAGCAACGGAACCGCTGGCATGAACTGACCCAACTGAGACACAACCTTCGCGTACAGCTCACGCTGCGAATCCACCGAATCGGCAGAGTCTGCGGTACGAATCGCCTCCAAAATCTGCGTAAAACGAGGCGACGGCGCCACCGCCACAGCAGTAGGCGACGGCGAAGGCGACGCCGACGGGCTCGGCGAAGCAGAAGCCGAAGCCTCCTCTTCAGGCGTCAACGGATCCGGCGAATAACTCGGCTGCGGGCTCGGAGTCGCAGAAATCCGCACATTCGAATTCGCGCCACCCGACGACGGCACATCAGAACTCTTCTTCGTCAAACCAGTCGTCATATCCGACGGCGCATTAGCAATCAACGAACGCACCTGATGCTCAGCAATCAGCGGCGCCAACACCGGACCAAAGAACGCATACGGGTCACGGTACATGCCGTAGAAACCCGCCAACGTAATACCGCGCTCAGAAGAAACCTCACGGCTCTTCGACAGATACTCAGCCCACGGCAGAGGCACAGGCTTAATATTTAGGCCCACCTCAATCAGCGAAGCCACCATCTCCGAATACACCTTCTGCGGAGTATCCATCCACGGCAGAGACACATCGGCAGGGTAGTAACACTCAATCACCTGATTGTCGTACCCAGCAGTCGCCAACAGCGAGCGCGCCATATCCTGATTACGGTCCGTGTAATCCTTCGCATCATCAGCCTTAATGCGGAACGACGGCGAAATCAGCGTCTGCGCATCCGAGGTGCCCTGCGGATAATACTGACGTAGTGCACCGCGATCCACAGCATGCGAAATAGCGCGACGCACCGAAATATTCTTCAACACCGGATGCGCCGTATTCAAACCCAAATACACCAGCGAGAACGGGTCACGGCCCGGCGTCTGATAGCCATCACGCGCCAACTGACCCAGATCAGACGAATTCACCTGATCACACGCATCAATGTGACCCTCCATCAGCGCAAAATAACGCTTATCCGACGAAGTGAGGGTCGAAATCTGAATCTCATCCAGCTCAGGTGTCTGACCATCAAAATGGGTATTCTTCAGCAGACGCACCGTGCCGGCCTCGAACGACTCCACACGGAACGCACCCGTACCCACCGGGTTACCCGTCAGCTTCTGATCCGCACCAAACAGCGAAGGATCAATAATGCCAAACGCCTGCTGCGTCAAAATACGCGGGAACGCCAGAGAAGGACGCGACAGGGTCACCACCACAGAGTTACCCTTCGCCACCACCGACGAAACCAACGGCAAGAACGACTGCACCACAGAGGACTGAGCGGAATCCGACTTCTTCTCACCCGGATGCGCAGCATCAGAAGCCGATGCAGAAGCAGACGCGCTCGGGGTAGCAGTAGCGGAAGCAGACGGGGAAGCACTTGCAGAAGCAGACGCACTCACTGAAGCAGACGGGGTAGCCGCACCTGACGGAGACGCCTGAACAGGCGCAGGCTCCACTGCCGAAGGATCAATAGAACCCGGCTTCGGCACACCAAAACCCCACGCAAACAACGGCTGAGCAGGCACCGCCAAAGCAGCAGTACCCTCACCCGTAGCCAACGCCTGCCACCTCTGGAAATTCTGCACCACAGCATCCGCAGTCAACGCAGAACCGTTACTAAAATGCGCCTCACGCAACACAAACGTATGCACCAAACGGTCATCAGAAACCGTCCACTCACTACATAACGAATCCTGAACCTCAGGATCACCCGTGTAATGATTCGCCACCAACAACGTCTGCAAAACCTGCGCCGTCACCTGATACGTACTCGCCACAGGAAACAACGCCGGATCCAAACCCAACGGCGCCGCACCCTGCGCAAAACGAAACACACGACGCGCATCAGCAGACGACGCGCTCGCACTCGCCGAAGAACCAGCAGAAGACTGACCAGAACACGCAGAAAGCGCCAAACCAGCACTAAAAAGCGCGCCAAAACGCAAAACGGCGCGTCGACTCAAGCCACTCGAGCCGGCAGTGGCTCGCAGCAGCGCATCAGAACTGCCAACAGCTGACGATGCATAAGGCTGATGCTGCACGGGAGGGTCCTCTCTTCCGTCGCGGATGCTTATCTCTCAGGATAACGGTTCAACACCCAACCGGGCGAGACACACCCACCCCGGCAAGGCGCATACAAGAGAACCCGCCGCCACGAAAACCGTGACGGCGGGCCCAATGTGAATGTGTGTGCGCGAGGGGGGACTTGAACCCCCACGCCATAAGGCACAGGAACCTAAATCCTGCGTGTCTGCCAATTTCACCACTCGCGCGCAGTGTCACCCCACATCCGAAGATGCATGCGTCTGAGGCAACAAAGAATTAGTGTACACCAGGAACCAAGGTTCTCCAAGCCTTAAAAGAAGCCCCCATGGGGCGAAAAGCCCGCAAACACGCCGAACAATAGCCCCCTCAAGAAGCCACTGAACGGCGATACGCAAACCCCAGAAAACGTGACCCTACTTCGGGTCAATACCCAAATCACGACGCAACTTCGCCACATGACCCGTCGCACGCACATTGTACTGAGCCACAGAAATAACACCCTGCTCATCAATCACAAACGTCGAACGAATCAGGCCCTCATACACCTTGCCGTAATTCTTCTTCTCGCCCCACGCACCATACGCCTCAGCCACCGCATGATCAGCATCAGACAGCAGCGGGAACGTCAACGACTCCTTCTCCACAAAACGAGCAATAGCCGCCGGCGAATCCGGAGAAACACCCAACACCACGTAACCCAACGACTTCAACGACGCCAAATTATCGCGGAAATCGCATGCCTCCTTAGTGCAACCCGGAGTCGAAGCCTTCGGGTAAAAATACAAAATCACCTTGCTACCCGCATAATCACTCAGACTGTGCTCCTTACCCGACGCATCAGCAAGGGTAAAAGCAGGCGCCGGGGTACCCGGCTCAAGACGAACGCTCATCAATAACTCCTCAAAACATCAATAGAGATCAGCAGGGGAGCGGCGGATGCGCCCCACACAGTACCAAGGGCGGGCGCGCCCCGTGCAATACACCCCGTGCAATACACACAGTCTAGTGTCCCACACACCCCACCCAAACAATGTGTCCAGGCTCACTCCAAATCAACTTGCGCACACCACGGAAACTCGCGTATAGTATTTTTCTGTTGCAAGGGAAACCTTGAAACAGGCAAGCGCCTCTAGCTCAATTGGCAGAGCAATTGACTCTTAATCAATGGGTTCTGGGTTCGAGTCCCAGGGGGCGCACTTCAAAGAAAATCCCGCTGATTCTTCGGAATCGGCGGGATTTTTGCGTTCCCTCTGAAAAAGATTTTGCTGGGCTTGAGGTATAGATATTCCCCTTGCTCCTACAGGGGACCCGTCCTCGCTTCGCTTCGGACACCCTGATGTCGCGACGGGGAATATCTATACCTCTGCGCATCTGTGGTTCAGGGGTTCGCGGAATCCCGCCGGTTCGTTGGGTTGCGTGGTGGCTCAGTATGTGCGCCCCGTGCCTAGCGAACTGGGGCGGGGGAGGCTGTCGCGGTTTGACCTGTTGCCTGGTGGTTGGGTGTTTTGCGTGTGGGGCGGGGAGGGCTGTCGCGGTTTAGCCTATTGCTTGGTGGCTTGGCATTTTGCGTGCAAGCACGCGAAAGCCCGCCACCGTCACAAGACAGCAGCGGGCAATCATTTCAAAAAGTCATAAGGCTACAGGACCGGCCAAATCCGCGTCACAAACTCACGGAAATCCTCCACATCCTTACCCTGCTCCAACAGGCCAGTACCAAGGTGAGTCGCAACCTCAGCATTATCCTCAAACGACAAATAAAACGAGCTGCCATTCACCGACTCAAGCGTCACCGCATCATCACCCACACGATACGCATGCAGAGCATTCGTATTATCAATCGTCGTCGCCGTACCCGCAGGCGTCAACGCCGGCAAATTCACCGGAGCAATAATCACCTCATCCGGCGCATCCTGATAACCCACAATAAAATGCTGCTGATTAGGATACTGATGCAACGCCAAATCAGGATTACGGTAAACCGCACGGCCCGTCGCATACACCAAATTGTATGCACCGTAATTAATAATCTGCTCGTCAAAAACCGGGTGCAGAACTCGGATAAGTTCCTCACCCGTCAAAAACACGTCACTCTCAACAGAGTTACGGGGGTCAACAACCTCTGCGTACTTACTTGCTTCGGTCAGCTCATCAGCGACCGGGATGATCGGTTCGGTCATAGCTTCAGTCTACCGGGGCAACCAACGAAGGTCACGAGTATTCGCGCATATTACGCGCCATGACGTCCAAAAATGCGAGTTTTTCTCACCTGTTCAAATGAACACGTGGGAATGTGTCAACAAGTGCAATGTGTCCACATCATGAAAGAAAGTATCTGACCTGCACCTTTATGAACAAAAACGGGCGTGTTGCTCGATAGAGATTTGACTCACCCCTTCTTGGGGCGCACCATAGAAGGGTGAAGACAGCAATGTTCCAGCGAATTCTACGCCTTGTCGACGTCGCCTAGGGCGCGTGGCAGGGTCTATTCACTGCGACTGAGCGCCCCTACCGCTACCACCAACAGCGAGGGGCATTTTTTATAGCTTGGTACCCCCGGGCATAGGATGCGTGAGGATCACACAAACCTCACGCAGAACATTGAGTACAACGAAGAACCATTAAGACACGAGGCATTTCCATGACTATGGGATTTTCCACTTCTGATGACGCGGCAAACGCTCCCGCAGAACGCATGACCGGTTCTCAGGCAATCGTCCGCACCCTCGAAGACCTGGGTGTGACTGACGTATTCGGCCTGCCTGGTGGAGCCATTCTGCCGACCTATGACCCCCTGTACGACTCCAAGAAGGTCCGCCACATCCTGGTCCGCCACGAGCAGGGCGCAGGCCACGCAGCTCAGGGCTACGCAGTGTCCAGTGGTAAGACCGGCGTGTGCATCGCAACCTCCGGCCCCGGCGCAACCAACCTGCTGACCGCAATCGCTGACGCAAACATGGACTCCATCCCCCTGGTCGCAATCACCGGCCAGGTGTCCACCAAGCTGCTGGGCTCCGACGCATTCCAGGAAGCTGACATCGTCGGCATGGCAATGCCCATCTCCAAGCACTCCTTCATGATCACCGACCCGCAGGACATCCCCCGCGCGCTCGCAGCAGCATTCCACATTGCATCCACCGGTCGCCCCGGCCCCGTGCTCGTGGACGTCACCAAGGACGCACAGGTTGGCATGATGGAATACCGCGGCATTCCTGAGGACCTGGAGCTGCGCGGCTACACCCCCGTCACCCGCGGTCACTCCAAGCAGATCCACGAAGCTGCAAAGTACATTGTTGAGTCCAAGCGCCCCGTCTTCTACGTCGGTGGTGGCCTGGTCCGCGCAGGTGCTTCCGAAGAGTTCCACAAGCTGGCTAAGCTCATCGGCGCACCCGTCGTCACCACCCTGAACGCTATCGGTGCATTCCCCGACTCTGACCCCCAGAACCTCGGCATGCCCGGCATGCACGGCACCGTCCCCGCCGTCGCCGCAATGCAGAAGTCTGACCTGCTCATCACCCTCGGCGCACGCTTTGACGACCGCGTCACCGGTAAGCTCGACTCCTTCGCACCCGAGGCTAAGGTCATCCACATTGACGTTGACCCGGCAGAAATCTCGAAGATCCGCTTCGCAGACGTGCCGATCGTCGGCGACCTTAAGTACGTGCTGCCCGAGCTGACCGACCTGCTCTCCACCGAGTTCGCAGACCAGCTGCCGAACCTGACCGAATGGTGGAACGAGCTCAACGTCATCCGCAAGGACTACCCGCTCGGCTACGAAAAGCCCAACGACGGCCTCGGTTCCCCCGAATACGTCCTCGAGCGCATCAGCGCCCTCACCGGCCCCGACGCATACTACGTCACCGGCGTTGGCCAGCACCAGATGTGGGGTGCACACTACATCCAGCAGGAAAGCCCCCGCCACTTCATCAGCTCCGCAGGCCTCGGCACCATGGGCTACGGCGTTCCCGCCGGCATGGGTGCAAAGGTCGCACACCCCGAATCCACCGTGTGGATTATCGACGGTGACGGTTGCTTCCAGATGACCAACCAGGAACTGGTCACCTGCGCACAGAACAACATCCCCGTCAAGGTTGCTATCATCAACAACTCTTCCCTCGGCATGGTGCGCCAGTGGCAGACTCTGTTCTACAACGAGCGCTACTCCAACACCGACCTGAAGGACGGCCACGGCACCGTACGCATCCCCGACTTCGTCAAGCTCGGCGACGCATACGGTTGCGCCACCTTCCGTTGCGAACGCGACGAAGACGTGGATGCCACCATTAAGGCTGCCCTGGAAATCAACGACCGCCCCGTGGTCATTGACTTTACCGTCAGCCCCCACGCACTGGTCTGGCCCATGGTCCCGGCAGGCGTTTCTAATGACAAGATTTGGATTGCGAAGAACACTTCGCCCGAGTTCGATCGTGAGGGAGAGAACTAATGTCTCAGCACACTCTGTCCGTTCTGGTAGAAGATAAGCCGGGCGTTCTCACCCGAGTTTCCGGTCTGTTCTCCCGCCGCCTGTTCAACATCCTCTCCCTGGCTGTGGGCCCCACCGAAAACCCCGGTGTTTCCCGCATCACCGTCGTGACCGAGGGTGACGCTCACACCATCGAGCAGATCACCAAGCAGCTGAACAAGCTTGTTCACGTGCTGAAGGTCGTCGAGCTTCCCGCCGACTCCTCCACCCAGCGTGGTCACATCCTGATTAAGGTCAAGGCCGATGCAGTTGCTCGCCTGCAGATCGTTCAGGCAGCTGACCTGTTCCGTGCATCCGTGATTGACGTTTCCCCTGAGTCTGTTGTCATTGAGGCAACCGGTTCTGAGGAGAAGCTCAACGCACTGCTGGATGTTCTGGAGCCTTACGGTGTTCGCGAAATCGTTCGCGCAGGCACCATCGGCCTGGCACGTGGCCCCCGCGCTATGAGCGAGCGCATCTAATACCCACCAGGGTGTCATACCAACCCCGCATTAGCGAGGATAGCTTCGGGTATCGCACCGCTTCGACCGGGAAACCGGCGGCGATGCGATACCCGCCCCTATGGGCTCACAGACCTTCCGGATACTTCAGATGCTGAGAAGTACTCTCGACAGCCCGCAACTAAACATCTATCAAGTAGAATAGTCAATGTTGAGCCCAGCCTGGGCCGCATACCAAACTTACTGAGGAGAAGAAATGGCAGCAACCATTTTCTACAACGACGACGCAGACCTCTCCCTGATCCAGGGTCGCACCGTAGCAGTTATCGGCTACGGCTCCCAGGGCCACGCACACGCACTGAACCTGCGTGACTCCGGCGTGAAGGTCATCGTCGGTCTGTCCGAGGGCTCCAAGTCCCGTGCCAAGGCTGAGGCAGAAGGCCTGCGCGTCGCAACCGTTGCAGAAGCAGCAGCAGAAGCAGACGTCATCATGATCCTGACCCCGGACCAGGTCCAGGCAAAGGTCTACGCAGAGAGCATCGAACCCCACCTGAAGCCCGGCAACGCACTGTTCTTCGCACACGGCTTCAACATCCGCTTCGGCTACATCACCGCACCCGAGGGTGTCGACGTGGCAATGGTCGCCCCCAAGGGCCCCGGCCACACCGTCCGCCGCGAATTCGAAGCAGGCCGCGGCGTTCCCGCCCTGGTCGCAGTTGAGAAGGACGCATCCGGCGAAGCACTCGCACTGGCACTGTCCTACGCAAAGGGCCTCGGCGCAACCCGCGCAGGCGTCATCAAGACCACCTTCACCGAAGAGACCGAATCCGACCTGTTCGGTGAGCAGGCAGTCCTCTGCGGCTCCACCTCCCAGCTGGTTCAGTACGGCTTCGAGGTTCTGACCGAAGCAGGCTACCAGCCCGAGATTGCTTACTTCGAGGTCCTGCACGAGCTCAAGCTCATCGTTGACCTGATGATCGAGGGTGGCATCGCTAAGCAGCGTTGGTCCATCTCCGACACCGCAGAGTACGGCGACTACGTCTCCGGCCCCCGCGTGATCTCCCCCGAGGTCAAGGAAAACATGAAGGCTGTCCTGGCAGACATCCAGAACGGCAACTTCGCAAAGCGCTTCATGGAAGACCAGGCTGCAGGCGCACCCGAGTTCAAGGAACTGCGCGCAAAGGGTGAGGCACACCCCATCGAGGCAACCGGCCGCAAGCTGCGCGAGCTGTTCTCCTGGAACTCCGTTGACGACGACTACACCGAAGGTTCCGTCGCTCGCTAAACGGTAGCTCAGCAATAGCTTTCTAAGAATCCGGCGTTCCGCCCACACCCCGCTATAGGGGAGGGGCGGGGCGCCGGATTCTTACTGTTTCAAGCTGAACAGCAGCACCCATTAGATATGTGATGCAGTTCATGCTCAATCGAGTTGTGAACACTCACAAAATGCCGTATAGTATTTACTTGTTGCAGGGGAAACCTTGAAAAACAAATAAGCGCCTCTAGCTCAATTGGCAGAGCAATTGACTCTTAATCAATGGGTTCTGGGTTCGAGTCCCAGGGGGCGCACTTTACAGAAAATCCCGCTGATTCTTCGGAATCAGCGGGATTTTTGCGTTCCCCTTGAAATGCAGGCTTCATGGGTTGAGGAATCGGTGTTCGTCCTCGCTCCTGCAGGGGTTGGGTGGGTGGGTACCTCGCGTCTCCCAAGACTACGGGGTGCGCTACATGTTTCCTCCGCGCCTACGCAGGGGCACCCGTCGCCCGGACGCTCCGCCCCTCCTTGCTTCGCTGCGGAGAGCGTCCGTGTGACACCCTGAGGGCGCTTCCGGAAAACGTAGCTGCACCGGTTAGGCGGGTGCGTGGAGGTTTCGGTGGCCTCCGTAGCGACATCAGGGTGCCCGAAGCGAAGCGAGG
>NZ_KV807673.1:125522-314991 GCF_001812085.1 Rothia sp. HMSC065C12
CGAAGCGAGGGCGGGTGCCCCTGTAGGAGCGAGGAGGGTGCCGAACCTCGAGCAAATCCCGCCGGGGTTGCGGTAGATGTGCGGTGGTTCAGTATGTGCGCCCCGTGCCTAGCGAACTGGGGCGGGGAAGGGCTGTCGCGTTTTGGTGTGTTGCATGGCGGCTGAGCGTTATACCGCGTTCCAGAGTGTAACCCCGGTGAGAGCCTAGCCTAAGACTGCGGTAAACTGAAAGTTATGACTGCAACTCCGTTCTACATCACCACCGCCATCTCCTACCCCAATGGCAACCCGCACATCGGCCACGCCTACGAAACCATCGCAGCCGACGTGCTAGCCCGCTTCAAGCGCCTCGACGGCTTCGACGTGCGCTTCATGACCGGCACCGACGAGCACGGCCAGAAGATGCAGACCACCGCCGAAAAACTCGGTAAGACCGCTAAGGAACTCGCCGACGAGAACTCCGCACGCTTCAAAGCAATGAACGACGCGCTGAACATCAGCTACGATCGCTTCATCCGCACCACCGACCCCGACCACTATGTCGCATCCCAGGCCATCTGGAAGCGCATGGAAGAAAACGGCGACATCTACCTCGACAAGTACGCCGGCTGGTACTCCGTACGCGACGAAGCCTACTACGCAGAAGACGAAACCGAAGTCCGCGACGGCCAGCGCTACGCCATCACCACCGGCACCGAAGTCGAATGGACCGAAGAAGAATCCTACTTCTTCCGCCTCTCCAAGTACGGCGACAAGCTCCTCGAACTCTACGCCAACGAAGGCTACGTCTACCCCGAATCCCGCCGCAACGAACTGATCTCCTTCGTCAAGGGCGGCCTCAACGACCTGTCCATCTCCCGCACCACCTTCGACTGGGGCGTACCCGTACCCGGCAACGACAAGCACGTTATGTACGTGTGGGTCGACGCCCTCACCAACTACCTGACCGGCCTCGGCTACCCCGACACCGATAACGAACTGTTCACCAAGTACTGGCCCGCCGACCTGCACCTCATCGGTAAGGACATCACCCGATTCCACTCCATCTACTGGCCCGCATTCCTGTGGTCCGCCGGAGTCGAGCTGCCCAAGCGCGTGTTCGGCCACGGCTTCCTGCTCGTCAACGGCGAGAAGATGTCCAAGTCCGTCGGTAACGTTGTCGACCCCGCAAACCTCGTCGACGCATTCGGCTTGGATGCCGTCCGCTTCTTCCTCATGCGTGAAGTGTCCTTCGGCCAGGATGGCTCCTACTCCGAAGAGTCCATCATCAACCGCATCAACTCCGACCTGGCAAACAACCTCGGCAACCTTGCCCAGCGTTCCCTGTCCATGGTCGCCAAGAACTGCGGTGGCGCCGTCCCCACCCACGGCGAATTCACCGAAGCCGACCGCCAGATCCTCGACCAGGCGGCAGCCCTCTACGAGCCCGTCCGTGCAGACTTCGACGAGCAGGCATTCCACCGCGCTTTGGAACGCATCTGGACCGTCCTCGCAGACACCAACGCCTACTTCGCAGAGCAGGAACCCTGGACCCTGCGCAAGAACGGCGAACTCGACCGCATGAACACCGTGCTGTACGTAACCCTTGAGGTCGTACGCCAGGTTGCTCTGCTGTTGCAGCCCGTCATGCCCGACTCGACCGCCAAGCTGCTGACCCTGCTCGGCGTGCCCGAGGGCGACGCACGCCAGTTC
The DNA here is from genome assembly GCF_001812085.1 of Rothia sp. HMSC065C12. Classification (NCBI taxonomy): domain Bacteria; kingdom Bacillati; phylum Actinomycetota; class Actinomycetes; order Micrococcales; family Micrococcaceae; genus Rothia; species Rothia sp. HMSC065C12. The sequence continues at coordinate 127,215 of NZ_KV807673.1, forward strand.
GCAGCCCTCGGCACCGCACTCGTGCCTGGCACCGAACTGCCCGCACCCGCACCGGTGTTCCCCCGCTACGAAGCACCCAAAGCATAACGGCTGCTTCTGACATAGCGTGAGAAAGCCCCCGGATTCCTGACCCCGAATGGGGGAGGAGCCGGGGGCTTTTCGCATGCACACATAGAGGTACGGGGGCGGGGAGAGATGGGGGATGGGGAAAGAAGGCGAGCGCGAGCGCGCGCCGGTTGAGCCGCCACTCATCCTTAAGGATGAGGTCCGCGCCCCACCCAGCCCGCCTCAGACGCTTCTCAGCCCGTGGGATTAGCGATAGCCCCTGCATCCGCAGGTCAAGACCCGGTGAACACCCGCCAAAATCAACCTGGAGGATGAGAAAAACCCTGTAGTCAGCGCCATGCTGCGTGAAATAATTGAACTATGACTACGACAACTCCTCACGCACAGACGGCACAGCCCGCCGTCTCCGCACGAAACCTTTCCAAAACCTACGGCATGGGTGAAGCCACCGTCCACGCCCTCAACAACGTCTCCGTCGACTTTGAACAGGGCAAGTTCACCGCCATTATGGGTCCCTCCGGCTCGGGTAAGTCCACGCTGATGCAGACCATCGCAACCCTGGATACCCCCGACCCGAACCCGGCAACCTCGATTCGTATTGGCGGTACCGAGCTCTTCGGCCTGAAGGACAACGCCCTCACCGAATTCCGCCGCGAACACATCGGCTTCATCTTCCAGGCGTTCAACCTGGTGCCCACCCTCACCGCGGGCCAGAACATTGACCTGCCCCTGGGTCTTGCCGGTAAGAAGCCGGACCCGCAGTGGCGCGACTACCTGGTCAAGACCCTCGGCCTGGAAACCCGCCTCGACCACCGCCCCGAACAGCTCTCCGGCGGTCAGCAGCAGCGCGTCGCCATCGTGCGCGCCCTGCTCGCACGCCCCGAAGTGGTCTTCGCCGACGAACCGACCGGTAACCTCGACTCCAACTCCGGCGCCGAGGTACTGCGCCTGCTGCGTGCCGCCGCAACCGACCATGCACAGACCATCCTCATGGTCACCCACGACGCAAACGCCGCCTCCTACGCAGACCGCGTGGTCTTCATCAAGGACGGCATGGTCGCCGGCGAAATGATCGAACCCACCTACGACGCCGTCCTCGGCGCAATGGCACAGCTGGAAGGTCGATAAGCCGTGGCAACCACACTGAACACGGTGGCGCGCTCCAATCTGCGCGCCTCCAAAGGAAAATACATTCTCACGGGCATAGGCATCGCGATCTCATCCTTCTTCATCGCCGCCATTATGATGCTCACCAACTCGTTGCAGGCGACTGTCAACTCCTCCGTTGGTGACGTGCTCTCCCGCGCCGAGGCGGTCGTCGCCTCCGCCGCTACAACCTCCGACGGTAGAGACAGCACCTCTATCTACCTGACTCGTGACCAGATTCAGAAAGTAGAAAAGAGCGACCTGCTCTCCGGCTACTGGGTACAGTACGCAGTCACGGGTAAGCTCGGCACCGGCGACCAGGCAACCCAGGTGCAGTACGACCAGCTGCCCGCCGACTCTAGCCTCTTCCCGTACAAGGTGCAGGGCAAAATCCCCAGTGGTGACCACGAAATCATGGTCTCTACCTACTTCGCGAAGAAGCACAACCTCTCGCTGAACGGCAAGGTCACCAGCACCGACGTTGTAGAATCCGTCAGCGCCCCCGGTACTGACAAGACCGCCGAATACACCGTCGTCGGTCTGTTCGACCCCGGTTTTGAAGGCTCCACCACCAATCAGGCTGTCTTCATTGGCGGCACCAGCCTCGGCGAAGCCGCCCTGAAAGCAGCCGAGACAGAAAACAAGAGCTCCGCGGCAGGCTACCGGAACATGGCTGGCGCGAACCTCATCTACCTCAAGTTCAAGGACGGCGTAACCGACGCCAAGCTCAAGAGCCTGCAGGAGTCCCTCAGCAGCGGCGACACAAAGAACGACCCGCGCGTCATGACCGGTCAGAAGCTGCTGGAGGACTACCAGAAGACCATCTCCACGGTCTTCACCTCTATTAGTGTGGTTCTGGGCGCCTTCGCGGCACTGGCTCTGCTGGTTTCCTCCTTCGTCATCTCCAACACCTTCGCGGTGCTGGTCGGCCAGCGCATCCGTGAACTGGCTCTGCTGCGTACCCTCGGTGCCCGTGGCGGCTCCCTCGTACGGATGCTACTCATCGAATCCATTACCGTGGGCGTGGTGTTCTCCCTCATCGGTGCGCTACTGACCTACCCGGTTGGCGCGCTGGTTGGTGCAAACCTCACCACCATCATGATTTCGTACTCAATCACCCCGGTGATTATCAGTACCCTGATCTGCACCATCGTGACGGTTCTGGCGTCGCTCTCCCCGGCACGAAGCGCCCTGCGCATCTCGCCCATCAGCGCGATGAGCGAGCACACCAACCTTGAGGTGCGCAAGCCCGGCAAGGTCGGCCCAATCCTGGGTCTGGTCTTCGGTGCCGCAGGTATCGGCCTGGTTATGCTGGCTCAGAACCAGGGTTCCGGTGAGGGCGCCGGCAATAAGGCCATCCTCCTCATGATGGGGGCCGCACTGCTGCTCGGTATTGCGGTCTTCCTCATCACCCCGCTGGTACTGCCGCCGCTGGTACGCGCCCTTGGCACGGTCACCCGCACCCAGACCGGCAAGCTCGCGCTCGCCAACGCGCTGCGTTCGCCCAAGCGCACCGTCTCCACCGGTCGTGCCGTGCTGGTGGGTACCCTGGTCGTGTCGACTGTGCTGACCGGTTACTCGGTGCTGAGCGCCTCGCTGACCAAGGCCCTGGATCAGCAGTACCCGATTTCTGCGCAGGCAAAGTACAGCTCGTACGACCAGTCCGAGGCAGCCTCCACCGTGACCAAGGCGGAGGAAATTGCCTCCAAGGTCAAGGGTATTAAGAACGTTCAGACATCCGCCGTCGGTTACGCAGCCGGTGTGGTTGACTACACCGTCGAGTACGAGGGACAGACCGCCAACCAGAATTCCGACCTGGTGGCGTTGAGCTCCTCCGATTTGAAGGCAATCTTGCCGGGCGAAAACTCGAACCTTGCCGATGACACCGTGCTCGTGCCGCAGGGCCTCTGGAAGTCCGCTGGATTGAACGAGTCCAGCCGTCTGAAGGCACACGGCCCGCTCGGCGAAGTGGAACTCAAGCCTGTCAAGTCCGCAACCAAGCAGAACCTGCTGATTGTCAACCCTGCCACCGCCGCCAAGCTGCAGGACGCCAAGAACCCGCAGAAGGTTGCTAACCCCGCCGCTGAGGAAGCTCAGAAGCGCCTGGAAGAAGCAATCGCCAGCGGTGACAAGGAAGCTCAGACGAAGGCAGCTCACCTGACTGTCACCAGCCAGGCAACCGGTAACGACACCGTCGTTCTGGTGCGCGCCGCATCCCCGCTAACCAGTAGCGAGAACGCGACCCTGCAGGCTGACCTGAACCGAGCCAGCCCGGACAGCTCCTTCACCGGTGGTCTGCAGGAACGTCAGACCTACGACCAGCTGCTGACCGTCATGCTGACCTTCACTCTGGTGATGCTCATGCTCGCAGTGGTCATCTCCATCATTGGTGTGGCGAACACGATGACCCTGTCGGTCAACGAACGCCGCCGCGAGAACGCGATGCTCCGCTCGCTGGGTCTGTCCCGCAAGCAGCTGCGCCGCATGATCTCCATTGAGGCGATTCTGATTACGCTCGCCGCTGTGGTACTCGGTATGGTTTCCGGTGGTGTGATTGGTAGCCTCTCGGCGCAGATTATTATGTCTTCCATGAGTGCTTCCGCCCCGCTGGTGCTTGACCTGCCGTACGTCTGGTACGTGGTCATCCTCGTGGTGGGTGTGCTCGCCGCGATGCTGGCTTCGGCTCTGCCGGCGGCTCGTTCGGCTCGCATGTCCCCGGTTGAGGGTATGCGCGGCTAACAACCAAATATAGGGTGTGAGATAGTAAAGCCCCGGAGGGTGCCTCGATCAGGAGGCGCCCGCCGGGGCTTCACTGTGCCCTTATATAAGGGAGCGCTAGTGGGCGATACCCGCCTCATACGCCATAATGACCGCCTGCACACGATCACGCGCACCCAACTTCGCCAACACATGCGACACATGCGTCTTCACCGTCGCCTCCGAAAGCACCAGTTCCCGCGTAATCTCCGCATTCGACAAGCCGCGCGCAATCAAACCCAGCACCTCAAACTCACGCGGCGACAACTGCTCAATCAACTCACGATGCGGATAATCCTGCACAGGCTCAAAGCTTGCATGCTCAGCCGGAATAAACGTTGCCTTAGGAAGTTCAGAACCAGCAGCCGGGGGAATAGCAGGAACAGACTCGGCGGCAGGAGCGGTAGGAGCAACAGGAGAGGGGGAGTCCAGCACCGGAATCATCTGCTCCAACAGGCGGCGAGTCGCAGACGGCGCAATCACCGCATCGCCGCGGTGCACCGTACGAATCGCCTCCAGCAGCTGCTCCGGCGGGGTGTCCTTCAACAAGAAACCGCTCGCACCCGCACGCACCGCCGAATACACGTACTCATCAATATCGAAGGTCGTGAGCATAATAATGCGCACCCGCTCATCCTCGGAAACTTTACGCTCGCCGTCACGCTCCAGAATACGGCGCGCCGCCTCCAGGCCGTCGCAGTGCGGCATGCGCACATCCATGAGGATGACTTGCGGCGCCTGCCCCTCAGAGACCATGCGGTCAAAAACGTCAATTGCCGCCAGGCCGTCATCAGCTTCCATGACGACCTGCAGGTCCGGCTGGGAGTTGACGAGCATGCTCAAGCCGCCGCGCACTAGGCGCTGGTCGTCAACGAGCATCACGCGGATCGGCTGGGTGGTCTGTGGTGCAGAAGTCTGTGGTGCAGAAGAATTCATAGTTTCAATCCTAGATTACGAGGTAGTAGAGGGCACGGGTATTAGAGGTCGCGGTAGGGCAGCGCCGCCTCAACGAGCCAGCCGCCGTCGGGCTGCAGGCCGTAGGTGAGGGTGCCGTGGTAGAGGGCGATGCGCTCGCTCATGCCGCGCAGACCGTTGCCGCTACCGGGTACAGGGCGGGCAATGTGCTGAGCCGCGGCAGAGGAAACCGGGCCGTTATGTACCCACAAGTGCAGACCGTTCTCGCCCCAGTGAATAGTGACGGTGGTTGTCGCGCCGGGGGAGTGCTTGAGCGCGTTGGTGAGCGCCTCCTGCACGGTGCGGTACGCCGCCAGCTCGGCACCCTGCGGTAGGGTGCGCGCCATGGTGCCGGTAATTCCGGTGAAGGTGACGGGTAGCCCGGCGCGGCGGCTCTGTTCCACGAGGGCGGGCACATCGCTGAGGGTGGGCACGGGTGCGTAGGCGGTTGCCTCGTCCGTGCGGAGTAGCCCGAGGAGGGAGCGCATCTGAGTGAGGGAGTCGCGCGCCGTGTCTGCGATGAGTTTTAGGGTCTGCTCGGCAATATCCGGTTCGCTCTGCTGCTGAGCCTGACCCGACTGCTCTGCCTGTTCAGTTTGCTGCTCTGCCTGCTGCGCCTGTTGTGTTTGCTGGGCGCGTGCGGTGCGGGCGCTCGCGGCGGCGTAGCGTGCCCCGTCTGCCTGGGAAATAATGCTGGAGAGCGAGTGCGCCACAATATCGTGCATTTCGCGGGCGATGCGGGTGCGTTCGTCCTGCGCGGCGAGGCGACGTTCCTGTTCCTGCTCGTATTCGAGGCGGCGGGCGCGTTCTTTGAACTCTTCGCTGCGCAGTTCGCGCATGCGGCGGGAGTCGCCGAGGAACCAGAAGACGGTGAAGATGGATCCGCAGAGCACGCCGAGCATCAGGCAAATGAAGATGCGGGCGGGTATGTCGTCCCAGTGGTAGAGGAACGAGAGCGAGGCCTGCACGGTGACGGCGAGTGCGCCGACCCAGCCGAGAATGAGGGCGCGGAAGCGGGCGCGGCGGGTCCAGTGCCTGCCGGTGTGGTAGGCGGCGAGGCTGACCGGCGGGTAGCAGGTGATGACGAGTGAGTCGGGGAAGGGGGTCACTAGGGTGAGACAGAGCGCCGCGATGACCACGTAGATGCTGCCGTAGGGGAAGCGGTAGCGGAAGTAGAGCGCGGTGGTGCTGCAGAGCGCGGAGATGAGCGGGATCCAGCCGTAGCCGTTGATGAAGGCTACGGAGAGTACGCAGCAGAAGAACTGCATGTGCGCGACGACGATGAAGTTCATCCAGCCGCGTTTGTCTCTGAGGTAGTTTTGCACGCGGCTGGAGGCGCTGATTGCGTCGGCGGGTAGGTCGCTGTTTTCTGAGCTGCCGTGGGTATGCGTTACGGTGTAGCCTGATTCGGCTGTCTCTGTGCTGTGCTGTGGGTTCTGCTGGGGTTCGGTGTGCTTAAGGGGCATGTTTCCAGTGTATCGGGGTGGTGGGGCGGGATTGGGAGCCTCTTTTTGCTCTCATGTGCAGGAATATTTTGTGGGTTTGCGTGTGGGGTTGTGTGCTTGAGTGAGTATGACACGCCGAAAATAGCTATTTTTAGTGACCTTAGTTACTTTTTTGAAAAATATTCTTTCAACTAAAACTTGAGAGTTTGGGATTGTATGGGGTTCGAATTTAGGTTCAAGAGACTTGAAACTCCCTTAAGTAACCTATTTTGGTTGAGAAACCTTCAACTAAAGCGGAGAGTTTAAGGGAAACCCCCTCATCAAACCATTTTTGGAACCATTGCGGTACGGGTCCTTGGTGGGTATAGTTTTAGCCGTACCGAAATTCTGCGTCCATGAGGCAAGACCTCGCAGAGCGAACACCAAGCGCTCTGAAACGCGAAAGTCCCTATGATAGGGGACCGGTTACAGCATTATGTCGTTATCACCAGAGGTTAGGCGCAAGCCTACTTCACTCACTCGAATCTCATCAGGTGACGTTCTTCGCCGCGCACGACGGCGGGTGATAACTTTTATTCCTCAAAATGACATCACTCTCGAAGGACATATATGTCTACTAATATTTCTCGCCGCAAGGTTGTCGCTGGCGCAGCATGGGCTGCTCCGGTTGTTGCAGCATCTGCTGCAGTTCCCGCTTTTGCTTCCTCCACCGTTTGTGACTGGGAGTCCACCGCAGCTTACAGCGCTAACGGTAACGCTTCGGGTGCTAAGGGCACCACTTCTTTCGTTGTTCCCGCACTGGTCGACAAGATTAAGTTCGAGGTCGTCGGTGGCGCTGGTGGTACCAACTACGACGATATGGCAGCAGGCTCCGGTGCTAAGGTCACCGGTATCATCGAGGTCAAGGAAGGCCAGACCGTTCAGCTCATCGGCGCAGCCGGTGGTATCGGTAACAACCCCCTGACCCCCGCAGAGGGTGGTGAGGGCTACGGTAACGGTGGTTCCTCCAGCCTGCCCAACCCCGTCCCCTCCGGCATCATGCAGCAGGTCAATACTATTTGGCCCGCTAGCTCCCCCCTGAAGCGTATTACCTACTCCGCTTCCGGTGGTGGCTCCTCCGCTCTGGTCATCAACGGTACCCCCGTTGCAGTTGCAGGTGGCGGCGGTGGCGCTGGCTTCATCAACAACGGTGGCGCTAACAACAACCCCAATTACATGGAAGCTGGCGCAGTGACCGCTTCTTGGCAGTGGCCCTCCGGCGCAAAGCGCAACGGCAACATCATCTTCGGTTCCACCGGTGGTTCCGCTGAGGGTGCAGCGGGTTCTGCAGGTCTGGGCGGCTTCGGTATCTACGATGCTGACAGCTCCATCAAGGAAACCGTTGAGGCCGGTGAAGGTGGCGCAAACGGTATCGGTGGTAACGGTGGTTCCAAGACCGCTCTGCACACCGGCAAGTCCCCGAATGGCGTGCTGGGCTTCTACTCCGCCAACAACCAGGAGATTTACCAGTCCTCCAAGTCCGGTAACCAGGGTGGCGACGGCTTCAAGGGTAACGGTGGCGACGGTGTAGCATCCTACTCCTACCTGATCGACAACAACGATCGCACCAAGAAGGAAGAGGGTACCCACAACGGTACCGGTTACGCTCTCGAGTACAAGTCCATCGGCTTCAACTTCAACGGCTACGAGTCCGTCATCTCCGCAGGTGGTGGCGCAGGCTACGGTGGCGGTGGCTCCGGTGCTTCCAGCTCCTCCTCCGCAATCGTTCTGACCCAGAAGTGGAACAACAACCCCAAGGGTATCCGCCAGAACGTCTCCTTCGGCCAGCTCGGCGGCGGCGGCGGCGCAGGTGGCTCCTACGTTGCTCCCGGTGTTTCCGGCGGTACCATTACCTCCGCAGGCAACGCTCCGACCGCTCGTGGCGAACGTGGCAACGGCTACGTCAAGGTCACCCTCTGCAAGCGCACCGCGTAATTGCATAGACCTTTAGGGCTCTCACACTGAGTGAGAACTCATAACGATATTCCCCGGCTGAATTATCAGCCGGGGAATATCGTTTTAACCGGCAGAGGCTGAACGCCCCAGAATCCAGGGGCGCTGGGTCGGACCAGAAGGGTAGGGGAGTAGCCGGGTAGGATCTGCACCTAGCCCAGAGCCCGTCTAGCCCAGAGTCTGAGAACCCGCCCGCACACTCTACCGCCCACCCGCGGCGCGTATTACGGTAGAGGCATGACTGAAGCACGTAGCATCGACCTCGCCGTCATCCCCGGCGACGGCATCGGCCCCGAAATCATTACCGAAGCCCAGCGCATCCTCACCCGCGCCTGCGAGCTCGAAAACATCACCGTAACCCCCACCCACTACAAGCTCGGCGCCGAGCACTGGCTGGAAACCGGTGAAACCCTGCCCGACTCCACCATGGACGCCCTCAAGCAGCACGACGCGATCCTCTTCGGCGCCATCGGTGCAGACCCGCGCAGCGGCAAGATTCCCTCCGGTCTCATCGAACGCGAAATGCTCCTGAAGCTGCGCTTCGCTTTCGACCACTACATCAACCTGCGCCCCTCCCGCCTGTACCCCGGCGCAGTCTCCCCGCTTGCCAACCCTGGCAACATCGACTTCGTCGTCGTGCGTGAAGGCACCGAAGGCCCCTACATCGGTAACGGCGGTGTCATCCGCGGCGGCACCCCCCACGAAATCGCCACCGAAGTCTCCCTCAACACCGCACACGGTGTGGAGCGCCTGGTGCGCTACGCATTTGAGCTGGCATCCACCCGCCGCAAGAAGGTCACCCTCGTGCACAAGACCAACGTGCTCACCCACGCAGGTCGCCTCTACAACCGCTACTTCACCGAAATCGCGGCTGAATTCCCCGAGGTCGAGACCGACTACCTGCACATTGACGCGACCACTATCTTCATGGTCACCGACCCCGCCCGCTTCGACGTGATCGTCACCGACAACCTCTTCGGCGACATCATCACCGACCTCGCCGGTGCAGTGACCGGCGGTATCGGCTACGCGGCAAGCGGCAACATCAACGCCGTCGGCGAGTTCCCCTCCATGTTCGAGCCTGTACACGGCTCCGCACCGGACATCGCCCGCCAGAACAAGGCAAACCCCACCGCCGCAATCCTCGCCGGCGCAATGCTGCTGCGCCACCTCGGCCACGCCGCCGCCGCAGCTCGCATTGAGGACGCTGTTGAGGCAGATATGCGCGAGAACGGCGCAAGCGTGCGCGGAACCGATCAGGTCGGCGCGGACGTGCTCGCACGCCTCGGTTAATACTTGCCCGGCTAAAACTGGCTCAGCTAAAACTAGCTCAGCTAAAACGTGAACTACGCTGTGAAGCCCGGAAGGAATACACCTTCCGGGCTTCACCTGTTCACATCTTGAATGGCAGAAAAGGTGCGCATGCGGCAAACTCATCTTTCCGGTACTCTAAAACAGGTCAGGCACACCCGCCCGGCACCTCGGCGGTGGACACCATCCACCACTAGCTTTGATGCATCCAACTAGCACAGACCGCTAGATGCACCATCTGCCCCGCACGACAACGCGCCCGGCGGCACACACCGGTCCCTCGCCCCGCCGCGAGAACCGCCACTCAAAGAACGCCCACAGAGGCAACTAGACGAAGAGGAACGCAGAACGATGGCAACCGAATTCAGCCACGAAGCAAACCAGTCACCCGCCACCGCCGAACGCCGCGCCGAAATCCTCGCAAACCCCGGCTTCGGTGACTACTTCAGTGACCACATGGTCACCATCGACTGGGAAGGCGACTACAAGACCGGTGGCACCTGGTACGACGCACGAGTGCACCCCTACGGCCCGCTCGTCCTCGACCCCGCAGCATCCGTGTTCCACTACGGCCAGGAAATCTTCGAAGGCATCAAGGGCTACCGCCACGCCGACGGCTCCGTATGGACCTTCCGCCCCGAAAAGAACGCTGCACGCTTCGCGAACTCCGCACGCCGCCTCTCCCTGCCCGAACTGCCCGCTGAGACCTTCATCGAATCCCTGCGCGAACTCGTGAAGATGGACGAGCAGTGGGTACCCACCGGCGACGGTGAAGCCTTCTACTTCCGCCCCTTCATGATTGCTACCGAGGCGTTCCTTGGCGTTCGCCCCGCACGCCATGTGCAGTACCACGTGATCGGCTCGCCCGCAGGTAACTACTTCGGCACCCCCGAACCCGTGGACATCTGGCTCTCCACCACCTACGCCCGCGCAGGCGAAGGCGGTACCGGTGCGGCAAAGTGCGGCGGTAACTACGCGGCATCCATGATTGCCCAGACCGAAGGTGAAAAGCACGGCTGCAAGCAGGTCATCTTCAAGGATCCGCACCGCGGCGACGCCATCGAAGAGCTCGGCGGCATGAACGTGTTCTTCATCTTCGGCAAGGAAAACAAGATTGTTACCCCCGAACTGACCGGCACCATCCTGGAGGGCGTGACCCGCTCCTCGCTGATTCAGCTGGCTAAGGACCGCGGCATGACCGTCGAAGAGCGCGCAATCACCCTCAACGAGTGGCGTGAAGGCGTGGCAAACGGCGACATCACCGAAATCTTCGCCTGCGGCACCGCAGCAGTGGTCGCCCCCATCGGCAAGCTCAAGGCAGAAGACTTCGAAATCCCTGCACCCACCGAGCACTTCGGCGAAATTTCCAAGAGCCTGCGCGAAGAGCTCGTCGGCATTCAGCTCGGCACCGTCGAGGACCGCCACGGCTGGATGACCCGCCTCATCTAATCTCTCACGCGAAATCCCCGCAGGATGCCCCGCCCGACCCCGTACGTCGCGCGGTGAGCAACCCGCGGGGATTCACTGTGCCAGGAAAATGACGTGCCCGGTGATGCTGTGCTCGGCGAATATTGCGCGCGGCGTTGATAATGCGAGGACAGGGGAGGAGAGGCGCCCCCCGCCGCCGTCCCTCGATAAAACCCGCCCCGCCGAACCCGACCCCGCTAAAACCCGACCCGCCGCCCGCACCCTCGAAGGCTGGTACTCTAGAAAGTATGCGTATTGCACGATTTACCGTAAATAATGAGCTCCACTTCGGGCTGGTAGAAGGCGACGCAGGCGAAGAAACCCTGCGCGTACTCGCCGGCGACCCCTTCTACTCGGGCGTCGAACCGACCGGCACCACCTACCCCATCGACCAGGTGCGCCTGCTCGCCCCGATCATCCCCCGCTCCAAGGTGATTGGAGCGATCGCAAACTGGGCAGGAACCGAGGCGCCTGCCTCCCCGCAGTTCTTCCTCAAGCCCAACACCACCGTGATTGGCCCCGGCGACCCCGTGACCCTGCCCGAGTACTCCGAAGCCGTCAGCGCAGAAGGTGAACTCGCCGTCATTATCGGTCGTATCGCCAAGTCCGTGCCTCTTGAGCGCGTGCACGAAGTCATCTTCGGCTACACCGTAGCCAACGACCTCACCGCCCGCGACCTGCTCGAGGACCGCCAGTGGACCCGTGCGAAGGGCTTCGACGGCTCCACCCCGCTCGGTCCCTGGATCGAAACCGACCTGGACACCGACTCGCTGAACATCACCACCTGGGTTGACGGCGACGTCGTGCAGGAAGGTAACACCTCCGAAATGCACTACTCCGTAGCCGAGCAGGTTGCCGCAGCCTCCGAAATCTTCACCCTGCTGCCCGGCGACGTACTGCTCACCGGCACCCCCGCCGGCATCAGCGTACTGCGCGACGGCAACGAAGTAGAGGTCGAAGTCGAAGGCATCGGCTCCCTCGTCACCCGCGTGCGCGACTAAACAGCCCGCGCCCACAAACGTAACGTACATCCTGAAACACACCGTCAAGGAGACATCATGACCGAATACCACGGTCCCGTACTCAACAGCCCCGCAGACACCCGCGTCCGCTTCTGCCCCTCGCCCACCGGCACCCCGCACGTGGGCATGGTCCGCACCGCCCTCTTCAACTGGGCGTACGCACGCCACACCGGCGGCAAGCTGATCTTCCGCATCGAAGACACCGACGCAGCACGCGACTCCGAAGAGTCGTTCAACCAGGTGCTCGAATCCCTGCACTGGCTCGGCATCAACTGGGACGAAGGCGTGGGCGTCGGCGGCCCGCACGAACCCTACCGCCAGTCCGAGCGTAAGACCGCAGGCATCTACAACGAGATCTTCGAAAAGCTCGTTGAAGGCGGCTACGTGTATGAAGACTTCTCCACCCCCGACGAGGTGAAGGAGCGCCGCAAGGCAGCCGGTCAGGACCCGCAGCTCGGCTACGACAACTACGACCGCAACCTCACCGAAGAGCAGAAGGAAGCCTACCGCGCCGAGGGCCGTAAGCCCGTGTGGCGTCTGCGCATGCCCGACGAGGACATCACCTTCAACGACCTCGTTCGCGGTGAAATCACCTTCAAGGCCGGTACCGTGCCCGACTACGTGGTGGTCCGCTCCAACGGCGACCCGCTGTACCCCTTTGTGAACCCCGTTGACGACGCGCTCATGGGCGTCACCCACGTGCTACGCGGTGAGGATCTGCTCTCCTCCACCCCGCGCCAGATCGCGCTCTACCGTGCACTCGTAGACACCGGCGTGACCAGCTTCATCCCCGAATTCGGCCACCTGCCCTACGTCATGGGCCAGGGCAACAAGAAGCTCTCCAAGCGCGACCCCGAGTCGAACCTCTTCCTGCTGCGCGACTCCGGCTTCATCAAGGAAGGCCTGCTGAACTACCTGTCCCTGCTGGGTTGGTCCCTCTCCGCAGACCAGGACGTCTTCAGCATCGACGAGCTCGTCGAGCACTTTGACGTACACGACGTTGTCGCCAACCCCGCACGCTTCGACGTGAAGAAGGCAGAGTCCATCAACGGCGACCACATCCGTGCGCTCGACCCCAAGGACTTCCGCGACCGCCTCGTGCCGTACCTGCAGGCTGCAGGCGTACTCGGTGAAACCCTCACCGAGCGCGAAGAGCAGGTCCTTACCGAAGCTGCACCCCTCGTCCAGGAGCGCATGCAGCTGCTCGGTGAAGCACCCGGCCTGCTCGCATTCCTCTTCAAGGCAGACGAAGAAATCAGCACCGCAGACGACGCACGCAAGCAACTCAAGGAATCTGCACCGCAGGTCCTCGCCGCCGCAATCGAAGCTCTGGAGCCCCTCGAGGACTTCACCGCAGCGAACATTGAGGCAGCCCTGCGCGCCGCAATCGTCGACGGCCTGGAAATCAAGCCGCGCCTCGCATTCGGCCCCGTGCGTATCGCAGTGTCCGGTGAGCGTATCTCCCCGCCGCTGTTCGAATCCATGGAAATCCTCGGCAAGGAATCCTCCCTCGCACGCCTGCGTAAGCTTGCCGCTGAACTGAGCTAACCATGAGCCAGCCGAATAACCAATCCATCATCGGCAAGGCGCTGCTCAAGGGCACCCTCATGGCGCTCACCAACGCCTGCATTATCTGGCTGATTCTGTACATCGCCAACATGGACAAGTCCGTCTTGATGGTGGTCGCTGTTGTCGTTGCGGCAGCCTTCGGATACGTGACTGCCTACTTCGAGGCGCGCGCCGCCCTGAACGCTCAAGAAGCTCAGGCACGGCACGCCCGCGGCGGCGACGTCAGCAGTTCGTCTGACGGCGTAGACACCTCGGACTCTTCGCGTGAAGAGGACGACGAAGACGACTTCGTGGACCCGGGCCCCGACCCGGACGCGGGCGACTTCGACGCCGGAAGCTCCAGCAGCTCGGACTACAGCAGCTACAGCAGCTCCGACTACTCTGGCGGCGGCGACTCCGGTGGAGGCGACTCTGGTGGTAGCAGCGACTAAGCTCTAGAGAATCCCCTTATCCAGCGGGAATCTGACGACCGAAAGGTCTGAAGGAAACCCGGTGGATAAGGGGATTTTTCATAAATTTGAGAATATTTTTTGTGATGGGTATTTCCTGTAAAACTACTAGTCAGTATGTTTTATTGGGGTGAATCTGGCTCCATTTTGGGGAGTGTGGCAAGAATTTGGTTTGCGCACCCCGGTAAAGGCTCGTATAGTAGTACCTGTTGTTGCGACGAACTGAAAAGTTCAAAGCGAAAACATGCGGTTGTAGCTCAGTTGGTAGAGCACCACCTTGCCAAGGTGGATGTCGCGAGTTCAAGTCTCGTCAACCGCTCCACTCAAGCCCCGAGGTTCGCCTCGGGGCTTTTTCGTTGTCTCTGGGTTTTATTACCTCTGGGATTTTGCTGTCTCCGGGAGGTTCAGTTTTTAGAAGTGCGGGGCGGGGGTCCTGCGATCTTTCTCGAGGTTGTTGCTTGGGTGGGTTGGCTACCGGGATGCTTTGGCTATCTGACGACCTAACTGCCGGGCTATCTGACAACCTGACTGTCTGGTCACCTGACTACCGGGAGGCGGTGCAGGAAAAAATCTTCAAAAAAATTTGGGATGCAAAGCGTGCGGGGGAGGGGGTAAAACTGCTCTCCGAGCCACCTCGGAGCTGCTGTGAAGGGTGAAAATCGGCCCCAAAACCTTCTTTTTGAAGAAATTTAAAAAACTTTTTAACCCCAAAAACCCCGGAAACACGCGGAAGTAGCGGGCATAAAACCGTGAATGTGAGGCGGCTCTCCAGATTTCGGCTTGCACGCCTCCAGAAAGACCCGTATAGTTATTACTCGTTCCGGTGAAAAGCCGAAAGGCGAAAAACGGAACGGTAACTCAATAGAGTAATGGGATATGGTGTAATTGGCAACACGAAGGTTTCTGGTTCCTTTGTTCTAGGTTCGAGTCCTGGTATCCCAGCTAACCTCCTCACGGAGGTTTTGGCCCCATCGTATAGCGGCCTAGTACTCCGCCCTCTCACGGCGGCAACACCGGTTCAAATCCGGTTGGGGTCACCACTAGGAAAAAGCCTGGTTTCTTCGGAAGCCAGGCTTTTTTGTTTATCCAGTGAAACCGGACTGAGATTCGGTAATGACTTAGCGACTTCAGCCATGGTTAAAAGCTATCCCTGAAGACGCTAACCTAGCCCCAAAGTCCGTAACTCATGACCAGAGTCCATAAGTCATTACTGAACCTGCAGTCACCTCTGGTGGGATGATCTTTTAGATTCCATGGTGCCGCCGTGAACTCACCGGGAAGGGGACGGGAAGAAAAAAGGGAGCGCAAAATTTGACCTTCACGCCAAGCCTCGGTATAGTCTTATCCGTAAGCGTGATTGGCGCAGTGGTAGCGCGCTTCGTTCACACCGAAGAGGTCACTGGTTCGAACCCAGTATCACGCACCAATAACCCCCGTTTCAAGGAACGGGGGTTTTATTATGCCCACCGGTATTTGTGCCCACAAGCAGTACAAACCCAGCCGCGGACACAACCACCCGAGAATGAGGTACCCCGTGACAACACCCGAACTCGCCGCAGCCACCGACTACGGACGCATGTACGCGCGCGTCCGCGGAGGAGAACTCCTCGTCCCCTCCATCACCACCGTCATCGGGCAGCACGCCAACGACCTCAGCGGCTGGCACGGGTACATGGCCGCCAAAGCCGCCCTCGAAGACCAGCGCGCCTACCGCGCCACCGGATCCCACGGCCTCAAATTCGCCATCATCCGCGACGCAGCCAGCGCCTCCGAACGATACCGCGACGCAGCCGCCGCCCGAGGCGACCGCGTCCACAACTACGCCGAAGCCGTCGCCCTACGCGCCATGGGCCGCGAACACAACCTCGACGAAAGCCGCGAACAGCTCATCATCAACGGCGAACAAGCCTACGCCGACCGCTTCGACGAATGGTGGGAAGCCTTCAAGCCCCGCCCCCTCGCCGCCGAAGTCACCATCTGGAACGACACCGTCGGCTACGCGGGAACCCTCGACCTCGTCGCAGAAATCGCAGGCCGAACCTGCATCATCGACTACAAAACCAAAGGCACCGACAAACGCGGCCGCGTCAAAGCACTCGACGAAAAAGTCGTCATGCAGCTCGTCGCCGGACTCAAAGCCGAAGAATCCATCGTCGACCCCGACGAAGGCACCTGGGAACCCTGGAAATACGGTGACGCGCCCGTCCTCATGGGCGTAGCCCTCGGCGAAACGCAGGTGCTGCCGCAGCAGGCAAACCCCGCCGTGCTCGAACGTAACTGGTACAAGTTCTGCGCCCTGCGCCGCGTCTGGGAATTCGACCGCCAGGTCCAAGAATTTGAAGACCCTGCGCTCATGCCCGTAGTACCCCCGCCCGCGGCATAGGGGAGTAGCGGGCATAGGGGAGAGGATCAAACCCCCGAGGAGATGAGCGCTGGGAGGTGAAGCTCAGCCCTCACCCTACCGCCTCCACCCCCAGCGCCTCGATTCGTTCTAGATTCGCGCTACTGAATCGGCGACAATAGAACAATAGGCAGAACGGCGCACCTGCTGTGAAGAATGCGCCCGCTGTGAAGAACCCGCTACTGAGAAAACCGCCAGCGCAGTTTCACCCGCGAGGTTCTACCAGCGCAGTTCTGCCGCCATATTGAAATCCGTAAGCACATTCCCGGCACACCGCCGGCAAAGGAGGACCATGACCATCCTGAGCATCCGCACCGTAGGCGACCCGGTGCTGCGCAGCGTCTGCGACCCCATCACCGTCTTCGACGACGACCTGGCACGACTCATCGACGACATGCTAGAAACCATGTACGACGTGGGCGGCGTGGGCCTTGCCGGCCCGCAGGTTGGTATCTCCAAACAGATCTTCACCTTCGGCGGCATTGACGACCGCGAAGGCTACATCATCAACCCCGTGCTCGAAGTCGGCGAAGAAGACCAGGAAGGCGGCGAAGGCTGCCTGTCCGTGCCCGGTCAGAAGTCCGCGACCCCGCGCAAGAACTGGGCGCGCGTGACCGGCGTGGACCGCCACGGCGAACCCCTCGTGCTGGAGGGTGAGGGCCTGTTCGCGCGCATGCTGCAGCACGAGACCGACCACCTGCACGGCAAGCTGTTCATCGACCGCCTCGTGGGTGAAGACCGCCAGCGTGTGATGCGTGCCCTGCGCGCCGCAGACTACAACACTGTCGCCGCGAAGACCGTGACCGAGCGTGCAACCCGCGTGGGCGGCGCCTTCGGCGGCGGTGGCGCGTTCGGTGCAGGTTCTGCTGGTTCCTCCTTCGGTAGCTTCGGAAAGTAGGCTCACATGCTCAACATTATTTACGCAGGCACCCCCGACGTTGCCGTGCCCCCGCTCGACTACCTGGCGAACTCCGATAAGGTGCGCGTGGTCGGCGTGCTCACCCGCGAAGACGCCCCCGTGGGCCGCAAGCGCGTGCTCACCCCCTCCCCGGTCGCGCAGCGCGCCGAAGAGCTCGGCCTGCCCATCGTGAAGGCAAACCGCTGGAACGACGAAGCCGCCGCAGCCATCGCTGAGCTGAACGCTGACGCAGCCGCCGTGGTCGCCTACGGTGCCCTGCTGCCGCTGCCCGCGCTGGAATCCTTGCGCTACGGCTGGGTCAACCTGCACTTCTCCAAGCTGCCCGCCTGGCGCGGTGCCGCCCCCGTGCAGCGCGCCCTCATGGCCGGTGAGCAGGAAATTTTCTCCACCACCTTCCTGCTCGAGGAAGGCCTGGACACCGGCCCCACCTTCGAACAGGAATCCACCCCCGTAGCCGCCGACGACACCGCAGGCACCGTGCTGATGCGCCTCGCAACCAGCGGCGGCGCACTGCTTGAACGCACCTTCGAACGCCTCGAAGCGGGCGAGAACGGCACCGTGCAGGTCGAGGACGAGTCGGTTAGCTACGCCTCCAAGATGAGCATTGCCGACGGCCGCCTCACCTGGACCGAACCCGCCGAACAGATTCTGGCACGCTTCCGCGGCGTCACCCCCGAGCCCGGCGCATGGTGCGAACTGGGCGAAAACCGCTTCAAGATCGGTGGTCTGGCGGTTGCCGATGAGCGCCTGGTGCAGTCCCTGACCGAGGCGAACGGTGGCCCCCTCGCACCCGGTGCGGTGCGTCTGCACGCGAAGAAGGTACTGGTCGGCACCGGTACCGAACCCCTGATGCTGCTGCAGGTTCAGCCTGCCGGTAAGAAAATGATGGATGCGCCCGCGTGGGCTCGCGGCGCTGGCAAGGACATGGCGGAAGGCCTGGTGGTACTCGCATGAGCAACGAAAAGCGCCCTTACAAGGGAGGACACGGCAAGCCCGGTCACTCCGGTAAGCCCGGCAACGGCAAGTTCAACCAGGGTAGCGGTCAGGGTAAGTTCAATCAGGGCAGCGGCCAGGGTGAGGGCGGTGCGAAGCGTAAGCGTCGCCGCCGCTCCGGCGCTGGCAACGGCTCTGGTGTGAGCGAGCAGAACCGCCAGCAGTCCCAGAGCTCCCAGCGTACTCAGAACCAGCGTTCGCAGAATCAAAGCTCGCAGGGCCGCCCGCAGAAGTGGGACGACAACTCCCGCAGCGAATCGCGCACCGGCCGCCGCTTTGACGGCCTGACCAGTGTCGAACGCGCCGCACGCCGCGCCAAGACCGAGCACGACGACACCAAACGCGGTGGCGGCGGTACCTCCCAGCGCAATAAGAGCGGCCACGAACGCAACCGCCGCTCCATGTCCGCCCGCGAATTCTCCGCGGCGGCACCCTCCGCACGCTCGCGCACCGCAGACACCGCACGCGCAACCGTCTTCGACGTACTGCGCTCCGTGGCGGAATCCGACGCCTACGCGAACCTCGTGCTGCCCAAGGCGATTCGTAGCCACCGCCTCGACCACCGCGACGCAGGCTTCGCAACCGAGCTGACCTACGGCACGCTGCGCCACCAGGGCACCTACGACGCAATCCTCAGCCGCTGCGTAGACCGCCCCATCGAGAAGGTCGGCACCACCACCCTGATCGTGCTGCGCATGGGCGTGCACCAGCTGCTGAACATGCGCGTTCCCGCCCACGCGGCGCTGAACCAGAGCGTGTCTCTGGCACGCGAAAAGATCGGTGCGGGCCCGGCAAGCTTCATCAACGCGGTGCTGCGCCGCGTCTCCGAGCGCACCCCCGAAGAGTGGTACGAACTCATCATCGAGAACGCGAAGGACGACACCGAGCGCATGGCGCTGCTCGCCTCGCACCCCGGCTGGATTGTGCGTTCCATGCGCCAGGCACTCGTCGCGCACGGCCGCCCCGCCTCCGAAATTGAGCAGCTGCTCGAAGCGGACAACCTCGCCCCCGTGGTGAACCTGGTTGCGCTGCCCGGCCTGGGTAGCCTCGACGAGGCACGCGAACAGGGCGCCGTCGACGGCGAGCTGGTTGAGGGTTCGGCACTGTACGCCTCCGGCGACTTGGCACGCCTGGAATCCGTACGTGAAGGCACCGTCCGCGCGCAGGATGCTGGCTCCCAGCTGGTGGCACGCGCGCTCGCCGCAGCACCCCTGGACGGCACCGACACCGCATGGCTCGACCTGTGCGCAGGCCCCGGCGGTAAGGCGGCGCTCCTCGGCGCGCTCGGTATTCAGCGCGGCGCATCCCTGGTCGCCAACGAGGCGGCACCGCACCGCGCGCAGCTCGTGGAATCCTCCATGCGCCCCCTGCCCGAGGACAGCTACACGGTACTCACCGGCGACGGCCGCCAGATCCGCGAGACCCTGCGCAAGAACGCCTCCGACCTGCCCGGATCCATTGAGCCCGGTCAGCTTTTCGACCGTGTGATGGTGGATGTGCCCTGCTCCGGTCTGGGCGCCCTGCGCCGCCGCCCCGAGGCGCGTTGGCGCAAGTCCCCGCGCGATATTGCCGAGCTGCTGCCCCTGCAGCGTCAGCTCCTGGATGCGGCCATTGAGGCGACCCGCCCCGGCGGCGTTATCGCCTACGTGACCTGCTCCCCGCACGCGGCAGAAACCCAGAACATTGTGGCTGAGGTGCTCGAAAGCGGCGCGGTCAGCCTGCTCGATTCCGCCGCAGTACTGCGCGAAGTCGCCCTGCACACCGAAGGCGCGAACGGCGAGCCCGTGAGCGTGCTGGCGGGGGAGAAGGACCCCGGCCACACCCCCGAGATCAAGGTCAAAAAGGGTGCGCCGGTCGTGAAGGCTTCGGAGAACCCGACCACCGCGCAGCTGTGGCCGCACGTGCACGGAACCGACGCAATGTTCCTCGCCTTGCTGCGTAAGAACTAGCCGCTTCACCGCCTAGCATCACCCGCCATACGGCACGGATTTGAAAGGAACCCCATGGGTATTGCCATTAACCCGTCGATTCTTTCGGCGGATTTCGCGAACCTGCAGCGCGAGCTGGAGCGCATTTCCACCGCAGACGCCGCGCATATTGACGTGATGGACAACCACTTCGTCCCCAACCTCACCTGGGGTCCGCCGGTGGTCAAGCGTCTGCGCGAAATCTCCCCGGTGCCGTTCGACGTGCACCTGATGATTGAGGACGCCGACCGTTGGGCACCCGAATACGCCAGCATGGGCTGCGAATCGGTGACCTTCCACGCGGAGGCGGCTATCGCCCCCATCAAGCTGGCGCGCACCCTGCGTGCTGAGGGTGCGAAGGCGGGTATGGCGCTGCGTCCGGCAACCGCCGTGGAACCCTACCTGGACATGCTCAGCGAACTGGACATGCTGCTGATCATGACCGTGGAACCCGGCTTCGGCGGTCAGGCGTTCCTGGAGGTGACCCTGCCGAAGATCGCCCGCGCCGCCAAGGCGATTGAGGGCGCGAACCTGCCGGTGACCGTGCAGGTGGACGGCGGCATCACCGAAGAGACCATCCTGCGTGCCGCGGAGGCGGGCGCAACCTGCTTCGTTGCCGGTAGCTCGGTCTACGGTGTGGATGAGGCGCTCGGCGGTCCGGAGGCGGCAATCGCCTCCCTGCGTGCGGCGGCCGCATCGGTCAAGCGTTCCGGCACCGGATGCGGTTGCGGCCACTAGCGGTGCACGCTGGTAACGGCGCCCCGCATCGATGACACCCCCGCGCCCATAAAACCTCATACGCCCCGTTGTGAAGACTGCATCCCGTCGCGGCTCTTCGTGGCGGGGCGTTTTGCGTGCCCGGCTTTCTCAACCGCCGCAGATTTATAGTGAGACGACAGCAGGGGAGAGATACCTGTTTAAGCGACATAGTGTCAGCAAGACTATGACAAAGGGTGATATATGTTACCCCGCGCAATTCCGCGGCAAAACCGGGTATCCTGGCGGTCAGAGAAGGCAAACAGAACACATCTTGATGTAACACTCAGATATCTGTAAGGTTAGGTATAGTTTAGTCAAATCTAGGGGGAACTATGTCTTTCAACCGAACCGAGCTGACCGACGCCGAAAACCACGGCGCATCGGGCGTTAACCGCCGCGCATTCTTCGGCCTGGCGCTCGCCTCCTCGGCTGCTCTCGCCCTCGCGGCATGCAGCAGCGAGACCACCACGACCACCACTTCCGGCGGTTCCACCTCCGGCGGCAACAGCGGTACCCGCACCATCAAGGACATTGATGAGGAGAACGTAGAAGTTCCCGCCAACCCGCAGAAGGTTATCGTCCTCTCTGAGCCCACCCTCGACGGCCTGCTCGCCCTCGGCGTGACCCCCGTCGGTTCTGTCTCCGGTCGCGGCCAGTCCGGCGTGCCCAACTACCTTGCCGACCGCGCCAAGGGCGTGCAGATTATCGGCACCGTCGCCCAGGTCAACTACGAGCAGATTGGCAACCTTGATCCCGACCTGATTCTGGTCGACTCCACCGGCGTGGACAAGCGCTCCGAGGCCTTCGAAACCCTCAAGAAGATCGCTCCCGTCGTCTACTGCGGCTACGCGGGCGGCGACTGGCGCATCAACTTCCGCAACGTCGCCAACGCTATGAACATGGTCGACAAGGGCGAAGAAGTCATCAAGGCATACGAGTCAAACGCCGCAACGTTGAAGGATCAGCTCGCCCCCAAGTACGGCGACAAGACCTTCTCCATCGTCCGCTGGGCAGGCAACGGCCCCGCCCTGATCCTCAAGGAACTGCCTGCCGGCCAGGTACTCAACGACCTGGGCCTCAAGCGCCCCGAGGCGCAGGACCGCAACGGCCAGGGCCACTCCGAACCGGTCTCTCTGGAGAACCTGGCAACCATCGACGCGGACTACATGTTCCTCGGTACCCTCGGCGGCGCAAGCCAGAAGAACCCGAACGCACAGGGTACCGCAGGTCTGCAGGGCGCCGAAGAAGCACTGAATAAGGCGAAGGAAACCTCCGGCTTCACCAACCTGAAGGCAGTCAAGGACGACCACGTGATTCTCGTGGACGGCTCCAAGTGGACCTCCACCGGCGGCCCGCTACTGCTCGAGGGCATTATCGAAGACGTCAAGAAGGCGCTTCCGCTCTAAACGCCCCGCTCTAAATACCCTGTGAAGCAATCACCCGCTGAAGCTTCCGCCACCCTTCCCGCCGCGACCTAAAAACCGCGGCGGGAAGGGGATGCACGACCCACCACACCATCCTCAAGGACCACCATGACCGAAACTCGACCCGTGCGCACCGCAGCCCGCTATGGTGCCGTCGTGGCTCTCGCCGGCGCGCTCATCACCCCCGGTGCAGCGCTGACCGGCTCCACTCTCGCATTCGCGGATACTCCCGCCGCCACCCAGCAGGAAGCTAAGGCTGCCGTGACCATCTCCACCGAGAAGTGGCGCGAAGGTAAGCTCGTGCTGCGCGGCACCGGCTTTACCAGCACCGCACCCGGTCGCGGCGCAGTGTTCGCAGTGAAGTTCCTCGACGCCCTGCCGGATGAAGCGCACCAGGCGATTAACCCGATCACCAAGAAGGGCGGCAACTCGCCCGCGAACTTCATGGCAACCGCCAAAGAGGACGGCACCTTCGAGGTTGAGGTGTCCCTGCCGACCCCCGAAAACACCGGTCTGACCGCTGAGCAGCTGAAGAACAAGGGCTGGACCGTGGAGGGTACCAGCCACCGTATTCAGGTGCTTTCCGGCTCCCTGGGTGGTACGGATGCGGACGGTAACACCTACGACCGTCGTGCATCTGTGTCGCAGAATATTACGCTGAGCGACCCGGCTCCGAGCCCGGCACCGACCGCAGAGCCCACCGCTGAGCCCAGTGCAACTGCAGAGCCTTCTGCAACTGCAGAGCCTTCTGTGACTGCCGAGCCTACCGCGGACCCCTCTGCTACCGCTGACCCTAGCGCAACTGCAGAACCCACCCCGGCACCTACCGCAGAACCCACCCCGGCACCTACCGCAGAGCCGACCCCCGCACCCAGCGAAGACTCGAAAACCTGCGCCCCCGCCGATGACTCCTTCACCCCGCGCCTGACCATCGAGAACCCCAAGGCGGTTCAGGGTGGCAAGCTGCACCTGACCGGTGACGGCTGGTGCAACCCCGAAGACAAGAAGGCATCCGTTATCGGTCTGAAGATTGACGACGGCAAGGTATCCCGTAACGACGCCACCGCGGTCAACGACAACCGCACCATCTGGGCTATCGTCACCCCCGACGAAAACGGCCACATCGACGCCTGGATTGACCTGCCCACCCGCGATAACGCAGCTTTCAAGAATGACGAAGACGCGGCAAAGTACGCCTCCGGTGAGCACACCCTGCGCCTGCTGACCGGTAGCCTGCGTGAGGGCGACCGATCCGGAACCTACGGCGGCGCCAACAGCCAGGGCGGCATCAACACCACCTTCACCATCGGTGAGTACGCCCCCGGTGACGCGCCCGAGCCGGTCAATGCCTCCGAACTGACCGCTGGTAATGGCGTGCAGGTGAGCCGTGACGGCTCCACCGTGACCGTGACCGTGCCGAACGCTGAACCGGGCACCTGGGTGTACGCCGCAACCTACCTCGGTAACTCCCCGCAGACTCTCTACGGCTCCGGCTGGAAGCGTCTGGATGGCAACCGCAGCTTCAGCTACGAAACCAGCGTGAGCATGCCCGCCGCAACCTACCGCGTGGTTGTGCACAACGGCAACCAGGGCGCTGAAAATGCGGTGCTCGGTTTTGCTGACATGACCGTGGAACGTGCTGTTACCCCTCGTCAGGACGTTTCCCGCGATGAGCAGGACGCTACCGACCAGCTGGTCGAAGAGCTGAACGAAAACCCCGCAACCGCAACCTCCACGGCACCTGTGCCCATGCGTAACGCGGGCGGCCGCATCAGCACCCGCGCCACCGACGTGGACGCATCCCTCGCCGCGCTCTCGCAGAGCACCGCTCCGGTCGTGAACCGCGTGCAGGCTAAGGCGAAGGTTCAGAGCGCGCAGAAGAACCTGGCAACCAACCTGCAGAAGACCGAAGCCAACGCGAAGAAGGCAGTGAAGGCTGCCGCCGGTTCGCAGAACTCGCAGAACACGCAGGGCTCGCAGAACTCCGCCGCAGGCACGAAGGCACAGGGCCCGACCATTGAGGGTACTGAGCTGACCGGTCTGACCAAGTGGCTGGTCAACAACGCCAATAACCTGCTGCTCTCGGCGGCTGGCCTGGTGGTTTTGGCTGCGGCTCTGCTGCTGCGCACCTCCAAGAAGTAAGCTCTCTGACCACACATTCACATCGGCACCGGTCCACGCTCCACACTTTTGACCCTGCACCCTTGAACAGGGGCGTGGATCGGGTGCCTCCAACCATTCGGGTCACGACCCGCTGAACTGCACCTCCACGAACCCGGTAGCGTTCAGCTTCGACCCCGGTAATTTTGAAAGGACCACCATGCGTGCACCTTTTTCGGGAGCCCCGAAGGCATCCCTGACCTCTAAGGCGCTGACCGCCTGCGCTGCCGCAACCCTGGCGCTGGGCTTGGGTGTTGGCACCGCATCCGCTCTGCCTCCGGGCGGTGCGAAGGCATCGACTCCCGGCACTTCCTCGACCGTTTCTTCGTCTGTGAGCGAGCACGGCGTGATTTCCTTTAGCGTGAGCGGCTTCCCCGCGAACACTGTGGTGTCCGTGAAGGTGGACGACGGTAACCTGTGCCCCTCCGATGCGGCACAGGGCGCTTGCGTGGTGCACCAGCAGAAGACCGATGGCAACGGTAAGGTCTCCGGTTCCTTCGTTCTGCCGGATGTTGGCGCTGGCACCCACACTCTGCGTTTCCTTGCAACTGGTGAGAAGCGTGACAAGGACGGCAAGTACCTGGGCACCGAGGCGTACAGCAACCGCAGCCCCGAGTTCACCGTGGTGGGTGAGGGCGGTTCGGATAATTCCTCCTCGAACTCTTCGGGTTCTTCCTCGAACCGCGGCTCTTCCAGCTCGAAGAGCAACGGTGGTTCCTCGAATGGCGGCTCGAACTCTAACAACTCAGACTCTGCAGACGAGGCTCAGGGCTCTAACGATTCCAACGAGTCCTCGTCCAATGGTGGCTCGAACGGCTCCTCGAATGGTTCTGCGGGTGGCGCGGCTGAGGCTGAGACCGTGTACACCGACGCTGACGGCAACACCATCACCAAGGAGGAGTACGACCGCCTGAACGCGGAAGCTGACTCTTCCGGTACCTCTGGCTCTTCCGCTGCGCCTGCTGCTTCGGCTTCTGCAAATGCCCAGAAGAAGGCGACCGCTTCGGCGAGCGCATCTTCTTCGGCTGCTGCGCGCGGTACCGCGTCGAACCCGAGCGCTTCGGCTTCGGGCGCGGCTAACACCGCATCCACCGTTCAGACCGTGACTTACGGTGCTGCGTTCCCGTGGATTGGCGTGGTGGTTCTGGGCGTAAGCATTGTGGGTGCCGCTGCGCTGCTGCTGACCCGTAAGCGCTAAGACTTAACGTCGGATGCGGGTGGGGGAATACCCGCCCGCTCCGGCGTTTCTCTCATTATCTACCGGTGTGCTGGGTGCCCCTTCTTGTGGGTGCGCCGGGTGCGCCTCCCTGTTTTCTTGTATCGAACATAAGGAGCATAGTGGCCCGCACGAGCTCATTGTCCCGAGATGTTCAGCAGGAGAGTACGTCCCGTCAGGGTTCTGTGATTCAGGGGCAGAAGTTGGGTAAGCGCCTGGCTTTTCTGTTCTTGTTTGCGGTGCTTTTGGTGGGGGCTGTGGCTGCTTCTTTGCTGTTCGGGTCGAATAATCTTCCGCCGGATCAGGTTCTGGCTGTTTTCAATGGCACTGCTTCTGAGCAGGCGCAGACGATTGTGATGGAGCAGCGCATTCCGCGTACCCTGGTGGGTCTTGCGGCGGGTGCGGCGTTGGCTATTGCCGGTTCTCTGATGCAGTCGTTGACTCGTAACCCGTTGGCTGAGCCCGGCCTGATGGGTGTGAACGCCGGTGCTGCGGTGGCTGTGATTGGCTCCGTGGTGGTTTTTGGCGTGATGGGTATTTGGCAGTACATGGTTGCTGCAACGATTGGTGGCGCGTTGGCTGCGGTGCTGGTGTACACGCTGGGTCGTGGCCGTGACGGGTCGATCGTGAAGCTCGCTCTGGCGGGTGTGGCAATTTCTGCGGCGCTGTCGGCGATTGCGCAGGGCCTGATTTTGGCTGATCAGGATGCGTATAACGAGTTCCGTGTGTGGGTTGCCGGTTCGCTGGAGGGCCGCGGTATGGATATCGCTTCGACGGTGGGTCCGGTGATTGTGCTGGGTATGCTGGTGGCGTTCTTTGTGGCTCCTGCGATTAATGCTCTGAGTATGGGCGAGGAGGCGGCGACTAGCCTCGGCGTGAGTGTGCGTACGACCCAGAATTTGACGTTGCTGGCGGTGACGGTGCTTGCCGGTGCGGCGACTGCTGCGGTGGGTCCGATTGGTTTTGTGGGTTTGGCGGTGCCGTTTGTGGTGCGTGCTTTGCTCGGTAATGATGTGCGCTGGGTGAATTATGGTTCGGCGCTGTTGGGTCCGGTGTGGCTGCTGTGTGCTGACGTGTTGGCGCGTGTGCTGGTGGCTCCGCAGGAGACTCAGGTGGGTATTGTGGCGACTCTTGCCGGTGCCCCGGTGTTCTTGTTCTTGATGACTCGTCGTAAGGTGGAGGCTCTCTGATGTCGAATTCTTCCGCTGTTTCGACGGCGACTGCCACCAGCTCCGCTAATCGTTCTGCGCGTCGTAGCGGCCGCGATTTGGGTGGCCGCCCGGTGTTGACTGTGCGCGGTCCGCTGAGTGCTCAGGTGCCGTGGCGTGTGCTGATCCTGAATGTGGCGTTGGTGGTGCTGATTGCGGCGCTGGCGTTTTGGGGCATGTTGCAGGGTGATTATAAGCTCGCCCCGGAGAAGGTCATTCCGGCGTTGATGGGTGAGGGTAAGCAGATTGCTGTGACTTTCGCTCAGCAGCGTGCGGCGCGTATTGTGGCGGCGCTTCTGGTGGGTGCGGCGCTTGGTCTGTCGGGTGCGATTTTCCAGGTGATTTCGGGTAATGCCCTGGGTTCGCCGGATATTATCGGCTTCACGAATGGTGCCGCGACCGGTGCGCTGTTGCAGATTATTGTCTTCAATTCCGGTCCCGTTGAGGTTGCTCTGGGCGCTGTGGTTGGTGGCTTGGCGACTTCGGTGCTGGTGTGGCTGTTGACGCGCCGCACGGGCCTGCATGGCTTCCGTCTGGTGCTGGTCGGTATTGGTGTGGGTTCGACCCTGGCGGCGTTCAATGCGTTGCTGGTGGTGCGTGCTTCGCTGACTCAGGCGCAGACCGCGGCGTCCTGGCTTGCCGGTTCGCTCAATGACATCACGTGGGAGCGCACCTACGCGCTGATGGGTCTGTTGCTCGTGGTGACTCCGCTGCTGCTGATGCTGGTCCGCCCGCTGGGCGCGATTCGTTTTGGTGACCAGGTGGCATCCGGTTTGGGTGTGAGCGTGAATGCGTACCGTGTGGCGGCTCTGTTTATCGGTGTGCTTCTGGTTTCGCTGGCGACCGCGACGACCGGCCCGATTGCCTTTGTCGCCCTGGCGGCACCGCACATCGCGAAGACCCTGTCTCGTAGTGGCGGGGTGGGCTTCACCTCCGCGGCACTTATGGGTGCGCTCATGGTGCTCGGCTCTGACCTGATTGGCCGATTCGCTGTTCCCGGACGCATCATTCAGGTGGGTGTGGTGACCGGCGCGATTGGCGGCCTGTACCTGATTTACCTGATTTACCTCGAAAGGAAGAAGAGCTAGTGAACACTAGTGTGACGACCCGCCTTGAAGGCGAGAACATGGTGGTTGCCTACGGTGAGCATACGGTGCTCAACGGGGTAGATTTTCAGGTGCCGGAGGGGGAGCTGACCGTTATCTTGGGCCCGAACGCCTGCGGTAAGTCGACCACCCTGAAGGCTCTTGCCCGCGTGAACCCGCTCAAGCAGGGTGAGGTTCGCCTGGACGGCACCCCGCTGCCGCAGATGAAGTCCCGCGCCATCGCCAAGATCCTGGCGATGCTGCCGCAGACCCCGGAGGCGCCTAGCGGCGTGACCGTGGCGGATGTGGTGGCGCGCGGCCGCTACCCGCACCAGTCGCTGCTGCGTTCCTGGTCCGATGAGGACGAGCGCGCCTGTGTGGATGCGATGCAGGCTGCGAACGTTCTGGAGCTTGCCGAACGCCCCATTGAGGCGCTGTCCGGTGGTCAGCGTCAGCGCGTGTGGATTGCCATGACCCTGGCGCAGCAGACCCCGCTGATCCTGCTCGATGAGCCGACCACCTACCTGGACATCACGCACCAGATTGAAGTGCTGAACCTGACGAAGAAGTTGCATTCCGAAGGTCGGACTGTAGCCGTGGTTTTGCATGACCTGAACCTTGCTTTCAGGTATGCTACTCATGTTGTGTTAATGAAGCAGGGACGGATTATCGCTCAGGGCGATCCGCGTGCGATAATTACACCGGAACTTATTCAGGAAGTTTTTGACCTGCAATCGGTCATTATTCCTGATCCATGCACTGGTACCCCTTTGGTTATTCCGAAGGAGAACCAAACAATTCATATTGCCGCTGACGCTATTTCGGCGGCCCGCGAAAGCGAATAGTTTTCGCCCCTAAGCCGCGTGGGAGTTAGCACCAACCGTCTCAGTACGGGTGGAAAAGCTCGGCATTGCGCCAAGCAGCGAACGCTAGGATCTGAGGGACCCAGGATCCCCTGCGCGTAGGGCGCCTACCCGGTGCTCGCCCGTCTTTGACGCATGAACGGATCCGAGCACTGGGTAGGTTCCATTTTGGGAACCCGCAGATGAGGCACCGAGACTGCCGTATGAGACCTTCACTGTTTGGAGGTTTGATGCACGGTCTCGGTGCCTCATCTCATTTAACTGCCCTGTTTGTGGTGGGCACTGTTTGCGACCTACAGTTGGGGCCTGCATTTGAACCCCGCGCTCGCTGTCATGAATGTCATGTTGTGGTTCTTTCGCTTTTCCCTTTGGCTGGAGTTTGGGTAAGGGATACCATAGAGTGAGGTAGTAGAGGCTAACTAATGATAATGCGCCTCCTCACCGATTCTCACCGATTGAGTGTTTCCACAGACCAAGGAGGAACCGTTGGGCGAGCACGAACCCACCGCGACCGTTCCCGCGCAGAGTATTTCTGCCCAGAACACTTCTGAACAGGCTACTTCGGCGCAGCCGCGTACCGTTGCGCCGACCGTGCGCCCGGCCCCTCCCAAGATCCCGCGTCCCGTACCGGCACCGCGCGTGGACAGCCCCCTCATCAGCGCCATTATCGCCGAGGCGGTCAGCCCCGAAGAGCTGAACGCCCGCATCGTTGAGGTCGTCTCCGAAGGCACCCCCATTATCGAGCCGGTGCACCGCGAAGACGGTAGCATCAGCGAGAACGAACGCATCGTCACCTTCCTGTACCACAACGAGCAGGCGGAGCAGGTGCTCATGTTCATCAACCGCCTGACCGATGAGAAGAACCTCGACCGTTCCCTCATGGCCCGCATCGAGGGCACTGGTTGGTGGCAGCTGAGCATGCAGATGGAAACCACCTGGCGTGCCTCCTACAACTTCTTGCCGGCGTTGCCCGGCGAGCGCCCCGCCTGGCTGGGCGATGACGACCAGGTGCGCCTGCGCGCCGCCCTGGACTCCGGAGAAGGCGACCCGCTGAACCCCGAGACCGCGTGCAACCGTATCGGTCGTTGCATGGGTATGGTGCAGCTTGAGCACGCGCCGGTGCAGGAGTTCATCCTGACTCAGGAAGAGATTGACGCGCTGCCCGCCCCCGAGTGGATGCAGACCTCTGACGGTCACCAGTACGTGCTCGGTCGTGTGGGGGATCCCGCCCCGGATGCGCCACTGTTCATCCAGTTTGACGGTGAGATGTGGTTCAGCCAGGGCATGGAGCAGACCCTCAACCGCGCCCATGAGGCGGGCCGTATTCCGGCGATGCACGTGTTCTTCCTGCACTCTGGCGGTCGCGAGAACCGCTGGAAGGAACTGAACGGTGACAACCCGATTGCCGACTACCTGGTGGAGATTGCGTTCCCGCACCTGGAGGCTGTGCACGGTATTAAGACCGACCCGCAGAACATTGTGATTAACGGTCAGTCGCTGGGTGGGCTGTCCTCCCTGCTGGCGGTGCTGAGCCGCCCGGAGGCGTTTGGCGGCGCGATCGCGCAGTCTTCGTCGCTGTGGCAGCCGCAGGTCATGGACCGCCTGGACGAGCTGGAAGCGGCGGGTGAGATCGACCGCCTGCGCCACCTTTACCTTGAGATTGAGGTGGGGGAGCAGGAGTGGGTTCTGGTACCGCCTCACCGCGAGCTGAAGGAGCGCCTGGAAAAGCTGGGCCTGAAGAATGCGCGTTGCACGACCTTCAACGGCGGTCACGATTATGCGTGCTGGCGCGGTGCGATTGTGCCGGCGTTGGAACGTATTATTGCTGCCCGCCGGGAGGCTGAGCGCGCCGAACGGAGCTTAGCTGAGGAGTAGCGAGAGGTCGCCTAGGGATCCTGCACGGGTAGAGCACACCCCGCATGGTGGGCGTGCGGGGGTCCTGTTAGGGTAAACACCGCCGCGCCCGTATCCTAGAGAAGTACAGCCTAAGAGAAGTGCAACACTACCGCGCCGCGAGGGGTGCCGAAGGGTACCCGACGTAGGTTGCGCACCCGCCCTCATTGACGAGATGGCATCACGCTGCGAACGCACGCAGCACGTGAGCGCTATAGAAACCGCAAACGACACAGAAATCGAGAGAAGATGACCGTAGAACGTAGCCCCCTGGCCCCCACGCCGCTCATCCCCGAGTCTTTTGCCGCGAAGTACCGCGAAGCCGGCTACTGGATTGACCAGACCATCCCCGAGTTCCTGCTAGATGCATGCCGCGCGAAGCCGCACTTCCCGGCGCTGGTGGCGCTCTCGCACGCGCAGCTCGATGAGGACGGCAAGCCTCAGCAGATTCGCCTCTCCTACGGTGAGCTGGAGGCGGCAGGTCGTGCCGCTGCGGCGCGCCTCGTTCAGGCTGGCGTGCAGCCCGGTGACCGTGTGCTGCTGCAGCTGGGTAACACCGCCGAGTACCTGGTGTACCTGCTGGGTATTTTCTGGGCGGCTGCGCTGCCGGTGTTCTGCCTGCCGCAGCACCGCACCACCGAGCTCGTGCACTTTGCGACCCGGACCGACGCTGCGGCGCACGTGTTCTCTTCGCTGACCCCGGGCGCAGATTTCGCCGCCCTGCACGAGGACGTTGCCGCCGAGCTGCGCAAGAACTCCCTGGAGCCGCCGGTCGCTATTGACGTTGCGGAGCCGCTGACCCCGCTGACCGAAGAGGAGCTCGCTGAAGAGTTCGTGCCCGGTGTCATTCAGAACACCGAGAACCTGCGCGCGAGCGAGCAGGTGGCGTTCCTGCAGCTCTCCGGCGGTACGACCGGCATTTCGAAGCTGATTCCTCGCACCCACGCCGCCTACCTGTACTCGGTGCGCGGCTCGGTCGACATCTGCAAGCTGAACAACAACACGACCATGCTCGTGGTGCTGCCCGCCGCGCACAACTTCACGATGAGCTCGCCCGGTATTCTGGGCGTCATGTGCGCCTCCGGCAAGCTGGTGTTCGCGGCGGATCCGTCCCCGCAGACTGCGTTCCACCTCATTGAGATGGAGGGTGTGACCACCTCCGCGCTGGTGCCGCCGCTGGCTCAGGCGTGGGTCGCCTCCGCGGAGAAGCGCGGCGTGTCCCTGCCGTCTCTGCAGACCCTGCAGGTGGGCGGTTCGAAGCTGGCTCCGGCGGTTGCGGGCAAGATTGAGTCGGTGCTCGGCTGCACCGTTCAGCAGGTGTTCGGCATGGCTGAGGGCCTGGTGAACTACACCCGCTCGACCGACATGATTGAGCTGCGCCTGAGGACCCAGGGCTACCCGATCAGCCCCGACGACGAAATTCTGATTGTTGATGATCAGGATCAGCCGGTGAAGCGCGGCGAGAGCGGTCACCTGCTCACCCGCGGTCCGTACACGATTCGCGGCTACTACCTGGAGGAGAACGCGAACCGTTACGGCTTCACCGAGGACGGCTTCTACCGCACCGGCGACATTGTGCGACTGGTTGCAGGCAAGTACCTTGAGGTGACCGGCCGCGCGAAGGACCAGATTAACCGCAACGGCGAGAAGATTGCCGTGGACGAAATCGAAGAGCTGGCGCTGACCCACCCCGACGTTTTTGACGCCGTGGTTCTGGGTATCCCGGATGAGACTGTGGGCGAGCGCGTGGGCCTGGTCATTGTGCCGAAGGAAGGCGCTGACCTGGGCGAAAACCCGCGCCGCACGATGCACGAGTTCTTCACCTCGAAGAAGCTCGCCGACTTCAAGATCCCGGAGCGCGTGCAGGTTCTGCAGGAGCTGCCCACCACGAACGTGGGTAAGATTTCCCGCCGCGAGCTGCGCGCCAAGCTTGCCGAAATTTTCGGCTAAACCGTACGCCCTTATTCCTACCCCTATTGAGGAGAAAAATGTCCGCATTTGAGACCCTGCGCCCCATCATGGAGAAGTACATCGTCGAGCCCGACTCCCTGCAGACCGCTTTTGACGAGCCGACCACCGACCTGTTCTCCCTAGGCATGGACTCTATGGGCGCATTCGCCCTGCTCGACGACCTTGCCGCTGAGGGCGCCGTGATTGAGTTTACCGAGCTGGTGGAGAACCCGACCGTGGAGTTCATCGCCTCCCGCCTGGGCTAAGCGTTACCGCACCCCGAGTGCCCGCCTGCCGCGAATGCAGGCGGGTGCCCGGGGTGTTTGCTACTCGCCTCGTTTTTCTGTGCGCCGGTTTTACGCCGTGTTGTGTAGCTGCGTTTACCCTTGTCAGTGCACTTCTGCCAGCGCACTTCTGTCAGCGTGAAGCGGCGGGGCAGTAGCCTACCTTTCACACCTACCTTTAACACACCGCATATCATCCCTAATCCAGACCCCTAATCCAGACCTTTGAGAGGCCATCATGGGCGTAGCTGATACTACCGCACCCGCTAGCTTCGGGACTGCTTCCGACCTTCGCACCGCCGCGAACCCCTCCGCACAGCACAGCGCTGACAGCCCCTGGCTGCCGCTGACCACTAACGCGCGCGGCATCTATTTTGCCGCCGCGATTGACCCGACAAACCCCTGCTACAACACCGCGGAGGTTCTGCGATGCCCCGCAGACACCGACCTCACTCTGCTGCGTGAGGCTTTTGAGCAGCTCTACCGTGAGAACGAGGGCTTCCGCGTGCGCACCCGCATTGCCGATGGTGCCGCCTCCCAGCAGATTCTTCCGCTTGAGGCGTTCCTCGCGGGCATTGACCTGCTCGTGGATGAGGACGAGCTGAGCGACACCGCCGAGGCGGGGGAGGAGAACGCCTCTGACCTGCCCGAATCAGCCCTGCCTGACTCTGATTTGCCCGCGCCGGTACGCGCCTGGGCGCAGCGCCTGCTCGCCCAGCCCCTTACCACCGATGAGGGCGTGACCGTGCGCAGCGCAGTGGCGCGTTATGGCGGGTTCCTCTGGGTGTACCATTCCTTCTCCCACGTGGTTGCCGACGGATTCGCCGCGTTCAACGGCCTCTCCCGCGTGGCGGCGATATACCGCGCCCTGTCCGCCGGTCAGTCGGTTCCGGCAACCCGCCGCATGAGCCTGCAGCAGCTGCTCGACGCCGACGATGCCGCCTCCACCGCCCGTGACGAAGACGTCGCCTTCTGGGAGTCGAGCGGCGCCCTGGAGCAGGAAGACACCTCCCTGGCGGGTCGTACCGCCTCCCCGTCGGCGCAGTCTGTGCGCGTGGCGTTCAGCATTGATACGCCCACCCAGCAGGCTCTACTGGATGCGGCAAAGCAGCACGCCGTCTCCTGGCCCGTGCTAGCGACTGCCGCCGTCGGCTCGTACCTGGCGCGTGTGGGCGGCTACCCGCAGGCTTCATTCGGCGTGCCGCAGATGAACCGCATGTTCGCCCGCACCCTGCCGGAGTCGACCCGCGCCCTGGGCACGGCGAGCGCGCAGACCGGCTGTACCGCGGTGAACGTGCTGCCGGTGCAGGTTGCGGCGACCGGCCCCATCGCGGAGTCCCTGCACTCGGTGAAGGAACAGTACGCCCGCAACGCGGAGCATCCGCTGGCTCGTCAGGAAGACCTCGAGCGTACCGCGCGTAACGCCCAGTCCAGGCTGTTTGGTGCGCAGATTAACGTGGTGCCCTTTGACGCGGTGCTGCCGCTGGCGGCTCCCTCCAAGGGCGGGTCCGGAGCCCCGGTACCGACCGCGCGCATCCACAATATCTCTGCCGGTCCCGTTGCCGACGCGACCTTCACCCTGCGCGGCATGCCCGGCCGCGGCAACAGCATCTCCTGCGAGATTGACATGAACCCGGCGCTCTACACCGCTGAGGAGCTGGAACATCACGTAGCGCGCCTGAGCGAGTGGCTACCCGCCTACGCGGCGGAGGCGCAGCGCGAGGGCGCTTCCCTGAACAATCTCGGCTTGGCGACCGAGGCTGAACTGGCGACCCTGCGCGAGCTGACCGCCCCGGCGCTTACCGAGCATCCGATGGAGTATAAGACCCTGCTGGGTCGCTTCCGTGACGCGGTGGCGGCGCATCCGCAGGCGCTCGCGGTGCTGGATTCTGCCCCCGCGCCCGGTGAGGTGCTCACCCCCGAGTCGGAGCGCGCCTACGCTTTTGACCGCGCCCTCACCTATGCCGAACTGGACGAGCGCGCCCGTGCGCTTGCCGCGCAGCTGCTGGATTGGGGCGTTCGCCCTTCCGATGCGGTGGGTCTGCGTGTGCACCGCGGCGCCGAGCAGTACGTGGCGCTGTACGCCCTGCTGTACGCTGGCGCCACCTACGTGCCGGTGCTTCCAGATCTGCCCGCCGAGCGTGTGGGCGTGATGATGGAGGACGCCGAATGTTCCTTGCTGCTGCACGGCCCCGGTCTGCATCCGTTGAGCGCGCAGGAGCTGAACCCGCAGGAGCCTGCGCGTCACGCGAACCTGCCGCAGCATACTCTGCCCCTACTGAGCGCAGAGGAACCCACCCGGGCTCCCTCCTCGGCACCCGCCGCAGAGGAGCTTCCGGGCATGAAAACCGGCCTGGACGAGGACGCTTACGTGCTCTTCACCTCCGGCTCCACGGGCAGGCCTAAGGGCGTTGCCATCAGCCACCGCGCGATTGATAACCGCCTGCGCTGGCAGCAGCACCAGATTCCGGTGGGGGAGGGCGACCGCGTTCTGCACAAGACCCCCATCTCCTTTGACGTGCATGTGTGGGAGCTGTACTGGCCTCTCGCCGAGGGCGCCGCCGTGGTCATTGCCGCCCCGGAGGGACACCGCGACCCCGCCTACCTGTCGCGCGTGATTGCCGAGCAGTCCGTCACGGCGGTGCACTTTGTGCCGACCATGCTGTCGGCGCTGACCTCTTCACCGGCGGCGCGCCGCATCCTGGCTGATGCCGGCTTCGGTCAGGGTCGAGAGCAACCCCTGCGCTATGTGGTCTGCTCGGGTGAGGCGCTGCAGAAGGACCAGGTGCAGGCTGCGGGCGAGGTTCTGGGCGTGTACCCGCTGAACCTGTACGGCCCGACCGAGGCGGCGGTGGACGTGACCTTCTGGGAGACCTCCACCGACCCGCAGCGCGAGAGCGTGCCCATTGGCGAGCCGGTCTGGAACACCGGAACCCTGATTCTTGACCCGACCGGCCACCCCGTGCCGGTGGGTGTGACGGGTGAGCTGCACCTGTCGGGCGTGCAGCTGGCGCGCGGCTACAAGAACAACCCGCAGGCGACCGCAGCGGCTTTCGTGGAGCAGGCTCCTGCCGGTGCGCTCGCGCTGCTGAACGGTGAGAGCCAGCGCCTGTACCGTACGGGCGACCTGGCGTGCTGGGAGATTCTTCCCGACGGCCGCGCCGTCATCGGTTACCGTGGCCGCACGGACTACCAGATTAAGGTGCGCGGTCAGCGCCTGGAGTTGGGCGATATTGAGATGGCTCTTGCCGCAGTTGAGGGCGTGAGCGCTTCGGTGGCTCTGCTGTACCGCGGCCTGCGTGAGCCTGCCCTGGCGGCGGTGCTGGAGGTCGGCGACGTGCCCGCTGAGCGTGCCGAGCAGCTGGTGGAGGCGGCGCGCGAGCATTGTGCGCAGGTTCTGCCGGACTACATGGTTCCGACCCTGTGGCACACCCTGCCTGCTCTGCCGGTGAGCCCCTCCGGTAAGGCGGATCGCAAGCTGTTGGCGTCCCTGGACCTGACCCCGCAGACTTCTGATGCTGAGGGCCCGCACGGTCTGCTGGA
This sequence comes from Rothia sp. HMSC065C12, assembly GCF_001812085.1. Lineage (NCBI taxonomy): Bacteria > Bacillati > Actinomycetota > Actinomycetes > Micrococcales > Micrococcaceae > Rothia > Rothia sp. HMSC065C12. Next base: position 164,058 of record NZ_KV807673.1, read on the forward strand.
GCAGCAGCTGTGCTCGATTATTGCCGGTGTGCTGGGTCGTGAGCGTTTCGGCGTGGACGAGGATTTCTTCGCCTCGGGCGGTCATTCGCTGGCGGCTCTTGAGGTGATTGCCGCGGTTGAGGAACAGCTGGGTCTGAGCGTGAGCATCGGTGCGCTTTTTGCACATCCGACCGTGCAGGCTTTGGCGGCGTCCATTGCGGGCGAGCGCGGCGAGGGTGCGGAGTTCGCGCCGGTTCTGCCGCTGCGAGAACAACCTACCGCGCATGACGCTACCGATGCCCCCGCGCCGCTGTTTATTCTGCCGCCTGCGGGTGGTTTGGGCTGGTGTTATGCAGGGTACCTTTCGCATCTTCCGGCTCAGCAGGGTGTGTATGCTTTGCAGGCTGAGGTGTTCTCTGACCCGCATGCCGGGTTTGCGTCGAGCCTGCAGGAGCTGGCTGAGGGCTACCTGAAGCTGATTGAGAAGACCCTGTCGGAGCGTTCGTTGCCGCGTCGTTTTGCGTTGATGGGCTGGTCTGTGGGCGGTACTGCCGCGGTGCAGGTGGCGGCTTTGGCGCAGGCTGCGGGTGCGCAGGTTGAGCGCGTCATCCTGTTGGATGCGTATCCTTCGGAGCAGTGGCAGGGCGTGCCTGCGCCGGATGAGCAGGAGAGCTTCCGTGCGCTGCTGCGTATGGGCGGTTTGCCGGAGCCTGCCGCTGATGAGCGGCTTGATCTGCCGGGTACGTTGGAGCGTTTGCAGCGGGCGGGTTCGGCGATGGGTTACCTACCGGAGGAGAAGTTGGGCGTGTGCTTGGGTAGTATGCGTGCTTCGGCGGCGTTGATGCGTGGTGCTGAGCAGGCGTTCTTTGATGGTGATGTGTTGCTGGTGGGTGTGCCGCATGAGGATCAGCCGTATTTGGATGCGGCGGGTTGGTCGGCGCATGCCTCGTCGTTCCGTTCGGTGCTGCTGGAGGGTACGCACCCTGACCTGGTGAATCCGACGCGTCTGGCGGAGGTGACCGCCCACTTCGCCGGCTAACCCTCTATAACTGATGTAGCCCGGAGGTAATAGTCGTTACCTCCGGGCTACATCGGTTAAAACATGCATGCGTGTTCTTATCATAAAGAGTATCTTTTAGGTGATTTTAGTCATATAAAAGATTTGTGTAAAAAATTATCGGTACACAAATGGCGCAAAATGCCAAATTTTACAGACCTTATTATACACATACACTCTTAAATTTTGTGACACATGACTCATTTGTTGCTTGAAAAGACTCCTTAATGAGTGCTAGATTGAAGCCACCTCTTAAATATGATTCCGATTACATAGATTGGGATTGTATCTAAGAGAACGACTCGGCATACACCAGGTCTTGAAACGTATCTCACTCATGCAGAAGGATATCCTTCTCAAAACACTAGGAGTTTACGATGAAGCTCTAGAACATTCTCCTAGTAGTCATGACGCTGCAGACCCCCCTGTGTATTGTCTGCACATAGCGGCTTGATCCTTTCGTCATGGGTGCGCTCCCAAACTAGTAGGTATTCCCCCATGCCCGAAGTCCTGCTTGAACTTTGGTTCAGCATAGGGCTTAGCATAGACAACTGATTCCCTAAGCACCCGTATTACTGGGCACTACATGGTGATTATCGCCAGAGCATAACCCAGCTTTCTTTACTACCGCATATTCTTTATCCAATTAAGGAGGGAGAATTATGAACCTCAAGAAATTCTTTCAACCCGCAATGGCTATAACGTTTGCATTCACGTTAGCCTGCACATCCTGTTCTACAGGCCCGCAACTAGAACGTGATGAAACAGCCCAAGCAACTCTAGACTATAAAAACAACCAAATCATTACTCCACTCGAAGAATACAATGACCTTTTAGATGAAAATTCCCAGTATTACACTCGAGCCTTGGAAATTCTCAGGCAGCGCTGTTTCGCAAAACACGGCCAATCCTATGAAATATATATCCCGGATGTAGAAGATAGGAAATTCTTTTCGTCCGGTCGCGAGTTTGGCCTCTGGAACCCCGAATACGCCGCCAAATATGGAAACTACAAGCGAGGGAATGCACCATCATCCGGGGGCTATGACACAAAAATCATGGAACAGTGCATGCCTGAAATCTTAGCCACGTTGAAAGAGATCGCGGGCATCAGCCTCGAAGAGCAAAGTGGCCTCACAGAAGCCTATCGTCGAATCCACGGCGAATCCTATGCAGCTGCCATGAATCATCCTGAATGGAAAAAATACCGTGAAGCATGGTGGAAATGCCTATCGGATAAAGGTCTAACGCCACGAAAAGGCGACGAAGAATGGGGTACAAAAGAACTATCAAATGCAACCCGTGCTAGCGGTGATAATAATGCCCCGGCATCAGAAGAAGAAATTCGACTCAGCGTCATTGAAGCACAATGCAGTAAAGATACAGGAATGGCTCAAGGTCTTGCTAATCTTGTAGCTTCGTATCAAAAACCGCTCATCCGGGATAATGAAACAAAACTAGAAGAACAGCGAAAGCAGCTATCAGAAGTTAATCTCCGATATAAAGAGTGGGTTCTCAAAAACCAATAAATATAATGCCCCCGGTTGATGAATCATCAACCGGGGGCATCGTTTAGCGTCTAACGCAGAACCGAGGTTCTACCGCTAAATGCTTAGTGCTGCTCCAGCTCGGAGTTAGCGTTCACGTTGAGCAGGTCGTACTTAGCGAATGCCTTCGCGGGAACGTCTGCTGCAACCTCGCCGCGCTTTGCCAGCATCTGCAGGGTGCGGACAACAACCGACTCTGCATCGATGTGGAAGAAGCGACGTGCACCCGGGCGGGTGTCTGCGAAGCCGAAGCCGTCAGCACCCAGGGTTGCGAAGTCGTTCGGAACGAACTGGCGGATCTGGTCGGGAACATCCGAAGCGAAGTCGGTGGTCGCGACGATCGGGCCAGCAGCGCCTGCCAGCTTCTGGGTCACGTAAGGAACGCGAGCGGGCTGGTTCGGGTTCAGCAGAGCCTCTTCCTCAGCGGCAATGCCGTCGCGGCGCAGCTCGGTCCACGAGGTGACAGACCAGAGGTCTGCGGAGACGCCCCAGTCCTCAGCCAGCAGCTTCTGAGCCTTCTCAGCCCACGGAACAGCAACGCCGGATGCCAGCAGCTGTGCCTTGGGACCGGAGGTCAGCGGGGACTCGCTGATCTTGTGGATACCCTTGATGATGCCCTCAACGTCAACGTTTGCCGGCTCAGCAGGCTGGTGAATCGGCTCGTTGTACACGGTCAGGTAGTACATGACGTTGTGGTCTTCGTCCTTGGTACCGTACATCTGCTCGATACCGCGCTCCACGATGTGAGCGATCTCGTAGCCGTAAGCCGGGTCGTAGATCTTGAACGCCGGGTTGGTGGAGGCCAGAATCGGGGAGTGGCCGTCGTTGTGCTGCAGACCCTCACCGGACAGGGTGGTACGACCTGCGGTTGCACCGATGACGAAGCCGCGGCACAGCTGGTCGGCAGCAGCCCAGAAGCCGTCGCCAGTGCGCTGGAAGCCGAACATCGAGTAGAAGATGTAAATCGGGATCATCGGCTCGCCGTGGGTGTCGTAGGAGGAGCCCAGTGCGATGAACGCAGCGGTTGCGCCTGCCTCGTTAATACCCACGTGAACGATCTGGCCCTCGGGGGACTCGGTGTAGGTGAGCATGAGCTGGTGGTCAACGGGCACGTAGTTCTGACCGTTGGGGTTGTACAGCTTAGCCGAGGGGAAGAAGGAGTCCATACCGAAGGTACGTGCCTCATCGGGGGTGATGGGAGCGATACGGTGACCGAAGCCCTTCACGCGCATGAGGTCCTTCATCAGGCGGACGAACGCCATGGTGGTAGCAGCGGTCTGCTTGCCGGAGCCCTTCTTGGTCTGTGCGTAGACCTTGGACTCGGGCAGGATAATCTCAGGCTGGGTGTTTGCACGGCCGGGGATGTAACCGCCGAGTTCCTTGCGGCGTGCCTGCATGTACTGCAGTGCCGGGTGGTTTGCCTCGGGCAGGTAGTACGGCGGGTTGTACAGATCCTTCTCCAGCTCCTCGTCGGAGATGGGGATGTTCAGGTGGTCACGGAAGCCCTTCAGTGCTTCCATGGTGAACTTCTTGATCTGGTGGGTGGAGTTACGTGCCTCGAAGTAGGGGCCGAGCTCCGCACCCTTAATGGACTGTGCCAGGATGACGGTGGGCTTGCCCTTGGTCTCCATAGCTTCCTTGTAGGCTGCGTAGAGCTTCTTGTCGTCGTGGCCACCCAGGCGCAGGTTGAAGATCTGCTCGTCGGTCAGGTCTGCAACGAGTTCCTTGGTTTCGGGGTACTTGCCGAAGAAGTGCTCGCGGATGTAGCCACCGTCTTCGCCACGGAAGGTCTGGTAGTCACCGTCGAGGGTCTCGTTCATCAGCTGGATGAGCTTGCCGCTCTTGTCCTTCTTGAGCAGCTCGTCGTAGTCGGAGCCCCACAGGACCTTGATGACGTGCCAGCCTGCGCCGCGGAAGAATGCCTCGAGCTCCTGAACGATCTTGCCGTTACCGCGAACGGGGCCGTCCAGACGCTGCAGGTTGCAGTTGACGACGAAGGTCAGGTTGTCCAGGTGCTCGTTTGCAGCCAGCTGCAGTGCACCACGCGACTCGGGCTCGTCCATCTCGCCGTCGCCCAGGAATGCCCAGACGTGCTGCTCGGAGGTGTCCTTGATCTTGTGGTTGTGCAGGTACTTGTTGAAGGATGCCTGGTGGATAGCGTTCAGGGGGCCCAGACCCATGGAAACGGTCGGGAACTGCCAGAACTCGGGCATGCAACGGGGGTGCGGGTACGAAGGAATACCGTTTGCGCCCTTGGTCTTCTCCTGGCGGAAGCCGTCCATCTGCTCTTCGGTCAGGACGCCCTCAACGAATGCGCGGGAGTAGACACCGGGGGAGGAGTGACCCTGGAAGAAGACCTGGTCACCGCCACCGGGGTGGTTACGGCCGCGGAAGAAGTGGTTCTGGCCCATTTCGTAGAGGTCAGCCACACCTGCGAAGGTGGAGATGTGACCGCCAACGCCGATGCCCTTCTTCTGGGCACGCTGAACCATGATTGCTGCGTTCCAACGAATCCATGCACGGTACTGGCGCTCGAGTTCCTCATCACCGGGGTACTCGGGCTGCTGGTCGACGGGGATGGTGTTGATGTAGTCGGTCTTGACCAGAGTCGGGACCTTAACGCCCTTTGCGCCAGCCTCCTTGAGCAGTGCGCGAAGGATGTACTCTGCACGCTCGGTGCCGTGAGTCTTGATAAGGTCCTCGAGGGACTCGGCCCACTCCTGGGTCTCTTCTACGTCGATGTCCTTGAAGCCATCGAGAAGGGTGCTCAGGGAGTGCTCGTTCGGTACGTTAGCCAAACTAATCCAACCTCTCTTCTGTGCGGTTGTGAGATCGCCCGCCCCGCGATGTTGCGTTGTCGAACAATCTTTGTGTTTAAGCGCTATAGGTCCGTAAGACCCACATCGCTTCTTATCTCTACTATCTTAGACCTAAAGCTGGGGCTCTTGGTCTCAAATGAGGGTTTTTGTGGTGTGGGTTTCGTATTGTGACTATCTGGGTGGGAAAAATACGCATCAAAAGTACTAGTTAGGGTCTTTTTGCACCTAAATGGCGCGGAATGGTGGGGTTGGCGGAATGGCGCGGAACGAGGGGGTGCGACCCATCTGAGGGGAGAGTGTCAACTATGGCTTGGTGTGGCTTGGTGTGGGGTGCAGTGGGAAAAGGAAAAAAATACTGAGACATAGAACACGCTCCGTGGATTTGCATGTCATATCGAAAGCCCGTATAGTTTTTTCTTGTGTTCGCCACTGGGTCGTCAAACGAAACAGTGAGAACTACGGGTCTTTAGCTCAGCTGGTAGAGCGCCACGTTTACACCGTGGATGTCATCGGTTCGATCCCGGTAGGACCCACCAATTACCCCGGTACCGCAAGGTACCGGGGTTTTTCCGTTCTAAGCACTTTCTCCACGCGCTATATTTCTCCAAGAGTGAGAAGGGCGACTCTTCAGAGCATAAAAGTGCACTCCACCTATATATAGCCTGCCCTCAGCGCGTATCCTTATATACATGACTGAAAACAAGAAGGCACAGATTGGTGTCACCGGCCTTGCTGTCATGGGCGCAAACCTCGCCCGCAACCTGGCACGTAACGGCTACACCGTGGCACTGCACAACCGTTCCGTAGAGAAGACCGACGCACTGCTGGCTGAGCACGGCGCAGACGGCGACTTCATCCGCACCGAGTCCCTGCAGGAACTCGTCGACTCCCTCGAGTCTCCCCGCCGCATCCTGATTATGGTCAAGGCGGGCGCACCCGTCGACGCTGTTATCGAGCAGCTCACCCCCATGCTCGATGAGGGCGACATCATTATTGACGGCGGTAACTCCCACTTCCCCGACACCATCCGTCGCGAGCACGCCCTGGCTGAAAAGGGCCTGCACTTCGTAGGCGTTGGCGTCTCCGGCGGCGAAGAGGGCGCTCTCTGGGGCCCCTCCATGATGCCCGGCGGTTCCGCAGAGTCCTACAAGCACCTCGGCCCCATGCTCGAGAAGATTGCAGCGAAGGCACCCCAGGACGGTGCACCCTGTTGCGCATGGATTTCCACCGACGGTGCGGGCCACTTCGTGAAGATGGTCCACAACGGTATCGAGTACGCCGATATGCAGGTTATCGGCGAAGCTTACGACATTCTGCGCTCCATCGCAGGCATTGAGCCGGCACAGCAGGCAGAAATCTTCAAGACCTGGAACGAAGGCGACCTGAGCTCCTACCTGATCGAAATCACCGCTGAGGTGCTCGCACAGGTAGACGCAAAGACCGGCAAGCCCCTGGTCGACGTTATCGTTGACGCAGCTGGCCAGAAGGGTACCGGCCTGTGGACCGCTAAGGCTGGCCTGGACCTCGGTTCCCCCGTCTCCGCTATCGCTGAGTCCGTGTTCGCACGCGCCCTCTCCTCCTCTGAGCGTGAGCAGCGCGAGCAGGCACAGCGCGAACTGCCCGCAGGCCTGATTGCAACCACCGGCATCGGTGCAGGCGACCCCGAGTTCGTTGAGGATGTGCGCCGTGCACTCTTCGCATCCAAGCTCGTTGCGTACGCACAGGGCATGGACCTGCTCACCCGCGCAGGCAAGGAATACGGTTGGGACCTGAAGCTGGACACCATCGCATCGCTGTGGCGTGCAGGCTGCATCATCCGCGCCGAGCTGCTGGGCGACATCATGGCTGCCTACGCAGGCGAAGCACCCGCAAACATGCTGCTGGCACCGGCCTTCAAGAACCTCATGGAGGAGCTCGTTCCTTCCTGGCGTCGCGTGGTGGCTAAGGCGACCGCACTGGGCATCCCCGTGCCGGTGTTCGCTTCCGCACTGTCCTACTACGACGGCCTGCGCCGCGACCGCCTGCCCGCATCCCTGATTCAGGGTCAGCGTGACTTCTTCGGTGCACACACCTACGGTCGTATTGACGAAGAGGGCGCCTTCCACACCATGTGGAGCGGTGACCGTTCCGAGGTGAACGCAGCGGACATTCACGTTCACTAAGCTTACGTAGCTGAATATGTAAAAGCCCGCCTTCGGTTGGATTCTCATCCAGCCGAAGGCGGGCTTTCGTTATGTCTTGTTCGTTATGTCTTGAAGGGGCACCCCCGAGATGCCTCAGAGGTATCTCAGGGGTATCTTGAGGGGGGCATAGCAGGGGAGAAGGCCAACAGAGCCTAGAGCCTAGTGAGGAGCCGCCAGGTGCGCCTCTACCGCCTCAAAACGCTTGCTAAGCGCTAAATCCACATGGCGGGGTCAATATACTCCACAGCGTCCACCAGCGGCTTCTTCTTCTCCGGGGTACGCGGGCGGTGCTTCGCCGGAATACCGGTAATAATCGAATCAGCCGGGTGATCGTTGACTACCACAGCGTTCGCGCCAATAGCGCTATCGGCACCAATAACCACCGGGCCCAGCACCTTTGCACCGGCACCAATGGTCACGCGGTCACCAATGGTGGGGTGACGCTTCACCTTCTCCAGAGAGCGACCGCCCAGGGTCACGCCGTGGTACAGCATCACGTCGTCACCAACCTCAGCGGTCTCACCAATGACAATGCCCATGCCGTGATCAATGAAGAAACGGCGGCCAATGGTCGCGCCGGGGTGAATCTCCACACCGGTCAGAAAACGAGCAAACTGCGAGAGAGTACGAGCCAGAGCCTTCGTCTCATCCTTCTGCCAGAGCTTATGGGTCAGACGGTGAACCCAAATGGCGTGCATACCCGAATAGTTCAGCGCAATCTCGATAGCACCGCGCGCAGCAGGGTCGTGCTGGCGGACGTTCTCAATATCTTCACGCAGACGCGCAATAAAACTCATGGGTTCCCTTTCCCTCATCGGTCGTGCTCTGTGTATGCGACCTTTCCAAAGGTACCAACAACGGGGCCCTTTCGGCTATTCCCACCGCAATCAGCAATATGATGGACGCACCCGCCCGTATCACTGCTCAACCGCGCGGATACATGGCACAGATACATAGGGAGCAGGCGGAAAAGAGCCGTAAGATGGAAGGCAACACGAGCCCGCCCCGGTGTCTCAGCTCGCAAAGTCTCCGATTGGCAGAGTCTCCATTTCGCAGAGGGCATAGAAACGCCCCGCCCGCCGTGTATGCAACCGGCAGACGGGGCGTAGCACTATAAACCTGACGCCTCCGATAGCGGGGGCTCAGAAGCTCAATTAGCCGCGGATATCCTCGTACAGAGCGGTAGAGATGTAACGCTCACCGAAGTCGGGAACGATAGCCACGATCAGCTTGTCCTTGTTCTCAGACTTCTTAGCTTCCTCCAGAGCAGCCCACACAGCCGCACCGGAAGAAATACCGCCCAGAATACCTTCCTGGGTAGCCAGCAGGCGGGAGGTGCGCATAGCATCCTCAGCGCTGACCGGGGTCACGGAATCGTAGATGCCGCGGTCCAGGGTGTCGGGAACGAAGTTAGCGCCCAGGCCCTGAATCTTGTGGGGGCCAACGCGACCCTCGGAGAGCAGCGGGGAGTCCTTCGGCTCAACCGCAACAACCTTCACGTCCGGGTTCTGCTCCTTCAGGTACTTACCGGTACCGGAGATGGTGCCGCCGGTGCCAATACCCGCCACGAAGATGTCGACCTTACCGTCGGTTGCTTCCCAAATCTCGGGGCCGGTGGTGTTGTAGTGAATGGTGGGGTTCGCCTCGTTGGAGAACTGGGACGCCAGGATAGCGTTCTCGGTGGTCGCAACGATTTCCTTAGCCTTCTCCACAGCGCCGCGCATACCCTCGGTACCGGGGGTCAGCACAATCTGAGCACCGTAAGCGCGCAGCAGCACGCGACGCTCAGCAGACATGGTCTCCGGCATGGTCAGGATCACGCGGTAACCGCGAGCAGCACCCACCATAGCAAGCGCAATACCGGTGTTACCGGAGGTGCCCTCAACAATGGTGCCGCCGGGCTTCAGCTCACCCGACTTCTCAGCAGCGTCAATGATGGCGCGGCCGATACGGTCCTTAACCGAACCAGCGGGATTGTAGAATTCAAGCTTGACCGCTACGTTACCGGGAAGACCCTCGTCCAGTCGGTTCAGCTTAACCAGGGGGGTCTGGCCGGTTGCTTCAACAATGCTGTTGAGAATCTTTGCCATGGGGTGCTCCTTCATGAGCTTGGGGGAGGCCAGCCGCGACGGGGTCTCCACGATGAATAATCGGTTACGTGGCAACTCTACTACTCACCGGCAGTAGGTTTAAACCTGCGGTCACAGTTCGTAATAATGCCAGAGAAAAACCTCAAGTGACGAGGTTCAGAAAGAGGGTACAGAAAAGCGCCGCACAAACCCTTTCTCGACAAAGGATGATGAATGTGCGGCGCTCTCTAGAAACATTATGTAGCCCAAAAGACAACCTCTGTATATAAGAGTAGTGATGAACTCTGTTCACCGCAAGCTGGAGCCACAAATTTTATTGCCATCAATGGAAAAAACAGTGAAAAACCGCATCCTGAGATGGCACAACGCTAAAAGCGGGGGAGAGAACCAGCCTCAGAGGACTAGTTGATGTCCATGTGAAGGTCCCACTTGTTGTTCAGGTAGCGGCCAACAGCCTCACCGAACATCTTCACGTGACGCTTATCAGCCGCCACGGTCTGCTCCTTGCCGTCCTTGAACAGCTTCTCACCTAGATCAACGTTCAGAGTCACGGTCCAGTTGTACGCGCCCTGAGCCAGAACCGGCTGCTTAGTACCAATAGTCAGGGTAGCGGTCGGGTTCACGTACCAGGTCTTCTTCTCATCAATACCGGCCTTGGTGGAGTCCGCGTACTTCTTCATCGCCGCCAGGGTCTCCTGGTCGGTGCTGACCTCGTTCATGTAGTGCATATCGCCGGTACGCAGCAGGTACTCAAACGCCGCACCGAAGTACGCCAGAGCCGCCGCGAAGCCAGCCACCGAATTCTGGTGCATAGCCTCCGGAACAACCGGGGACGGCACGTTCTGCGGCGGGTGCTCAGCATTACCCGGCTGGTACTCGCCGTGATCCTCCATCTTCTCCAGCTTCGCTACGCCGCTGTAATCCTTATTGTCGTTGGGCAGCGGAGAGTTCGTCGCAGTAGCCGAAGCCGAAGCAGAAGCGGAAGCAGACGCCGAAGCCGACGCAGAAGCGCTCGGCGACGCGGTAGCAGACTCAGATGCTGCAGCAGAAGCGCTCTCAGAGCCAGAAGCGGAAGCAGACGCCTCAGAAGTAGCCTTAGAGCCACAAGCCGCCAGCAAAGCCATAGAGCTGACGCCCAGCACACCCAGCGCCGCGCGGCGGGTCAGGTTCTCGGACATAGTGATACCTTTCAGTCAGTCGGTGATTGCAACCAGTTTAGCCGCAAACCCAACAGGATACAGAGTTGAGCGGACGAAGCGTGAGAATCGCCTCGCAGATAAAAGCGTTATGACGAACTATGACGCCGCAGAGGTGGCGGACGCCTCAACGGACGCCTCAGCAGAAGTGGCGGCAGAAGAGGGCACAGAAGCCGAACCGGATGCCGCGCCGGACGCCGCAGCACTCGCGGTGGACGCGCCTCCCTGGGCGGTACCTCCCTGAACAGTAGCACCGTACGCCACGCTCAGCTCCCACATCTTAGAATCAGCGTGGTAGCGGCCGCGGAAATCGCACTCCTGAACCGTCACCTGAGAAACAGGACCCGCCGCAGTAGCAGAAGCAGAAGCACTCGGGGACGCCGCGTCAGACACCAGCGCATCCTCAGAGGGCTCAGTAGGCTCAGCAGACGCCGAAGCGCTCGCCGAGGCAACCACCGGCTGAATTTTGCCCTCTGCCACCGCCTCCGTACCGAAGTCCAGAGTGTACCGACCCTTAAACAGCAGATTGCCATCACTCATAATGGACGGCTGAGCGCTCGCCAGAGCATAAGAAGCCGACGGATTCACATACCAGGAACCCTTCTCCACACCCGCAAGAATAGAAGCCGACAGGGCATCCACCTCAGAGCGAGTCTTCGACGACAGCTGAATACCGGTCGAGAACGCATCCGTGCTACCGGTCTTCACCAGATAATCCATAGCCGCCGCAAAATAAGCAATCGCCTCATGGAAACCCGTCACCGTATTCGCCGACAGAGCATCAGTCACCTTCGGCTTCGGAGCATTACGCGGCGGATGGTCCACCGTGCCCTGCTCATAATTCACCGCACCCTCATAGTGGGTGTACTCCACCAGACCCGAATAGTTCTGACCATCATCGCTGTACCCATTCGGGTTAGCGCTCGACTTCGAACCGTTCAGGCTACCACCCTGAGAACCCGACTGCTGGCTAGATCCACCCGAACCGCAAGCGCTCAACAGCGCCGCAGAACCGGCAACAGCAGAAGCCCTCACGCCCAGACGCAGCAGAGAGCGGCGAGAGAAAGACTGAGAAAAAGAAGACATAAGAGAAAAACCTTGAATCCAGGAAAGCTCGTTACTACCAGAGTAAAACAGATCATGCCCTAACCCGAGTGCGAGTTAGGGCATGATGCCTCATCCATCTGAGGGCTTAAAGGTTGTCACCATTAGAATTGCCGTCATTACCGGAGTTACCGGAATTGTCAGCATTACCATCGTTAGTGCCACCACCGTTAGCGCCACCATTCTTAGGCTGAGCCGAAGCCTGTGCCTCATACTCATCCTGAATAGTCAAAGTCCAATCATTATCGTGGCGCACACCGGTAACCACCAAGCCACGCTCAGTGCGGCGCACCTTCTCAGACATCTCCGCGGGAGCACCGTCAATCACCACGGTCGGCCCCAAATCAATCACCAAATCAAAAGTCCACTGCACACTCTTCTTCACCAGAGCAGGAACAGCAGTGAACGCAGACATGGTCACCTTCGGCGACACATACCAGTCACGATTCTGCGAGCTCTCATTCGACTCATCCATAAACGACGAGAACGACGCAACGAACTTCTCATCAGCCTTTGACTCACGCAGCGGAGCCGCATCACCGGTCAGCACCAGGTAGTTAATCGCCGCATACACGAACGCAATCGAATCGTACAGACCCTGCACCGAGTTCTCCGATGCGCTCGCCGGACGCTTAGGGAACGGCACGTTCTGCGCGGGAGCAGACTCGGTCGCTGGAACGAAAGTGCCCTTCTTCTCATAGTTATCGAAGGTGACCTCGCCGCTAAAATCAGTACGCGCAGAAGCCGAAGGGGAAATCTGAGGGGTATCCGCATCAGCGTTCTCGCTAGAAGAAGAACCACCGCACGCAACCAGTAGGGCGCTCAAAGACACGCCCGCAACGCCCGCACCCGCGTAACGCAGAGCAGAACGGCGGCTGATGCCGGTAGTGGAACTGGGAAGCCCGGAGGTCATGGGGAAAAGCGCCACGGAATACCTTTCGAGTGAGACTCTCTGGTGAGAGACGAGTGAGAGAACGCCTCGACGAGCGGATATCACACGCGGACATCCCTCTAGAGACAGTCCTAAGTATAACGCGCCCCCGCCTTCACACCCGTGCGTACCAGCGCTCAAACGAGCGTGATATGCCGCCCATCAGCGAACTTACCGTGACTAGGAACTTAGTGGAACCAGCGGGAGCATCGCACCGGATGGGGTGAAAGAGGGGACGCGTTCATCGTCTATAGGGGGAGGGGCTACTCGGTCTCTAGGGGCTACTGGGCGCCCTCACCGGGAACACCGGCAGGTGCCTCAGCGCCGCCAGCAGCACCGCCCGCATCGGGGGCACCGGGCGCTACAGTCGGCTGAGCCGTCGCAGCTGCAGGCTGAGTCGCCACGGGCTGCGCGGGAGCGGTAGCCGCAGGCGCCTGGGTAGCGTCAGGCTGAGGAGCCTGAGCCGCGCCACCCTGACCGGTGCCGGTCTGTGCGCCACCATTCTGGGAACCAGTGTACTGACGGGAACCGCCCTGACCTGCACCATTCTGGGCGGCAGGAGCCTGCGCACCACCGTTCTGTGCGGCACCATTCTGAGCAGTGCCCTGAGGCGCGCCGTTACCCGAAGTATTCGCGCCGGCGTTCGCACCAGCATTAGCCGCCACAGTGCTGTCATCAGTCACCGTCGGGGTATAGGTCGAGGAAGGATGCGCGCGCGGAGTCTGAGTCGGCTTCGGGGCCAACGCAGGATCGTACTGCTGAGGCGAAATCACGACCCAGCGCTTCGCTTCCTCATCGTACTCAGCGTACAGAGCCTTAATCTCCGGGGCCTCAGTGTCCTCCAGAGGCTTGGTCGTATTGGTTGCCTTCTCAACCCGCATGCCGTGTGCCTGAGTCACGGTGCACGCCCACGAATACTTCGTGCCGCGGGTCGTCGGCTGCTTATCGGTCAGACGGAACGTCCACTCGCCGCCCACCAGCCAGTTCGTACCGGGAGCATAGAACGCACGCAACTTCTCCAGCGCCGCACGGTCGGTAGAGTTCTGTGCCTGAACCACCTGCAGAGCAGGACCGGGGTCACCGGTCATGCGGGCATAGTTCACCGCTGCCGCAAAGTAAGCGAAGGTGGCGCGCAAGCTACGGGCGTTCTTCTCGTACATGCTCTCATCCTCAATGGGGATGGGCACGGCACTAGCCTTAGAATCAACGCTTGCCGGGCCGGCAGTCGGCTCAATCGTGTACACCTGACCGGTTTCCGGGTCGGTGCTGCTCATCGGGGCCGCACCGTTGCCCGCAATGTACTTAGTCCACTTCAGCTCGCCCGACAGATTGTCGTAGGCACCCGCAATCGAAGCGGAAGCAGTGGGGGAGGCAGTCGCCTCCTCAGTCTTTTTGGAACCGCAAGCGGCAAGCATCGCACCCAGGGCGGCGGTGCCCGTAAGCGCAATAAAGTGGCGGCGGCTGTGAATCATAGTGATCCCCTTGAATGTGCTGTGATGCGGAAGTATCGGTGATAAGTGAAGAGCTCACGCTCCAATTCTCAGCCTAACATCACGCCCCTACAGGAGGGCGCGAAGCAGTCACCCGCAGGGCGGGTAGACGCGTATTGAGGCGAAAATGGGCGGACCTCATCTAGCCCTAGCCTATAGATTTCACGCGTGGCACACAAATAAAAGCTCTTATCCGTGCCTCATATCACCCAATATGACGGGTTCTTTGAGGCACGGATGTAAAGAAGCTTTAGGCTGAGCCTCGAATATAACGAGTCGCCTTAGAAGAGGTGCTCTCATTCGGGGTCGGCTGTGCGCTCGGAGTATTCGCGGACGGTTCAGGGTTGGCCGCGGGGGTGGCGGTAGCACTCGGGGAAGAGTTCGGATCCTCCAGCATCTGCCAGCCCTCTTCACCAAAGTAGACGTAAGCATCCGCCTTCTGATTGCTGCCGTAGATACCGGTGAGCTGCTCACGCTGACGGGTCTCATGGTTGAACAGGAACGCGTTCTCGTCCACCTTCAGGGTCGCCTTCCAGCAGTAGACGTCCTGCTCGGTAGCGGGCACCGGCTGCGGGGAACTCAGGTTAATGCACATGGGGTGGTTGTTCTTAGAGACCAGCCAGCCGATGTTGTAGCGGTAGATATCGCGGTACATCTGCGCCATCTGACTAAAGTGCTCCTGGCCGGGCAAATCCATGAAGGGATTGGTGTCACCGGTGAGGAGCATGTAGTTCTGTGCCGCACCCCAGTACTGCAGGAAGGCATGCAGGCCCTCGACGGTGCGCTCTTTAGCTTCCGGGGGCATGGTGGGGCGGGGGACATTGACGGCTCGATGGCTCAGGGTGCCGTTTGAGAAATTTCCGGAACGCTCAAAGAACTGATCCGGCAAAAGAGCCGGTCCGCGACCATCCAGAGCCGATGCGGGCAGAGGCTCGGCATACGTAATACTGCGCGTGGTGGTCGCAGATTTAGTCTGGGCGCTCTGAGGAGCAACCTTGGTAGGGGAAGGGTTAGCGAGTGGTTGAGGGCGAGAAACTGCGCTGGGGCTGCAAGCGCTTGCGAGTGCACTCAATGCTGCTCCGGAAGAAAGAGCAAGAAGATGGCGACGTGACAGCGGACTGAACATACGCAACCTTTCGCAAGAGTAAAGACGGGCAGGCAGTAACGGGTGGCTCGGATGCAGTGAACCTCAACGGCAGTTGATTGCAGTTGTGTGAGGAGTCGGTGAGCGTTCCCGATGGATGTGGCATACCGCAGTGAGTACGGATGCGATAGAAAGGGCAGGTCAGAAGCCACCTGAAGGAATCGGTATGGGTTATGACCTGCCTGGTTGTCGTGCTCAATGATTCTAAACGTACTTTCAGGTTCAAAATAACCATATCTGCGCTTGAGCGTAAAAAGTTATCAAATCTTAATATTTGCCCGTTTTATGCGGGTTATAAAACATACCAATGTGTTCGGGATAACCGCATTGAAATGTGCTGATTTCCTGCGGAAACTCAAGGATTTTCTCACCTGCTCTTCTTGCGAATGAATCATAAATTGGAGTTGTTGCACCCGGCGTGCAAGTAGTATCTCAACCTCTTCAGGTTGTCCAAACACCTATCAAAAACACCTCAACATGAGCCCCTAAACAACCCGTAGCCGTAACGCGCCCACCGCAACGCCCACACATGGCATGAAGCAGGTGCACCCTATGGGACAATAGCGCTGTGACTACCACCGACTATGCGCAGCTCAAAGCAGCTCGCGAACTGCTCACTCGAATCCCCCTCCCGCTCGACGTAGAAGCCGGCGAAACCCCCGGCACCCCCTACACCGTCGCCCACGACGGCACCGCCGAGCACGGCACCGCCACCGCGCGCACCATACTCGCCGCCATGGCACGCCAACTCGACGACTACATCCTGCCGCGCAGTGCCAGCGTCGACAACCCCCTCACCATCGTGGTCGGAGGCTCCACCGGCGCCGGCAAATCCACCCTCGTCAACACCCTGCTCGGCGAACCGCTCACCCAGTCCGGCGCGATTCGACCCACCACCCGCCACCCCGTACTCCTGCACCGCGCAGAAGACGAAGCGGCGCTGTCGCCCGAACGCTTCCTGCCCACCCTGCCGCGCACCCGTACCTCCGGCATGAACGCCGGATCGCAGGCACTACCCGGCCTCGACCCGAAGATTGCGCGCGCCCTCATTCCTATTACTACCTCGGCGCTACCGCAGGGCATCGCGCTCATCGACGCACCCGATATCGACTCCGTCTCCGAGGAAAACCGCACCCTCGCCAAGGAACTGCTCTCCGCCGCAGACCTGTGGCTCTTCGTCACCACCGCCAACCGCTACGCCGACGCCGTGCCCTGGGAACTGCTCCACGAAGCGGCCGCACGCTCCATCGCCATCGCCGTGGTGCTCAACCGTGTGCCCGAAGGCGACGAAGAAGCCATCGAAAACGACCTGCGACGCATGCTCGACGAGGCCGGAATCCACGCCGTACTGATTCACACCGTCACCGAACAGCCGCGCGACGAAAGCGGCATGCTCGCACCCGTCAGCCTCGCCCCGCTGACCCTGTGGATCCGCGAACTCGGCGCCGACGCACCCGCCCGCGCCGCCATCGCCCGGCAGACCCTTGCAGGTGCCGTCGAAACCCTCGCCGGTAACCTGCAGGTGCTCGCCGCCGAACAGGCACGCCAGCAGGCGGCGCACCAGTCGCTTGCCACCATCGCCGCAGAAGAATACGAGGACGCGCTGACCACCATCGACGGGGCGCTCTCCGACGGCTCGCTGCTACGCGGTGAAGTGCTCTCGCGCTGGCACGACTTCGTGGGAACCGGCGACTTCTTCCGCTCCCTCGACAGCACCATCGGTCGTCTGCGCGACCGCGTCGGCTCCGCACTGCGCGGTCAGCCCGCCGCCGCACAGAAGGTAGAAGACGCCCTCGAAAGCGGCGTCCACGCCGTCGTGCTGGATGCGGCCGCACGCGCCTCCGAAAACACCCGCACCCGCTGGCGTGCCAGCCGCGCCGGACGCTCCCTGCTGGCGCGCCTTGATGCGCCGCAGGCTGTTTCTGTTGCGCCGCAGACGGCCTCCGCCGCGGCGCCCGAACAGAACGCAGGCGCAAACGGCGAGGCGAAGGGCAACGAAGCAAAGGGCGAAGTGCAGTCCGCCGAAGACATCTTCTCCGCAGCCGTTGCCGAGCAGATCCGCCTCTGGCAGGGCTCCGTCCTCGAAATGATCCGCGAAGAAGGCGCCGACAAGCGCAAACGCGCCCGCTTCCTCTCCCTGGGCGTGAACGCCGCCGCCGTGATGCTCATGGTCGCCGCGTTCAGCCTCACCGGCGGCATCACCGGTATTGAGGCGGGTATCGCGGGCGGTAGCGGCGTGGTCGGCACCAAGCTGCTCGAGTCCATCTTCGGTGAAGACGCGGTGCGCCGCATGGCAACCCGCGCCCGCACCGACCTGCTCGAACGCATGGTGGATCTGCTCACCGAGCACGCTCAGCCCTTCACCGCCGTACTCGAAGAAACCGACCCGCAGGCTGACGCCGAGGACATTTACCGCGCCGCCGAGCAGGTGCAGAACATCGCCGCAGAAATGAGCGCCCAGAGTCAAACCACACAGCGCCAAGCCGCAGCCCACACTAACGGTACGGTTGCCCGCTAAACCACTCCGGACAGGCACCCCGCACCACAGACGAAGAAAAACGCACTATGACTACCCCCGAGAAGAAACTCGAGAACACTGAGCGCAACGCCGAGCGAGGCGCCACCCCCGCCGTGGCGACCTCGCCCTTCGCGCGCTCCGTCGCATCCCTCAAGGACGCCATCAGCTACGGCGAAGGACGAGTCCCCGAAACTGTGCTGCTCGACGCCGCCGAAACCCTCGAACGCCTCAGCCAACGCCGCGAACTCTCCACCGAACACACCGTCATCGGCTTCTTCGGTGCGACCGGCAGCGGCAAATCCACGCTCTTCAACGCCATCGCCGGGCAGAACATTGCCCTCTCCGCACCCACGCGCCCGACCACCTCCACCGTGCAGGCGGCAATCTGGGAGGCAGAAGGTAGCGAAGAGCTACTTGACTGGCTCGGCATCGACAAGCGCGTCTACCCGCAAACTCAGGCGCTCGCCGCCGAAGGAGAGGCAACCGAGGGTAACGAAGCAGGCGGAAACAATAAATCTGCCGGGGGAGTAGCGGCACCCAACGCCGTCACCGAACCGGCACCCGGACTCTTCAACCGCATCCGCCGAGCCGTCGGTGGACGCGGCGAAATGCGCACCCGCACCGGCGGCCTCATCCTGCTGGACATGCCCGACTTCGACTCGGTCACCACCACCAACCGCGACCTCGCCGCCCGCATGATGCGCTACGTGGACGTACTCGTCTGGGTCGTCGACCCCCAAAAATACGCCGACGCCGTCATCCACCGCGACTTCATGGTGCCGCTTGCCGCATCCGGTGCGCAGGCGCTCTGCGTGCTCAACCAGGCGGATAAACTCGCACCCGCCGAGGTGCCCGCCGTGCTCGCCTCCCTCACCCGCCTGCTGCAGGCTGAGGGCACCGAAGCGCACCTGCTCGCCGCACCCATCGCCGTCTCCGCGCGAACCGGCGAAGGCGTGGACGTGCTCCGCGACCTGCTCGCCCAGGTAGCCGCCGCCAAGAGCCTATCCCTGCAACGAACCGACGCGCAGCTGCACGCCACCGCCTCCCAGCTGCGCACCTACGCCGGAGGAGAGGGGACCGTGCTCGCCGGAGCCTACGCCCTCGAAGCGGAGCAGAAGCTCGTGAAAGCATGCTACTCATCCAGCCAGGCAGAACAGGTTTTGCAGGCTGCAACCGCCTCCTACCGCCGCGCCGCGGGTCAGCGCACCGGCTGGATCCTCACCCGCTGGATGAGCCGCCTGAAGGCTGACCCCCTGCGCCGTCTGCACCTGGGGCAGCAAGACGAAACGAAGAGCACATCTAAGGCTGAGAAGTCCGCGGGTATGCTCGGTTCCGATAGCGAGAACGCACCCGAGCTGGTGGCATCCTCGCTACCCCCGCTGAGCGCCGCGCAGAAGGCGGGCATGGCAAACGCCGTGCGCCAATACAGCAAGCAGATGGCGGCCCGCATCGACGAACCGTGGAAGCGCAGCATGAAGGAAGCCGCCCTCTCCCGCGAGGCGGAGCTTCCCGAACTGCTCGAACGCGACATGGTGCGCATCGACTACGGTCTGGGCCGCACCCGCGCCCCCTGGGTCATCTTCAACGCCCTGCAGTGGATCGCGCTAATGAGCGCCCTGGTAGGCGTCGGCTGGCTGACCCTGATTTCCGGCTTGGCGTACCTGCAGATTCAACTGCCGCCCGCCCCGACCCCCGAAGGCTCCCCGGTGCCCCTGCCGACCCTGCTTCTGCTGCTGGGTGTGCTGCTCGGTATCGCCTCGGCGGGTGTGGGCAGGCTACTTACCGCCATGGGCTCACGCTACTACGCACGTAAGCTGCGGGGTCGCCTGCAGACCGGCGTGGAGAAGGCGGTGCAGTCCTGCGTGGTCGCCCCGGTACAGCAGGAAGCAAAGCGCCTCAACGCCTACCGCAAGGCGCTGGACATTTAGCGGCGTATCATCCGAGAAGCCGCATCAGGACAAGCCTCATCAGAACAAGAGCGCGCAAAAGAAATCCCTCCCTACCTCAATCGAGGCGGGGAGGGATCCTTTTCGTTAAATCTATACGCTACTGAAGCTTAGTCCTCTTCAGTACTCTCAGCGCAGGGAGCCTGCTGAGACGCCGCAAGCTCACGCAGACCGTCCGTAATCGCCTGAGCAGCCTTAACGACCAGCTCGGGGTAGTTGCGGTTCGGCTGGCGGGTCATGCGGTCAATCGGGCCTGAGATAGACACAGCCGCAATCACCTTGCCACCGGGCGCACGCACCGGAGCAGAGACCGAGGCGGTACCGCGCTCGCGCTCACCCACGGACTGCGCCCAACCGATGCGGCGCACAGCCGCGAGCATGGCGGCGCTGAAGTGCGCATCGCGCAGGCCTTCAACAATGCGGTTCTGGTCTTCCCAAGCCAGCAGAACCTGGGCGGCGGAACCAGCCTGCATGGACAGCTGAGTACCGACCGGGATGGATTCGTGCATGCCGGTGGGGCGTGCCGCGGTTGCCGCGCATACACGCCAGTCGCCCTGGCGGCGGTACAGCTGGGTGGATTCGTCAGCTTCGAGGCTGAGCTTCTGCAGAATCGGGTCTGCCACGGTGATGAGCTCATCGGAAATGGTGGCGGACGCGAGTTCGGTCAGGCGGGGTCCGAGCATGAAGCGTCCCTGCACGTCGCGGGCTACGAGGCGGTGGTGAGCCAACGCCACGGCGAGGCGGTGTGCGGTGGGGCGTGCCAAACCGGTTGCCTTGACGAGGTCGCCCAGGGATACGGGGCCTGCCTCGAGGCAGTCAAGAATGAGGGTTGCCTTGTCGAGCACGCCAACGCCGGAGGAGCCGTGGGAGTGTACCTCTACCATCTGCTCGTCGGCGGCCATGTGTTCGGGCGGCTTGACGGGGTCAACGATCGGTGCGTTGTGGTGTGTGGATGCGTTGGGGTGACGCATTCCGTGTGCGTTAAAACGTGAGGCGGAAGGAGTCATTCTTATATTCTATCTCAGAATATGAAAGATACCCCGGACTTCATGGACTCTTTGGGGTGCAGAGCTGAAGATGGAATCACCCCCTACGGGATAAATTATGAACTTTTCATAATAAGTGTTTATGTGGGTTTATGGGTGAAAATATGCGAAAAACCGCAGAAAAATGCGAATAATCCCGCAAGATTACCCTGGAGTCATAGAGTAAACCCACATAAAAACACTCGCTAGTTCGGGGTGTTTCTGGGCCGTCTCACAGGCTAAGAATTCGTGAAAAAATATGCGACACGCCGCAGGGAAATACCGATTTGAGGGTCCCATCGGGTACATAATCCGCCCCTCAACTCCGCAAACTTGCGGCACGCACCACACCGAACGCATCCACCGTAGGAACGCATCAAGCAGGAGAAAGCATGACTAGCGAACAGAACGCAACCACCGCGGGCACCCGTCCGCGCACCCTGGCAGAAAAAGTCTGGGACGCACACGTCGTCGTCCCCGGTGAAAACGGCAAGCCCGACCTGCTCTACATCGACCTGCAGCTACTGCACGAAGTGACCTCCCCCCAGGCATTTGAAGGCCTGCGCATCGAGAACCGCCCCCTGCGCCGCCTCGACCTGACCATCGCCACCGAGGATCACAACACCCCCACCGACAACATCTTCGGCACCATCGCCGACCTGACCAGCCGCACCCAGATCGAGACCCTGCGCCGCAACGCCAAGGAATTCGGCGTGCGCATCCACTCCCTCGGTGACGAGGAACAGGGCATCGTGCACGTGGTCGGCCCGCAGCTGGGTCTGACCATGCCCGGTATGACCATCGTCTGCGGTGATTCCCACACCTCCACCCACGGTGCGTTCGGCGCTCTCGCGTTCGGCATCGGCACCTCCGAGGTGGAACACGTCATGGCGACCCAGACCCTGCCCCTGGCACGCTTCAAGACCATGGCAATCAACGTTGAAGGCACCCTCAAGCCCGGCGTGACCGCAAAGGACATCATCCTCGCTGTCATCGCGCAGATTGGTACCGGCGGCGGTCAGGGCTACGTGCTCGAATACCGCGGCTCCGCAATCCGCTCCCTCTCTATGGAGGGCCGTATGACCATGTGCAACATGTCCATTGAGGCGGGCGCACGCGCCGGCATGGTCGCCCCCGACGAGATCACCTTCGAGTACATCAAGGGTCGCCAGCACGCACCCAAGGGTGAAGAGTGGGACAAGGCAGTCGAGTACTGGAAGAGCCTGCCCACCGACGAAGGCGCCGTCTTCGACAAGGAAATCTTCATCAACGCTGACGAGCTCGAACCCTTCGTCACCTGGGGTACCAACCCCGGTCAGGGTATTCCGCTGAGCCACGCCGTTCCCTCCCCGGACGACTTCGAGGACGAGAACGACAAGGTCGCAGCAGAACGCGCCCTCGAATACATGGATCTGAAGGCCGGCACCCCCATGAAGGAAATCCCCGTGGATGTCGTCTTCCTGGGTTCCTGCACCAACTCCCGCATTGAGGACCTGCGCGCCGCCGCAGACATCGTGCGTGGCCGCACCATCGCCGAGAACGTGCGCATGATGGTTGTGCCCGGCTCCCAGAAGGTCCGCGCGCAGGCAGAAGCAGAAGGCCTGGACAAGGTCTTCAAGGAGTTCGGTGCCGACTGGCGCTTCGCCGGCTGCTCCATGTGCCTGGGCATGAACCCCGACCAGCTGGCACCCGGTGAGCGTTGCGCCTCCACCTCGAACCGTAACTTTGAGGGCCGCCAGGGCAAGGGTGGCCGCACCCACCTGGTCTCCCCGGTGGTTGCCGCCGCAACCGCTGTGCGCGGTACCCTGTCCGCCCCGTCCGACGTCGTGGCCTAGCACGCCGCTATAGCTAAGGAGCCATTATGGAACCCATTATTAAGCACACCGGCATTGGCGTGCCGCTGCGTTCTTCGAATGTTGACACCGACCAGATCATCCCCGCCGTCTACCTCAAGCGAGTGACCAAAACCGGCTTTGATGATGCCCTCTTCGCTAACTGGCGTAAGGACCCCGAGTTCATCCTGAACCAGGAGCCCTACAAGCACGGTAGCGTGCTGGTTGCGGGCCCGGACTTCGGTACCGGTTCTTCCCGTGAGCACGCCGTGTGGGCGCTGCGCGACTACGGTTTCAAGGTCGTTATTTCTGCTCGTTTTGCCGATATTTTCCGCGGCAACTCGGGCAAGCAGGGTCTGGTTACCGCGCAGGTTGCACAGGACGATATCGAGCTGATTTGGAAGGCGCTGGAGCACGAGCCCGGCACCGAAATCACCGTTGACCTGGAGTCCAAGACCGTAACCGTGGGCGCGCTGGTTGTTCCCTTCGAGATTGACGACTACGTGCGCTGGCGCCTCATGGAGGGCCTGGACGACATTGGCCTGACCCTGCAGAATCTCGAGGCTATTGAGGCGTACGAGGCGAAGCGCCCCTCCTGGATGCCCCGTACTCAGGAACTCTAAGCCGAGAGCTCTAACACCTAGAGATATAAAGCTCGAAGGCGGCGACTGAAACAGTTGCCGCCTTCGAGCTTTTCTGTACCCAAAAACCTGGCATACATATGAATGTGCTTCCCCGGAACTTCCAGGGAGGCGCATTCATTGACTATCTAGAGCGCGCCCTCAGTGATGGGGGTGTTCAGGGTTGCGTTCTCGGTGCAGCTGTACAGCGCCGCAGAACCGGGGGAGCGCACGCCCGCGGTCGGGTTCGCGTTCTTCGCGGTGGCAAGTGCGAAGTCAGAAACCACTTCGTGGTTAATGTAGCTGCCGCCTGCGCCACCGCCACTGCTCAGGGCGCTGAGCGAGTAGATGTTGCCCTCGTTCTCGAACTGCACCTGGCGGCCGAAAACGCTCTCGCGGTACGCACCGATGGTCCAGATGTTCAGGCCTGCGCCGCCGCCGCCGTAGCCAGCGCCTCCGCCGGATGCTACAGAGGTGAGGGAGAGCTTGCCGTGGGTGCGGGAGAGCAGTGCGCCGGAGCCACCCTTGCCGCGGTAGGAGCCGGTTGCGTCCGCGCCGCCGGTGCCCTTCTCGCCCTCGACCACGGAGTCACCCTCGTACATGTAGTAGCGAGGGAAGTCGTAGGTTTCGAACCAAGGGTCGGACATGGGCATGAGCTTCAGCTCGTTATTCTCGTCGAGAACGCCGACCAGCGCCTCACCGAGGGTACCCGCCACGCCGGAGCGGCCAGCGGTACCGCCGGTGACCATGAAGCGCATGTCGAGGGTCTTGTCATCCTCGTCGAGGGGCTTGAACTCCTGGTAGGGGCTTGCCATGAGCATGCCACCCTGACCGGTGTTGTCGGTGCCCAGGTCGCCGCCTGCGCTACCGCCTGCGGTGGTGGATGCGTCACGGCCGTCCAGCGCTACGCGCAGTGCCGGGTTCAGCTGGTCCTTGGGCTGAGTATCGAAGACGCCCTGGTGGGTGGTGAGGGTGCCGAGCTGTGCGCCGCCACCACCGGCACCTGCGACAGCAACAATGGTGACTGCGCCGTCGCGAACGAGTTCGACCGCGGAGGAACCGCCGCCGGATGCGCCGTACACGTAGCCGCTATCAGTGCCCACTACCTGCGCGCTACCGGTTGCTTTGCTAGAACCGGTGGAGTCGCCGCCTGCCGCGTAGCCTTCGCCGCCGAGTGCGGGCTGTGCGCCGGCTGCGGAGCCGACGCCACCGTTACCCGCCCAGACGCGCAGGATGTCGCCGGACTTAACCGCCAGAACGCCGCTGAGCTGTGCACCGGCACCGCCGCCAGCCAGGGCCGCGTTCGTGACGTCGGTCAGGTATTGGGGAGTGAAGGAGGTTGCGGCACCGCCGGCGCCTCCCACGAGGTCGAATCGTACTCGTCCAACGCCTTCAGGGACGAGCCATTCGGTGTATGCGCCAGCCTTGTCGTCGTAGCCGGTTACAGTCGGCTTGAGGGTGAGGGCGGGGGAGCAGGTGGGCTCGCCGCTTGCCGCCCATGCGGGGACGGTTGCGCTGGCGAGGATAACGGGGGCGCTCCATGCCGCGCCCTGTACGAGGCGACGGCGTGAAAAGCGTGATGCAGTGTTGTGATGTGTCATATTTGGGGTCCTCCGGTAGTTCGCGGATGCAGCCGCGAAGTGACCTGTGGCTGGTTGCGATACGCCGTGGTTTTCGGTTGACTTTCGAATATTTACGGTGATGTTGAAGTGAATTTTTGAAGTTGAAGTGAAGCAGGAAGCCGAACCGTTTTAGTTGGGCGATATCGCAAGGTTGTATGCAGTGAATGTACGCCCGTTCCCTGCCGTGAGGCTCCGTACTGCATGGAGTGACGGCAATGCCGGCGCCGATGCCGCAGTTGAGAGCTGGTTGGTTTCTCCTTGAGAGTGGAGGCACCGCTCAGCGGGCACGAGTGTGCACGCTATTGTAGGGGCGAGGTTGCTCTCAAGTTCAAATTTGTGCGTCAAAAAGAAGAAACTAACGTCAAATTTTGGCGAAGAACCAGAAAATATTTGCATTAGTGTGAATATTTGTGTATCTTTTTGTCTTTTCCAGCTCTGATTCTGAGGAGGGGTCAGAGCGGTTTTTCACATACACAACAGAGCAAAATCTCAGTCACGAGTTCCAAAGGTTCTTCAGTGTTTGGAGCACCTTTACGCAGGGCTTAGAATAATGATGAATATATGCGCCCGTTTCGCCCTGCTACCGGCAGGGGCGCGGCACGACAGAACGCGGCGCATCGGCACACTGTTAAAGTTCGGCCTAAACCAGCCGACTCCACAAAGGATTTTTAATGACTGAGAACATCAGCAAGCTTCGCATTGAAGGTGGCACTCCGCTCGTTGGTGAGGTTCACGTTCGAGGCGCCAAGAACCTGGTGCCCAAGGCGATGGTCGCAGCACTGCACGGTTCGACCCCCTCGACCCTGCGTAACGTTCCCGACCTGAGTGATGTTGAAATCGTTACCACCCTCGTGGAGCTGCACGGTGCAAAGGTCGACTACGACCGCGAAGCTGGTGTTCTGACACTCAACCCCGCACAGGATGCAACCACCGCCGCAAAGAACGCAGAGGAGATTCAGCTCTTCGGTGGTAATTCCCGCATCCCGATTCTGATGGTGGGCCCGCTGCTACACACCCTCGGTACCGCACGCATCCCCAACCTGGGTGGTTGCAAGATCGGTGACCGCCCCATCGACTACCACATGTCTGCACTGCGCAAGTTCGGCGCAGTCGTTGAGAAGGACGACGAAACCGGCACCACCCTGATCGTTCCCGAAGAGGGTCTGAAGGGTGCAGAGATTGTGCTGAACTACCCCTCCGTGGGTGCTACCGAGCAGGTTCTGCTCACCGGTGTGCGCGCTAAGGGTAAGACCATCCTGCGCAACGCAGCGATTGAGCCTGAGATTATTGACCTAATCGCTGTTCTGCAGAAGATGGGCGCAATCATCTTCATTAACGAGGACCGCACCATCGTCATTGAGGGCGTGGACGAGCTGACCGGCTACGATCACGCGTCCCTGCCCGACCGTAACGAGTCCGCTTCGTGGGCTTCTGCAGCGCTGGCTACCGGCGGCGACATTTTCGTGCGCGGCGCAGCTCAGAAGGATATGACTGCGTTCCTGAACCAGTTCCGTAAGATGGGCGGCCTGTACGAGGTGACCGCTGATGGTATTCGCTTCACCCACCCGGCTCAGCGCACCCCCGGTGCAGAGCTGAAGCCCATCGTTTTTGAGACCAACGTGCACCCCGGCTTCATGACCGACTGGCAGCAGCCCCTCGTGGTGGCGCTGACCCAGGCTAAGGGCGCGTCCATCGTGCACGAGACCGTGTACGAGGAGCGTTTCGGCTTCACCAACGCCCTGAAGCAGATGGGCGCAGATATCGTTGTTATGCGCGATTGCGTGGGCGGCGCACCCTGCCGTTTTGAGGGTAAGGGTTACGGCCACTCCGCTATTATTTCTGGCCCCACCCCGCTGACCGGCGCTGATATTGAGGTTCCGGATCTGCGCGGCGGCTTCTCCCACATCATTGCTGCTCTGGCCGCTAAGGGCACCTCTCACGTGAGCGGTGTTGAGCTGATTGCTCGCGGCTACGAGAACTTCGAGGAGAAGCTCAAGGGCCTGGGTGCCAACTTTGAGGTGCTGGCACGCAAGGCGTCGAAGGCTCCCAAGCCCGATGCAGCAATCGTCGTTGTTGAGCCCGAGGAAGTTGAGGTTCAGGGTTAATGAGCGGACAGCAGGGAAAGCAAGCGCTGCCGGAGATTGAGCCCACCGCTTACGGTGACGCTCTGTACAAGGTGCTCGGTAACGCCGCACGCGGGCTGTACAAGCTCATCGCGCGCGTTGAGATTACCGGCCGCGAGAATCTGCCTTCCAGCGGCGGGTACATTATCGTGGCTAACCACACCACCGAGCTTGACCCGGTGACCGTGGCTTTCCCTGCTTTCGTTGAGGGCGCCCTGCCGCGCTTCTTGGCGAAGGATTCGCTGTTCCGTGCTCCCGTGCTCGGCTACATTATGCGCAAGCTCGCGCATATTCCTGTGGTTCGTGGTTCGGTGGATGCGCGTAAGTCCCTGATTACTGCCCGCAAGATTGTTGAGGCTGGCGGTGCCGTCGTGATTTTCCCGGAGGGCACCACCACCCACGATCCGCAGCTGTGGCCCATGCAGGCGCGTACCGGTGCGGCTCGTCTGGCTCTTGCGACTGGTGCACCCGTCTACCCGGTGGCGCACTGGGGTGACGAGCAGATTCTCGGTTATGTGGATGAGGCTGGCGAGGACGGCCGCATCAAGGAGAAGCGTAAGATTTCGCTGTTCCCGCGCAAGACCGTTCGCGTGAAGGTTGGCAAAGCGCTGGATATCGCCTCCCTCGTTGAGGATGCCAGCCCCGAGGCTAAGCACACCCGCACCGAACTGGGCGTGGTCACCGACGCCATGCTGGACGCTATTACCGCCGAGCTGGAGAAGATCCGCGGCGAGAAGGCTCCTGAGGGTCGTTGGAACCCCCGCACGAAGCGTCGTGAAGCACCCGGTACCCCTTCGGGTCCGGTTGGTGGCGCGCTCGGCGAACCGGACGAAAAGTAGCATCCCAGCTGGGAAAATCGTAGAGGCCCTGACAGGAGCCGCGGCTATTTGCTGAGGCGCCTGTCAGGGACTCGCACAATAACTTCGCAAGGAAGAGAAGCAGGTGTTTTCGTGACCTTCTTTGGACGCACCCCCGCAGCAAGCCCTGAATTTACCCCTCCGGCAACCGTACAGTCTATTGCGGTGCTCGGCGCCGGTAGCTGGGGCACCGCTTTCGCTAAGATCGCGGCGGACGCTGCCCGCGAGCGCGGCGATGACACCCGCGTGACCCTCATCGGTCGTGATGAGCAGGTGATGGCTGAGTGCGAGCGCACCCGCGAGAATGCCCGCTATTTTCCGGGAATGAAGCTGCCGGATAACATGCACTTCACGGCGGATGCCCCCGCGGCGCTTGCCGGTGCGGATATTGTGGTTCTTGCCCTGCCCGCGCAGGTTCTGCGTTCGCAGTTGCAGAGCTTCGCCCGCTATATTGAGCCGAACGCCATGCTGGTGTCTTTGGCGAAGGGTTTGGAGACCGGTACGGGTCTGCGCATGTCGCAGGTCATTACCGAGGAACTGGAAGAATCCATGGCTCTGCGCGGTGCTGATCTGCGCGCGATTGGCCATATTCCGCACCGCGTGTGCGTGCTGTCGGGCCCGAACCTGGCGAAGGAAATCATGGGGGAGGAGCCTACCGCCTCCGTGGTTGCGGCTCGTACCCTGCCGGTGGCTGAGGCTGTTGCTCACGCGATTGCGTGCGGTTACTTCCGCCCGTACACCAACACGGATGTGGTGGGTACTGAAATTGGTGGCCTGGTGAAGAACGTGATTGCCCTTTGCGTGGGTATTTGCGAAGGCCGCAATTATGGCGATAACTCGAAGGCGTCCATTATGACGCGCGGTCTGGCGGAGATTACCCGCCTGGCGGTGGCGTTGGGCGGCGAGGCTGCGACGATGAGCGGTCTTGCCGGTATGGGCGACTTGATTGCGACCTGCTCTTCGCCGCTGTCTCGTAACCACACGGCGGGCCGCCTGCTGGCTCAGGGTGTTACCCCTGACCGCCTGCACGAGCATATGAGCCAGACCGCTGAGTCGATTAAATCGGCGCCGGTGGTGGCTGAGCTGGCTCGCCGTCACGGCGTGGAGATGCCCATTGTTGAGGCTGTGGTGGCTGTGCTTTCGGGCAGTATTGGCATTGAGGAGTTAGCGCCTCAGCTGCTGGGTCGCCGCCTCAAGCATGAGGGCCACTAAGGTTAAAGCTTTCTGGTGTGCTGGCACCCCTTGATTCGGGTTGTGTGCCAGGACATACTAGAAGAAGATTGAATGTAAACATCCAAGGACGGATACCGTTGCGGAAAACCGGTGCGTGAGAAACGCATCAGTGACCGCGACGGTATTCGTGCGTTAGGATTATTGACGCATTGCCGTTCCACCTTCCGGACCTAAGGGTAGGGGAACATTGACTAGGAGAAATATATGACCGAGAAGAAGACCGTCGCCCTGCTGTGCGGTGGCCGCTCCTCCGAGCACCCGATTTCGCTCATTACCGCTGCCGGCGTTCTGGGCGCTATTGACCGCACCGCCTACGACGTCATCACTATCGGTATTACCCGTGACGGCCGCTGGTACCTGACCGACGAGCAGCAGCTTGCCGAGCTGACTGCTGGCACACGCGGTACCGCAGAGTTCCCCGAGGGTACCCAGCAGGTGTTCCTGCCGATGGGCGCCGGCGATTCCCGCCTGACCCTGGTGGATACTGAGGGTAACGTTACCCGCACTGCACCGGTAGACGTTGTGTTCCCGCTGCTGCACGGCCCCTTCGGCGAGGACGGCACCGTGCAGGGTCTGCTGGAAATGGCTGACCTGCACTATGTGGGTTGCGGTGTGACCGCATCCGCTGTGGGCATGGATAAGCACTTCATGAAGGTTGCTTTCGAGTCTGCTGGCCTGGAGGTCGGCCCCTACGAGGTCATCACCAACCGCCAGTGGGAGCACGAGGACCGCGAGCAGATTCTGGAGCGCGTGCTGAAGCTGGGCTTCCCCATGTTCGTGAAGCCGACCCGCGCAGGTTCTTCCTTCGGTATTACCAAGGTGGATTCGGTGGAGGAGCTCGTGCCCGCGATTGAAGAGGCACGCCGCCACGACCCGAAGATCATTATTGAGGCGGGTATTGTGGGCCGCGAAATCGAGTGCGCTGTGCTCGACGGTCACCACGGCGAGATGCCCCGCGCATCCTACCCCGGCGAGATCGAGGTTGTGGATCAGGACCACGGTTTCTACGACTTTGAGGCGAAGTACGTCTCTGAGTCCTCGGCCGTGACCGTGTGCCCGGCGAACCTGCCGCAGGACGTGCAGGAGCGCCTGCGCGAACTGGCGGTGAAGGCATTCCTGGCGCTGGACGGCGAGGGCCTGTCGCGTGCGGACTTCTTCTACACCGAGGACGGCCGCCTGGTCATCAACGAGGTGAATACCATGCCCGGTTTCACCCCGATTTCGATGTACAAGACCATGTGGGAGAACACCGGTATCTCTTACACTGATCTGATTAGCGAGCTGCTGACCCTGGCGATGGAACGCCCCCTGGGTCTGCGCTAGTTCTTGAGGTAGCGCTAGTTCTTGGGCGCGCTGTCGTTTTGACTGCGCTCAGTTATTGAATACGTAACGGCGGGGGAGTAGCCTCTGTTGTAAAGCGCCTCGGTGCGGATTCTTGAGGGATTCGCGCCGGGGCGCTTTTTGCGCGGTGGGCAAGTTAATGCCTTTGTGGGAAGGGTAATTGGTACGTATTGAGCCCCAAAAGCTTATGAGAATCGCTCGTTTTTCACTCATGAGAAAAATCACTTACATTCGCCTCGGGGTCGCTTGGATGGTGGAGTGCAAGTTTTAAATTGGCACTGATAAGGCAAAACGTAATTCTGCTCACAAGTGCATGAAATGATGCTTCTAGGTAATGAAAAGATGTTGTTGATGGTCGTTGCACATCTTGAAGCTCAAAGATTGGTATGAAAGCGCTAAAATGAGTAATGAAGAAAAAGCCGATTCGGTAGAATAGATGAAGGTATATCCAATCTGCCCTAGCGATTGGGTATCTATTCACTCACAACGTATCAGAAAGTCAAGGACAACCTTTGGGAAAACGAAACCGTAAGGTGGTCTCTGCGAGTCTGGCGACAGCACTGGTTGCTTCCGGAAGCCCATACGTAGCCTCATTTGCTCAAGATGTGCAGGAGGCTGCGTCTCAGGTTCCGCTCAACCCTGTCGGCACCGCAAGCCTAACCCTGGACCCCACCGCAAACGCGGCATCTTCCTCTCAGACGGCAGTACCCACGCTCGCAACCGTGAGCGCATGGCCCACCGCTCAGGGGGACAATAAGGCTGACAATGCGCAGGCAGAGCCCACCGCTCAGCCTAGCGCTTCTTCGAGCGCTCAGCCCACTGCTAGTGCTGAGCCTTCCGCAAGTGCTACGCCCAGCCCGGATGCGACTCCTACCCCGAACGCTACCGCGCAGCCTACTGCCGAGCCCACCGCTTCTGCTAGTGCGACTGCAAGCCCGAGTGCTACGGCGAGTCCTAGCGTAGAGCCCTCTAAGGATGCGACCGCTGAACCTACCGCTACGCCGACCGTAGCTCCTAGCGCAAGTGCTGAACCGAGTGTTGCTCCTACCGCAACTCCGACGGCTGAGCCGACTGTAGCTCCGACTGCGGAGCCTACGGTCCAGCCGACGGCAGAACCTACTGTTGCTCCCACTCCGGAGCCGACCGTTGCGCCTACTGTGGAGCCCACCGCGGAACCCACCAAGGATGCAACTCCTGAGCCTACTCAGGATCCGACCCCTGAGCCTACGGTAGAGCCCACCCCGGAGCCCACTCCCGAGCCGAATCCGGACCCCACTCCGGAACCGAACCCGGAGCCCACTCCTGAGCCGACCAAGGACGTAACTCCCGAACCGACCCCGGAGCCGACCCAGGACCCCGCTCCGGAACCGAATCCGGAGCCGACCCAGGATCCCGTCCCGGTTCCCGAGCCGACTAAGGACGTAACCCCGGAGCCTACTCAGGAGCCCTCTCAGGTTCCAGTTGTTCCGGCCCCGGTTCAGGATCCGACTCAGGAGCCCTCCAAGGAAGCTAAGCAGGAGCCGACCAAGGATGCGGTCATCCCCGTGATTCCGGTAGCTCCGGTAGAGGATAACAAGGACAGCTCGGACTCCAAATCGGTTACCCCGATCGAGACCGAACCTGTTGCTCCGATTCCTCCGGCGAACAACCCGGTGACCGTCCCCGGCAATCGTCAGGAAGTCTCT
Source organism: Rothia sp. HMSC065C12 (assembly GCF_001812085.1). Taxonomy (NCBI): domain Bacteria; kingdom Bacillati; phylum Actinomycetota; class Actinomycetes; order Micrococcales; family Micrococcaceae; genus Rothia; species Rothia sp. HMSC065C12. The sequence continues at coordinate 196,400 of NZ_KV807673.1, forward strand.
GGGGAAGATGTCATCATCTCCATTGAGCTTCCGCGACCGGGCAACTCCTCTGAATCCTCAAGTTCCTCTTCGGGATCTTCGAGCTCTTCACCGAGCAAGGCACCGAGCGACAGGCTTGATGGCGACGATGACGATCCGTTGCGTTCCGGCGGTACCACCCTTGGACGAATTGCAGCCAATAACGGCTCGAATGACTCCATCCCGGGTGCGGCAGACTGGGTTGCTGGATACCTCTCGCGCAATAAGACCGACGAGGACCACTCCCACGAGGTAAGCCCCTCGAGCTCCTCAAGCTCGGTATCGGCTTCGAAGTCGCCTAGCTCCTCCACCTCGGCTAGCGCCAGCCGCTCCGCAAAGAGCGTGGCAAAGGCTGACGGCGCGAACGCCGCCCAGGAGCAGGCCGTGAAGAATGCGGACGCGGACGATTCCGGACTTTCCGGCATTGCACCGCTGATCCTCTTCTCACTCATCGGTCTGGTGCTGATTGCTCTGGCAATCCGCTACTTCAGCCGCGGAGCATAAGGCGAACATAACGCGTAAGAATACGCGATAATAGAGGATGTGAATCCTCAGACTTTTAGCGAAACGCGGGACAACCCCATGCGAGAGACACCTCTCTCAAAGCTGGGGGAGTCCCGCGTTCTGCGCGCTTTCATGCCGATTATCAACGCCCACAACGAGCAGGTTGCCGCTGCGGCACGCCAGGCGGGGCGCATCGAACCCCTCGAGGTGGGCCCCGGTGACGATTGTGCCGTCCTTGCCGTGCCTGCGCCCGGTCAGCGTACCGTGGTCACCACCGACACTCTCGTTGAGGACCAAGACTTTATGAACCTGTGGCCCGGCGGCATCGCACGGGCGGGGGAGGCCGGTGAGCTCATTCTGGAACCCGCCCGCAGTAGCGGCTACGATGTGGGGCGCAAAGCCGCGACCCAGAACCTTGCCGACGTTGCCGCCATGGGTGCGCGCCCGGCGAGCCTCTTCATCTCTTTGAGCCTGCCTGGTAGCACGCCTTACGGCTGGATTGACGGCTTCGCCCACGGCATTGTGGACGGAATCAACGCCTGCGGAGCCACCGAATGCGTGATTGGCGGCGGCGATATTGGCGACTCCACCGAGATGTCGGTGACCGTCACCGCCCTCGGCTATACGGATCGCGCCGTGCTGCGCTCCGGCGCACGCCCCGGTGACACTATCGCCCTGGCGGGATCCACCGCCTGGTCCGATGCCGGTCTGCGCCTGCTGCTCAACCCGCTCTCCCTGCCCGCCACGGCACTGCTGCGTGCCATCGCCGCAGGTCAGGATGCTGAGGCGGCGCTGAGTGCGGTGGCCCAGGCGTGGGATCAGCGGCAAGCTGAGAAGCAAGCTGAAGGCTCTGGCGCTCTTCCCGAGGGGCTCATCGAGCTCGCCCGCACCCTCACCCCGGAAGATGCCGCGCACATGATTGCGGTCTGCGAGCGCGCCGTCGAATCACAGCACCACCCGGTCAGCCCCATCCCCGCCGGTGAGGTGGCACGCCAGCATCAGGCAAGCTCCATGCTGGATCTTTCCGACGGGCTCGTAAAGGACGCCGGGCGAGTTGCCGCCGCCTCCGGGGTGCAGATGCGCCTCGACCGTGCCGCCGTGGATACGTTCGCCGAGCCGCTGCTACCGTTGGCGCGCCTGCTGCTGGCGATTGGTGAGCGCAATGAGGCGGGGGAGAGCCCTGCATCCCTGGCGCGCACCTTCGTGCTGGTTGGCGGTGAGGACCACGGCCTGCTGGCGACCTTCCCCGGTGAGGTGCCCGAAGAGTTCGTGCCCCTGGGCACCTGCGTTGCGGACGCCCCGGAGCGCGGTCTGAGCGCTGAACTCTACGGTGCCGAGCGCCGCCACAATGCGGTGACCGGCGCGGCGGTCGTCATGGACGGCCGCTCCCTGGACGGCATGGGCTGGGAACACTACGGGGCTTCCGCGTAGGAGCTCCGCCGAGTGTTGCCGAGTGCCGCGAGGCGCGTGCGGTTTATATGTTTAGTCCGTGCTTTCATCCCGCGGGATAGGTAGCGGACAATACCGTACATTTAACCGAAATTACCTAGAATAGAAGTACGAAATAGGCTGGATTCCGCCCGTGCCGCGGGCGCTGAGAAATCAGTCGGGAACTAACCGGGAAATCAGTCGGGAACTAGCCACAAACTCAGCCGAGAACCGCGCGAAACTGACGAAACCGACGAAACTGACGAGGAGGGTAGCGTGAACGCAGAACAGAACCAGCGCACCGAAGAGCGCGAGATTTACCGCCGCGCCTGCGTGCGTGCCTACCGCTTCGGCGTAGCGTGGTCCACCGCTGCCCGCACCACCATCGAACGCTACCGCGAGGCGCTCAACGAACTCAACGGGTTCCCCGTGCCCGATAAGGACACCGGCTCCAATATCGCCCACACCCTGCTGACCCTGACCGAAGAGTTTGAGCGGGGCATGGAGCAGGTTCTGCCCGGTGAAATTCTTTCTAGTGAGGTTCTTCCCGCGGGCGAAATTCTTGGCGGGGAGGGCACCTCTGACGGGGAAACCCTCGCCCACCTGTGGGTGCAGCTAGGCGGCATCTACGAGCACGCGATTATGCGTGCATCCCGCGTGGCACGCGGCAACTCCGGCACCCTGCTTTGCGCCTGGGCGCTGGAGGCGGTGCGCAGCTACTGGTTCCTGCCCGGCAATCTCTCCCAGGAACTTGGTGAGGCGGCTGCCGAGTTGCCGCTCGTGCGCGCCCTGGAAGTAGACTACGAAGCTGTGATTGCCGGCGGCTCCCTGCCGAAGCACCGCGAAGTGAAGCTGGAGTACGCCCACGCGGAGGCGCGCGCGATGGCGTTCGCGGCTGAGCGTATTCGTGCCAGCGTGGGGGAGCAGATGGTGCCCTCCACGATGCTGTCGGTCATGGTGGAGCTCGCCCGCCTGGACGCACACTATGATGCATCACAGGACGCAGAAGCCGCTGACGAGGTGCTGAAAGAGCGTCGACGTGCGCTGATGCGTGCCGCTCTGGAACGTACCGCGCAGTTCCCGCCCTCGCCCGAGCTTGCCGGTTTCGTGGATGCCGGTGCGCTCGGCTTCTACCTTGCCGTGGTGCACTCCAACCCGCGTTGGGAGGGGGCGACCCTGAACGAGGCGCAGGTGGAGTCCATGCTGCGTGCACCCTCTGCCGGTGTGACTTCTGTAGCCGGTTCTGCGGCACGAGTGGGTTCTGAACAGGCGGGCGCTGAACCTGCCGAGCACGCAGAAGGTGGGCACGCAGAACACGCGGGGCAGAGCGGCTGGGAGCTCATGGGTACGCTGACCTGCGAGCCCCTCGCCCTGGCGCAGCTACGCCCCGAACTTGAAGCCATGGGCGACAGCCTGCTCATTACGCCCCTAGACATGGCGGCTGGACTCTGGGCACTGCACGTGCACGTGCCCGACATCGACCCCGCCCGCGAGCTGATTATGGGCTACGGTCAGTGGTCGGATGAGCGTATTTCCTCCCTGGCGGACGGTCGTCACGCCGACCACGCGTGCGGTGCGGAGGGCAGCGCATGAGCCCCGCCCGACGTTCCGTAAATCCACAACAGGAAGCCCTGGACTTGGGGCTTCATGAGCCTGCTCCCGCCAAAACTAAGCCGACAAATTCTAAACCCGCGAAGGTTGAGGTAGCGCAGGGTGAGCCCGTAGATTCTGAGCCCGTAGATTCTGAGCCCGTAGATTCAACGGTTGTGGAGCCTGCCCGTGCTGGTTCCGCGACCCGAGCTCGGCAGCGGAAAAAGGATGCGCCGCTACTGAGCGATGAACAGCTCCGCACCACCGCAGAGCTGACCGTGCGTGATCTTGCCGCCTACGCCCGAGGCGAGGTGAGCCGCGCCGAGCTGAGCGAACGCGCGGCACAGCGCGCCAGCGCCACCTACCGTAAGGCGCTCAAGACGCTCAAGCATTCGCTGGGTCCCGCTGCGCACACCATGACCGATGACGCTATCTACGAGCTGGTCGATATTGCGTTGGCGGCGCGGCAGGCTACTCAGCCGGAAGCACATCAGCCGGGGGAACCTGCACGGAAAGCACCCGCCCAGAAGAAGCCAGCGCAGAAGAAAACAGTTCAGAAGGAACCTGCTCAGAAGGAACCGAGCCCGCGGGAGAGCGAAACTCCCGTTCGGGCTACTTCGGCGCGCTCGCAGAAGGTAGAGAAGGCGAGCGAAGAGGGCAAGCAGAAGAGCGCGCCGCAGAAGAATGCGCCGAAGAAGATCGAGCCCGAGGCGGAAGCTGAAAAGCCTGCACCCAAAAAGCCTGCATCCAAAAAGGTCGTAGCGAAGAAGACAGTTCCCGCAAAGAAAGCAACCGAATCCAAAGTTTCGGTGAAGAGGGCAGCTGACTCCAAGATCGCCGCGCCGAAAAGCCCTGCGCCGAAAACCACGCTGAAGAAAGCACCCGCTCATAAAGCTTCTGCAAAGAAGGCAACCGCTGAGAAGCCCGCATCAGCCGCCGCGGAGGCTAAGAGTCGTGCCCTGGCGCGCTACGCCTCCGAAGATCGCATCGAAAATGCGCCGCTCAAAAAGTATCTGCCAGCGCCCAGCGCCAAGGCAATCTCCACGCACCTGGACCTGCACACCGTCGGAGAGATGCTCGAATACTTCCCGCGCAAGTACCTGCCGCGCGGTGAGCTCAGCTCCTTCGCAGAGCTCGTTGAGGGCCAAGACGTCACCATCATCGCCCGCGTGGTGCACGTGAGTACCCGAACCATGGCGGCGCGCCGCGGCAAAATCACGGAAGTGACCATCACTGACCGGCTCTCCGACGCCACCGGGCAGGAGACACCCGCCGGTTTTGGTGCCGCAGGTTTTGGGGCTGGTGGTCCTGTATCCGTGGTGCCCGGGCGCGCTAACCGCCCCGGCGCATCCGGAGTATCCGGCGCGCCCGCGCAGAACTGGCAAGCAACCGGGATGCACAACCCGCGCATCAACGCGCTCGCTAACTCCACGCACAACCCTGCCGCCCAGATTCCCAGCGCTCAGATTCCCAGCGCCCAGAACCCGGCACAGGGCGGGGGAGCGCAACCCGCCTCCTACCGCGGCTACGCAGATAGCTACGGGCAGGGTGGCTTCGCACAGGATAGTTTTGCGCAGGGAGGCCTCTTTGGCGTGCCCGCACCCAGCATGACGAATCCCGGTGCGCTCATTGGCTCGCAGATGAAGCTCTCCTTCTTCAACGCCTGGACCGCCGCCCGCGAAATCCACGAGGGCGAAACCATGATGTTCTCCGGCAGGGTCGGCATCTACCGCGGCGAATACACCCTCACCAACCCGCACTACGCCCTGCTCTCGAAGGACGCCTCCGGCGCGGACGTCACCGACGCCGCCACCGCCCCCGTGCCCGTCTACCGCGCCCCCGTGAAGCTGCCCACCGACCGCATTAGTGGCTACATGGTGCAGCTGCTCGAAAAGGCGCCGCTCAAAGAACTTGAAGACCCGGTACCCTACACGATTCGTCGCGCCCGCAAGGTGCCCTCGCTGGAGTGGACGTACCGCGCCCTGCACACCCCCGACTCGGAGGACACCTGGCGTGCCGCGCAGGCGCAGATGCGTTACCGCGAGGCGTTCGTGCTGCAGAGCGCGCTCGCCCGCCTGCACTCGGTGCGTGCCGCGCACCTGACCCAGCCGCGCCCCGCCGTGGAGGGCGGCCGCCCCGCCGTGGAGGGCGGCCTCGCCGATCAGCTGCTTCAGGTTCTGCCCTACGAGCTGACCGAGGGGCAGCAGAAGGTGGGCGCTGAGATTGCCGCGGATTTGTCGAGTGAATCGCCCATGAACCGCCTGTTGCAAGGTGATGTGGGTTCCGGTAAGACCGTGGTGGCTCTGCGCGCCATGCTGCAGGTTGCCGATGCGGGCGGCCAATCCGCGATGCTCGCCCCGACCGAGGTGCTTGCCGAGCAGCATTTGCGTTCGGTGCTGGACATCCTGGGGGATATGGCGGCGCCCGAAGACTCTGACGCTGACGATTCTGCCGCCGGTTCCGCCGAGGGAATCCCCGCGGGGAGCGGGGCGGAACCCGGGCGTGTGCGTGTGCGCCTGCTGACCGCCTCCATGGGTACCCGCGCCAAGCGCAAGGTACTGCAGGAGCTTGCCGACGGCACCGCCCAGATCGTGATTGGCACCCACGCCCTGCTTTCCGATGAGGTGAGCTTCCACGATTTGGGTCTGGTCGTCGTGGACGAGCAGCACCGTTTCGGCGTAGAGCAGCGCGACAGCCTGCGCGGCACCGGCGGCGCCCTGCCGCACCGCCTGGTCATGACCGCAACGCCTATTCCTCGTACCGTCGCCATGACCGTGTTCGGTGACCTGGACGTATCCGTGCTCGACACCCTGCCCGCGGGCCGCCAGAAAATCTCAACGCACGTGGTGCCCCTCGCCGAGAAGCCCGCCTGGGCGTCCCGGCTGTGGAGGCGCGCCCGCGAAGAAATTGATGCGGGCCACCAGGTGTACGTTGTCGTACCCAAAATCGGGGAGGACGGCGACAGCCTGGAGGAAGGCGCCGCGTTTTTTGGCGCATCCAGCCTGAACGGTGCTGGAACTGGCGCGGGCGCGGGCAACTCTGCCCAGGGCTATTTCGGTCAGGGCGGTAGCACGAGTAGCGATGGCAAGGTTCAGCTGACCTCGGTCGCCTCAATGTACTCTTACCTGAGTGCTGAGGACGCCCTCGTCGGCGTGCGTATCGGCACCCTGCACGGCCGCATGGACCCGGCGGAGAAGACCGCCGTCATGACCGCTTTCGAGCGCGGCGAAATTGACCTGCTCATCAGCACCACCGTCATTGAGGTGGGCGTGAACGTCCCGAACGCCACGCTCATGATCATCATGGACGCCGACCGTTTCGGCATCTCTGGCCTGCACCAGCTGCGCGGTCGTGTGGGCCGCGGCGGCTATGCGGGCACCTGCCTGCTGGTTACCCGCCAGGAGGAGGGCGGCGTGTCCCGAGAGCGTCTGGATGCGGTCGCCTCCACCACGGACGGCTTTGAGCTTTCCCGCATCGACCTGGCGCAGCGCCGTGAGGGTGATATTCTGGGTGCTGCACAATCGGGCTCGAAGAGTACCCTGCGGTTCTTGCGGGCGCTCGCCGATGCCGACATTATTGAGCGTGCCCGCGAGGATGCCCGCTCGGTGGTGGAGAAGGACCCGACGCTGGCTAAGCACCCGTCGCTGGCGCGCACGATTGACCGCGCCCTGGACGCTGACCGTGAGGCGTTCCTCGGCAGGGGATAAGCGCGCAACGGGGCAGAACCCTCTGCCCGCCCACCAACCTGCGTTGCCCACCACTCGCTGAAACCGTGACGTCAACACACCACACTAGTTAAGAGGAGAGACCTATGAGCCGTATTATTTCCGGTGCCGCCGGAGGCGTTCGCCTTGCCTCGGTTCCGGGGGATAATACTCGCCCCACCACCGACCGGGTGAAGGAATCCCTCTTCTCGAAGCTAGAGAGCTACGACATTATTCGTGGCGCCCGCGTGCTGGATGCCTTCGGCGGCTCGGGTGCGCTGGGTTGCGAGGCGCTCTCGCGCGGTGCCGCCTCCGTGACTCTGCTGGACACGTACCCGAAGGCTGTTGCGGTGATTCGTAAGAACGTTGCCGCGGTGGAGAAGGCGATGGGCCGCACCGGTTCTTCTGGTGCTACCGGTTCTGCGGCGCGCGTGCAGCAGTCTCAGGCGCTGACCTACGTGAAGTCCGCCTCCGGGCCGTGGGATCTGGTGTTTGTTGACCCGCCCTACGCCATGCCGAATGAGCAGGTCAGTGAGCTGCTGGAGGCGCTCACCCCCAAGCTTGCCGAGGGTGCCGTGGTCGTGGTGGAGCGTTCTTCGCGCGACCCCGAGCCGGTGTGGGGCGAGGGCCTGTACTGTTTTTCGACCCGTCAGCACGGCGAGACGGTTCTCTACTATGTGGAGCCTGACGAGGTGGAGGAGCAGGCGGGCGACGAGCCCGGCACGAACCTTGAGCCCGGCGAAGACGCTGAAGAGCTCGCCGCCTAAGATTGCCGCCGCATCTCACCGCCCGATCTTGCTACCTCAGCCTGCGCTCGTCCGCATGCCACTAACCCGCATCCTAAATTCACCCGCATCTACTCATTCCAACGTCTGATATTTATTCGTGAAGGGACCGCCATGATTGCCCTCTGCCCCGGATCTTTTGACCCCGTGCACCACGGCCACCTGGAAATCATTGCCCGCGCCGCTCAGCTCTTTGACGAGGTGATCGTGGGCGTGGCGCACAATAGCTCCAAGAAGTACCGTTTCTCCCTGGAGGAGCGCGTGCAGCTGGTGCGTGAGTCTCTGCAGGAGCTCGGCATTGAGGGTGTGAGCGTGGAGCCGATTCCGCCGGGCGTGCTGCTTGCCGAGTATGCGGCGGAGCGTGGCGCGAAGGTGCTGGTGAAGGGTCTGCGTTCGGCGACGGACTACAGTTATGAGGCTCCGATGGCGAGCATGAACCGCCACCTGGCGCAGGTTGAGACGGTGTTCTTGGCGGGTGAGGACCGCTACGGTGCGGTATCGTCCACGATTATTCGTGAGGTGGCGTCGCTGGGTGGTGATGTGACTCCCTTCGTGCCGGAGGCGGTCGCCCGCGCCCTGAAAAACGCCTAGAAAAACGCTTCATCAACCCAGGCGCACACCACCTTGTGCGCACCCATCCGACACGCCCACCGGCAGGGCCCCGGCAGAATAACTCGCACCGCCGACCGGGCACTTAAGTCCCCCAGTAGTAGCCCCGACCGGCCGATTAAATGCCGCGCGGCGCCTCCTTAAGGGAATATTTAAGAGGTGAGCGCCACTTAAAGAGATTTAAAAGGCGCTTAATCTTGATTAACGGTGCGAATGACCCCTAAAATGGGACTTTGGTTTATACATTTCGTAAGGAGAAACGCCATTTCACGTGCAGACGCATCGCCGCTGGTGGTATCGGTTACTAACCTGATTCACCGCCCCGGCACCATGGAAACTCTCGCTGAGGTCCTGCCCGCACCGGCAGACCTGGGTAACACGCTCATCGGCGTGGAAGAGGGTTCGGATATTGACCTCGATATTCGTATGGAGTCTGTTGTTGATGGTATCCTAGTTACCGGCTCCGTCGTTGTGGATGTACACGGCGAGTGTAGCCTCTGCTTGGATCCGATTGATTACGAGATGTCGGCCAATATTCAAGAGCTTTTCGTCTTTGAGAAGGCCCCGGCTGGCGGCCCCGAAGACGAAGTAGATGAGCAGTACGCCGTTGAGGATGATTCCATCGACCTTGAACCGGCTCTGCGGGACGCAGTAATCCTTCAACTGCCGTTCCAGCCTGTTTGTAGGGACACCTGCCAGGGTCTGTGCGCCGATTGCGGTGCGCGCCTGGAGGATGACCCCGGGCATCATCACGAGGTGTTGGATCCGCGCTGGTCGGCCCTGCAGGGCCTGCTCGGTGCAGATACCGAAAACTAAATTGTTGTTACTAGAGATTGTGAGATAGCTGTGGCTGTTCCCAAGCGCAAGATGTCCCGCGCTAACACCCGCGCACGCCGTTCCCAGTGGAAGGCATCCGTGCCCCAGCTGGTTAAGACCGTTGAAAACGGTCGCGTGACCTACAGCCTGCCCCACCAGGCAAAGGTTGTAACCGACGCTGCAGGCAACGCCCTGTTCCTGGAGTACAAGGGCCGTAAGGTTGCAGACGCCTAAGAAGCGGTGAATCCTTATGACTGAATTTCCTAGTGTTGATACTAGGGAGTTGCGTAAACGTCTCGGAGTCGATATCGACGCCGAGACGTTTTTGCTATCCCTAACCCACCGCTCCTACGCCTTCGAGAATCCCGGAGTGGAGCATAACGAGCGCCTGGAGTTCCTGGGCGATTCGGTGCTTTCCCTGGCGATCGCTGAAGAAGTGTACCGACGCTACCCCGACCTGCCCGAGGGTGAGCTCGTGAAGCTGCACCACGTGGTGGTGTCTACGGTGGCGTTGGCGAAGGTGGCACGCGACCTGGATCTGGGCAGGTACATCCTGCTCGGTAAGGGCGAGATTCACACCGGCGGCGCCGATAAGGACTCGATCCTTGCCGACACCATGGAAGCGATTTTTGGCCTGACCTACCTGGAGTGCGGTCGCGAGGCGGCTCGTGACCTGGTGCTGCGCCTGATTGCCCCGCTGCTCGACGATGAGAAGGTCCTGAACTCTGGACGCGACTGGAAGACTGAGCTGCTGAACCTCGCCACCGCCCGCGGCTGGGGAGACGTGCGCTACGAGGTCACCGGCGAGGGCCCCGACCACGCGCGCGTGTACACTGCGGTCGCTATTGTGGCGAACCAGCAGGCCGGTACCGGTGTGGGTCCGAGTAAGAAGGAGGCGGAGCGCCTTGCCGCTGAGCAGGCGTACCGCGTTCTGGTTTAGGCTCATTCAAGCATCCTGCAGGTCTGTTAGCTCTGTGGGCTCTTGATTCTGCAGCCCCGCTGATTGGAGGGAACCATGCCCGAACTGCCCGAGGTGGAAACCGTTCGCGCGGGCATCGCCGACCATTCGTTGGGTCGGCCCGTGCAGGCGGTGCGCGTGGTCGATGCCCGTTCGCTGCGCAGGCACCTGCCCGGTCCCGCCCACTTTGAGGCGGCACTCACCGGCAGGACGTTGCGCGGTGCATACCGCCGCGGCAAATACCTGTGGCTGACCCTGAGCGAGTCGGATGGCACGCTTGCCGACGAGGCGCTCGTGGTGCATCTGGGCATGAGCGGTCAGCTGCTCGTGCGCGATGAGCCGGGCAGTGACTCGGGTAATGATGCGGAGGCTCGCGCGGCCTTTGACGAGCAGCCGCGGCACCTGCGCGTGGCGCTCGAGCTAGGACCGGCGGGAGCTACCGGTGACACGGGAGCTACCGGCGGTGTGGCGAGCGTCAACCGGGCAAACACCGGGCAGCGGTTGCTCTTCGTGGACCAGCGCATCTTCGGCGGCATGTTCCTTAGCCGGCTGGTGCCGGACGTACCCGCGGCAGTTGCAGTGAATGAAGCAGCGGCGGATGAAGCAGCGCCGGGTGAAGTACCTGAGCGTTTTCTAGTACCGGAGGCGGTCAAGCACATTGCCCGCGACCCGCTGGACGAATTCTTCGACCCCGCGGCGGTGCGCCGCAAGTTCCTGCGCACCTCCAGCGGCATTAAGAAGGTGCTGCTGGACCAGTCGGTCATCTCCGGCGTGGGCAATATCTACGCCGACGAGGCGCTGTGGCGTGCGCGGCTACACTACGCGAAGCCCGCACGCACCCTCAGCGCCGCCCAAACCCGCGAACTGCTGGAGGCGGTCACGCAGGTGCTGCGCGAGTCCCTGGCGGCGGGCGGCACGAGCTTCGATGCCCTGTACGTGAACGTGCTGGGCGAGTCGGGCTACTTTGAGCGCTCGCTGAACGCCTACGGGCGTGCCGGGGAGCCTTGCCACCGTTGCGCGGAGGCGGGCCGCACCTCCCTGATAGTGCGTGAGCCCTTCCAGAACCGCTCGTCCTACCGTTGCCCGCACTGCCAGCGGGCGCCGCGTTCTCGCTAGATAAAGGCTCACGCTAGGTAGAAGCTTACGACAGGTAAAGGCTTACGACAGGCACAAGCTCACGCTAGATATGCGAATGACGGCGTAGCTACGTTCCTCCCGTACGGGGGATGTAGCTACGCCGTCATTTGTATAAACCTCAGTTGTATAAACCGGGGGCCGGGGAGTCAACCCGAAAACCACCCTAACAAGAAGCAACTGGCGGCTGTACCTATCGCCTGCACCTAGCGGCTGTACCTGTCCCCGTAGAACAAGCCCAGACGCTCGTAGCCTTCCTCAATCGACACGGCGGGCTCCCACTGCAGAAGCTCGCGGGTGCGGCGCTGATCAAACCAGTGCGCGGTCGACAGCTGCTCGGCGAGGAACTCCGTCATCGGCGGCTCATCACCGGCGGTCACGTTCTTCGGCAGACGCTCCCAGACGCGCTCAATGACCTTACCCGCCAGGGCCGCAACCTTCGCCGGAACCGAGAAACGCGGGGCGGGAACGCCCACCGCCTCACAGAAACCACCCAGTAGCTCAGCGATAGTGCGCGGTTGGCCGTTCGTCACCACCAGCGCCCGGCCCGCAAAAGCGTCGAGGCGCTGATAGCCGCGCACCACGGCGTCCGCGGCGTTATCAATGTAGAGCGTATCAATCAGACCCGTACCGCCAGAGAGCAGCGGCAGACGGCCCGCGGCGGAACGCTCCAGAATACGCTCGACCAGCTGGGTATCGCCCGGACCCCACATCAGGTGAGGACGCAACGCACCCACGCGCAAAACCCCGCCACCGGGCAGGGCAGTGCCGTTCGCCTCCAGGGCAAGAAGCTCAGCGGCAGCCTTCGAACGCGCATAGTTACCGCGCGCATGCTCCGGGGACGCCACGCCGGCACCGTCACCCACAATCGCCGCGCCAGCATGAGCCACCGACGGCGACGAAATGTACAGGAACGAACCCACCGAATGGTTCAGCGCCGCCTGCAACAGGGTGCGGGTGCCCTCAATGTTGATGCGCTCATAGTCAGCCCACTCGCCGCTGACCGAAACCTTCGCCGCGGCATGCACCACGCCGTTGACACCGGTCATCGCCAGATCCACAGCCTGCGCATTCGTAATATCGCCGCGCACCTGCTCAAAACGCGGGCGAATCGAATCGGGCAGAAGCGCCGCAATACCCGAATCGCCACGCTGAAAAACGCGCACATCATAGCCGGCACGTAGCAACGCCAGCACGCTCTCACGACCCAGCAGGCCGCTCGCACCGGTAAAGAGGATGCGCTCGCCAATACGCGGCGCGAAATCGGGCTCCTCAACCGGGCGCAGCGAACGCGGGGCGGGGTCAGTGTAGCGTGCCGCGAGCGGCTGCGCAGGCTTGCGGAACCGAGCCGTCGGGGAGGTCACCGCATGCGAAGTTGACAGGCGGGGTGCGGGCTCGTGGGAAGAGGACTCACGCGAAGAATGAGGGGACATCATACTCCTTAGACTTAGGGATCCGGCAGGCGCTTACGCCCCCGCAAGGACCTTCGACGCCCACTCACCCAGGGCGGGGCGGTCAATCTTCGAATTGTGGCGAATATCGGTCGGGTGCTCGTGCACCACCAGCACCGCGGCAAGCTCCACGCCGGTATCCTCGGCAACCTTCTGGCGCACCAGCTGCGACAGCTCGAAGGGCGCCACACCCTCCGCAATGGGGAAGCGGCGCGCGCCGGGCACGCGATCGAGCAGGGCACGCTTGAGACCCGACGCCGACTGGCGCGCCTCCAACGCGGCAGTATTTGCGGACGCCTCAATGACCAGCACCGGGGCGGCAGTACCGGCAGGGCCCACCGCCACCAGGGCGGCGCGGCGCACCTCGGGCAGCGACTCGGCGGACTGCTCAGCCGCAACCGGGGTCAGCACACCCTGCGAAGTCAGCAGCACGTGCGCGAGGCGGCCCTCAACCCACAGGCGACCCGAAGCGTCCAGGTGCCCGACGTCACCGGTATGATGCCAACCCGGAGTGCTAATGGACTGCTCCTCAGTCACCCACAGGGTGTCGTAGCGGTCCTTCACATGCGGTGCCGACACCAGAATCTCACCGGTCACACCCGGCTCATGGGTCAGCTCATCCGCCACCGAACCGTCCTGCAACAGCGGCGCAATAGCCACCGCCGCACCGTACACCGCGAAACCAACGCACACGCCGTCACGGGCGAACGGGTCAAGCACCTCACCGGCAGCATTCGGGGTGCCCTCAGCAATTGCCTGGCGAATCATCTCGAAAGACACATCGGTCACCGGCAGACCCTCGGTCATACCGTAGGGGGTGTGCAGGGAGGCGTTCGGCACCAGGGTGGAGAGCGCCTCCAGCAGCGGCACGGGAATCGGCGCGCCAGCGCTCAGCACAGTCTGAACCTTGGCCAACGCCGCACGCTGCTCAGCGTTCAGCTCATCGGCGGTTGCCACCACATTCACCAGGGCGGCGGGGGATGCAAACACGACCGACGCATCAATAGCCGCCGCAGCAGACGCCAGGGCAGAAGCCGTCAGGGTCTTCGGGCGGGTCACATCCATCGTCGGGGTCACGCTGGTAGCACCCAGCGCCGGGCCCAACAGTGCAAACGGCGCGAAGCCAGCCACCAGGCCGCTACCGGGCGCAAAACCGTACGTATTCGCAATGGCGTCGCGCATACCCGCCAGCTGACGCTGCGTGTACACCACACCCTTAGCCGGGCCGGTCGAACCGGAGGTGTACAGCACCGCCGCATCAGCATCCGGCACGGGGGAGGGGAACTCCACCACGGTCGGGGTGGGCACCGGCGCACCCGGAGTACCGTCAGCGGCGGGCGCGGTAAACACCGAACCGGCAACGCCCAACAGCTTCTCCTGCACCGAACCCAGCGGCTCCACAGAAATACGCACACCCGGCCACAGCAGGGTACGGGCGGCACTGAGCGCGGCGGGAATACCCACCAGGAAGCTCGGGTTAGCGCCCTTCAACGCGCGAGTCAGACCCGGAATACCCAGACCGGTATCAGCCACCACAATGACAGCGCCCAGCTTCATGCAGGCGTAAATCAGGGTGGTCAGGCGGGCACCCGGAGGCACCATCAGGTTCACGCGGTCGCCCGGACGCACACCCAGGGCGTGCAGGCGGGTCGCAGCAGCATTGACCTGCTGGTTCAGCTCAGCCCAGGTCAGGGTCACAGAAACGGAGGTGCCGTCGCCCTTGGGGTCCATGTCCACCACGGCGGTGGAGGCGTCATTGGCGCGTTCGGTGAGGGCTGCGAGCATGGGGCGGAACGCCGCGGGAACAGCGCCCTCAGCGGTAGCGCCCTCGCCGGCAGTAAGACCGTGGCGGCGCGCGCGGGCGGCACGATGCTCCGCCTCCGCATTACGCGCCGGAACCAGCATGCCGTCCTCCAGCGTGCCGAAAGTCTGCGCAAGCCACGAAATCATGGGGGAGGCAATATCGTAATCCTCAATGACCAGGTGCGAGGCCTTCTCGTAGCGGTGCACCTTCGCCTGCGGCATGCGCTCCATCAGGTCGAACAGGTAGCGGCGCTGGAACACCGGGTCCTTCGTGCCCCACTGGAAGAACGCGGGCACATCCAGGTCACGGATCTGCTCGGCAATACGCTGCATCGGCGTATAGGAAGGAATATCGGTGCCGGTCGGAATATCGCCCACAAAATTACGCACACCCTCACGCCACGCCGAATGAGCGTACGGCGCACGGTACGTACGGTAAATCGCCTCGTTCAGAGGGCTCGGGTACAGGCGCTTGGGCTGCTGACCCACCGGCTGCGGCAGGGCACCATCAAGCGCCCCGGCACCGACAGAACCCGGCGCGGGCAGGCGGCCCTCATTCTGAGCCAAACCCAAGGTCACATCAATAAACGCGGTCGAATCGTGAGTACCCCACTCGTGCACACCCAACGCCAGGCGCAGGGCAGCAGGGATATTCTCAATACCGTCATGGTAGACCGCGGTGTTCGTCAGCATCACGCCCGAAAGAATCTCACGATGCTCCAGCGCCCAGCCAAAGGACACCAGCCCACCCCAGTCATGGGCGAGAGTCACGACCGGCTTATCGGTCTCATCCAGGCCCAGCGCCTTCGTGAAATCACCCAGGTCAGCGATACGGTCGGTCAGGGAGCGGCGCTCACCCTCCAAATCCAGGTGGGTGCGCTCCGAATAACCCATATCAATCTGATCAACCGCAACCACACGCCACGGGGCGCGCTCATTCACACCCGCATCCAGCACGGTACGCCACAGGTACGACCAGGTCGGGTTACCGTGCACGCACAGGATCGTGCCAATCGGCTCCAAACCCTGCTCGACCAGCACCGGAAGGTTATCCAGGTAGTGCCAGCGGCGCGCGCCAGCCTGCTGCGCCCGCTGCTCAATGGGGGCGGAGGTGGGCACCTCCAGAAGATGGGAGTAGCGCGGGTTCACGCCCGCCCATTCCTCCGGGTTATACGGGGGCTGAGCCTTAGGGAAGTTCAAATGGCGCATGCTGGGAATCCTTCCGGATCGAATCGGTGAATGTCTACCGCAAAAGCTAACGGGGTGCCGGCTAACGGCTGCTGGCTAACGGGTTACCACTGAATCTCAAGCAGGGCAGTGTTCAGACCAGAACCCACACCCATGCACAGAATACGGTCGCCTTCCGTGTAGGTCGGCGCGCACTCGGCGAGAGTCATCGGCAGAGCCGCCGCAGCCACATTACCCCACTTCGGGAAAGTCATAGGGATGCGCTCACGCTCAATACCGACCGCCTCAATAATGGCGTTCGTGTGGGCGTTAGAAATCTGATGGGTCACGTAGGAGGTCATATCGTTCCACTCCCAGCCGTCCTGATGCGCCTGCTCCCAGGCCTGCGCCACCAGCTCCAGGCCGTGCTTGAGCAGGCCCTCGGCGTCAGTGTTCATGCCCTGATCCGCCTCGCCACCGATGCACAGGTTACGGTGCTCAGTGCCCGCGCGGGACACCGAACCAACGATGCGGTGCCCCTCCGGGTGGCGGTCAGCGCGACCAATCACAGCCGCCGCCGCACCCGAACCGAGGGTCAGGGTCGCGAACTGAGCCAGCACATCCTCGCGGGTCGAATCGGGGTTGTTCAGGATGCGCACCGCGGTACGGTGCCACGGGGAGGGGTCCTCGCCAGCGACAATCAGGGCGTAGTCGATAGCGCCCGCATCAATCATGGTGGAGGCGACAGTCATCGCGTTCACAAAGCCCAGGCAGGCGTTCGTAATATCGAAGTTCAGGGCGTGACGCGGCAACTCCAAGCGGTCGTGCACACCCACCGAAACGGCGGGCTCAAAGTTATCGCGAGTCACCGAAGCGTTAATCAGCAAGCCAATCTGGGAGCGGTCAATACCCGCCTCCGCAATAGCCTTCTCGGCTGCGGCAACCACGCCGTCCTCGAAGGTCTGGCCTTCAGCCCAGCCGCGGCGAGTGCTAATACCGGCAAGGCGCTCCAGCAGGCCCTTGGGCATACGCAGACGCTTATAGGTTTGGGCCAGCTGCTCATCGAAGTAGTCGCTCGTGACGACCTCCGGAGGCAGCTCATGGGTAATAGACAGCAGAGCTGCATTAGCGTGGCGAATGTCAGAGTTCGTGCCGACCTTATCGGCGGATGCATTCAACAATGGTGTGGCCCTTGAAAATAGAAGTCAGTGGGATACATAGAAAAACGCGGGGATGCGAACAGCGGCCCCGCAGAATTCGTGATGCTCATTCCAATCTACCGCACCGACCGGGCGAACCCGTATCCGTAGACCCAATATGAACGCGCCCGTTCACCCCGCGCGTAAGATGATGCATAATGAGGAACTTTGAACCCTCTTCACCCCGTGCACGTTCACGCCGCCCGCCCGCCGCACCGCGTACACTAGAGGGATGCCGCCATGCACCACAGAACGTGCCCGGCACACACCAGTTCTTCTGCAGAAAGGCCCCTTGTGCACCTGATGTCGCTGACCCTGCGCGGGTTCAAGTCTTTCGCCTCCGCCACCACTTTTGAGTTCACCCCCGGCATTAACGCGGTGGTCGGACCCAACGGCTCCGGCAAATCCAATGTGCTGGATGCGCTCGCCTGGGTTATGGGCGAGCAGGGCGCTAAGAGCCTGCGCGGCGGCAGCATGAAGGACGTTATCTTCGCGGGCTCCGGCGAGGTTGGTTCGGGCGACGGCGCCCAGCGTGCGCCCCTGGGCCGCGCCAAAGTCACCCTGACTTTCGATAATTCTGACGGCACCCTCAGCATTCCCGCTGATCGGGTGCAGATTTCGCGCACCATGTTCCGCTCCGGCGGCAGCGAGTACGAGATTAATGGCTCCCCGGCGCGCCTTGCCGACATTCAGGACTTGCTCTCGGAGGCGGGTCTGGGTCAGCAGATGCACGTGCTCGTCGGCCAGGGTCAGCTGGACGCGGTCCTGCACGTCACCGCGCAGCAGCGCCGCGACATGATTGAGCAGGCGGCAGGCGTGGTCAAGTACCGCCGCCGCCAGGAGAAGACCAGCCGCAAGCTGGAGTCTGTGGCATCGAACGTTACCCGCCTGAGCGACCTGGTTGCCGAGCTGGATTCGCAGCTGCAGCCGCTGAGTGAGCAAGCAGAATCCGCCGCGACCGCGCGCCAGCTGCAGGCGCGCATCCGCCAGCTGGAGGCGGTACTTTTGGCCCGTCAGCTGGGTATTCTGCAGGCTGAGCAGACGCAGGCTCTCGCCTCCGAGGCGGAAGGTACCCGCCGCGCCGAAACCCTGAAAGAACAGCTGGAGGCGGCGCGCGCCGCATCCGCGAAGCATCAGCAGGAGCAGAACCGCCTGAACGCCGAGGTCACCGCCTGTCAGAAGGCCGTGTCGACCCTGCGCGAGTCCGCCGCGCGCGTGCGCACCGTGCAGTCCATCGCCGCCGAGCGCGTGCGCACCTACCGCGTGGAACTGACCGAGGCAACCGCCGCCGCCCGCGCCGGATACGAACGCGCCCTGGAACTGCTGGAGGAGCGCCGCGAAGAGGCAGAGCGCGCGGTGGAAAGCTACGCCAGCTTTGAGGAACGCTACGATGCGGCGCTGAAGAACGTTGAGAAGGCGGCGTCCGAGGTGGCGCAGACTGAGCGCGCCTCGGGTGAGGCGGCGCAGTCTCGTGCCCGCGCGCAGGCCCGGCTGGATGCCGCCCGCGCCGCTGCGGTGGAGGCGACCCGCGCCTACGCGGCGGCGGCTGAACGTGCCGCAACTCTGCGTGAGGCGCTGGGCCAGAGCCTGGGCGAAGCACCCGCCGAACTGGACGCTGAATCTGCTGAGGCGGTGTTCGACCCCGAGACCGGCGAGCTCATGGATTCTTCGAGCGAGGGCACGAGCCTGCTGCGCGTGCTGGACGCCGTGCAGATTGACCCCGAGTACGCGCGTGCGGCGTCTGCTGCGCTGACCTCACTGGCGACCGCGGCGTTGAGCGTGCCGGTTGAGGGCGCCGAGGTGTCGCAGCTGCGCGGTGATAAGGGTGATGAAAGCAGCGAATCTGCCGCGAAGGAACCTTCAACAGAACTGCCCGAATCCACCCTGCCCGAATCCTGCGCCACCGAACTGCGCGAGCTGGGTATCCGCCCCGCCACCGAGATGATCGAACCGCTCAGCGAGGACGCCGCCGCACTCGCCGGTATCGACGAGGACGCCCTGGCGCGCGTCACCGCGGCGCTGGGTGAGCGCCTGGCGGGCGTGCTGTTCGCGCCGGATGCCGCCTCCGCAGAGCAAGCCCTGCACCTGCTCGCAGAGAGTACCCTCGCAGGTCAGCGCACTATCTGGCGTATTTTTGACCCCGCAGGCACCGAGCACACCCGCTACAGCCTGCTCTACCCGGCTGAGGGCGCCAGCCCCCTGGAACTTGCCGCCGCCTACCGCGCCGCCTCCCAGGTCGTGACCCGCACCCGCGCCGAACTGGACGAAGCCGAACAGACCGTTCAGCAGGCTCAGACCGCGGCAGAATCGGCGGTCGAAGCAGAACGCGAGGCAGCGAAGGCGGCGGGCGTGGCGAGCGCCGAGCATGCCCGCGCCCGCGCCCAGGCGGAGTCCCTGGAAGCCTCCGCGCAGAATATTCAGAATGAGCGCGCCCGCCTGAACGAGCGCCTCACCGCCGCGGAGGAATCCGTAGCCGAAGCGCGCACCGCCTACGAGTCGGCGCGTACCCGCGAGGATTCCTACCTGGCGGGCACGGGGAAGCAGGCTCCCGCGGCGACCATTGAGCGCCGCGCCCAGCGTCTGGGTGAGGTGCTTGCCGAGCAGGTGAGCGAGCGTGAGCAGCAGCTGCACGAGCTGAGCGGCGCCCTGAAGAACGCCCAGGAGGGCCTGACCAGCACGAACGATGAGGTGCAGGATTTGCAGGCGGCGCACGCGGCGGCGCTGACCCTGCTGGCGCGCACCCAGACGGAAGCGGCGCGCGTGCAGGAGCGTGTGCAGGCGCTGGCTGAGCGTGCCCGCCTGGTGACCGGTTTGACCCTGGAGCAGCTGGAGGAGGAGTACTCCGAGCAGCTGCCGGTTGACGTGCCCGCAGATGAGACTTCCGAAAACGCAGCCTCCGAAAATTCCGCTCCCGAAACGGCATCAGAGACTACCGAAGCCTCCACCGAGAGCGTGCGCGCTCGCCTCAAGGCAACCCGCGCCGAACTGGAGGCGCTGGGCGCCATTAACCCGCTGGCGCTGGAGGAGTACGAGGCGCTGTCCGAACGCCACGCCTACCTGAATCAGCAGATTGAGGATTTGAAGGCGAGCCGCCGCGACCTGAACACGGTCATGGACGAGGTCAGCAGCCATATTGCGGAGGTGTTCACCGCCGCGATGGAGGACATTAACACCCACTACCGCCGCATCTTTGAGACCCTGTTCCCGGGAGGCGAGGGCCACCTGGAGCTGGACGACCCCTCCGATCCGCTGAATTCGGGTGTGGAGATTCACGCGCGCCCGGCGGGTAAGAAGGTTAAGCGCCTGTCGCTGCTGTCTGGCGGTGAGCGTTCGCTTGCTTCGCTGGCGCTATTGATTGCGATTTATATGTCTCGCCCGTCGCCGTTCTACGCCCTGGATGAGGTTGAGGCGGCGCTGGATGACCGCAACCTCTCGCGCCTGCTGCAGGTGATTGGTGAGTTGGGGGAGCGTTCGCAGCTGATTGTGATTACGCATCAGAAGCGCACGATGCAGATTGCGGAGACCCTGTACGGGGTGTCGATGCGCGGTGGCGTGTCGACGGTGCTTTCTCAGCAGATGGAGGAGCTGCGCGAGCTGCTGTAGTCCGCCGCGCACCCACCCCGGCGAACGTCACATGTCCTAGGAATGGTCATGTGCACTCCGGGGTACAGGTCACCGCCTGCGCACGGGTACTATAGGGGGATATGTGCGAACACCGCCCACCTATTCGCGGTTGGCGTGGTGTTTCGCTGTGATCAGGCCTGATGCCCCGCCCTACCCGCGGTGCGCATCCGGCGGCAACCATCCAGGGAAGGAATAGTGATGAGCGAGAACCTGGCAGATGCTTTCCTCAACGGCGAGTCGTTGAAGAATGCCCCCGGCCCCTATTTTGGTGAGTACGGCGGGCGGTGGATGCCCGAGTCGCTGATTGCCGCCATGGATGAGCTGGAGGCAACCTTTAACGAGGCGAAGAACGACCCCGAGTTCATTGCTGAGTTCCAGCGTCTTTCTGCTGAGTATTCGAACCGTCCGTCGCTGCTGACTGAGGTTCCGAAGTTCTCTGAGCATGCTGGTGCGCGTGTGTTCCTCAAGCGTGAGGACCTGAACCACACGGGTAGCCACAAGATTAATAACGTGATTGGTCAGGCTCTGCTGGCTAAGCGTATGGGTAAGACCCGTCTGATTGCTGAGACCGGTGCGGGTCAGCACGGTGTTGCGACTGCTACCGCGGCTGCGCTCTTCGGTATGGAGTGCGTGGTCTACATGGGTGAGGAAGACACTGAGCGTCAGTCGCTGAACGTGGCTCGTATGCAGCTGCTGGGCGCGAAGGTGATTGCGGTTCAGAACGGTTCCCGTACCCTCAAGGACGCCATTAATGAGGCGCTGCGCGACTGGGTTGCGAACGTTGAGAACACCCACTACCTGCTGGGTACCGCTGCGGGTGCGCACCCGTTCCCGGCGATGGTGCGTTTCTTCCACGACGCTATCGGTGAGGAGGCGCGCGAGCAGATTCTGGCTGAGACTGGCCGCCTGCCCGATGGTATTGCTGCCTGCGTGGGTGGCGGTTCGAACGCGATCGGTCTGTTCCACGCGTTCTTGGACGATTCGTCGGTTGAGATTTACGGTTTTGAGGCTGGCGGCGACGGCGTGGAGACCGACCGTCACGCGGCGACCATTACTCTGGGCCGCCCGGGCATGCTGCACGGCGCGATGACCTACCTGATGCAGGATGAGGACGGTCAGACCATTGAATCCCATTCGATTTCTGCTGGTCTGGATTACCCGGGCGTGGGTCCGGAGCACTCCTACCTGTCCGATATTGGTCGCGTGACCTACGAGCCGGTCACCGATACTGAGGCGATGGATGCGCTGAGCCTGCTCTGCCGCACCGAGGGTATTATCCCGGCGATTGAGTCCTCGCACGCTCTGGCGGGCGCGTTGCGCGTGTGCCAGCGTTGGGCTGCTGAGGATCCGGAGGCGGCACGCGAGAAGACGATGATTGTCTGCCTGTCCGGTCGTGGCGATAAGGACATGGAGACCGCGCTGAAGTGGTTCGGTCTGGGTAAGGCGATTCCGTCCTCGACCCTGATGACCGGTAATAAGGAAGCTGCCGCATCCGCTGCACAGAACGCACAGGCTGAAAGTGAGGCTAAGTAATGAGCTACCAGGACGCTATTTCTCAGTCGGCACCTTTTACGGTGCTGGATGGTTCTTTCCCCGCTCCGAATGCGCAGTCGCCTCTGGCGGCTCGTCTGGCTGAGTGCGAGAAGCAGGGCCGTGCGGCGCTGATCGGCTACCTGCCGGTGGGCTTCCCGACCCTGGATGAGTCGATTGACGCGGCGATTGCTCTGGGCAATAACGGCGCGGACATTATTGAGCTGGGTGTGCCTTATTCTGATCCGGTCATGGATGGTCCGGTGATTCAGAAGGCTACCGGCGTGGCTCTGGAGAACGGTTTCAAGCTTCCTCAGCTGTTTGAGGCGGTCCGCCGCATTACCGAAGCGACCGACGCGGTGGTTGTCGTGATGACCTACTGGAACCCGGTTCTGGCGTACGGTGTGAAGAACTTTGCGCGTGATTTGGCGGCTGCCGGCGGCGCGGGCATGATTACCCCGGACCTGGTGCCTGATGAGGCGTCGGCGTGGTTTGAGGCTTCTGACGAGTACGGTCTGGATCGTATTTTCCTTGCTGCTCTGTCTTCTTCGCCGGAGCGTCTGGCGACTATTGCGAAGGCGTCGAGCGGCTTCGTGTACGCCGTGTCGGTGATGGGCGTGACCGGTGCCCGCACCTCCGTGTCGGAGGCGGCTCGCACCCTGGTTGCGGACATTAAGGCTGCCGGTGCGCCTCGTGCGTGCGTGGGTCTGGGCGTTTCGACTCGTGCCCACGTTGAGGAGATCGGCGAGTATGCGGACGGCGTGATTGTCGGTACCGCGCTGGTGAAGGCTTTGGCTTCTGGCGGTGTTGAGGCGGTGGCTAAGCTGACCCGTGAGCTGGCGGGGCGTGAAGGCTAATGTCTGATGTGCTGTCGCTGGCGAGCGTGCCGGTAGCTAACGTGCTGGCTTCGATTCCGCTGGGTTCGATTCCTTCGCCGAGCGTTTCGTACCTGCAGCTGGGCCCGTTCCGTGTGCATTTTTATGCCCTGTGTATTCTTGCGGGTATGGCGGTTTGCTTGTGGCTGGGTTCTCGCCGTTGGAAGGCGGCGGGCGGTACCCCTGAGCGCGTTTTTGACGTGGCGATGTGGGCTATTCCGGCGGGTATTATTGGTGCCCGCGCCTACCACGTGCTGATTACTGACCCGGGTAGCTATTTCGGTCCGAATGTTGCTGATCCGTGGGCTTTCCTGAAGATTTGGGAGGGCGGCATCGGCATTATGGGTGCCGTGTCGGTTGGTGCGTTGGGTGCCTGGTATGGTTGCCGCCGCTACGGGATGAATTTCCCTGCTTTTGCGGATGCGGTAGCGCCGGGTATTCTGCTGGCTCAGGCGTTTGGCCGCTGGGGTAACTGGTTCAACCAGGAGCTGTTCGGTAAGCCGACGACTCTGCCGTGGGGCCTGGAGATTAGCACTTCGAGTGGTAATTTCCCCTCGCAGTATCCGGCGGGTACGCTGTTCCACCCGACGTTCCTGTACGAGTCACTGTGGAACCTGCTGGGCGTGGCGCTGCTGCTGTGGCTGGGCAAGAAGGGCGTACTGAAGCTGGGTCAGACCCTGTGGCTGTACGTGTTCTACTACGGCGTGGGTCGCCTCTTCATTGAGATGTTCCTGCGCATCGATACCTCAGAGATGCTCTGGGGCGTTCGTATTCACGTGTGGACGGCTCTGCTGCTGGTTCTGCTGGGTGCTGCTGGTTTTGTGGTGGCTGGTCGTCGCGCTGCGGCGAAGGCTGCAGCGGGTATTGAGCCGGCTCCTGCGGAGTTCGCTCCGAAGCCTGCCGCAGATGAGTCTGCAGAGGGTGCTGAGGAGAAGGCGTCTGAGAAGGCAGAGCCCGCCGAGGATTCTGACTCTTCTGAGTCTTCGACGAAGAGCTCCTAGCTTTCATCTTCTAGCTTTCGTCTTCTAGCTCTATCTAAATTTCATAGAAAAACCGCCGGATGGGGGAGTGCCCCCGTCCGGCGGTTTTTTATGCCCGCTATTTGTGCTTGCTGTCTGTTTCTTGCTGGTGGATGTTCTCATGGTGGCATATGCCGGGACCCTGCGTGGATTTGGGCTGTTGAGAAGGCATAATAGAGGTATTGCGTGTGGCGGGTTCCCGCGTAAAGGGGCATGAGGCTCTTTGAGTGCCCGTCGCGTCTGCGTTTAGAAACACCCACTCAACGTACAGGATTTTTATCGTGAGCTCTTCTGCCGGCGATTCTTCGCGTCCCGTTTCTCCTTCTTCTCGTCCGGGTCTGACCCGTCGTCGTCTTGTGGCTGGTGCGGCGTGGGCTGCTCCGGTTGTTGTGACGTCGTCGGTGATTCCGGCGTATGCGGCTTCTGATGAGGAAGGCGAGTGCACCGGCCCTTACGAGGATTCGACGATGGTCACTGCCGGTGATGGCGTGAAGAAGGTTGCCGTGCTGACGGTTCCTGCGGGCGCTAAGCGTATGCGTTTTACCGCTGTGGGCGGTGCTGGCGGCACGAACTACACTGTGGCTGATGCCGGTTCCGGCGCCATGGTGGAGGGTTCTATGGCTGTGCGCGGCGGCCAGACTATTACGTTGACTGCCGGTTCGGGCGGTATCGGTAATGGTGAGCTGAAGCCCGCTGAGGGTGGCGACGGCTACGGTGTGGGCGGCTCCTCGAAGGCTTCTTCGCCGGTTCCTGCCAACGTTGTTTCTGCGATTAATGATTTGACCCGCATTTCTGGCGGTGTGACCGGTCGCGGTGGCATGAGCGCTGTGCTGTATTCGGCGTCCGGCGGTGGTTCGTCCGCTATTGAGGTGGATGGCGTGCCCATGATTGTTGCCGGTGGCGGCGGCGGTGCTGGCGTTCTGGCGTCGTATGCGACGGTTCTGCCGAACCCCGCGAATGCGGGTGCTGTGCGCCCGACCGCGCACTATTCGCTCGATAGTTCCGGTGGCGAGCACCAGTTCAGCACCGGTGGTGGCGCTGGTTCGGGTGACGGCGACGGTTCGCCCGGTTTTGTTGGTTTCACCTCGTATGAGGCGCAGTCTAATCCGATTCTGACGGTGAACCCGGGTTCGGGTGCCGCCGGTGGTGTGGGCGGCGCTGGCGGCGAGAAGCTGAACCCGCCGACTGTTGATGGTCCGGTGATTGGTTTTTCGAGCACCTCCACCCAGAAGCTGATGAGCACTGCGACTGCCGGTGCGGCGGGTGCGAGCGGGTTCCCTGCGAAGGGCGCCGATGGTGTGGCGAGCTATTCGTACCAGTGGGATCAGACTCCGGAGGGTACCGATAACCGCCCGTCGAACGCTGGTGAGCTGTTTAACGGCTACCAGTCTGTGGTTTCTGGAGGCGGTGGCGCCGGTTATGGCGGCGGCGGTTCCGGTGCTGCGTTGAGCGTTTCGGCTCGTGTGGTGTCGCAGAAGTGGAATAACGATTCGGCTCGTGCCCGCTATGCGGTGGGTTCGGTGCAGCTGGCTGGCGGTGGCGCTGGCGGCGGTACGTTCATGGATTCTACGGTGCGCATCATGGATTTGGGTTGGGCGTTGAACGCTCCGAATGGTCCGGGTGAGCGTGGCGCTGGCTATATTGAGGTTGCTTTCTGCTTCTAGGCAGCTAAGTCTCATCGGCTAAGAGTTCCTGTGAGCCTGTAGGAATCGTATAGGTGCAGATTGAACCCTTTCTTTAGGGTGGTATGCGCCTCAAACTTAATATTTAAATTTTTTCTGAGTGCCTCCCAAACCGCTTATTTGGGAGGCATTCTCATCTTCTGTGTTGTTTCGTCATAGCGTCATATCAACCTTTGGCGGTTTAGCGCATTGGTCGGAATAGACCTTATCGAAAGCTCATCCTTGCTCGTGAGAACGCCTCTATCTAACCCCTCTGTCATATTCGGGGAAGGTCCTTTAGATTGGCGGCTCATCATTTTACGGTGGAAATGTAAAGAATACGCGCGCTCACCCCGCTAGGTTGCAAAGCGCAGATTGCAGATTGCAGATTGCGGCTTGAGCGCGGCCACCGATGACTAAGGAGTTTAGGTCATGTGCAAGGAAACCATGAAGGCTGTTGTTGTCCCTGAGAAGGTTGACGGTTCGGTTGTTGTCCGTGAGGTTCCCGTTCCGGCTGTCGGTTACGGCCAGGCGCTCGTGAAGATTGAGTACTCGGGCGTGTGCCACACTGACCTGCACGTGGCTTCCGGCGATTTCGGTGAGGTTCCGGGTCGTATTCTGGGTCACGAGGGCATCGGTCGTGTCGTCAAGGTCGGCGAGGGTGTTGAGTCCCTGAAGGAAGGCGACCGCGTATCGGTGGCTTGGTTCTTCGAGGGCTGCGGCCACTGTGAGTACTGCACCTCGGGCCGTGAGACCCTGTGCCGTTCGGTGAAGAACGCAGGCTACTCGGTTGATGGCGGCATGAGTGAGTACACCCTGGTGACCGCTGATTACGCTGTGAAGGTTCCCGAGGGCCTTGACCCGGCACAGGCAAGCTCCATTACCTGCGCTGGTGTGACCACCTACAAGGCAATTAAAGAGTCGCTGGTTCGCCCCGGTGAGTGGCTGGTTGCTTACGGTGCGGGCGGTCTGGGTAACCTGGCTGTTCAGTACGCTAAGAAGGTTTTCGGTGCCAAGGTTATCGCTGTTGATATCAACGACGACAAGCTGGCTCTGGCTCGTGAGACCGGTGCTGATCACGTCATCAACGGCCGTGAGGTTGAGGATGTTCCGGCTCGTATTCGCGAGCTGACCGGCGGTGGCGCTCACGCTGCTGTGGTGACCGCGGTGTCAAAGGTTGCGTTCAACCAGGCTGTCGAGTCGGTTCGTGCGGGCGGTTCCGTGGTGGCTGTTGGTCTGCCTTCGGAGATGATGGAGCTGTCCATTGTGAAGATCATTCTGGATGGCATCCGCGTGGTGGGGTCCCTGGTGGGTACCCGTCAGGATCTGGCGGAAGCGTTCCAGTTTGGTGCTGACGGCATCGTGGTTCCGGTGGTTCAGTTGCGTGAGGTTGACGAGGCACCGGCTGTCTTCGAGGAAATGGCGGCGGGTAAGATTACCGGCCGTATGGTTCTGGACTTCGCTAGCCTCTAGGCTGGCGGATGGTTCGAGGCGCCCGGTAGGGCTTCAAGGTCTCACTCGGCTGGGGACCTGCCGGTAGTTTCGATGGTTATAGCGCCTAGGGCGCATCCCGTGTGGCGGGGGAGTATGGGTACTCTTTCTGCTGTGCATACGACGCGGGGTGCGCCTTAGTGTTTTTAACGCGGCGTTTTAGGGTTCCGAGTTTTGAGAGCCGTTATCGTGAGGAGCTGAAAACCTCTGTGAGTACTAGGCACCTAAACGTAATATACGCGGGAATTTATTTTTGAAAATATCGGGGAATATCTCAAAATTTTCACAAAATTAGTTCAATATAGCATTTTGTTTGACATCTATAGGCCTCAAAATGCATACTTGTATTGTAAACATTCAACCACTGGTTGAAGCGTAATATTTGCCGAAGAGATAGGTTTCGAACGCCCCTGCACCTACCCTAGATGTAACGGGATATGACGTGTGAAGGTTTCGGCCCTCCTAGATATCGATTCCTTCTCCCAGAACGCCATACCCGGGTGAATTTCAGCATCTTCGTACCGTGCCGTTATTCACCGTTGAGTCCTTAATTCCGGCCAGGCGCCCCTCTAGACACCTTCGGATTGAGGTCTCACCAACGATTAGTGTGGGCCCCACGGACATAGTCAATGGGGACTATGTCCGCCACACTAATCCGGGGCTTTTAGGACACTGCATGACTTCGTGGTG
Organism: Rothia sp. HMSC065C12; assembly: GCF_001812085.1. NCBI lineage: Bacteria > Bacillati > Actinomycetota > Actinomycetes > Micrococcales > Micrococcaceae > Rothia > Rothia sp. HMSC065C12. Next base: position 224,456 of record NZ_KV807673.1, read on the forward strand.
GTTCGCCCGCCACGCTATAAATTTACCTGCCGGCACGGGTAACATAGCCGGGTTCTCTACTCACTCGGTAACCCACCCGCTGCAGAACGCATCTTGATTTTTGTGTTGTTCAGAAGATGCTTCCTGTAGCAAAAGAACGAGGGGCACCTCTGCCAGGTGCCCCTCGTTTTTATATGCGCGTTGCAGTGTTTATTAGCTGCCGCGCCGTTGAGTAAATGCCACGCTCTTAGTAGATACCGCGCCGCGCGGTCCAGCGGATCGTGCCACGCTCAAAGTCCATGTAGTACACGCCGTTCGCGTAGGACTCGTCGCCGCGTGCCGCACCGTAGCGAGCGGTATTCTTCTCCCAGTACTTGAAGATTGCGCCGTTACCGTTGGTCTCGTACGCACCGTACGCATCAGACCAGAGCAGTACCTTGCCGGAGGCGAATCGCACCTGAGCACCCGTGGAGGTGGCGGTTTCATCGGTCACCGGTGCACCCCAGGTGCCGCGGTGCTGCAGGAAACGGTGGTAGAACGCGCCGCCGGTGTGCAGGCGGTGGGTGCCGGTCTGTGCGGACCACACGTAGGTGGTGCTGCCGGTGAATTCCTGCTTGATGATGCCGTTGCCCAGATTCTGCTCGTCAGTGGTAGGCACGCCCCTCATGCCAGCTGCACGCCAGGTCGCGTAGATGGAGCCGCGCTCATTGATGATGTGGGTGCCGTACGCGTTGGACCAGTAGGCGCCCTCACCGTTAGCGAAGGAGACTGCGATGGTGTCGGAGCGGGTTTCCTCGTCGGTGGTCAGGCCGCGGAATCGTGCCACGTCCGAGCGGAACTTATAATCCAGGCCGCCGTTGGTGACCAGCCAGTGCGAACCGTGAGAGTTCGTCCAGTAGATGGTCTTGCCGTTGGTGAACTTCTGCGCATACACGCCGTGACCCAGAGAGTACTCGGTGCCAATCGGGTTGCCGTAGAAGGAACGATTCTTATTCCAGAAGTTACCGATGCCGGTGCGAATATCAATGGAACCGGTCGCGGTGGTCACCACGTTCGAATCCTGTACCGCGCGGTCTTCTGCCGAACGGTCTTCCGCTGCGCGATCCTGGCCGTTCGACCAGTTGCGGTGCACCGCGTTGGGGTTCTTTGCCAGAACCTTCAGATCGTTCACGGTGCCGGGGAAGAAGTTCGAGTCACCCACGAACGGGCCCGAGTCAGTGAACTGCCAAATGTCGTAGCCGCTCCAACCCGCCGGAATCGCACCGACCACGGTCGAGTAGCTTGCCAGGTGTAGCGGCAGAGCGCCGAACTGCGGCGAACCCACGCAGTGCGACCACCAGGAGGTTGCGGTGTACACCATCGGGGCGCGACCGGTCAGTGAACGGTAGGTGTCCACAAAGTCGCGGGTCCAGGCAGTCAGCTGCGCCGGGGTCATGTTGTAGCAGGTGTTGCCGTAGGCGGGGTAGGGATTGAACTCGATGTCCAGCAGACCGGGCAGGGTCTTGCCGTCGGCAGTCCACGCGCCACCATTCTGCACGAAGTAGCGTGCCTGATCGGCACCCGAGGAGGTGCGGGGGTTTGCGAAGTGGTAGGCGCCGCGCACCATGCCGACCTGCGCCGAGCCGTTGTACTGCTGACCGAAGTAGGGGTTGGTGTAGTAGGTGCCCTCGGTTGCCTTCACGTAGGCGAAGCGGGAACCTGCGGCGTAGGCGCTCGCCCAGTCCACGTTCTGCTGGTGCGAGGAGACGTCCATACCGAGGGTGCCGCCGGAGGGGGTCCATGCGGAGCGGCCCTGTGCCAGCGCTTGACCGGGTGCCAGTGCCTGACCGGCTGCCGGAGCTCGACCAGCTCCCAGACCCTGCGCGGAGCTCTGGGTCGCGGAAATACCGCTCAGGGTCGCGGTGGAAGCGGGGGAGGTGGCGCCGGTTCGCGCGTTGGCGGTGCCCAGGCGTTCGCGCTCGCCCGCACCCATGGCGGGGTTGGAGCGTTTGACCAGGGATGCATCCGGGGCGGGGGCGTAGGTGAGCTCCTCGTAGGATGCGTTGGGGTTGACCTCTGCGGCTGCGCTCGCGCTGGGAGCGGCGAAGGCGGCGGGAACGGAGGTGAGGGATGCGGCGACCAGGGAGAGTGCACCTGCGGACGCCATGATGGAGCGGGCTGCCGCGGAGCGCGCGGCAGTCTGGAGTTTCTTCATAGATTTTGCCTGTGTTTGAGAGGTGGATGTGCCGATGTGGCCCTGTGCGGGGGCTTCTGGCACGAGTGAATATGTGGGGTAGTTGAAGTGATGTGTGTCGGTTGCCGGGTATGTCAAGCGGCTGACACAGCTAACAGCGTACGGTACCTGCACCGATGTGCGCAATGATTTGGGGTGTCATTCTGGCGGCATATCTTTCGCAGAGTGCACAGTAACCTGGAATCTTTGGGGTGTCTGTTTTACTTTGTGGCTTGTCGGTGCATTTATTGGCTCAAGTTTTTGGGACAAAATTTTAGGCACGCGACACGCCGAGGCGTTGCGAATTTCACTCTGTGGACTGCTCTGTCGGAGGCTACGCTGCCGGGGCTTTGGTTTGTGGGCATAAGGAAAGGGGTGGGCCGCACACACAAAGACCCACCCCTCATGTTCCGGGTACTGTATTTGGCGCGGCCTCGCACCGGCACCCGGAGTTTCATGGTCGATGCAGGAGAGATGAAGAGTCATCGACCACGTATATGGTGCCTGTTGGCACGTTTTTCTCGGCTCTTCCCGCCCGCTCTTTCAGGTTCTGGTGTCCGGCTGAAAGAGACGGGTGGGAAGAGGCGAAAGCTTGTGTTTCCCGAAAGGCTTAGAGGAACTTTGCGATGTCCTCAATCAGCGGCTTGAGGGTCTCGCGATCGATGTACTCAGCCTTGCCAGTCTTGTAGCATTCGAGCATCTGCTGAATGCCCTCGTTCGGGTGCGGGTTCGCCATGAGCCATGCGCGCACCGGGCCCTTCAGGGCGGTCTTGTGAGCCAGCGAAATCTTGTCGAAGTCGATGCCGCCACGCAGGTGGTAGACGGGGCGACCTTCGGTCAGTTCGGGGGTGTAGCTCTTGGCGACAGCCTTGTCCAGTAGCTTCTTGGAGTATTCACCGGTGAAGGAGACGGTGAAGAACGCGGTGCGGTTCTTCTTGGGCGCAATGATCGGCAGGATCTTCTTGCGAAGTGCCGGTGCGCCGTTGAGGAATCCACCGTAGTCGCTACCGGCAATGACGAAAGCGTCGAATGCCTCAGCCTGCTCGGGGGTGACCTTGGAGGCGGGGACAGTCTCAACCTCGGGGGCCTGCGGGAGTGCACGCAGATCTTCTGCCAGCCAGGTGGCGTACTGTTCGGTGTAGCCGTAGGTGGAGCCGAAGATAATCAGCACGCGAGTAGTCATCTGTGAACCTTCCAGATATATTTCGCATTTCAAATACTAATTATGGGTTCCAATATAGGCTAGGCGCGCGAAAATGTGAAATCGCCCAGCTTTTGGATACCCCATCTATCTTCTCATAGCCCACTCTGAGTGTCTCTATGTTTTTGAAACACGCCCGAAGGTTCTCGAGTGTGACTAAATATTGCACAGTGCCCATTTTCTATAGGTAAAAAGCACCCTAATTTACTTTCTGGGCGACATGGAGGCGCGGGGACTGTGAAGTGGGTTTGGGTGAGGTGAACAGTAGGTGGGGAAGGGGTGTATAAAATGCGACGTGAAACACAATTTCTTTGGTGGAAAGAGTTGGGAGAAGCATACCCAAGAGGGCGCAAAACCCCTATAATTGAGAAAGAGTCCCACGCATCCGGCATGTGGTTACCTGTTAGAACACGTGGGAATAATTGGGAATTTGACGTTAGTCTTCCCCGGAAAATCAGTGTGAGCCCTCAGGGGTCACATGAAACAACACACAAAGGTTAGGTACATGAGGCGCGCAAAAATCGTTGCAACCATCGGTCCGGCAATCGAGTCCCCCGAGAAGATCTCCGAGGCAATCAAGGCTGGCCTGAACGTCGCCCGTCTGAACATGAGCCACGGTGACCACGCCGAGCACCAGGCACGCTATGACACCATCCGTGAAGAGTCTGCAAAGCTCGGTAAGGACGTTGCTATCCTCGCCGACCTGCAGGGCCCCAAGATTCGCCTCGAGCGTTTCGCAAACGGCAAGGAATACCTTGAGCCCGGCGCAGACTTCACCATCACTTCCGAAGACGTTGAAGGTACCGCAGAAATCTGTGGCACCACCTACAAGGGTCTGCCCGGCGACGTAAAGCTCGGCGACAAGCTCCTGCTCGACGACGGTAAGATCCGCCTCGAAGCTATTGAGGTAACCCCCACTCGCGTTCGCACCCGCGTGGTCGTCGGTGGCCCCATCTCCAACAACAAGGGCATCAACCTGCCCGGCGCAGCAGTCTCCCTGCCCGCGCTGACCGAGAAGGACGCAAACGACCTGCGCTTCGCACTGAAGATGGGTGCAGACATCATTGCGCTCTCCTTCGTCCGTACCGGTGCAGACGTTGACCCCGTCCACAAGATCATGGAAGAAGAGGGTATCCGCGTACCCGTTATCGCCAAGATCGAGAAGCCCCAGGCAGTTGAGAACCTGCAGGACATCATCGACAAGTTCGACGGCATCATGGTCGCTCGTGGTGACCTCGGTGTTGAGCTGCCCTTCTCCGAGGTTCCCCTCGTCCAGAAGAAGGCTATCGACATGGCACGCCGCTGGGCAAAGCCCGTCATCGTGGCAACCCAGGTGCTCGAGTCCATGACCGACAACCCCGTCCCCACCCGTGCAGAGGTTTCTGACTGCGCTAACGCAATCCTCGACGGTGCAGACGCTGTGATGCTCTCCGGTGAGACCTCGGTCGGTAAGTACCCGATCCTGACCCTGCAGGCTATGGCTGCAATCGTTCAGGATACCGAAAAGGGCGGCCTGTACCGCGTGCCCGAGCTGGACCGCAAGCCCCGCACCCGCGGTGGCGCAATCACCCGCGCAGCAGTGAACATCGCTGACCAGCTGGACGCAAAGCTCATCGTTACTTTCACCCAGTCCGGTGACTCTGCACGTCGTCTGGCACGTCTGCGTCCCGAGACCCCGATTGTTGCGTTCACCACCAGCTCGAAGGTTCGCTCCTTCCTGTCCATGCTGTGGGGTGTTGACGCTGAGCAGGTTGAGATGATCACCGATCAGGAAGGTCTGTTCCATTTCGTGGACGAGTACCTGCTGAAGAACGGTCTGGCAGAAGCTGGCGACCTGGTCGTCGTTGCTGCCGGTGCTCCCGCAGGCCGCGCAGGTACCACCAACATGGTTCAGGTACACCGCGTCCACGGTGCTGAGGGCGAGCGCGAGGCTCTGCGTCCTTACGAGGAGGACGAGGTCAAGCGCTAAGCCGCTCACCAATCTTTTTCGATGTGTAGCTGAGGGTAATCCTCAGCCTGCACGCTAGGTATATAGAACCGCCGCCCGGTCGTGAACTCTCACGGCCGGGCGGCGGTTTCTTACGTCTTTAGCTTTATTGTGTCTTTATCTTTCTTGTGCCTTTATTGTTGCCGCATCCGATGTGCGGGTGGGGTACAGAAGCGGATACAGAAAAGCGGCGGGAAAGCTTGAATCTTTCCCGCCGCTTTTGCGTTGGTGCCCGAGGTGGGACTCGAACCCACACTCCGAAGAACCTGATTTTGAGTCAGGCGCGTCTGCCAATTCCGCCACTCGGGCGTATCACGCATTTGTGCGTAACACCTTTAGAATTCTAACCCAGGCTGTCTAGAAAATCTAATCTATCTGACGTGTTGAGCATGCTGAGGCGGGGTGCGGAACATCTGCTGAGGGTTTCTGTTGCGCCTCTACACGGGGGTAAGTCTGATACCTGCCGCACATTTGCTGAGGGGTGCGGGAGGGGACGTTGAGTGTAAATCCTGGGCATAAATCCTGAGCTCAGGGTGAACCGGCGCCACTTATCCACAGCGGAGGCGGGGGAGAAAGCGCGCATCCTGTATCCTTAAAGACTGACTAACCATCCCCGTTCGCCTTCGCGGCTGGGGGCCACCTCAACGTTAAGAAAGTGATCACGGCTCGTGTTCAATTCTCTCTCCGACCGCTTGACGGCAACTTTTAAGAACCTGCGCGGCAAGGGCCGCCTCTCCGAGGCAGACATTGATGCAACCGTCCGCGAAATCCGCCGCGCCCTGCTCGACGCTGACGTCGCCGTCCCCGTGGTCCGCGAATTTACCGCCCACGTGAAGGAACGCGCTCTTGGTGCGGAAGTTTCCGAGGCGCTGAACCCCTCCCAGCAGATCGTCAAGATTGTGAACGAGGAGCTGGTGAGCATCCTCGGCGGTTCGACCCGCCGCATCAACATGGCGAAGAGCGGCCCGACCATCATCATGCTGGCGGGTCTGCAGGGTGCCGGTAAGACCACCCTGGCGGGCAAGCTGGCTCACTGGCTGAAGGGCCAGGGCCACACCCCGATGCTGATTGCATCCGACCTGCAGCGCCCCAATGCGGTGACCCAGCTGAAGGTTGTTGGTGAGCGTGCGGGCGTGCCCGTGTACGCGCCGCACCCCGGTGTGACCAGCGAGTTTGACGTACCCACCGGCGATCCCGTGCAGGTGGCGCGTGACGGTGTGGCTGAGGCTCGCGCTAAGCTGCACGACGTGGTGATTGTCGATACCGCGGGTCGTCTGGGTGTTGACGCTGAGCTCATGCAGCAGGCACGTAACATTCGTGACGCTATTGAACCGCACGAAGTTCTGTTCGTCATCGATGCGATGATCGGTCAGGACGCCGTGAACACCGCTAACGCCTTCAACGAGGGCGTGGACTTCACCGGTGTGGTCCTGTCTAAGCTTGATGGTGACGCCCGCGGTGGTGCAGCGCTGTCGGTGGCTTCGGTGACCGGCAAGCCGATTATGTTCGCGTCCACCGGTGAGAACGTCACTGACTTTGAGCAGTTCCACCCGGACCGTATGGCAAGCCGCATCCTGGATATGGGTGACATCCTGACTCTGATTGAGCAGGCTGAAGCTCAGTGGGATAAGGCTGAAGCCGACCGCATGGCGAAGAAGTTCATCGATCAGGAAGACTTCACTTTTGAGGACTTCCTGGCTCAGATGCAGCAGATTCGTAAGCTTGGTTCCATGAAGAAGCTGCTCATGATGATGCCCGGTGCGGCTCAGATGCGTCAGCAGCTTGAAGCGTTTGATGAGCGCGAGATTGACCGCGTGGAGGCGATTGTTCGCTCCATGACCCCGCATGAGCGTGTGGCTCCGCGCATCATTAACGGTTCTCGCCGTGCCCGTATTGCTAAGGGCGCGGGTGTGACTGTGTCTGAGGTGAACCAGCTGATGGAGCGTTTCGCTCAGGCTCAGAAGATGATGAAGAAGCTCGCTTCGGGCAAGATGCCCGGCATGCCCGGTGGTATGCAGATGCCCGGCATGGCGGCTGCGGCCGGTGGCGCTCGTAAGAACGCGAAGAACAACAAGAAGAAGAAGGCTCGCTCCGGCAACCCGCAGAAGCGTGCGGCGCAGGAGGCGGCAGCAGCTAAGGCGCAGCAGGCTCGCGCCGGTGCTGCATTCGGTCAGCAGGCTCAGAACCAGGAGATGGATCTGTCCAGCATGAACCTGCCGAAGGGCTTCGAGAAGTTCCTGCAGTAAGAGCAAATATGAGCCCCGGTAAGGGGTGGTACGGGTGCGCACGTAGTGACGGGGCGCACCCGTACCGGTATGGTGCCCGGTTTGGGCATATGAATGGGTGTGTGAAGGGAAGGTATCAATGGCTCAGAACGAGCAGAATTGGGATCGAGAGAACGCGGATGATCAGCTGAATGAGCAGGTCACGCCGTGGTCTCAGCGCGCCTTCGCTGATGATGCTGTAGAGGACCCTGCCGGTGCATCTGCCGCTGAGTCTGTAGAAGAGCCTGCAGGCGACTTCTCGGAAGACCTCGCGGGCGATCTTGAAGACGGCATCGCACACGACTTTGCGGACGGCTTCGACGATGATTCGAGTATCCTTCCCGGGTACACCCCCGTCTGGGCGCGTATTGCCCTCGAGTACGGTGAGCACTCCGCCGAACTGGCTGGCGACCTCGTCTACTCGAGCGAGAGCGACGACCCCGCGGTCGACGACGTTGCCGCAACCATTCTGAACCTCATTCGTGAAGCCCGCAGCATGCACGATGAGGTGAAGGCGGAAGACCCCGATAAGCAGCGCGCCTGGAATGACCGCACGAGGGTTGACCGCCTCGCCGCCGCCCTGGAGAGCGAAGAGTGGACCGTCGATAAGCTCACCGGCATGTGGGATGACGCCCCCGCACCCGCCGGTAGCGGTGAGTCGGATAGCCCCGAGTACCTGCGCGCCCAGGATGAGGAGCGCACCGCCGAGAAGCAGCGCAATGAGCGCATCGAGCAGACCATGGAGCTGGAGGAGAAGATTCAGCGCCGCCGCATCATGGCTCGTTCCACCACCGATGAGGAGCTGATTGCCGCCCTCATTGAGGCGACCGCCGCCTCCCCGGAGCTGATTGCTTACGAGATGGGTGAGCATCAGGTGCAGCTCTATGTGCTGTGCGCCGTGGATGATGAGGGCTACATGAACGTGCTGGAGGTCGCTGACGGCCACCTGTACGTGGGTACCCCCGTTGAGGATTACGTGGCGCAGCTGGTGGATCAGCTGCCGGTTACCGGTGCCGCCCTCGAGGGTGAGGCGACCGTGTGGGAGGAGCTTCCCGGTGGTCAGGGTGAGCTGGAGTTCCTGGTGGACGGTGACGCCGCCATGCTCGTTGACCTGCCCATTGACATGATTACCGGGCTTCTTTTGGCGTACCTTCCTGCCGGTACCCGGCAGGTTGTTGCCGCGCCGGCGGGGGAGTGGACCCTCATTTCTGCCGACCCGGTGGATCTGATGGCACTGCTGGGCCTGCTGAACTGCAACGCCCTGATTGCTGAGGGTAACGCGAACCAGCAGCACCTGGTGGTCTATGAGGAGCCCGCCCGCGAACCCTACTCGGATGAGGAGTGGTACCTGGAGGCGTTCGGTGAACCCTACGAGAATATCGTGGAGGAGTTCACCTGGCAGCGTGTGCCTAAGCGCCTGAACCGTGCCCTCAGCCGTGAGGAAGTCGCACGTTTTGGCGGCGTGTTGGAGGATCTGCTGTCGGAGCTTCCCGGTAGCGCCCCGGAGCTTTCGGGTTCGAAGATTTTCGGTTCCGATGAGGAAGAAATCGAGCAGGGCATCGCTAATGTCATGGCGATGTTTGGTGTGGAGGCTGATTCCATTACCGGCCGCCGCCTGAACGCGTACCTGCGCGATACGAGCAATATCCTGGCGCTGGAGTCGGTGCTGCAGCTGCTGGATGTTCCCACGGAGCTGGCGCTGGTTCCGACCACCGGTTTTGATGTGGCGTCGATTAGCACGTCTCGCGTGTTCGGCAACGAGGATGAGGAGCTCGCGCAATCCGCCGATGCGACCGAATCTATTGATGCTGAGGCTACCTTCTCCGAGAGTACTCCCGCCGAGGATGCTTCTTTTGACGATGAGGAGATTGAACCCTACCCGGGCGGCTACACCTCGCCCCTGGACCGTAGCTACCGCCTGGTGGCGACCGGCCGCCGCGTGACCCTCTCCGAGTGGATGGACGCTCTCAACAACGCGCACATCCCCTACGAGTACACGCACATGGGTTCGCCGGAGGGTTCTGCGCCGGATTCCTTCGTGGAGACCGAAGAGGGCTACCTGTCTCTTGACAGCGCCCTGCACGAGGCTGACTCTTCGCCTACCGAGGAGCAGGCATCGCACGAGGCAAAGGTAAGCCAGCAGGCTCCCGAGCCTTCTGCCGCGCTCGCACCTCAGAACGAAGCCGCCCCGAGCGTTGAGACCGTGCCCGATGCTTCCTCAAGCTCTGCAGATCAGAGTCCTGCACCCCAGGCCCCCGCACCGCAGAGCACCTCCGCTCAGGGCTCTTCCGCTCAGAGTCCCGCGCCTCGTTCGCGCCGCAAGCGCCTGACCCCGGAGCAGATTCGTGCGAAGACCCGCCGTGTGGGTCTTGTCCTGGGTGCGGATGTGACGGCTCAGAGCGCTATCGCTCTGACCTTGGCGAATGTGGCGCGCCGCCGCCGTGCTCAGGGTAAGGCGAGCCGTAAGTTCTCGGTGGCGGCAGCACTCTTCGCCCTGAACGCTACGGTTGAGTCGGCTCTGATTCCGACGGTTCTGCGTTCATTTGAGCAGACTCAGATGAAGAAGCATGCCCGCCCGGTGGCGGATGCTGAGTTGGTGCATCCGGGTGACACCGCAGGGGAGCAGCCCTCGACCAAGAAGCGCACTCTGATTGATGATTTGCGTGAGGGCCACTACCGCACGGTGGAGGATGCCGCCCCGTCCACGGAGCAGGCACCCTCTGGACTGCATGAGCGTGCCCTGGGTATAGTGCGTAGCATCAGGCAGCGCGCTGCGAAGAAAACCGACCGCTAAAGGAAAGAAGCCATGAAGGATTCCTATCTGAGCGATGAAGAGCTGAAGGCTTTTATCGCGACCCTGCCTACGCGCCGTTTGGCGGCGGGCGCGCTGATTCGTAATGAGCGCGGCGAGATGCTGCTGGTGAAGCCGAACTATAAGGACGGCTGGATTCTTCCCGGCGGCACCGTGGAGGCTGGCGAGGCGCCCAAGCCCGGTTGTGAGCGTGAGATTGTGGAGGAGCTGGGCCTGGATGTGAAGCTGGGTCGTGTGCTGCTGATTTTCCACGGCTTGTCGCTGGGTGTGTGGGGCGATTCGACCTACTACATGTATGACGGCGGCGTGATTGCGGCGGATACGAAGATTACCCTGCAGGATGCTGAGCTGGTGACCTATGAGTGGGTTGCTCCGGAGAACCTGGAGGGCTACGTGCGTCCGTCGATGGTGGAGCGTCTGCGTGAGTGCTACCGCGCCCTGGAGACGGGGGAGACTCTGGAGATGAGCAACCTCGACTAGCGGCGGCTACAGGGCGGTTGCGCAGGGGGCTACCGGGCACAGAACGCTGTTTAAAAGTGATGTTCGGTGCCTGTGGCAATTATTTTTCCGTGTCGCTAGCTTAAAATCTCGGGCTCTGATACCCTAACTGAGTACCCGGCGACGCGCGACCCCTCTCTTCGCGCGCCGTTGTGTCCATAGAGGCGCCGTGAATGGCCCGCCCCACGGGTGCTGAACCGCGTGCCTCGCACCAAATTATGAAACAGGAGTAACCACTAAAGTGGCTGTTAAGATTCGTCTCAAGCGTATGGGTAAGATCCGCGATCCTCGTTACCGCGTTGTGGTCGCTGATTCGCGCGTCAAGCGCGACGGTAAGACCATCGAAGAGATTGGTATTTACCACCCGACCGAGCACCCCTCGCGTATCGAGATCAACTCTGAGCGTGCTCAGTACTGGCTCTCCGTCGGCGCACAGCCGACCGAGCAGGTTCTGGCTCTGCTGAAGCTCTCGGGCGACTGGGCTGCATTCAAGGGCGAGAAGGCAGAGTCCAAGGTTCTGCCCGTCGAGGCTAAGGCTGAGTTCGTTGTTCCCGAAAAGGGTTCCGTAATCCTGCCCGAGGCTATCACCCCCAAGGCTGAGAAGGCTGAAGAGGCTGCTGAGGAAGCAGCACCCGAGGCTGAGGCTGAGGAAGCAGCTGAGTAATTATGTTGGCTGACGCACTCGAACACCTGGTTCGAGGGATTGTCGATCGTCCGGAGGAAGTGAAGGTGCGCCTGCGCACTCAGCGTCACCGTGAAACCCTTGAGGTCCGCGTACATCCGGATGACCTGGGCCGAGTTATCGGCAGGTCTGGTCGTACCGCCAAGAGCATCCGTCTGGTGATGGACGCTATTTCTGATGGCGAGCCGATGCGTATCGACATTATCGACACCGACAAGAAGCGACGCTAGCTCGTAACGTTTGAAACGCCCCCGTTTCCGGTTTTTCCGGAGGCGGGGGCGTTCGCGTACCCGGGGCCTGTGGGTGGGGCTGGCGGCAGAATGCGCCCGTCCGGAGTGCCCGGTAGAATAGTGGGAGCCGTGCACGTGCGCGGCGTAGGTTTTTAGCTTGTATCCAGCGGAGGAAAATTATGCAGGTTGTGGTGGCTCGTATCGGTAAGCCGCACGGTATTCGTGGTGAGGTGACGGTTCAGCTCTTTACTGATGCCCCGCAGGAGCGTTTTGCCCGCGGTGAGGTGCTCGGTATCGAGAATTTCAAGCCCGGCTCTGCCGCTGCTTCGGTGGCGCCTACCGGTGAGCTGACGGTTGCCGGTGCCCGCTGGAACAAGAAGATTCTGGTGGTCCGTTTTGATGAGGTGACCACCCGCAACCAGGCTGAGGAGCTGCGCGGCAGCCGCCTGGTCTACGAGGTTCCCGAGGATGAGGGCGACGAAGAGGGCTTCTACGAGCAGGAGCTGGTGAACCTGCCCGTGTACCTGCTCGCGGACGTTCCCGAGGGTGAGAGCCCCGTGGATAACCCGGCTGTGGGCAAGCCGCTGGGTAAGGTGACCGGTCTGCAGACCATGCCGGTTCAGGATCTGCTGCTGATTAAGCTGGCTCGTTCGCCGCGTCTTGCCTCCGGCGCGGGTGAAGAGATCATGATTCCTTTTGTTGAGGAGATTGTGCCCGAGGTGGTTCCCTCGACCGAGGATGAGCCCGGCTTTGTGCTGCTGACCCCTCCGGCGGGTTTGATTGACCTGGTCGAGGACGCAGACCAGAACGCTGAGCCGGATTCTGCGCAGGCGACCGAGCAGGCGACTGAGCAGGCGGGGGAGTAGTCCGTGCGCTACGATGTGGTCACGATTTTCCCCGAGTACCTGGAGCCGCTGAAGCTGTCCCTGCTGGGTAAGGCGCGCGAGAAGGGTCTGGTGGATCTGCACCTGCATGATCTGCGTGAGTACACCTTTGACCGTCACCGCACGGTGGACGACACCCCGTATGGCGGTGGCGCGGGCATGGTGATGAAGGCGGAGCCGTGGGGTTTGGCTCTGGATGAGGTGCTTGCCGCCTCCCCGCTAAACGCTACCGAAGATGCGTCTGAGGGTGCCGAGTCTGAGGGCACTGGGCCCGCTGCTGATACCCCCGCTGATACTCGCCCGCTGCTGATTGTCCCGTCCCCGGCGGGTGCCGTTTTCGATCAGGCGATGGCGTATGAGCTGGCGGAGGAGAAGCATATTGTCTTCGCTCCGGCGCGCTACGAGGGCATTGATGAGCGTGTGTTGGACTGGGCGCAGGAGAGCTTCCGCGTGATGCCCGTGTCCCTGGGCGATTACGTGCTCTACGGCGGTGAGGTTGCGGTCATGGCGATGATTGAGGCTATCACCCGCCTGATTCCGGGCGCGATGGGTAACCCCGCCTCCCTGGAGGAGGAGTCGCATACGGGCGGTCTGCTGGAGTATCCGGTGTACACGAAGCCCGCGGTGTGGCGTGAGCGTGAGGTGCCGGAGGTGCTGCTGTCGGGTAATCACGGTGCGATTGCGCGTTGGCGTCGTGACCGTCAGATTGAGCGCACCCTGGAGCGCCGCCCGGACCTGTTGGAGGCGTACCCGGTGGAGCAGTGGGATAAGAAGGATCGCCGCTTCTTGGCTGAGCGCGGGGTGCATTTTGCGAACCCGGCGAAGGCGGCTCAGAAGAAGGCGAAGAAGAGCCCCGCACCACAGGCTGATAGTGCGGCTCAGGCGGCACAGCCTGATACTGCACAGTCTAATACCGTGCAGCCTAATACTGTGCAGATCCAGCCGGAATCCTAAGCTTCGAACGGGTGCCTGTGGGTGCCTCGTGATTCTCTGAATGGGGGTTAGCGTCATATAACTGTTAGTTGGCGCTAACCCCTATTTTTTGTGCCCGTGAACCGTTATTCTGAGGTTAACCTCGCTAAGAACATAGCTCACCTATAGCTGGTGCGAGGTTGTAACCCGCTTTCATCGTTGAAAGCACGTACTCAACAGAAGGAGGACACATGTCCGTTGTTAAGGTTCACCGTTTGGCTGTCGTTGGCGACAACCGTGCTGAGCTGGAGAAGCGCTTTGCCGCTGCCCGCCACATCGCTGACTCTTTCCCCGGCTTTGAGGGTTTTGAGCTGTGGCGCCCCCTGGATGAGGGCGGCGACTATTTCGTGGTGACCCGCTGGGTTGATGAGGCAAGCCATGATGCGTACGCGGCGGCTCGTCGTGAGCGTGACCCGAATACTGTTGTTTCTCACGCTGATGGCACCATGAGCTTCGAGAAGGTGGAGTTCAGCGACTAACGGGTCGCGGCGAGTAACCGGTCACTCTGGGGAATTAATAGGTAAACCCCATCGGTAATCGCTCTGAGTAGGGGTTTATCTCATTTTTATCTCAAATAGTGAGGGGCCGCACTAACTTTTCTGTATATTGCTTTAAGTGGGTATTAGCCCATGTGGAGGCAAAATAAGGAGGGTTTAGGGCGGCCCCTCCTTGATTTTTCGGGGCTTAAAATCCGCAGGTATTTCGCTGTGATTGGATATGTGGGTTCGGCACTATAAAACACCTGAAATACGCTCAATAGGAACCGGTGGAATACCTCAATCCAAAAGTGACACCAGGGTGCAAAAAGGTTATTATTGTTCCCGAGAGCACGCTTCGCCCGAGTCGGTAGTTCGGGCGGGGACAGCGATCCCCTCTCAGCTGCATCGCATGACGTAGCTGAGTCACTCAAGGGAATATTCAGTGCACCCAGGTCAGCGCCTCCTCTGCATAGGAGGTCTGGCAAGGGTGCCGACTCAACTATCACGTATTCACACATGTGGTGCATGGTACTAAACCCCGCAATATATGGGATGGGAGCTTGGTGGTTCGAGCGTTCATTGTGGTTGATGACCCTCCTAACCGTGGATAGGAAAGTGCTTTGCAAAGCGGGTGAGCAAGCCGGTGGTCCGGACCGGTGCTCACCCGCTCCGCTGTTAAACGTTGCCTTTGGTAAGTCGTTCCTTCTATGCTCGTCATGTTTCTCTGTCTAGTGCTTTTCGGGTACCGGGCGCTCGCGGAACTCGATGGGTCGCTTCGCCTTGGGTAGTGAGTACATGACGCGCAGGTACGCATCCTCCACCAGCTCTTCTAGCACCCGCTCGGTTATGCCTTCGCCGGCACCCACGGAAATCCAGTGCCGCTTATTCATGTGCCATGCCGGGATGATGCTCGGGTAGATACGCCGCAGCACCTCGGATTCTTCCGGGTCGGTTTTGAGGTTCACGATGGGGTAGCCGATGCCCTCCGTGTACATGGCAAATATCTTGCCGCCCACCCGGTACACCGTGTGCTCGGGTCCGAACGGCTGATCGCGCGTTGCCAGCGTCATGGCGAGCGCGAGGCAGTCAACGGCATGTGCGAGGTCTTCGGGCGCCAGAAGTTTGGGGGAGGGGCTTGTACTCATAGCTTCGAGTCTATCCGGTTGTTGGTGGTTCTACAGTGTTGATACCTAAGGGCTGATACAAAAATTGGGGTGTATGCAGTGGTTTGCATACACCCCAGATTTTTTTAGTGCCCTACTTATTCATGAGCTTGTGGTCAATTCCCTCGCGGGTAAAGGCCTGAATCGTATCCTGCAAGTCTTCACCCAGGTGGCCCCAGGAATCAGTGTGAGCAATGTACACCCGCTGGGCGCCCAGAAGCTTTGCCGCCTTTGCGGTATTTTCGGCGGTCATGGTTACGCTGAGCTCGGGTCCGAGGGGGCGTGCTGCACCCGCAAAAAGGATAGCGTCATCAACGGGCGCAATGCGCTGAGCAATTTCCTCTACAACGTGAAGTTCGGAGTTGTCGCCAGAAATATATACGGTCGGTTCTCCTGCGGCCTGCAGGAGGAAGCCAATAACGGGGCCGGTTACCTCCTGAATTTCGGGGATGTTCGGGCCGTGAAGTGCAGGCATTGCGGTGACGGTAACTTCAGTGGATCCCTTTGCCACGATGAAGGTATCCCAGGGTGCCAGGCCGGTGACATTGGTGAGGCCTTCTGCCTGAAGATTCTTTTCGCCGTCTTCGGTGGTGATGACGTGACCGACCTTGGGGAGGAGGGCGCGACCGCTGGTGTCAAGGTTGTCGGGGTGGGTGTCGTGCGAGAGCAGGACTGCATCGATGGGGAGGGCTGACTCAGGGGCGATGGGTGCGCCGGCAGTCTTCTTGAGAACGGTAATGCCCAAGTCGTAGTCCTGAGGTGCGTCAAAGGTGGGGTCGGTTAGGAAGCGCAAACCCGCGTATTCGATGAGGACGGTGGGGCCGGTGATGACGTTAATTGCAGGCATAAAAGTATTCCTCTCATGGATAAAATGTATTTTTGCCGTGATTAACAATAGGTATATTCACGGAAAAATACAAGTGATACCATGAGAAGTATGGAAAAATCTCACCGAACCGCCCGCCTTCCTGCGGCACCCGGAAGCCAAGAACACCCCTGCATAGCGTTAGCAAATACGCTCTATACAACACCCGGTGGCGAACAATACGATCTGCTCAGAACCCCAGAAACAGCCACTGAATGGGCGCACGAACACCACATCGTGAATAACTCGTATGAGCTACAAGCCTATTGCGCCAGCAGATTCATCAGCTTTCGATACGTCATCAAAGAACTGTTTGACGCGTACCTAGAGCAGCGCGCTCCCTACCCGGGTGCGCTTCACGCCGTTAATAAGACAGCGCATGAAGCGCTCACCATGAACGCTCTAGCGTGGGATGCAGAAAACCGGCGGTACACGCGGCGGATTGAAGACCCCCTCACCCAAGAGGTGGATTACGCCATCGCCCGCATCGCTTATGATGCCATCACATTACTGACTGGCGAAGAAGCAGATAAACTCTCTGAATGCGAAGCACCCGACTGCGACCGCATCATGTTACGAACCCATGCGCGACGTAGATGGTGCAGCGTGCGTTGTGGTGACCGCATCCGAGCCGCCCGCTCCTATGAACGTAAACGCGCGCAGGCTGAAGGTGACTAAAAATCGTGCATGCTTGAAGGTGGGGAATATTTGACTAAGTCGTCAGCGCGCCGCAGAATCACGCTAAAATAGGTAACTATGGCTGAATTTATTTATCAGATGATCAAGGCCCGCAAGACTGTGGGCGACAAGGTCATCCTTAACGACGTGACGATGTCGTTCTTCCCCGGCGCCAAGATCGGTATGGTTGGCCCGAACGGTGCGGGTAAGTCGACCATCCTGAAGATCATGGCTGGCCTCGACCAGCCCTCCAACGGTGAGGCACGCCTGACCGCAGGCTACACCGTGGGTATCCTCATGCAGGAGCCGCCGCTGAACGAAGAGAAGACCGTTCTGGGCAACGTTGAAGAAGGCGTGGGCGAAATCAAGTCCAAGCTGGACCGCTTCAACGAAATCTCCGCCCTCATGGCTGAGCCCGACGCTGACTTCGACGCCCTCATGGAAGAAATGGGTCAGCTGCAGGAAGCTATCGATGCCGCCAACGCATGGGACCTCGACTCCCAGCTGGAGCAGGCAATGGAGGCGCTACGCTGCCCGCCCGCTGACATGCCCGTCACCCACCTCTCCGGTGGTGAGCGCCGCCGCGTGGCACTGTGCAAGCTGCTGCTGCAGAAGCCTGACCTGCTGCTGCTCGACGAGCCCACCAACCACCTGGACGCAGAGTCCGTGCTCTGGCTGGAGCAGCACCTGCAGTCCTACGAGGGTGCCGTCATCGCGATTACCCACGACCGTTACTTCCTCGACCACGTGGCAGAATGGATCGCCGAGGTTGACCGCGGTAACCTGTACCCCTACGAGGGCAACTACTCCACCTACCTGGAGAAGAAGCGCGCCCGCCTCGAAGTTCAGGGCAAGAAGGACGCTAAGCTCGCTAAGCGCCTGAGCGAGGAACTGGACTGGGTCCGCTCCAACGCTAAGGGCCGCCAGGCTAAGTCGAAGGCTCGTCTGGCACGCTACGAGGAGATGGCTGCGGAGGCTGAGAAGACCCGCAAGCTTGACTTCGAAGAGATTCAGATTCCTCCGGGACCCCGCCTGGGTAACGTCGTTATTGAGGCTGAGAACCTGCAGAAGGGCTTCGACGGTCGCTCCCTGATTAACGGCCTGTCCTTCTCCCTGCCCCGTAACGGCATCGTGGGTGTGATTGGTCCTAACGGTGTGGGTAAGTCCACCCTGTTCAAGACCATCGTTGGCCTGGAGCCCCTGGACGGCGGCGAGCTGAAGGTCGGCGAGACCGTGAAGATCTCGTACGTTGACCAGAACCGCGCGAACATCGACCCGGAGAAGAGCCTCTGGGAGGTCGTCTCTGACGGTCTGGACTACATCCAGGTTGGCAACGTTGAAATGCCTTCGCGTGCGTACGTTTCCGCGTTCGGCTTCAAGGGCCCGGACCAGCAGAAGAAGGCGGGTGTGCTCTCCGGTGGTGAGCGTAACCGTCTGAACCTGGCGCTGACCCTCAAGCAGGGCGGTAACCTGCTGCTGCTCGATGAGCCCACTAACGACCTGGACGTTGAGACCCTCGCATCCCTGGAAAATGCGCTGCTGGAATTCCCCGGCTGTGCAGTGGTCGTCTCTCACGACCGTTGGTTCCTGGACCGCGTGGCAACCCACATCCTGGCGTGGGAGGGCACCGATGAGAACCCGGATCAGTGGTACTGGTTCGAGGGTAACTTCGAGTCCTACGAGAAGAACAAGATTGAGCGCCTCGGCCCCGAGGCTGCTAAGCCGCACCGCGTGGTGCACCGCAAGCTGACCCGATAGGGTTTGGTTCGGTAGTAAGCCCCGCCTCCTGCGCTGTTGAAGCGTGAGGAGGCGGGGCTTTGCTGTGTCTGCTGGGGAAGGGGTATAGTCCTGCTATCTCACGTGTTGTTCCGCTACGTGGTGGGTTATTCGTCGGTAGAAATAGTTCGCTCAGTGGCGACCGATATATCGTGGCGGACTTCATATTTACGGTTTATAATGGGTATGTGCGTAAGTACAACTGACACATGTGATTACGAAGAGAAGAGCATTATGCTTTCAAAATATAACTGGATGTCCTTGGTTACCGGTCTGTTGCTGATTGCAGCGGCAATCTACATGTTCGCCAATCCCGCTATTCCGCTGGTAGTTCTGGGTTATGTGTTCTCCATTTCGGTGTGGCTTGGTGGCGTGTTTGAACTGGTACGTTACTTCGGCACGCCAAAGCAGGCACGTACCGGCTGGGACCTGGTTGACGGCATCTTGACCGTGGTGGCTGGCCTGATTCTGCTGACTGCCTCGGTGGGTGCACAGGCAACCTTCATCCCGACCATTGTGGGTACGTGGATGATTATGTGGGCGCTGATTCGTCTGATGACTGCCCAGGGCGTGAAATACCTGAGCTACGCCGCCGGACGCCACCTGCAGCTCTCTGCTATTGGTACCCTTATTCTGGGCTTGCTCGTGGTGCTGTTCCCGATAATCTACGGCGTGGCGGCAGTATGGATGGCAGCACTGGGTCTTCTGGTGACCGGTCTGGTATTCGTGGGTGACTTCTTTGTTTCCCGCCGCACCAAGAGCACCGTGCACATTTCCCCGGACGGTGTGATTGACGGCGAAGCTAAATAAGAGCTTCCAAACGGCTTCTAGACCGTACACTAGAACATAAGAAAGACCGTGTGAGACAACCACCTCACACGGTCTTTCTGTATGCTCTGCCAGGTTCGCCTGACGCCTTCCGGTAGTCCTAGCGGTGCTCTGCTTTATCGATATTCCGGCAGGCGGAACATCATTTCCTGCGCCACGGTCGCCACCAGCTCACCGGAACGATTGAAAATCGAACCCTGCGCGAGCATACGGCCACCCTGCGCGCTCGGAGAATCTAGCACGTACAGCAGCCACTCATCGGCGCGCGCCGAACGGTGGAACCACATCGCGTGATCCAGCGAGGCGCTCTTGAGGCCCGGCTCCAGCCAGAACTTGCCGTGACGGCGCAGAGCCGGCTCCAGCGGCAGGTAATCCGAAGCGTAGGCGATAGCGGCGCGGTGCTCCGCCTCCGAGGCCTCAGAACCATCAGCGTGCACCAGGCGGTCAAAGGTCTTGAACCACACGCAGGCACGCGGCTGGGTCGAGGAGGAATCCGGCTGAGTGTACAGGGGTGCGCCCACGTGGCGCATATCAATCGGGCGCTCCCACGCCACCGCCTGCGCAATCGGATGCGGCAGCTCACCCAGGTAGTCGCTGACCATCGGCAGCGATTCGGGGTCCGGAACCTCCGGCATGGTCACTGCGGTGTGCTCCGGGCCGCGGCTATCCGCCTGGAAAGACATAATCGCCGAGAACATGGGCGCTTCATCCTGGAACACCTGCACGCGGCGGGTCGAGAAGGAACGGCTATCGTTCAGACGCTGAGTGGCGAAGAACAGTTCACGCTCAATATCGCCGGGACGCAGAAAATAGGCGTGAATCGAGTGGATGTCCTTGCCCTCCACCGTGCGGTCGGCGGCAATAATCGACTGGGCAAGAACCTGACCACCGAAAGTACGCGGCTGCTCGCGGGTGAGCGTCACGCCGGTAGACACTTCATCACTACCGAAGGAGGCGGGCGCCGCCTCCACGGGGGAGAGGTCCAGCATCCGCATGAGGTTTTGGGTCACAGTGGGCTTGGTCATGGTTTTATTCTCGCACGTTTTCAATGAACCGGTTTCTGGCGTAGAGTGGGAGAGCATACTCTGAGACAACCACGACAGGTTGATTCGGAACATTGACTAGGAACAATGACTCGGATTGTTGATCCGGAACGTCTGCCTAACACACCATCGCATATATCACCCACCAACTTGCCACCGAGCAGGCCAACGCCGAAAAGGAGCAGAAATGACTACGCCGTCTGAAACTATCCCTGACAATACCCCCGTGCAGGAGAATGCTCCCGACCAGAACAGCGCATCGAACGCGGCAGCACCCATTGAGCTCAAGTACAACCCCCACGAAGGCGTGGAGGAGCCCTACCTGATTCTGCCCGGCGGTGCCCAGGGTGCCGCAGTCGTCAAGGATCTTGCCACCTACATTTCTCGTGCTCTGGCGGTCAACCCGGATGCGGCTATCCGCCTGACCGCGCGCGGCCGCGTGGTGGCGGTGTTCGCCTGCTCCCTGGAGCCGGAGGACGCCTCCTCGGACACCCCGGTCATTATGGGTCTGCGCGCCCTGCACCTGCTGGCTGACTCGACCCTGGACATGACCGTACAGGCGCAGGCGCTACTGGACCGACTGGCGCGTCTGCAGAAGCAGGCAGAAGAACAGGGTAACGAAGAGAACTCGCAGCTGGTGCTGTTCATGCCGCCGGTGACCGTCAACGCCAGCTGGGCTGGCAAGTCAGCCCCGCTCAGCGGCTGGTACGAGGTTGGTACCGTCCCGGTTGAAGAATTCCACCGCGCCACCGCAGAAGGCCTGGAGGCGGTAGAACGCGCCCTGCCCGAGAACCCCGGCGCTGCTGTGCTTTCTACGGTGCGCTCGCGTATTTGGTCCTCCGATATGGTGCTGGAGTACCTACCTGAGTTCGATACCGTGCTTGTGCCGACCGGCGCGGCATTCGCCCTGCGCGTGTTTGGTTTCATCCCGGAAGGCTTCACGGGCGATCTGCCGCTGTTCGCTGCGCATGTTGGTTCGGAGGAGTGGCTGCGCATTGTGGCGCCCGCCGGTATGGTGCTGGTGCGCCGCGGGTCCGGTTCGCTACTCTAACTTTCCTCGAGACATTTCTAGACTCTTTACGCTGGTGGTGTGGGCTCTTTGCCTGCGCCACCAGCGGTTTTCTATGCTGTATGACATCAATAGGGTAGTTGTAATAATGACATTCGATAGGGCATTACTTTACGAAAATAGGGTATTCTAGAAAGACTACGCCCTTTCACCGGGGCGTCTTTGACACACCGATTACCAGCCACACCGCACGGGAACTCTTCCGCCGCGCCCTCACCAGGCGCATTCTTCCCGTACGGATCGAAAGTGAGACCTATATGGATCTGATTGCAGTCGACATTGACGGTACCCTTGCCAGCAACCGAGATCAGATGGACAAGTACCTGACCGGTTTCTTCGCAAGCAACCGCCGATTCTTCAAGGCCATCCGTAACGCAACGGTCAATGTTGAAGTTGCCGACCGTGTTCGCGAAATCACGGCAGACACCGGCGCAGAGGTCGTAGTAATTACCGGCCGAGACGGCACCTACATGAAGGAACTGAACCAGTTCATCGCCCGCGCAGGTCTGGAACCCAAGCACGTGTTCGCTAAGCCCGGCAACGACGGCTCCAACAGCCCCGCATGGAAAGACTCCATCATTGAGTCCCTGATTGCTGACGGCAACCGCATTATCCACGCTTTTGAAGACACCGACCACGAGGTGTACCTGCGCCGCGGCATTCCCGTCACCTGGGTCGCCCCGATTCGCGACTACATTGGCGAATGGCACTACGAGTCGATTGACATTGACCCGGTCGCCTGGGCTGCCGAGCAGCGTGAGAAGGAAGCCGCTCGTGAGCGTCAGAAGCGTCGCCTTGCGGAGGGCGTGCTCGCACACCAGAAGGCCGAGGCGAAGGAACGCCAGGCAAACGTCGCGGCATAAAACCCGCACACCAACTTGAGAGCTGCGGTGGGTAACCCACTCAAACGAATGAGGCGCCGGAAGGATTCAATCCTCCCGGCGCCTCATTCTAATGCTATATGCGTTGATCGAAGCTGATGTACTCGGCTGATTACACAGTTAGTTTACGCGGTGCCGAGCAGTTCACGCAGACGAGTCGCAAAGGGGCCCGCCAGCTTATGGTGCGCCTTCTCCTTCAGATGCACGCCATCAGCCATGTCACCCTCAGCCAGGTAGAGGCTCTGCCAGCCCGAGGTGTCCATGAACAGCACGCCGGTCTCGCGGGCACCCTGCCTTGCCACCTCGTTTGCCACGTGACGCTTATGCGCCACCTGCTTATCCGGTGCAGACGCCTCATCCATAGACACCACACCACCGAACACAATCTTCGACGACGGGTACATACGTCGCAGCTGCTCAATGACCTGAGTCTGGTGAGCGTTCACGTGCTCGCGCGCCTTCGTCTCATCCTCGTGAATGTAAATGTCATTGCCGGAGGCGTCCAGGTAAATCACGCCGGGGTTACCGCTCGGCAGAGCCCAACGGCCACCCATCACACCCTGATAGTAGGAGGGGCACACACCCTCGCGGGCAGTCACAAAACCGATGCCGCCGCAACGGAACAGGTACGGGACGAAACCTGCCTGCTTCAGACCCAAACCAACCCAGGAGGTTGCGGTCACCTGCGAGTCACCAATCACCAGGGCATCCTTAGCGCCAAGAACATTGGTGTTACGCGGCAGACCGTTCGCCTTATCCCAGTAGAGTTCAGCCTTCTCAAACTTGGTGTACAGAACGCCCTTCTTGGATCGCCAGCTCACCGGCAGACCCTCCCAACCGGCAAAGTCGCTGTACCCGCGCTGCTTCCACCAGTGCTCGTAGACGCCGGATTCCACCGCAACCGGACCGTACTTGGGGGTGTACATGACCACGCCACCCTTGAACTGCTGAACCAGCATGTCGGCGGCATCAGCGGAGGTGGGGAACGGCGCCTGAATCTCACCGGTTGCCTGCGCGCCCTCCTTGCCGAAGGCGTTCTGCGCGGTGCGTTCCATCTTCTGCGCCGGGGTGGTCGGTTCCGGAGTCGGCTCGGGGGAGGGGGACTCGCTGGGGCTTTCCTGCGCCGACTGGGTAGGCTCGGCGCCCGCAGCAGCGGTAGCGGCGGTGCCACCGGGCGCGATGAAGCCTCCTGCGGAGTACACGCCAAAGGAACCGGCGGCAACCACAGCAAGGATTGTGCCGGTCAGAGAAACTTTCGCGATAGGAGACTTGATAGAAGGCATGCACAACAGTATACGATAGGCGCAACCCCAAGTAGAGAGCTTTTGAGGGATATTCAAATGAAAATAACAAAAAATATGCACCGCAGTGACAAGAATTAGACTCGGTGCGCAAACCTGTATGCAAACCGGTGTGCAACTTGGGGCACAACTCAAAATAGAACCGGCATAAACCCCATATAGAAACGTCCCCTCCCACCCCGAATCGGGGTAGAAGGGGACGAATAAAAACCCATGAGTAAAAACCTATGAGCAAAAACCTATGAGAGCAGGTGGCGAACCCGCCTCAGCTCATAAGCATTGTTAAATGTCAGCAGCCTGAACCTTCAGTGCACGAGCCACGCCGTCGCGTGCCTCCGCAATCTGACGGTACAGAGCCGCAGCATCCTCAGGCAGAGAAGCCAGGTACGCCTCGGTACGTTCCAGCAGCTCAGCGGTCGGCTCGCTCGGGTACATGCCACCAATAATCTGCATGGAAATCTCGTGCGAACGCGAACGCCAAATACCCTCAATCTGCTCGAAGTACGGCTCATTGTACTGGGCAATCAGCTCGGGCTTGCCGGACTTGAAACCGGAAATAGCGTAACGCTGAATCATGTTCGACAGCTCGCCGGTCACCATGATCTTGTTCCAGTACTCAGCCTTAGCCTCCGCAGTCGGAATCGACGCGTATGCCTGAGCGGCGTACTGCTGACCGTTTGCAGTGTTGTCGTTCTCCAGCTCCGCAGCAATCTGCTCGGCGGAGAAACGGCCACCGGTAGCCAGGCGGCACACCAGGTTCCAACGCAGGTCGGCGTCAATATCCAGGCCCTCAAGGGTCAGCTCACCCTCGAAGAGACGCTGCACGTTGTCGTACTGCTCCTCGGTGCGGGTCTGGTTGATGAACGCCTGCAGCAGCTGAAGCTGAGCATCCGAATCGGGCTCTGCAACGCATGCCAGCTCCCAGAGACGGTCAGCGGCACGGTGGCGGGTCTCCTCGCGAGCCTCGGGAGCCACGAAGGAGTGCAGGGTAGCGGACAGGTTGTTGATCTGGGTGCGCAGAGCGGTGGAGTTGGTCTCCTTACCGATGTTGTTCAGCACCAGGTCAACGTACTTACGCGCCGGCATCTGAGCGTCACGCACGGTATCCCAGAGCGAACCCCAGACCACGCCGCGAGCCACGGACGAATCAATGTCGCCCAGGTGCTTGATAGCGGTCTCGATGGAACGCTCGTCCAGGCGAATCTTAGCGTACGCCAGATCCTCATCGTTCAGCAGCAGCAGGTCGGGGCGCTTCTTGCCGATAGCCTCCTCAACCACGGTCAGCTCGCCGTCAATGTCCAGCTCGATGCGGTCGGTGCGGGTCAGCTTGCCGTCCACCAGGTTGTAGAAACCAATCACGGCACGGTGCGGGCGCAGGGTCTCGAAGCCCTCAGCGTAGGACTGGCGGATACCCAGGTTCGAAATGTTGCCCGCCTCGTCGTTCTCAATCTCAACGGCGAGAGTGTTCACGCCAGCGGTCTCAAGCCACTTAGCGCTCCACGCACGCACGTCACGGCCGGAGGTGCGCTCCAGCTCAACCAGCAGGTCATCCAGAACGGTGTTGCCCCAGCTGTGCTTATCGAAGTACACCTTCAGAGCAGCCATGAAGTTCTCCTGGCCAACCCATGCCACCATCTGACGCAGCACCGAAGCGCCCTTCGCGTACGTAATGCCGTCGAAGTTCACCTGAACATCGGCAAGGTCACGAATCTCAGCCACAATCGGGTGAGTCGAAGACAGCTGATCCTGACGGTACGCCCAGGTCTTCTCCGACGCGGCGAAGGTGGCCCACGCCTCCTTCGCGTAGCGGGTGTTCTCCGCAGCAGCCAGGGTCGACATGAACTCAGCGAAAGACTCGTTCAGCCACAGGTCGTTCCACCACTTCATGGTGACCAGGTCGCCGAACCACATGTGAGCCAGCTCGTGCAGAACGGTGATAGCGCGGCGCTCACGCAGGGCCTCCGCAACCTTGGAGCGGAAGACGTAAGTCTCCAGGTAGGTCACACAGCCAGCGTTCTCCATTGCACCAGCGTTGAACTCGGGCACGAACAGCTGATCGTACTTCTCGAACGGGTACGGGGTCTTGAACTGCTCCTCGTAGAACTCGAAGCCCTGACGGGTCAGCTCAAACATGTCCTCAGCATCCACAAACGGCATGAGGGACTTACGAGCGTACACGCCCAGCGGAATCACGCGACCCTCAGAGTTGGTCAGCTCGCTGGTGACCTTCTCGTAGGGGCCAGCGACAATCGCGGTAATGTACGAAGACATGCGCGGGGTCGGCTTGAAGAACCAAGTCTTCGCACGGCCGCAACCGCACTCCTTCTCCTCAACCTTCACCTCGGGCTGGTTAGACACAACCACCCAGTGCGAGGGAACACGCACGATGAACTCGAATTCAGCCTTCAGGTCGGGCTGCTCGAAGACGGGGAACACGCGGCGGGAGTCCGGCACCTCAAACTGGGAGTACAGGTACACTTCGCCGTCGGCGGGGTCCACGAAACGGTGCAGACCCTCACCGGTGTTGGTGTAGAACATCTCAGCGTCAATGACCAGGGTGTTCTCAGCAGCAAGGTTCGGCAGCTGGATGCGCTCGCCGTCCGCCAGGTCGGTGCTCAGCTCTTCGCCGTTGAGGTTAATGGACTTGACCGAGGAGGTGATGGCGTCAATGAAGGTGGAGGCACCTTCCTGCGCGTCGAAGCGAATTTCAACCTTCGAGGAGAAGACGTCTTTGTCCTTCGGCAGGTCGAGTTCAATACGGTACGAGTGCACGCGCTTAATAATGGATGCGCGTTCGGTTGCCTCATTGCGGGTTAGGTTCAGGCCGGGCATACAGCTCCCTCTCCTTAGATGTGAATAGCGTGCCATGTTGACACGCCCTGTCATGGTGCGCTGGTTCCCGAGGTGCGCGGCTCCTGCGACGCTGCATACGTAGCGCTGGAGGCGTTCAAGTTTGGGCGCGGCGAATCGGGACACCAAAAAGTGCCATATCCCACAGTCTACCGTATAGGTGGGGGTCTAGAAGGCTTCGCATTACCCGAACCCGCGCGAATTCGATACAGTTAAGACAGAAAAAACCCAAACGGGGAAGCGTATCCCACCTGATGGATGCGCGGCGCACTCTAGCAACGGCGCTCAGAACTGAGAACCGGTGCCTCCCACGAACGCACAAACGCACGTCACACCAAGACAAAATCACCAGGAGAGTACCATGCGCGTACACATCGCAACCGACCACGCTGGCCTCGAACTGAGCCACTACCTGATCGAGTCCCTCACCGCTGAGGGCTACGAAATGATTGACCACGGCCCCGCCGACTACGACCCGCTGGACGACTACCCCTCGTTCTGCATTAACGCAGCCCTTGGCGTGAAGCGTGACCGCGAGGCTGGCCTGGACTCCCTGGGTATTGTGCTGGGCGGTAGCGGCAACGGTGAGCAGATGGCTGCGAACAAGGTTGATGGTATCCGCGCGGCTCTGGCAT
Organism: Rothia sp. HMSC065C12; assembly: GCF_001812085.1. Classification (NCBI taxonomy): domain Bacteria; kingdom Bacillati; phylum Actinomycetota; class Actinomycetes; order Micrococcales; family Micrococcaceae; genus Rothia; species Rothia sp. HMSC065C12. The sequence goes on from NZ_KV807673.1 coordinate 251,745, forward strand.
GGAACCACGACACCGCGGCACTGGCTCGCGAGCACAACAACGCACAGGTTGTAGCTGTGGGCGGCCGCCAGCACAGCAAGGAAGAAGCACTGGAAATCATCAAGGTCTTCCTGGCTACCCCCTGGACCAACGAGGAGCGTCACGCACGCCGTATCGGTCAGCTGGCTGAGTACGAGCAGACCGGCGACATTGCCGGCAAGCAGATTGACGCTGCCTAAGCTCTAAAATCTGAGGCGCATAGTGCAGGCTATGCGCCTCAGTCGTCTTTGCACCCTATATAATCCGCACTATTTCTAGCCGACAAGTTTTCGAGGAGAACCCGTGCCCGAAGGCCACTCCATCCACCGTATCGCCCGCCAAATCAGTGACGTCTTCACCGGCGAGCGCGTGCAGGTTTCCTCCCCGCAGGGCCGCTACGCCGAGGGTGCCGCCCTGCTGGATGGGCACACCATCACCGGGGCGTACGCGCACGGTAAGCACCTGTTCGTGACCTTCGAGAACGACCTGACCCTGAACGTGCACCTGGGTATTTACGGTAACTGGAGCTTCGGTGGGGATGAGACGTTCACGGGTGCTTCGAGCATTGGCGCGCCCCGCAAGATCGGCGAAAAAGAATACGCGGCGGGGGAGGGGGAACCCTACGCCGGTCCTCCCGAACCGAAGGGTACGGTGCGTTGCCGTATTGTTTCGGAGCATGGCTGGGCGGACCTGGTGGGCCCTACTATCTGCCGTACCCTCACCCCGGAGGAGGTGCGCACCGTCCGCTCCAAGCTCGGCCCCGACCCGCTCAACCCGGATGCCGACCCCGAACAGTTCTACCGCGCGGCACGCAAGAGCTCCCGCCCGATTGGCGTGATTCTGATGGATCAGGCGGCAATCTCCGGCGTGGGCAATATCTTCCGCGCTGAGTCGCTGTACCGCCAGGAAATTGATCCGCTACGCCCCGGCAAGAGCCTCAGTGACGAGGAGCTGGAGCGACTCTGGGAAGACAATAAGCACCTGCTGGTCATCGGCGTGCGCGTGGGGCGCATCATCACCACCGAGCCCGAAGACCGCCCCGGCGTACCCGAAACCGAAGCGTGGCCCGACCACGCCAACTATGTGTACATGCACCACGGCGAGCCCTGCCGCCGCTGCGGAACCACCATCCGCATGGAAGAAATCGCCGGCCGCAAACTCTACTGGTGCCCCGGCTGCCAGAAGTAGCTACAGGAGGAGAAGAACAATGGCTGAGGCTCTATTGGTGGTGGATGTTCAGAGGGGGTTTCTGCATCCGCAGCTACCGGCTAGAAATAATGACGGTGCGGAAGAGAAGATGCAGAAGATTATGGAGGATTTCCGCTGTTCAGGGCGCGAAATAATCCATATTCAGCATCGGGGAACGGATTCGAGCTCCTTCTTTTACGATGAGGAAAATATTAGGTTTCAGAGCGGATTTGAGCCTCGTGCGGGGGAGAAGGTATTTACAAAAAATGTGAATAGCGCATTTATTGGTACAAATCTGCTTGCCTATCTGCGTGAACGCGGGATTGATCGGCTCATGGTGATGGGTTGTACGCTGCCGCATTGTGTGTCTACCACTGTGCGGATGGCGGCAAATTATGGTTTTCAGGTGACTCTTGTTGAGGATGCCTGCGTAACCTTTGCTCTTTCTGATGGTGCCGGTGATTTTCTTTCCCCGGAGATGGTGCACCTCTACAATATTGCGGCGTTGCGCGATGAATTCGCCACGATTGTCTCGGCGCAGCAGGTGCTTGAGAAGTATATATAAGTTAGGGTGGAGCGTGCGGATTCCGAGCGCGCGAGGAAACAAATCCGCATGCGGAAGGGATTCCCGGAGATTAGTTCTCGAGGGATGACGGGCTGGAGTCTAAAAGTTTCGAAAGCTTTCGGAACTTTTAGACGTAAGCGATTCCCGGAATCCCCGGAATGTAAAAAGGCCCCGACGCTTGCGTCGGAGCCTTTTTCATGGAGGGGATGACGGGAATCGAACCCGCGTAATCAGTTTGGAAGACTGAGGCTTTACCATTAAGCTACATCCCCGAATTGGAACTTGACCATAGTAGCGAGGTTCCATCTGTGCTGTCAAACTCTTTGGCGTGTTGGCACGGTTTTGTGTGCTGGCTTTGCGGGTTCTTGCGGGCGCTCGCCTCCTCTTTTTGTGCCGGTCTGCGCATCCTTATTAGGGGAGTACGCGCTCAGTGGAAATAAACCGCGCACGAGCTGCTGTGTTGGGCATTTAGCGGGAAAACAGGTAAACTAGGGCACTGACTGTGTTAAACACGCAAGTGCGCAACACGGTCGGTTTCACGGGGCGTGGCGTAGCTTGGCTAACGCGCCTGCTTTGGGAGCAGGAGATCGCAGGTTCGAATCCTGTCGCCCCGACGTGAAACGGTTGCCGCGACGCTACAAGGTCGTGGCGCTCTTTCCACTAAGCAACCGCGGCACACACGATTCGTGCCGCACCGAAACTATATGAGGAGATCACGGACGTGAAGACCGCCGTCGAGAAGCTCAACCCGACCCTCGCAAAGATTGAGGTCGAGGTTCCCTTCGCAGAATTCAAGCCCTACCTGGACCGCACCTACAAGAACCTCTCGGGTCAGATCAGCGTTCCCGGCTTCCGCAAGGGTAAGCTGCCCAAGCAGCTCATCGAGCAGCGTGCGGGCTTCGACTACATCGTCGAGGCATCCCTGAACGACGCTCTGAACGACTACTACGCACAGGCACTGGGCGAGAACGAACTCTCCCCCCTGGCACAGCCCGAGCTGGACGTTCAGTCCCAGCCCTCCACCGAGAACCGTGAGGCAGACGTCAAGCTGACCATCACCGTCACCGTCCGCCCCGAAATCGAGCTGCCCAACTACGAGGGCCTCGAGGTTGAGGTTGACGAGGTAGAGGTCACCGCTGAGGACGAGGTTCAGGCACTGGACGCTCTGCGTGAGCGCTTCGGCACCCTGAAGACCGTTGAGCGCCCCGCAGCTGACAAGGACTTCGTGACCATCGACATCGCCGCAGAAATCGACGGCGAGCAGGTAGATGCAGCAAACGACCTGTCCTACCAGATCGGTTCCGGCACCATGCTCGACGGCATCGACGAGGCTCTGACCGGCCTGTCCGCTGGCGAGGACGCAACCTTCGAGACCAAGCTCTCCGGCGGCGAGCACGCAGGTGAGCAGGCAGTCATCAAGGTCAAGCTCACCGCAGTCAAGGAGCGCGAGCTGCCCGCAGCTGATGACGAGTTCGCACAGCTGGCTTCCGAGTTCGACACCATCGACGAGCTGAAGGAAGACATCAAGAAGCAGGTTGCAGAAGCTAAGGTTGCCGAGCAGGGCACCCAGGCACGCGACAAGGTCCTCGCAAAGCTCGTTGAGCTCGTCGAGATCCCCGTCCCCGAGAAGGTTATCGAGGACCAGCTCGAGCAGCACTTCAACAACCCCAACGCTGAAGCAGACCACGACACCGAGGAGCACCGCGCCGAGGTTCGCGAGAACACCGAGACCGCATTCAAGAACGAGATGGTTCTCGACGCTGTTGCGGACAAGGAAGAAGTGACCGTCGACCAGGCTGAGATGATCAACTACATCATCACCATGAGCTCCCAGTACGGCATGGACCCCAACCAGTTCGCACAGATGCTGGACGGCTCCGGCCAGGCAGGCGCACTGGTCGGCGAGGTTCGCCGCTCCAAGGCTCTGGCAGCAGTGCTGAAGACCGCAGTGGTCAAGGACACCAAGGGCAACGTTGTTGACCTGTCCAAGTACCTGGGCGAGGGCGAAGAGGCAGCTGCCTAAATCCCCGCCACGGTCTGCAAGAAGCCACCCCGCTAGAGGGCGTGCGCTGATTGCTTGAAACGTGTAGCCTCAGCGGGCATCCACCGAATTACCGGTTGGGTGCCCGCTGAGGCTCTTTTCACCCCAAACTATTCCGCCCTCAAGTTATTCCGTACCGAGGTTTTCGCCTCTGCTTCACCCCCTGGCGAACGAACAACCCGAAGGGAAGCGGGGGAGAGCAACTATCGGTAAGGTAGTAGCAACGAAACTTTTCGCGTGCGCTCCGGCGCGTAAATCGCGCAAAGATGCAGCGAAGACCCATTAGAGAAGAAGAGGAAGAATGTCCAGCTACATGCCTCTGCCCATCGGCGCCTCCCAGGCAGCCGGCGTGGCGCCCGCGCCGTCTATGGCAACCCCCATCGTTGGTGCCCAGGAAGATTACGTCTACAACAGCCTCCTGAAGGAGCGCATTATCTGGCTCGGCTCCGAGGTGCGCGACTCCAACGCCAACCTCATCTGCTCCCAGATGCTGTTGCTCTCGGCTGAAGACCCCGAGGCAGACATCTACCTGTACATCAACTCGCCCGGCGGCTCCGTGACCGCTGGTATGGCAATCTACGACACCATGCAGCTCATCCCGAACGACGTGGTGACCGTGGTGACCGGTATGGCAGCATCCATGGGTCAGTTCCTGCTCACCGCAGGCACCATCGGCAAGCGCTACGCAACCCCGAACGCCCGCATCCTCATGCACCAGCCCCTCGGTGGTATTGGCGGTACCGCATCTGATATCCGCACCCAGGCTGAGCTGATTCTGGACATGAAGAAGCGCCTGGCAGAGATTACCGCTGAGCGCACCGGCAAGAGCCTGGAAACCATCCTGAAGGATAACGACCGCGACAACTGGTTCAACGCGGAAGAGGGCCTGGAGTACGGCTTCTTCGACCACATTGCGACCACCGCCGGTAAGCTGCCCGAATCGAAGAACGCATAAGGGAGATGCACATGAACTACCTGCCGAACGATATCACCACCTCGGCGCCGGCTATGCCGAGCAACCGCTACGTGCTCCCCAGCTTCGAGGAGCGCACCCCCTACGGTTACAAGCGTCAGGACCCGTACGCAAAGCTGTTCGAGGACCGCATCATCTTCCTGGGCACCCAGGTGGACGACGCATCCGCTGACGACATCATGGCTCAGCTGCTGGTGCTGGAGGCACAGGACCCCGAGCGTGACATCACCCTGTACATCAACTCGCCCGGCGGCTCCTTCACCGCAATGACCGCTATCTACGACACCATGCAGTTCATCCGCCCCGAGATCCAGACCGTGTGCCTGGGTCAGGCGGCATCCGCTGCGGCGGTTCTGCTGGCTGCCGGTACCCCCGGCAAGCGTCTGGCACTGCCGAACGCTCGCGTGCTGATTCACCAGCCCGCGCTGAGCGGCCAGCAGGGCGGTCAGGCATCTGACATTGAGATTCACGCGAACGAGGTTATGCGTATGCGTGAGTGGACTGCACAGACCCTGGCACTGCACTCGGGCAAGACCTACGAGGAAGTTGACCGTTCCATTGAGCGTGACAACATTCTGACTGCGGCTGCTGCTCTGGAGTACGGCCTGGTCGACAAGGTGCTGGAGTCTCGTAAGTTGCGTAAGCCTGCGACCAACACCGCTATTTCCCACACCTAAACTTTAGTTTTGAGGAATATCCCCGAGTATTTTTCGGGGGAGGGGCGGCATTGCCCCGTGTGCGAGCCTTCGGGCTGGTGCGCGGTGCGGTGCCGCTTCTTTTTGTGCACCGTGGGTGTATTTGGTGGGTCTCCGTGTGGTGCTTCAGTAGGTGACTCTGACCTGCACTTTACCCTTGTGAATCACCGTCATATCGGGGTGTGGAAGTTCCTGCCGCCGTCATAAAAGACGCGCTTTGTCATATGCCCGGTAAGTCCGTTCATTTGCGGTGCGTAATTCTTGGTTCCGGGGTGAACTCCGGTAGCCTTAGAAAAGGAGAAAATTCGAGTATTTCATACCGTTTTCTCACTCAAACTAGGGCGCCCACCACCCGCCGGTGCTCCTCCTGAGAAATCACCGCAGACATCAGGTCACTGACCCTTCTGCGCCGATTTCACCACGCCGATCGAAAGGGAATTTTCGTGGCCACAGACGTCATTGTGCCTCCCGAACAGCCCAACGCCAGCATGCGATGCTCCTTCTGCAAGAAGACTCGCGCGCAGGTTTTTAAGATTGTGCTCGGCCCGAATGTTTCTATCTGCGACGAATGCGTGGAGCTGTGCGAAGAGATCCTCGCTGAAGAGCGTCTGAAGGTGAAATCCTCCGCGGCGGCGCCTGCATCTCAGCTGGCTACTCCGCGCGAAATTTACAGCTACCTCAACGACTACGTCATCGGTCAGGACGCGGCGAAGCGCACCCTGGCGGTGGCGGTGTACAACCACTACAAGCGCATCCACGATATTGACAACCCGGTGCTGACCTCCCGCATTCTTTCGGCGACCGCGGGGGAGCAGGTGGAGCTGGGCAAGTCGAATATTCTGATGCTCGGCCCGACCGGTTGCGGTAAAACCTACCTGGCGGCAACCCTGGCGAAGAAGCTGGATGTGCCCTTCGCCCTGGTCGACGCAACCACCCTCACCGAGGCGGGCTACGTGGGTGACGACGTGGAGAACATTCTGCTGCGCCTCATCAACGCCGCTGACGGCGATATTGCCAAGGCTCAGCGCGGCATCATCTACATTGACGAGATCGACAAGATTGCCCGTAAGGGTGGCGAGAACCTCTCCATCACCCGTGACGTGTCCGGTGAGGGCGTGCAGCAGGCGCTGCTGAAGATTATTGAGGGCACCGTGGCGACCGTACCCCCGGAGGGCGGCCGCAAGCACCCGGCGCACGCGAACATTGAGATTGATACCTCGAACATTCTCTTCATCGTGGCTGGCGCCTTCGACAATATCGACGACCGCATCGCGGCCCGCGTGGGTGCCGGTGGCATCGGTTTCGCTGCTGAACTGAGCGGTTCCGTGAAGAACCCGCTGGACCAGATCATGCCCGAGGACCTGGCGCACTACGGTATCATCCCCGAGCTGATTGGCCGCCTGCCGGTCATCTCGACCCTGAGCGAGCTCAACGAAGAAGAGCTAGCTCGCGTGCTGACCGAGCCGAAGAACGCGCTGCTCAAGCAGTACCGTCACCTCTTCGCCTTGGACGGCGTGGACCTGGTCATCGATGACGCTGCGATCGCGGCTATTGCCCGCCTCGCCGCCGAACGCGGCACCGGTGCCCGCGGCCTGCGCGCCATGATGGAGCAGATTCTGCAGCCGATTATGTTCGACATCCCGGACCGCACCGATGTGGTGTCCATCGTCATCGGTGAGGACACCGTGCTTAACGGTGCGGAGCCTCGCTACGTACTGCAGGCGCCCGACCCCGAAACCGAGACCACCCGCACCGTGAAGGGGGAGGCGAAGACCGCCTCCCTGAAGGCCGCGGACCGTCAGGCGGCATAACCGAATACTTCCAGCCGAACAGGCTAGGGAATAAAGAAGCCGTCGCCCCGGTTATACGGGGTGACGGCTCACTAGCAGGTACTGCTCTCGCTGGCATGTCCTGATGAGCGTGTACCGAAGAATAAGCGCCGGCTCATAGAAGCGGCTGGCGCAACCGTATGAGAGAGGAACACTCATGACTGAGAACGCACCCGCACAGATTGATTTCTGGTTCGACCCGATCTGCCCCTGGTGCTGGATTACCTCCCGCTGGATTGGCGAGGTGCAGAAGGTCCGTAATGTTGAGGTGACCTGGCGTCCCTTCTCCCTGTCCATGCACAACCAGGGCCGCGACCTGCCCGCCAGCTACCAGGCAGCGATGAACAAGTCCTGGGCGCCTGCCCGCCTCATTACCGCTGTGCGCGAGCTGCACGGCAACGAGGTCATCAAGCCCCTCTACGACGCTCTGGGCGAGCAGATTCACCACAACGACAACAAGGCTGATTCCTACCGCGACGCAATCGTCAAGGCGCTGGAAGAGGTCAACCTGCCCGCAGAGCTGGTGGATGTCGCCTTCACCGACCAGTACGATGAGCAGATGCGCGCCTCCCTGGATCTGGCACTGGAGACCGTGGGCGGCACCGATGTGGGTGTTCCGCTGATTTCCATTAACGGCACCGCTTTCTTCGGCCCGGTCATCTCCCCGAGCCCCGCCGGTGAAGAGGCAGGTAAGCTCTTCGACGGCGCCCTGGCGCTGGCTTCCTACCCCGGCTTCTTTGAGCTCAAGCGCCCCCGTAACGTGGGCCCGATTTTCCACGGCGAAAAGGGTGAAGCCTAAGAAGCCTGCAATGTGCTGAGATTCCTGCAATGCGCGCAGGCCCGGTAGAGTCTGCGGCTGCAGAGCAAAAAAGTACCGCCCGATCATGTACTGACCGGGCGGTACTTTTCTATTCACTATGTTGCGCTGAAACGTGCAATCTACGCGCGGTGAGCGTTGCTTGCAGAGGTAGCTTTGCGTGCCTTCTGCGCATTGTGCGTCTTCTGCGCTTTCTGGGCTTTCTGAGCCTTGCGCTGTGCCCTGTGCTCGAGAACCTTCGGGTGCGTTGCGCGCTGCACGATCTTCGTATCGCGCATGTGGAAGGTGCGGGTTGCCGTGTACTGGACCGCCGCATCCGAGGTGAACGCCAGCATCGCAAACACCGCAACACCCAGCTGGAAGAAAATCGTGGACAGCGGCAGGGACTGGTGGCCCCACAGCACACCGCCGGTAATCGCTGCGAAGTTCAACGCAGTCAACAGCAGAGCCAGACGGCGGGCCTTCGAGGAGCCGCGTAGCGTGCTCCACAGCAGGAACAGGTGCACCGCCGAATAAATTGCTACAAAACCCACCAGCACGGTGCCGGTAATGGTGAGCAGCACGTTGCTATCCACCTGATCGAAGAGGTCCAGCAGCTCAATATCGTTGCCGGAGCCTTCCTCCAACAGCTTGGCGCGAAGTGCCGGGCGGCTGAGCGCCAAAATGACGCTGTTGACAATGTCGGCGAGGGTCACAGCGATGAGCATACCCGAACCAACCAGCAGGCTCAGCGGCATGCGGTACGCCAGGTCGTGCGCACTGGAGAGGTGAATTTCTTCCTGCTCCTGCGGCTCCAGGCCCTCATTGTTCAGGACGATGACCGGGAGTGCGCCGTCCGTACGGATCGCGTCGCCGCCACCGTTACGGGCGTGGTAGCCGGAGGAAAAATCGTGCAGAATCTCAACGTGAGTTTCCGGGTGGGCGTACTGAATGGACTCCACAATGTAGTCGCGTTCAAAGTCGGTTTCAGCATCAATGCGGTGCGTGACCTGCAGGGTGAAGAAGCTGAAACCCACACCAGAGTCGTACGTGCCCGCCGCCAACCAATCCACCTGGTGACCGCCTGGCAGAAGCCAGCCGTCCGGGGTTTTCCAGAAGCGCACGTGGTGGCGCTTCTCGGGGTTGCCGTCCACTTCCTTCTGGTAGGCGAAAGCCTGCGTCTTACCAAAAATTTTCAGCGGGGAGACGGGCGCCTCCGCGTAGGAGCGGCGGGTGACGGTGGAGAGAATAATCTTCCAGGAAGAGACGAGGGGGACGTTGTCAGCGCGGGTCCAGCCTGCGTCCTGCATGACCTGGTGAATCTGCTCCTCGGTACCAATCAGACCGATATTGACCGGGTCGCCGAGCAGGCCGTCCGGGGTGCGGGTGCGCCCAATAAAGTAGTCGGGCACATAGATGCGGGTCATGATGGCGTGAAAACGCGGTAGCGTCAGGTACGCGGTGACCGCCCAGAAAATGAAGGCAATAGGGAAACCCCAGAAAGAATGGCCAACCGTATTCGCCAGAATCATGAAGGTCAGCACGAGGGCCGCGATGCCGGCGAAGATGAAGAAGAGAGTGTCCCAGAAATCGACCCACAAGCTGCGCGGGACGAGGTCTTGCGCCGTGCCGCGCGCGTCAATATCACCACGGTAAACCGGTGGGGAAGTAACTGGGGGAGCAACATCGCTACGTATAGGCCGCAGGACGCGTTTTTGGTGGGACATTCCCGCCCTTTCTGCAACATAGTTAGGGTCTTTGAATATCCATAACTATAGCAAGGGGGCAGGTTGTGTGAAGTACGCATTCCGGGCAGGGCTTAATCGCTTGGTTCGATCGCCCCGCCACGGAATTGCGACGGAATCGCGGGGTGCTTCAACGTACAGAGCGTGCGCTGAAAGTGCGTTGAATAAAGGGGGAAATGAACAATAGAAGAAACAGGGGGAGTGCTAGCCCTATTTGTACCTTCCCAAAGCAGGCATGTACTGTGCAGGCATGTACTGCGTGGGGAATTCCCACAGTGAGAATTCCTACTCGGGGAGGGGCTTAGTCTCAACCGCGGCGCGTGCCGCAGCAATAGTGCTTTCGTGATGCAGCATGTCGCGGCTTTCACGCATGAGGCGCACCCACTTGCGGGTCAGCTCCTCAAGCTGCTGAGCGGTCAACGAGCCGGAGGCGATGCTCGCCTCATCGGTGGCGGCGCTGGTGGAAATATGCTGATGCCAGAGCTCGTACACCTCGTTGGTGTAGCTGGCACGCAACGCCTGGGCGTGCTCACGTGCCTGGCTGATGTATTCGTTCAGGCTCGTGTGATAGTGCTGAAGCTGGTCGGGGGAAATGTTTGCTTGCGCTCCTGGCGGCGTGCTCGGGGTTGAGCTCTGCCTCGCCTGAGGCTCTTGCGGTAATCCGGAAGATGAAGAACGTGAATTCATAGTAATTATGGGTGCGCCTACTTTGGCGCGGGTCAGAGTCAGGACGCATCGCTGCGCCTGACGGGTGGTTTACTGTCGTGCGGTTGGTCGGGGTATGTCGTTACTCGTACCGGTAATTTGTCTGTTGCTGAAGTTGAATAGAGGGTTGTTCCTGATGGTAAAACCCTCGCATCAACAATCATACATAAAGTGACAGTCAATCTCATAAGGTTGATTATGCTCTTTGCACATTGATGAATATAAAAAGGGGTTGGAAATCCCACAGAATCCCCACAGATTAGCAGGCTAAACCCACATCGTTGGGGAAGGAAGCTAAGGAAAGCTCTTCGAATCAGACGCAGGTACTTGCGGGCCCCACAGAAATAAAACCCAAAGTCAGCACCGTATAGGTCCGCAGTCGGAATCTCACACCCGGCGAGCTGCAACAAACAGCAGGCACAGAAAACGGGGCGGTACTGAAAACCAGTACCGCCCCGTTACCAACACCAAAGCGGCGTCATAAAATCAAGCGATAAACGCTAAGACGTGATTACTCAGCTGCTTCTTCAACAACGAGCACCACATCGCGAACCTCCAGCTCGCCCTCAGCCGCCACCAGGGACAGCTCACGAGCGTTACCGGCAGCCTTCAAATCAGCCATGCCAGCAGCAATGCGATCCAGCTGAGCCTGGGGAGCCGCAATAGTTGCGGACTCAACCTCGGTGCGCTGCTTAACCTTCGCGTCGCTCTTAGCCTTACGCAGGCCACCCAGAGCCTCAGCAACATCCGGCAGGATTTGCTTCAGCGACTCAATCTGAGCCGGGTCAGCGTCAGCCAGGACCCACTGAGCAGAAATGCCAGCAGTCGGGTTCTGTGCAGAGTACTCAGCCAGCAGGGTACCCTCCAGAATGGGCAGTGCCTGCGGCCACTCGGCGCGGTGCACGCTACCTGCACGCCACCAGGACCAAATCTCTTCGGTCACGAACGGCAGGAAGGGTGCGAACAGGCGCAGCAGGGCATCCAGGGTGGTTGCCAGTGCGGCCAGAACAGAAGCCTGCTCCTGCTCGCCGCGAGCACCGTACGCACGGTCCTTGATCAGCTCAACGAAGTCGTCGGTGAAGGACCAGAAGAAGCTCTCGCAAATCTGCAGGGCACGAGCGTACTCGTACTTCTCGAATGCGGCGGTTGCTTCCTCAATCAGGTACGCCAGGCGAGCCAGCAAGGAGCGGTCCAGGGCGTTGATGAGCACGCGGCCCTGAGCCTGAGAAGTGATGACGGACTTCTCGGTAGCGCCCAGGTTCAGTACGAACTTGGATGCGTTCAGCAGCTTGATGGCAAGGCGGCGGCCAATCTTCATCTGGCCTTCGTCGTAGGCGGTGTCAGCACCCAGGCGAGCCGAAGCAGCCCAGTAGCGCACAGCGTCCGAACCGTACTTCTCCAGAACCTCGTTGGGGACCACAACGTTGCCCTTGGACTTGGACATCTTCTTGCGGTCCGGGTCGAGAATCCAGCCGGAGAGCGCAGTGTTGTACCACGGCACGGAGGAAGCCAGGGTCTCCGCACGAACAGCGGTGGAGAACAGCCAGGTACGGATAATGTCGTGACCCTGCGGGCGCAGATCCATGGGGAAGGTCTTTGCGTGCAGGTCCGGGTCCACGCCCCAGCCGGTCGCAATCTGCGGGGTCAGGGAGGAGGTAGCCCAGGTGTCCAGAACGTCCGGGTCGGCAATGAAGCCGCCCGCTACGCCGCGCTGATCCTCGGTGTAACCGGGAGCAGCCTGAGAGGCGGGGTCAACCGGCAGCATGTCCTCAGAAGGCAGAATCGGGTTCTCGTAGTCCGGCTCGCCCTCAGTGTCCAGCGGGTACCAGACGGGGAAGGGAACGCCGAAGAAGCGCTGGCGAGAAATCAGCCAGTCGCCGTTCAGGCCCTCAACCCAGTTCTCGTAGCGGCTACGCATGAAGGAGGGGTACCAGTTCATCTCACGGCCGCGCTCGATGAGCTTCTCGCGGCGTGCAGCGTCACGGCCACCGTTGCGGATGTACCACTGGCGGGAAGCAACGATTTCGAGGGGCTTGTCGCCCTTCTCGTAGAACTTCACGGGGTGGGTAATCGGCTTGGGGTCGCCGTCCATTTCGCCAGCCTCAACCAGCATTTCCACGACGGTCTTCTGTGCGGTGAAGACGGTGGCGCCAGCCATGCGCTCGTAGCGCTCGCGACCCTCAGCGGAGGTGATCCACTCGGGGGTTTCGCGGGAGAAGCGGCCGTCGCGACCGATGAGGGCGCGGGTGTCCAGCTGCAGTTCACGCCACCAGGTGACGTCGGTGGTGTCACCGAAGGTACAGATCATGGCGATACCGGCACCCTTGTCGGGCTGTGCCAGCGGGTGCGCCTTGATTTCGACCTCAACGCCGAACAGCGGGGAGGTGACGGTGGTGCCAAACAGCGGCTTGTAACGCTCGTCGTCCGGGTGCGCCACGAGAGCCACGCAGGAGGGCAGCAGCTCGGGGCGGGTGGTCTCAATCCAGACCTTCTCGCCGTTGGGGCGGTGGAAGCTGATGCGGTGGTACGCGCCGGGGCGTTCCTTGTCTTCCAGCTCAGCCTGTGCCACTGCGGTGCGGAAGGTGACGTCCCACATGGTCGGTGCTTCAGCCATGTAGGCGTTGCCTGCTTCCAGGTCCTTCAGGAAGGCGAGCTGGGAGACCTTGCGGGAGTGCGCGTCGATGGTGCGGTAGGTGCGCGACCAGTCAACGGACAGACCCAGGGTGGTGAAGAGGTTTTCGAAGACCTTCTCATCTTCAACCGCGAGTTCTTCACAGAGTTCGATGAAGTTGTTGCGGGAAATGCGCGGCCACTTTGCTTGGCTGCGGTCGGGCTTGGGGGTGCCGTCTGCCTTCCAGGTGATCAGGTCGCGGAAAGAGTCGTTGTCTGCCACGGAGGGGTCGCAGAGAACGCCGTAGTAGTTCTGAACGCGGCGTTCGGTGGGCAGGCCGTTGTCATCCCAGCCGAGGGGGTAGAACACGTTCTTGCCGGTCATGCGCTGGTAGCGTGCGATGACGTCGGTCTGGGTGTAGGAGAACATGTGACCCACGTGCAGGGAGCCGGATGCGGTCGGCGGCGGGGTGTCAATGGAGTAGACCTGTTCGCGAGTGGTGTTCTCGTCGAATGCGTAGGTCTTCTCGTCGGCCCAGCGCTGCGAGAGTTTCTCTTCGAGGCCTTCGAGGGCGGGGCGGTCGGGAACGTTAATCTGTACGGGCGAGTCTGAGCCCAAAATGTTTTCAGCCATAACGGCTATTTTCTCATATTCACGGCGTTCTCTCAGCTCCAGGGGAATTCTGCGCTGTGCTTGCCTGTTCGTACTGCTTGATTGCGGCTTCTAGACGTGCCAGGAGGGGCTTGTATCGGCGCACAAATTGTGCCCTGCGTACTGCGGCGCGTACCCCTCTGGAGGCGGTGATTTCCTGCCAGCTGGCGGGGTCGAGGTAGCTCTGCCCGAGCAGCAGATGCACCTCAGAACTGTAGGGGGTTCCGGTGGCGGCACGGATAGTGCGCGCCCGCTGCTGGAGTGCTTGGCGCTGCTCTTTAAGAGAGGTGATGCGCTGGTGCGGTATTGCTGTCATGTGGAGGTTCCCAATATGAGGAGTAATCGGTGATTCAGCGGTGAGCTCAGTGAAAAACGGAAATGGGGAGAGAGCCCCCTAATAAGCCGCTCTCGGTTACCTGCAGTGTAGGCGCGAAAATCCGCAGTATCAACAGTTGGCGAATCCTTCTCAGGGGCGCGGGCACGGCGTAGACTGAAAGTACACGACCTTTGAGGAGTTGCCAATGAGTTCTCTGAGTATTTTTGGTTTGGGCACGTCTGAAACTGTTCTGCTGATACTGCACCTGGTGCTGGTTGCGTTGTGCGTCTGGCATTTGACGGTGCGTAGCGGCTATGGTGAGGCGCGTATGCGTTTCGTGCTACCGCTGATTATGTTCATGCCCGGCGCTGCGGTTCTTTATCTGCTGTCTGCGCGTGAAGGTACGGTCCCTCCGGACACGATTAAGACCGGCAGTAGCTCGCCCGTGTACTTTGAGCATCGCCTCGGATTCCGTGACGGCGGCAGGAGCCGCTGGGGTCTGCCGCGCCGCCGCAAGTAGCACGGGTGATGGTGTCTGTATCGTTTGTTCTGAACGGCGGCGGATACCTATCTCACTATCGAAAATTTCAAAATATATGCCCGCGAGTCTGCTCGAACTGAGCACCCGCGGGCATCACTCTACTAGGATTAAAGTATGACTGAGAACACCCACATTCCTGCATCTCCTTTCCTGCCCCATACCGGTGACGGCAAAGTGGCCGTGGTGACCGGCGCATCCAGCGGTATTGGCCGAGCCACCGTACAGCAGCTAGTAGCAAGTGGCTGGACCGTCTACGCCCTGGCTCGTCGTACCGACCGTCTTTACACCCTTTATGCGGAGACCGGCGCTCATCCGGTGACCTGCGATGTGACCGATGAGCAGTCCGTTCAGTTCGTAGCCGAGCAGATTCTGGAAGAGCAGGGCACCATTGATGCCCTGGTCAATATTGCTGGCGGTGCTATCGGTGTGGACAAGGTTGCAGAGGGTAAGCCTGATGACTATCTGAAGATGTATCAGATGAATGTTCTTGGCATTCTGCATATGGTGCGTGCCTTCGCGGAGGCGCTGCGCCAGAATGGTTACGGCACGATCCTGAACCTGACCTCCACCGCTGCCGAGCACGGCTATGAGGGAGGCGCCGGGTACAACGCGGCGAAGTTCGGCGCTCGCGGCCTGACCGAGGCGCTTCGCCTGGAGGAGGCGGAGAATAATATTCGCGTGATTGAGATTTGCCCGGGCATGGTGCACACCGAAGAGTTCTCTCTGAACCGCCTGGGGTCCAAGGAAGCAGCCGAGCGCGTCTACGCGGGCGTTGAGAAGCCGCTGATCGCAGAGGACGTGGCGCAGACCGTGACCTTTGCGTTGAACGTTCCGCACCATGTGAACCTTGACCGTATTACGATTCGCCCGGTGGCCCAGCCGAGTCAGTTCAAGGTGATTCGCAAGGAGGGCTAAGCTCGCGGCGCGCCGTGACGCTTGAGCCTCAGCGAGGCTTTGATAGCCCCGCCTGCATCCTCGTGTGTTGGATGTGGGCGGGGCTTTCTCTGTGTTCTCGGGGCCCTATATAGAAGGTATACAGGAGGTACCTAAGGGGTTCTGGAGGGCAGGGGAGAGGCATGAAGGAGAACTTGAGGGAACTGTGAAGTGGTACGTGAGACTTTAAGGTTCACCGGGGTGAAAATGGCGAGTTAAAAATACCTATGGAAAACCCCATATTTTCTTCAAATGCAATCAAAAGACAGGGTTATATGCCCCCGTGTGTCAATAGATGACCATAAAATCTTCAAATTGGTCTGCATTAAGCCTCAACTTGAGGGGTGGTTTTATAACGATTTCATTACAGTTGCGCAAAGGCGGTGGTAAGCGGGCTAAACATTCAGAGGCAAATGCTAGCCTTTTAGCAGTCACACCCATGTATGGGCCTACTGCACCTTCAAAGACGGGGGCGCACCACGGTAGGTTCAACACCGATAATCAGAGATCGAGGAAAAATGTCGAAGACTACCCGTCGCGTTTACAAGATCGCAGCAGCGGCAGCCTTTACGGCTGGTTCCGTGGCAGCAATCCCGGCAACCTTCGCGGCAGAAGCACCCGCTGATCAGCAGCAGCAGGTTGTCGATCAGAAGGCAACTGCGCAGACTTCTTCCCTGTCTGGCGGCAACGCAACCGAGACCCCCAAGGCTGAGGCCCCTAAGGCTGAGGCAACCCAGGCACCTAAGGCTGAAACCCCTGCCCCCACTGCTCCGGCAACCGAAGCTCCTAAGGCTGAGGCAACCGAGGCACCTAAGGCTGAAGCTCCTAAGGCTGAGGCAACCGAAGCACCCAAGGCTGAAGCTACTGAGGCTCCTAAGGCAGAGACTCCTAAGGCTGAGACCCCCAAGGCGGACGCTACCGAGGCACCTAAGGCTGAAGCTCCCAAGGCTGAGGCAACCGAGGCACCCAAGGCAGAGACTCCTAAGGCAGACGCATCCGAGGCTCCCAAGGCTGAGACTCCTGCCCCCACTGCTCCGGCAGCCCCCGAGCCCACCACCCCTGCAACCCCGGCCCCCGAGGCAAAGCAGGCTGACCCCTCCGTCGTTATTGAGAACGCTCACTTCCCCGGTGACGCACAGTTCAACACCGTGAGCGTTGTTGCAACCGGCTTCTACGGCGAGAAGGTTGGCCCCGGCGTTCAGGTCAGCATCTACGCACTGGATGCAAACAACCAGGTCACCGGCGATGCTATCGCAACCGTTTCCGTGTCTGCAGACCAGATTCAGGACGGCTCCTTCAAGACCGCCTTCACTGTTGAGGCAAGCAAACTGCCCGCCGGCGCATCCTACGCTCTGGTTGCTGTCAGCAACCCGCTGGGTCAGCCCGAGCAGAAGCTTGTGGCTCTCTCCTCCTTCAAGGTCACTGAGTCCACCTCTCCCAAGACTGAGACCCCCAAGGCTGACGAGACTCCCGCTCCCGTAACCCCGACGCCCGAGACCCCGAAGGCTGACGAGACCCCGGCACCCGAGGCTCCCAAGACCGAGGCCCCCAAGGAAGAAACTCCTGCTCCGGAGGCACCCAAGGCTGAGACCCCCAAGGCTGACGAGACCCCCGCTCCTGAGGCTCCCGCAGCACCCGAGAACGCAACCCTCACCACCGAGGATGCATCCCTGAATCCGAACGACCAGTACAACGTTCTGACTATCAATGGTTCCGGCTTCACCCACGAGTCTGTTGCTCAGGGCGTTCAGATTAACATCTACCGCCTGGATGCTGACGGCAACATCACCGGCGAGGCTCTGGCAACCTACGATGTGCCTGCTTCCGAAATCATGGAGGGTACCTTCCGTGCGAAGGTCAGCATCCTGTCCGAGCGCCTGCAGCCCGGTTACGCATACGCAATGGTGGCAACCAGCGACCCCAACGGTCTGGTACACCAGGTAGCAGTAACCACTGCTGTTGTGAGCGATGCAGACCACCCGGCGCCGACCCTGCCGGCAGCTACCGAGGGTGACAACACCACCGTTCGCGATAATGGCGACGGCACCACCAGTGTCTTCACCGCTGAGATGCGCGAAGATGGCTCTGTTGTGGTGAGCGAGACCCGCGTACCTTCTTCTCAGGCACCCAAGGCTAAGGTTGGCAACGCATCTGCTGCTACCTCGTCGAAGGGTCACGGCCTGAGCACCTCCGGTTACCAGGGTTCGTCTTCGACCTCTTCTTCCTCTTCGAAGCAGCAGCTGGCTCACACTGGTGCTGAGGGTGTTGCAGGTATCGCTGGCGTTGGTGCCGCAGCTCTGATTGCTGGTGCTGCACTGATGCTCCTGCGCCGCCGCAGCCTCTAAGGTTTATCCTTTCACATAGAGTCTTATGAAACGCCCTCGTGGTTTCCTTGGGATTAAAATATTCCTGGAGACCGCGGGGCGTTTCTGTGTGTTCAGACCAGTGGGAACAACGTGCAAAGCGGTATTTTGCGGAACGTAACAATCGCGATAGTTGGACAAGCCGGTGCAGATTTGTTTGTTGCAGGTTTCCTGAGCCTGTGAGTTTTGGAGTCCCGAATTGGGAAGAAAGGAACGAGAAACGATGAGCGTGCAGGCGGTGCAGTATGACTGCTTTGGGCCCGTGGAGAATCTGAAGCTCGCGAACGTACCGGGGGAGAACCCCGAAGAGGGGCAGGTAAAGATTGCGGTTCATGCGGTCGGCCTGAACCCTGTGGACTATAAAATCTTTGAGGGTTCTCCTCAGCTCAAGATGCTCTCGCGCGTCATGAAAATCAGGAACCCCCGCCGCTGGTTTGAATCGAAGAAAGCACAGTTTCCTCGCGGAGTGGGGCGCGATTTCTCCGGCACTGTGACTGAGGTGGGACCCGGTGTATCGGGTTATCTTGTGGGTGACGAGGTCTTCGGAACCATTGTTAGTGCCCCCGGTCTGGGTACCAAGAGGGGGTCTCTAGCTACGGAAATTTGCGTGAATACCGGTGATATTGCGCTTAAGCCCGCCTCCATCGATTTTGACCATGCCGCTGCAATGGGTGTCGCGGCCTTGACCGTGGGAGGCGCCTTCCGCCATATTGGCGTGGGTGCGGGCGATACTGTGGTCATTTCTGCAGCCTCGGGCGGAATTGGGTCCACCGCCGTGCAGTATGCGGTGGCTCGTGGCGCACGGGTCGTCGGAATCGCGGGGGCTGTGAATGCCGAATTTGTTAGGTCACTGGGTGCTGTTCCGGTTGCCTACGGTGAGGGCGTTAGGGAGCGTGTGCTCAAGGCTGCTGAGGGCCGCGTGACGAAGTTCCTGGACTGCTATGGTGGCGACTACGTCAGCTTGGCATTCTCGCTGGGTCTGAAGGGTAAAGACATTGGAACTCTCGTTCCCTCGCCCAAGGTCATGATCAGGGGAGCGCAGTTTACGGGCCCCCGCCACTCGGAACACGGGGATTTTGAAGCCCTAGCCGAGCTGGTTACCGAGGGAAAGGTGTCAATTCGGCTGGATCGCGTGTACGGGTTCACGATTGAGGGCGTCCGTGCAGCATACCGCGATTTGAAGGCTGGCCATACGCGTGGCAAGAGAGTCGTTCGTATTACCGATTCATAGGGAGTTTATTACTGAGGGTGCTGGGGTGGGGTGGTGTAGCGGAATGATTTTGTCGACTTATTTTGTGCGTGGTTATTGGTACGTACGCTTTTAATCAATGTGCGGGAAAAGGCGCTGTGACCTGCATTTTTTCACTTAAAAGAAATAAATTAAATGCATGAATGTGCAGAATATTTTTATCTCAAATCCATTAAAACTGCATATGCATGCAATAAAACCTTGAACCTCAAGGGAGAGTTGAAAAATTTCGCCTAGTCCATGCAATTTGAGTGCTCTTGATACTGTTCCGGAGAGTAAAAAATATTCCATGTGGGTTATTGCACAAGAAAATAGTCAGGACGTAAAGCGTATTTACAGCAATAACCTAAAAAGTATTGTTAGTGTGGAATTACCGATAAATAGAGCGATTCCCTTCGCGGCAACTTCCACCATTACATGAATGTTATGACTAGTCCGTGCGTTATAGCGTTCATTCCCGAAGAGGTACCCAACCATCTTCAATCCGTGGCACCCTCCGGAGGGTATCGTTCACACTCACAGAAAAGGTGTGTTCCATGCCCGAACCCGCTCACTCAAAAACCCGAGCAACAGCCGCTATTGCTGCATCCGTCCTGTCCGTTACCGGTGTTGGTACTGCGCACGCAGATGTGCAGGTGCAAAATACCGGCGGAATTGCTTCATCGACTGCGGTAGAACCCGACAATCCCCCCTCCGCAACAAACGCAACCCCCATCGAAAACGTTGCCACCCAAACCTCCCCGCAGGTGTACGTCGAGCAGGGCGTCGTCATTAACCCGGCACGTTCCCAGAGCATCACCGTCACCGGTGAAGGCTTTACCGGCGGTGCCGTTGAACGTTACGGTGTGGCAGTGTACGTGAGCGAATACCGCCAGTACCCCCTCTACGCACTGGGCCGCGGCTCTGCAGTGACGATGACCCTCGTGCCCGAACTCGATGTGGACGGTGGCCGTTTCAGCACCCAGTTGACCCTGCCTGCAGGTACCCTCGACCCCAACCAGCAGTACGTCGTCGCAACTGCCGTGGTTGACCCTGCCAAGGGCTACGCGACGGAGGATCCCTCCTACAACTCCTCTGCACCGCTGGAGCTGCTGCCCGCAAATACTCAGGATGAGCCGCTGAATGCTCAGATTCTCTCGGGCCAGATGGAAATTCCACAGGAGAAGAACCTGGTGGTTTACAAGGTCACCGGCCTGGGTGAAGCGCAGGCATTTGAAGTGATGACCTACGTCTACGCCTTGGATAGCCAGGGTAACCGCATGCTGCTGGCTGTTTCTCCCGCGCGCGCCGACGTTGTGAACGGTACCCTCCTGGATGGCATTGAGGTGCCCGGATCCATGCTGGAAGAAGTTCAGAACGTCCACGAGAATCTGCGTTACGTGCTGAGCGTTGAGGTGGCTCCCTCTGCAGCTAATGGTTACACCGCCCAGGAAGTTGAGGTTCCCTTCATGAATGGTTGGAATGTACAGAATGGCTCCGCTCCGGTTGCCACCGCTGAGCGTGCAATGGCGGAGCAGGCACAGTTCAAGAAGAAGCAGTCTGCAGAGGAAGCGCAGCCCGAGCAGGCTACCCAGCCGACTCAGGGTGTTCAGTCCGAGCAGGTGGCCTCCTCGAATACTGCCGAGCAGTTCGACCACGTGCTGCCCGAGGATGATCCGCGCCGCCACTACGACCTGCCGCGTAACACCCTCTTTGACCGCGTCCATGACACCACCAAAGAAGACACTACCGAAGAACAGACCAACGACACCGCTAGCCCCGTGATGACCGCCCGCCTGCACGTAGAAGAAACCGTAGTTCCCGAAAACGATTCCGCAAAGACCCTGACCCTGCGTGGAGAGGGCTTCACCGGCGTCAGCTCGGTGCACCTGATGGTTAGCGCTATCGATGAATACGGAGTGGCTACCGGCGGCGTGATTGCGTCGGCTGACGTCTCTGAGATTGACGACTCCGGTGCTTTCACCGCACAGGTGCAGATTCCCGGCTCGGAGCTCAAGTCCGGTGCCACCTATCGTGTGAGCGCTGTGGCTGAGGATGAGCAGGGCACCGTGCGTATGGTCAATGGCGGCTTTACCGTCGAGCGCGATAGCGTGGATAGCCTGCCCACTACCCCTGAGCAGGATACGCCCACTGTCGAGGCTCCCGCAGCCGACACTCCCGCGGTCGAGACTCCCGCGGTCGATGCTTCGGTGCCTACTGAGCCTGCGGCTGATCAGGCTTCTGCTACCGAGCAGAAAGCGGGGGAGAGCGGCGCTGAGCAGAAGAATGACGCTCCGGCTAGTGATCAGGGTGCTCCCGCGCAGAATGTCCCTGCACAGAACGCCTCTGCACAGAAGGTTGAAGCGCAGAAGGGCAACGCGCAGAAGGCCGAAGCACAGGCATCTGGCTCCCAGAAGGTTGCCTCCGGTGCCCAGCAGAAGCGCGAGCAGTTGGCGGCTACCGGCGCCTCCAATATGTTGGTCATTAGTGCCGCTGGATCGCTGTCACTGCTTGCCGGTATGCGTTTGAGCCGCCGTCGCCGTAGTGAGATGCAGCTCAGTTCTCGCCGCTAAAACGGGGTAATTATTGCCCCACTAGGCAAAATACGCATATAGATGTAGGGATGTCCGAAATGCAAGATTCGGGCGTCCCTACATCTTTAACTTTTTCTAAGGTTATACCTATAATTTAGAGTGCTGTCATAGACGGTACTATCACTCTTTACCACCTCGTTCACCCGAGGTGAGGAGTCGCTGTGAAGCGCCTCCGGTCACCGATATCAGAGAACCGTTATTCTGCGCCTACTTCCGACCTTTGGGCGCAGGAGTCACACGACGATTCATCACACTCACTCACGAAAATAGGTGACCATGTTTTCCACGCAGCGAACTGCTCGCGGCGCGGCGCTAGTAGCGTCTGCCGCCCTCGGTTTGGGTGGCTCCGTCGCGCCTGCAACTCTGGCCCCCGCCACCTTTGCCTCTGCCGCTCACGCGCAGACTCAGCAGACCCCGAAGCCTGAACTTCCCATCGCCGTTGCCGCCGATGTGGTTAGCCACGACATTACCTTGGACCTGGTTGCTCAGAGCAATGACTACACCCTGCTGTCGTTGACCGGTGTAACCTCTTTGGAGAATCTGAGGGTTCGCCTGTCCGCCATCTCCGTTGAAGATGGCGTTGTGGCGACCATGACCGTACCCGCAGCCCAGATGACTGCCTCAAAGAATGAAGAAGGCAATATTGAGCTGAGCATCCACCAGCGCCTCAACGTTGAGCAGCCGTACATGGTGGAAATTGAGAATCTGAGCAACGGCGAGACTGTCTCCGTTGAGTTTATGCCCGAGTACGGTGTAACAGTCGACGAGATTATGGCTAGCAGCCAGAACATTTTCTTCCCGGACACCCCCGGTGTTCCCCGTGCTAACCGCGTGGAGGCGAATCCTGCCCCCGAGGTGTCCCTGAGCCCCAGCGCATCCCCGAGTGCCGCGAAGGATAGCCCGCGCCCGACGGTCGCCCCGGTACCTTCTGAAGCGCCGTCTGCATCGCAGAAAGTTTCGGCTCGTCCTTCTGCGAGTGCATCTGCTAGCGCCTCGGTGAGTGCGTCTGCCAGTGCTTCTGCTTCGGTGAGTTCTTCTACCAATGATGCGGCACCCGCTGAGGTGACCGAGGATCGTCTGTTGGTGCACTCCCGCTCCGATCGGGCTCCTGCGGAGACCCGTGAGGCGACCCTGGAAATTTCTACCGCAGAGCTGCGCGGATCGGATGAGCTGCAGCCGATTAGCGTGCGCGCTAGGAACGTTGCGGAGAGCGGCCTGGGCTATGACGTGATGGTCTTTGAAATGCCTGCTGACGGCGGTGCCGTGGGTTCACCGCTGGCGACCACGCATGTGAGCCCTCAGCAGGTGACTGATGCTTCTTTCTCTGCTGATTTGAAGGTTCCCGGTACCTCTTTGAATGCGGGTAAGCGCTACCGTGTGGTTGTGGTGGGTGGTAACTCCACTGAGGAGCTGCAGCTCATGGCGACCAGTGCTTTTGGTGTGAGTGTGATTCAGCGTGCGGTTCCTGTTGATCCGGCTCCGAAGCCTACGAATACTGTTGTTCACCCGCAGATTCCGATGATTTCTGATGCGAATCAGCGTGTGAGCCCATCGGCCCCTTCGGGTCGCGTGAGCACTGTGGATTCTTCAGATGCCTCTGCGGATGCTCAAGATTTGGTGACTGATTCTGTTGCTAAGATCCCGTCGGTGGATAGCGCTCTGGGCTATATTGTGCAGACGCAGCAGTCGGCGCGTGCGATTACCGCGCAGGCTCGTAGTTCTGTGGCTGAGACTGCGGTGGTTCCTTCGACGATGGTGATGTCTGGTTATGCGGTGATGTTGCCGGGGCGTACCGTGGTGAACCTGTTGGGTTACCAGTCTGCTGAGGGGGAGACGGTGACTGTTGCTTCGCCTCAGGAGAATGTGGGTGCTGCAGGTTCGGGTAGTTTCTATACGCGTAGCTCGAAGTCGCGCGGTGATTCTGCCGGTTCGAAGCTGGAGGCGAGCGCTCAGGATAATGGCCCGCTGCCGGAGGGTACCTTGCCGCTGAGTATTGCTCTGCTGGGTTCGGTTGCCTTTGTGGGTACTGCTGTTGCGGTTAATGTGTATCGTCGCCGCCTTGAGGGTGCTGAGGAGCTGGGTGCTGAGTAGGTCAGCTATTTGTTGCTTAGCGCTGTGAGGCGTGGCTCTCTGTAGGGGAGTTGTTGAGTGGGAGGCGCTCTGTCGGGTGCGTGCCGTATGGGTGCGTGTTCGGTGGGGCGCCTTCTGCGTGCCCGGATGTTTGACTCTATTGCGCGGTGGTCTGGTGCGCCTTGGGGCGGTGTAAAAATCTCTTTTTGGTGCACTTTAGAGAATATATTTTGACATTCGAATTTTGCGTTATTTATATCTCAGTAAAGTAATTAATTCCCTTTTATTTCGGTAATTATTGCGACATAAAGTTTTAGCACATGAATGCAATGCAACATTAAGTGCAATATCCGTGTTAGGCTAGGGTGTAACCGACGTACTGGTGCGCAAATACTTGGATAGAAACACCGGGCTTGTGGTGAGCCTTCCCTAGTCCAGGCTTTGCGCCTACATCGATCGAAATGGCGCACATGACTATCACTCGACTTCCGAAACGCATTCATGCTCTTTCGCTTGCAGCCGCTTTAGGTGCAAGCGCTTTTGTGCTTCCTGGCGCCTCCGCAGTAGAGGCTGAAGCAATTAACGTGAATGATTGCCTGGCGGCTCTGGTTAATAGCGAATTTGAATCGAGTTGCCCCTATGAAGACCTCGAAATTGAGGTCGACACTATTGAGATTCAGATTCAGTCCATCAAGGACGGTCAGGCAACCATTAAGCTCGCCCCCCTCTATGAGGGCGGCTACGTGGGCGATGCCTCTAGGGTGTACCTGGTAATGCAGTACTACGACGCCACTGGCACGTTGCTTGGGTCTGACACTTACGAGCCCTCCGCAATGCAGGTTGAGCGTGCGGACGACGGCTCGATGCTCGTCACCTTTGAGATGCCGCAGATGCCCCAGGAGGGCTACTACTCCATGAGCGTCATGGACCTGACGACCTCCGACGCGGGCTATGGCGAATTCATGATTTCTGAGGGTTCCCTCGTTCCGCACGCTATCCCGATTGAGGATGACTCTGACGAGGTGATGGTGGACAAGAAGGAAAACGCCCACCAGGTGCCGACCATTGACGAGCTAAAGACGATGGAAAAGCTTCGTGAAGAGGAGCAGAAGAACCAGCAGGCTGCAGATCAGAAGGGTAGCAAGGATAAGGTTAAGACTGAGGTGCCTTCCGAGTCTGCTGAAAACCCGAACCTCGAAACCCACACGCAGAAGCTGGAGCAGGTCTCCGGCGGATTGACCTCTTCTCGCGATACTCAGACCCTGAGTGTTGCGGAACTGAAGGTCGCCTATGCTGAGGTTCGCTCTGATAAGGAAACCAAGCCGGTGACTATCAGCGCAGCGCGTCTGCCCGCGAATGCGGCTGGCTACGACCTGATCGTGGTTGAAACCGATATGAGTGGCAACCATAAGGGTGATGCGCTGTCCATTACACACATCAGCTCTGATCGCATTATGAATGGCGCGTTCAAGGAAGAGGTCGGCATGCCCGGCTCTCTTCTGAAGACCGGCTCGGTGTACACCGCCTACCTGGTGCATGCGGACGATACTGAGTACGCGGAAGAAGTTGTCTCGGTGCGATTCAAGGTCAGTGGTGAGGCGACCGGCAACTCATCCTCCTTGACGAAGGATGAGCTGCCCCGCCAGGATGCAAGCGCATCGCTCACGTCCAGCACCAATGCGGCCGAGGCGACCGGTACCACTCAGGGTAGCCCCTCGGCTGCTACTAGCGCCGTCTCGACTCGTTCTGATGACACCCAGTCGGGCTCGGGTCAGTCTGCCGCGAGCGCACCCCGCTCCACTCTGGATGCGGTGAGCGCCATGTCCAAGGCAAAGGAAGCAAAGGCTGAGCGTCAGCGTCAGGCTCTGCAGGCTTTGGCTCAGGCACGTACGATGGCTCCGCGTTCGGCTTTTGAGCCGACTCGCACCAATCAGATTTCGGCGTACAGTTCGGGTTCTGATCCGGCATCTATCGCTGCTACCGCGAAGCTGGATGCTTTGACGGATGAAGAAAAGGCAGCGTCGGCAGCTTCTGGTAATGGCAATAAGAGTTTCCCTTCCGTGGTTCATTCGGAGTCTAATAATCGTTCAGCTACGGTGAACTCGAATACCACTCAGGTGCACTCCACCGCGAATGCTGAGCGTCAGGATGGCGTGAAGGCTGCAGCTTCGGCGGAGTCTCCCGCTAGTGAAGAGGTCGCGCAGCACGGTGTAGCTTTCTGGGCTCTTGGAGGCACCGGTTTGGCGCTGGTGGTTGGTGCCGCGTGGCTGGCTCACCGCAGGGGAGTCCTCGGCGGCTAACGCCCCTAATCCGTGCTTTTTGACGGCATCGCATAGTATGTTCGTTGTTTCATGAGGGACACTCACCCCCGCTATCTGTTGGTGCAGATTCCAGGGGGCGAGTCGTGCATTCAGGGTGTTCAAAAAAACTCTACCCTCGCGTGAATGAACCTTAAGGTTCGTGATAGGGTTGAAATAACCGATAAATAGATGCGAGCTGTTGTCAGGTCTTCTTCACCTGAAATATGAAGCGGAGTGTGGTACGACGAATCCGGGTGCATGGCGCACTCGGGGGTCCGCGCGGCACATGAGGAACGGGCAGTAGCACGCACATTTCCACCATGAAAAGACGCATTGCATGAGTATTTATTCAGCGAAGCACCGTATTGTCACCGCAACCATTTTGGTTGCGGGGCTTCAGTGCGGGCTTGTTGTACCCTCTGTCGCAACGGAAGCGCCCGTCACGACGCACTCTGCCGTGCAAAAAACTACGACCCTGGACGCGACCCCGAATCAAACTGAACAGAACCCGGAGGTTCAGGGTGCCGCCTCCACAATCACCATGAAGGCGCAGCTCAAGGATGATGGTTACCTGCTACGCTGGACAGGCTTCCCCGAAGATTTGGAGGCCTCCAGCGTTCTAGTTGACGTGAACTTTTACACCCCTTCCGGTGAGTACGGTGGCTCCGTCCTGGAGAACCCGGCCCTCTCTGAAGGAACCAAGGAAGGGGAGCTGAACCTCCTGATGAGCCCGGCAACGGACTCGAACGTCGTGTACGTGATCGTTCTGGAGGATACGGTCCACGGCGCCTCCTACGAATTTTTTGTGACCGAGCAGGGGAACCGCCTGGTCCAGGCTGCTGACCCGCGCAACGGTAAGGTAAAGCCCACCCAGCCGCCGGTCGATATTGAGCGTGAAGAGGGAGGAGCCCCCGAAGAGACTGCCACCCCCAGCCCCGGGGCAGTGAGCCTGCCTTCGCCTACCGCTACTGACACGGTCCGCCGTACCGTAGACAACCCGCAGAACAAGGATTCTGGCCAGTACGTTATCTCCGAAGACAATAGCGTGTATGACCCGATGAATCAGCGCAAGGGCAAGGCGTACCTGTCCATTCAGGACTCGCAGGGTGACTCTCGGGATGATACGAAGCCTGTTACGGTCCGTGCCACGAACTTCCCCCAGAATGACAAGGGTTACGACCTGATCGTCATGGAAATCGACTCCAACGGCAACACTGTGGGTGACGCGCTCGCCATTGTGCACGTTAGTCCGGAATCGATTTCTGCGGGCGCTTTCGAAGCGGTGATTGGTGTGCCCGGTGCGTCCCTACAGATTGGTAAGACGTACCTGGTGGCGGCTTTTGATGCTGCCGGTGACGGTAACCTTCAGCTCAATACGGTGCGTTTTACGGTGACTCAGGCATCCTCTGAGAATGGCGGGTCGTCGTCCGGTCCTTCGTCTAAGAGTGAGGGGAAGCCGGTTGCGGCTTCTTCCGCCTCTCCTTCGACTGCCTCTGAGACTGCGAACGCATCCGGCGCGAAGGCACCCGCTGCGGGTTCTAAGTCTAGGACCCGCGGTATTCAGGCTGATACCGCCATGGCTCCGGGTACTAATGACGCCACGATTTCTATTCCGCGCCCCTCGGGTGGTTCCGCTACCGAGTCTTCCTCGGCTCTGGGGTACCGCACTGAGGAGGCGCAGCCTGTTCGGGTCGCGACCCCCGATTCTAACCTACCTTCGGGTACCGATTCGGCGGCTCAGTCTCGCCGTGCCGCGATTCTGAACGGTTCTTCCTCTCAGGTTCGTACTGATTCTGGATCGCCGAATGGTGTGAAGGCAACGGAGGCGCAGATTACCCGCACCATGGATAAGAGCTCGCCGCTTCTGCCGATTTTGGTGACCCTGGGTGGCGGTCTGATTCTGGGTGCTTTGGGTATGTCACGTATGCACGCTTCGAAGAAGGATTAGTCGCGTAGGGGTTGGGGTAGTGGCGGCCCCTGGTGCCTGTTGAGGGGGTATTGCTCTGTCGGTGTGCTGTGGGGTGGTTTGTCACAAAACGGTTTCTTGGAACCTGATGTTGAGAAATACTCACGCTATCGATATAGTAAGCCTGTCCTAACAGTGTCGATAGTATGGATACACACCAATGAAGATTTTCACATCTGGCCCCCGCCTCTCCAAGGGAGCCTGCGCCCTCGCTGTCGCTGGCGCTGTCGCCCTGCCCCTGGCACCCGTTCTCGCCGAGAACATTAATATCGCTGCCCAGAACGTTGCCGCACAGAACGTCGCTGCAGGCGACCAGGCAACTGCAGGCGCGTCCTTCGGCTGGGGCGTGCGCGCCTCCTTCCTGTCCTACAACGGTATGCCCCGCGAAATGACCGACGGCGCAGCCTGGGACGCAACTGCAAAGCAGTTCACCTTCACCCCGACCTCCACCACCGTCTCTGAAGACGGTAAGCAGGTCACCCTGCAGGCTGCCGGTCGCCTCTGGTTCACCGGCCACTGCGCCGAAGGTCAGGACCCCGAAACCGGCTGCGCCCTGAACCTCACCTTCTCCAACCCCCGCGTGGAACTGAACCTCGCTGACGGCACCGGCTCCCTCTACATGACCGTGCGCACCAAGAACTACGCCTCCGGCAAGTTCGAGGGCCCCATGGAAGTCAAGATGGCGACCCTGAGCACCGGCACCGCCAAGCAGAGCGAGAAGGATGGCGTGGTCAGCATCAGCGGCATCTCCGCGAACCTGACCGCCGACGGTAACCACGCCTTCTCCGACTTCTACAACGAAGGCGCCAGCCTCGACCCGCTGAGCATCTCCTACACCGGCAGCGCAGCTAGCACCCCCAAGAGCGCCTACAGCGTCGCTGAGTCTTACAACACCGGTGCGGGCGTGAACCTGCCCCAGAACACCGCACGTCTGGGCCAGAACCACATCGTGCACGTGGCACCCCCGAGCTTCGGCGGCGACACCACCTACACCGTGCTGACCAGCTCCAACCTGAAGATGACCGACACCGGCGTACTGAAGGCCAACAAGGGCGTTTTCGCGGTGGATGCTGACGGCAACCGCATGCTCGTCATCAACAGCGAGACCAACAAGCCCGAGCTGTACACCGTAACCGCTGAAGGTAAGCTCGTCTCCTCCGGCACCTACTCCAACGCAGACCTCGGCACCACCACCGTCAAGGCAATCGGCTACAACCCCGCCAACAACACCTGGGGTATCGTCAGCATTGACGGCCAGGGCGGCGGCAAGCTCACCATCATTGACGCATCCGGCAAGGCAACCTCGCAGGCTCTGCCGAAGCCCGACTCTATCGACCCGCAGGTTGTGAACGCCTACTCGCTCGACGAGTACTACGGCGACTCGTTCTCCAACAACACCGTGACCCTCGCACCGCTGCCCGACGGCAGCTTCGTGTACGCGCCGTCGACTTCCATCTACGATGCGGCCGGCGAAAAGGTGGTTCAGAAGGGTCACCTGCTGCACATGAGCAGCAACGGCGTGTCCCTGGTGCCGAACTCTTCACCCGCAGGCTACGACACCGCCCTGCCCTCGACCCTGGTCAGCCCCAAGGGCTACATTTACCGTTGGAACAACTGGTACGGCGGTAAGGTGCAGATCCTCAAGTACGAGAACGGCACTTTCAGCGTGGTCCGCGAGTCCGCAACTCTTGAGGGCTTCGAGAAGACCGAGGTTGCCACCATGTTCCTGACCCGCGCGGGTAACGTGGTTGTGGTGGACGCATCCGGCTCCCGCCTGGTGTTCATGGATGAGACCCTGAACAAGGTGAACGAGGTGGTGCTCTCCTCGATGCGCAAGACCGACAAGAGCGGCGGCTACAACGCTCTCGAACTGCCCAACGGCGATATTATCTACCCGACCAGCTTCGAGAACCCGAACACCTACGAGGATCAGCTGTGGCTGAACCGCCTGGCAGCGAACTCGGCACCGACCCCGGCTCCCGAGCCCACTAAGTCTGCTGAGCCTACCGTTGCTCCCACCGTAGCTCCGACCGTGGCACCGACTGCTGAGCCGACTAAGGCACCCGAGCCGACCGTTGCTCCTACTGCAGAGCCGAGCGTTGAGCCCACTAAGCCTGCTGAGCCGACTGTCGCGCCCACCGAGGCACCCTCTGCTGAGCCTACCGTCGCGCCGACTGTTGCTCCCACCGCTGAGCCGACTGTTGCACCGACCGTCGCGCCTTCTGCTGAGCCCACTGCGACCGCAGAGCCCTCGGCAACTGCAGAACCCACTGTGGAGCCTTCGGTAACGGCTGAGCCCACCAAGACTGCAGAACCGACTGCTGAGCCCACCAAGACTGCAGAACCCACCGCAGTGCCTTCGGAGGAGCCCACCTCGCCGTCTCTGCCGACCGCATCCGTGGCACCTTCTGTAGCCCCGAGTGCTTCTGCAACCCCGAGCGCATCGGTGAGCGCTTCCCCGACCGCAGTTCCGAGCGTTCCCGCCGTGACCCCCTCGGTGAGCGCGTCTGCATCGGCGTCCGCTAGCGCGTCTGCTTCTTCGAGCGCGTCTGTGAGCGCGTCGAGCTCCGCAAGCAGCTCCAGCAGCGCATCGGTGACTGCATCGGCTAGTGCGTCTGCTTCTTCGAGTATGTCCGCAAGCGAGTCTGCATCCGCGAGCGCTTCCGCTTCTGAGAGCAGCACTGCAGACCAGAACGCAGCCGGCCACAAGGGTGGCTCCAACGGCGGTTCTGATGCTGGTTCCGGTGCCTCCGACAACTTGGGTGTGAGCGGCTCCAATGGCGGTTCCTCTAACGGTGGTTCTTCCGCAGGTGGTTCCTCGACCTCCGGTAGCTCCTCCTCCAAGCTGGCACAGACCGGCGCATCCGGCGCTATGTTCGCCGCAGCAGCTGGTGCTATCACCCTGGCTGCGGGTACCGCACTGGTCGTGGCTCGCCGCCGCAAGAGCTAAAATTTAGCCTTCGTGCAACACCCCGCTTCGCCACTCGTGTTCATGAGTGGGGGAGCGGGGTGTTCCTTTCATACAATGGAAATATGACTATTCTGAATGTAATCGCAACTTCGCACGGCACTGACTCGGTCGCCGGTCGTGAAGCTATCACGCTGATTCGTGAGCAGATCAAGTTCCTGCTTGCCCAGCGTAATGACGGTGTGGAGTACCGTGTCCACGCCGCATATGTGGATGTGGAATCTCCCAGCGTTGATGATGCCGCAGCCTCTCTGCCCAATGATGAGCCCTGCGTGATCGTGCCGATTCTGCTGTCGACCGGCTTCCACACTCAGGTGGATTTGCGTCGTGCCGCACGCAATAGCGGTATTGAGCGTATTAGTATTGGCGAGTCTCTGGGACCGGATGCACGTCTTGCCGCTCTGACCCGCGCCCGCCTGGAAGAGGCTGGTTGGACTCCCGGCGACGGCCCTGTGGTGCAGGGTGCCGCTGGTTCTTCCCGCGCCGATGGTCGTGCCGATATGGAGCGTGCCGCTGAGCTGCTGGCTGACGAGCTGAACGCTCCGGTACATCACGGCTTTATTGCCGCTATCGATCCAAAGTTCCACGAGGTCGTTGCCGAACATCAGCCTAAGTTTGCCGCGACTTACCTGCTGGCGGATGGTTTCTTCTCCGGTAAGATGCGCCGTGATGCTGAGTCGACCGGTGTGCCGGTGAAGGTTGCCGCGCCGCTGGTGAACGCGCAGGGTGGTGCTTCTGCTGCCGTGGTGGCGGAGTGCTTTATTGACCGCATGGATGCCGCTATTGCCCAGCTGGATGCCGCCTAGATGACTTAAAATCAGGCTAGTGCGCTCGCTGTTCACTCACCTGATGAGGGGCTTCTGAAAATCCATACAAAAAACCTCGGGAGGTGATTCTCCCGAGGTTTTTTGTATGTAGCTGAAGTAGCTGAGTGCTTAGGCAGTCTTGAGGTAGACGTCGCCGTCGCGGACCTCTACGGGGTAGACCTTGATGGAGTAGGAGGGGTCGGAGACGCACTCACCGGTGGTCAGGTCGTAGACCTCCTTGTAGAGGGGGGAGGTGATGGTGGGGTTGCCGTTCTTCTCACCGACGATGCCGCGTGCGAGGACCAGTGCCTGGCTGTGCGGGTCGAGGTGGTCGCTAGCGTAGATGCCGTGCTTGGTCTTGTAGATGGCGTACTGGTAGCCGTCGACCAGGGCGACTTCGCCCCAGTTTTCTTCGAGGTCAGATTCGGCGCAGATGCGTACCCAGTTCTCAGCCATGGGGGTTTCCTTTCGAAGTGGTGGTCTGCGCCGCGCGGGGTGCAGGACACAATAGCGGTTCGTGTGTTCTTTGTTTGGAGTTTACCTTATGAAACCCACATTTGGAAATGGGGCGCGCGGAGGGTGCTAAAGGTTATTTTTACCCTAAAAGATGCTCTCAAATTTCATAGATTAGCCTTACCTAAATTAGGTTTAGATAAGGTAAGAATACCCTATTCCAGCCCGGTATTCCGCGGATTTTTTGGAAAATTTTCCCAAAAAATACGGATTTTCGATGCTGCGACCCCGCGCTAGAGTGTACGATAAAAGTCGTAGTTTAAAACGCCTTTTGACTGCCTGAAGAAAACAACATAATCCCACACAAAAATGTTTCGTAATTTTCAGATGCATTCTAAAGAAGCGGGCGCTCCAACTACTCGGTACGCATCAGGTACGAGCCCAACGGTACGGAAACTAGGAGTTCCAATACCGGGCACGATCCAGCCGCACACTGAGGGTAGATAAGTGCCATGAACTACCTGCATTACAACTAGGAAGGAAAATCCATGTCGCACACCCCCCGCAACATTCTCGTTGTCGGCGCAGGCCCCGCTGCGTGGCGTTTTGTACGCGCGTACCACGAAGGCGCTGAAGCTGCCGGTCGCGCAGCGGACACCATCACCGTCCTCAACGATGAGCCCTACATCCCCTACGACCGCGTTGCTATCGAGAAGATTTTCAAGGACACCGAGAAGGACCTGACCCTCGGTGACCCCGAACTGTGGAATGCAGAGAACATCAACCTGGTCAACAACTGCCACGCAGAGAAGCTTGACCGCACCCGCCGCGTCGTCACCGACACCGAGGGCAACGAGTACCCCTACGACGTGCTGGTCTTCGCGACCGGTTCTCGCGCGGTTCGTATCCCCATTCTTAACTCGGATGCCGCACACGTCTTCCGCACCATTGACGACGTGAAGAACATGGTCTCCGAGGTCAACCGTCTGCAGTCCACCCTGGGCCGCGCACCCCGCGGTATCGTCGTCGGTGGCGGTCTGCTCGGCCTCGAAGCAGCTGAGGGTCTGAAGGACCTGGGCGCAGAGCCCACCATTCTGGACGTGGCACCCTGGCTGCTCTCCGTTGAGGTTGACCAGGGTGGCGGTTACGCCGTGAACGCCCAGATTAAGGCAACCGGCATTGAGATTGAGACCGGCGTGTACATCTCCGGCATCAACAAGGATGCTGACGGCAACGTCGTCTCCGTCTCCATCGCAGATTCTCCCTCTGAGGATGCAGAAATCCGCACCCTGCCCGCCGACATGGTGGTCTTCGGTGCCGGTATTCGCCCCAACGACGAGCTGGCACGCGACGCCGACCTGGCACTGGGCGAGCGCGGCGGTATTCTCGTCAACGACGCATGCCACTCCTCCGACGAGCACATTTGGGCTATCGGTGAGGTCGCCTGCGTGCTGGGCCGCACCTGGGGTCTGGTCGCACCGGCTAACGCTATGGCTGACGCTGTTGCAGCTAACCTGCTCAACGACAACGAAGAAGCTCAGGTTGAAGAGTTCGACATCGCAACCAAGCTGAAGTTCTCTGGCGTTCAGGTCGCTGGCTTCGGTGACCGCCGCGGCACCACCGAGGGTTGCCTCGAGGTTCTGTTCGCAGACCCCGCACGCGGCATGTACCAGAAGATCGTGACCAGCGGCGACGCAAAGACCCTGCTCGGTGGCGTGTTCGTCGGTGACACCGCTCCCTTCGACTCCCTCAAGCCCCTGCTTGGCCGCGAGCTGCCCGCTGAGCCGAACGTTTACCTGACCGCAGCTGGCGGCGGCGACGGCATCCCCGACACCGAACTGCCCGACGACGCAATCCTGTGTTCCTGCAACAACATCAGCTTCGGTGCTGTCCGCGAGGCAATCGTTGACGGCAACCACGATGTTGCGTCCCTGAAGTCCTGCACCACCGCGGGTACCCAGTGTGGTTCCTGTGTTCCGATGCTGCAGAAGACTTTGGAACAGCAGATGAAGAAGATGGGTCTGACCGTCTCCAAGGCACTGTGTGAGCACTTCGACTTCTCCCGTGCTGAGCTGGCTGAGGCTGTGCGCCTGACCAGCCTGGACGACTTCGACTCCGTGCTGGCACGCTTCGGTCGCGGTGGCGACGGCTGTGCTATCTGTAAGCCGACCGTTGCGTCGATTCTCTCCTCCTTCCGCAACTCCTACGTCCTGGACGCAGGCCGCGGTGGTATTCAGGAGACCAACGACCGTGCGCTGGCGAACATGCAGAAGAACGGTACCTACTCCGTCGTTCCGCGTATTCCCGCAGGTGAGATTCCCGCTAAGAAGCTGGGTGTCATCGCAGAGGTCGCTGAAGAGTTCGGTCTGTACGTGAAGATCACCGGTGCACAGCGTATCGGTATGTTCGGTGCTCGCCTGGAGCAGCTGCCCTACATTTGGGAGCGTCTGGTGGATGCTGGCTTCGAATCCGGTCAGGCATACGGTAAGTCCCTGCGTAACGTGAAGTCCTGCATGGGTTCGACCTGGTGCCGCTTCGGTGTTCAGGACTCGACCGGTATGGCAGTCAAGCTCGAGAACCGTTACCGCGGTCTGCGTTCCCCGCACAAGTTCAAGTTCGGTGTTTCCGGTTGTAACCGTGAATGTGCTGAGGCACAGGGCAAGGACGTTGGTCTGATTGCAACCACCAACGGCTGGAACCTGTACTTGGGTGGTAACGGTGGTGCGAACCCCGCTCACGGTCGCCTCTTCGTCAAGGACGCCTCCAGCGAGGACATCATCCGCTACATTGACCGCTACCTGATGTACTACATCCGTACCGCAGACAAGCTGCAGCGTACCGCTCGCTGGCTCGAGGATCTGGATGAGGAGCACGGCGACGGTCTGGCACACCTGCAGTCCGTCCTCATTGAGGACTCCCTGGGCGTGTGCGAGGACCTGGAGCGCGACATGCAGCGTCACGTTGACTCCTACGAGGACGAGTGGGCGGCAACCCTGCGCGACGAGCGCCGCCTGCGCCGCTTCCGTGCCTTCATCAACGAGCCCAACGGCAGCGACGAGGGTTCGCACCTGTACGTGCTGGAGCGCGAGCAGATTCGCCCCGCAACCCCCGAGGAAATTGCGGCGGCAGAAGCTGGCGAGTCCAACACCGTCCTGCTGACCGGTGCCAAGATTCCCGTGGGCAAGCCCAGTGACCTCAACCCGGTCCCGGCAGCGTAGTATGTGCCCGAAGATTCCTCCGTTCCCGCCCCGCGAGTTCGCCACTATTGACGAAATCCTCGCGGGCGGGGCGCCCGGGCACACCCTGGACGATAGCGTGACGGAACGCGGCATCCTTCTGCCCGGCGAGCCTGCTGAGAACCCCGGCAAGGTCTACATTGTGGGTGGCGGCCCCGGTGCCGCTGACCTGCTGACCCTGCGTGCGGCACGTGCCCTGAGTGAGGCGGACGTGGTTCTTCTGGATCACCTCGCCCCGCAGGAGTACGGTGAGTACGCGCCGAACGCCCTCATTGTTGATGTGGGCAAGGTTCCCGGTAAGCACGCTGTTCCGCAGTCCCGCATTCAGCAGCTCATGATTGATTACGCGCTTTCGGGTAAGACCGTGGTGCGTTTGAAGGGTGGCGACCCGTACGTGTACGGTCGCGGTGCTGAAGAGCTGGATGCGTGCATCGCCGCAGGCCTGGAGGCTGAGGTTATCCCCGGCATTACCAGCGCCATCGCGGTCCCTGCGCGTGCGGCGATTCCGGTGACCCTGCGTAAGGTATCCTCGATTTTCACCGTCATTTCTGGTCACTCCGGCCTGTCGGAGACCGAAGTGTCGGCGGTTGAGGCGACCCTGCGCGCCCAGGGCACCGTGGTGCTGCTGATGGGCGTTCGTACCCTGCCCGATACGGTGGCGTCTCTGCTCTCTCGTGGGATTGAGGCTGACACGCCGCTGGCAACCATTGAGAACGGTTTCTCTGAGAAGGAGCGCGTGACTGTCACGACCCTTGAGAACGCTCAGGCAGATTGCGCATCGGTTAGGGCGCCGGCTATTACCGTCATCGGTGAGGTCGTGCATTATGCTCGCGATGATCAGAACCGCTTTGTGAGCGAGGTTCACGAGCGTCTGCGTGAGCGTTCCACCTCCTAGAGGCGGTGCGCTAGATAGTATTGCACAGCCCCGCATCCTTGGTTTTCCTAGTTGCCGAGGAGCGGGGCTGTTGCTGTGCCGGGTTATATTGCTGCGCCGGAACGCCGCGGCACAAAAACATACGAAAGCGGGGCGGGTATCAGTTGATACCCGCCCCGCTTTCATCAGGGGCGCTGCGCTCAAATCCTAATCTTGGAGCTTAGAATCTCAGAGCCTAGACCTTGAAATCGCTACTGCTACCGGAGCTAGAGCCACCGGAGCTGCCGGAGCCGCCACCGCTGGACTTGCTTGCCGAAGCCGATGAGGAGGGGCCCTCAAAGACCTTGCGGAATCGGTCGCTGTACTCCGACACAAAGTACTCGCGGCTGGTCACGCGCCACTTGCCCTCGGCGTACACCACGTAAATCACGACATCCAGGGTGCTTGCCTTCTGAGGCTCACCCGTGCCCTTCTGGTAGATGGTGTACTCCTTGACAACATCCCGGCAGGGGAACGCCACAACAGCCAAATCGGAAGAGGCAAGAGCCTTCGCATCGAGATCGTCACGGATGCTCAGCTTACTCTCGTAGTCCTTAGTCCAACCACCCGCAGCGTAGAGCTTAGCAATAGCCTTCAGATTGTTGACCAGACCGCTGTCAGCGCCGTGGACCAGACCCTTGAGGTACTGCAGGTCGCCGTTGTACATCGCGGCAATGTACGCGCTCTGGTAAGCAGCCAGAGTCTTGTAGGCGCCCTCGAGACTGACGGTACGCTGAGCCACCGTATCAATGACCGGGATCGGAACGTTCTTCGCGGGGGAGGTGTCGGTCGGCTCAACATAGTGCGCAATGGCGGGCTTGTACTCGTACTTGACGTCGCCAATGTACTTCTTATAGTCCTTCAAGAACTCGTCGGACGGAATAATCTTCGCGCTACTACGGCTTGACGAGGACGAAGACGAAGCGGATGCCGAAGCCGAGACAGACTCAGAAGGCGAAGCCGACGCAGAGGGGGAGGCGGAGGCGCTCGGGGAGCCGGAGAAAGTGTCGCCGCTACCGGTGGGGCGAATATCCTTGTTGAAGGCGCATCCTGCTAGAGTCAAAGCACCGGCGGTCAGACCGCCAAAAAGAACGGTGCGGCGGGTCAATCCGTTTCGGTCGTTAGCAGAGAAGCTGGTGTGTGCACTCGGCCGGAAGGACATGGTATCTCCTGAAAGTGGTTGATCGAGGTAGCTCGCTTCACAACGCTGTGATGCGTACGAAAGGATCCGCCTCATCGTTTTTGTATGGTGCGCGGTACAGGGGGGGGTACCGGGATACAGGTGTGCCGGAGCGTGAACTGCGGCGATACGAAGTATCCACTTCTTACTATAGAAGACTGGTTTTAAAACTTCGTCAAAAAACCCTGGACATTGTCTTTAAGGCACAATAACCCAAAGTCGGTGAGGTGCAGGGGGGTGCGCCTCCTCGACTTTGGGC
Organism: Rothia sp. HMSC065C12; assembly: GCF_001812085.1. Classification (NCBI taxonomy): domain Bacteria; kingdom Bacillati; phylum Actinomycetota; class Actinomycetes; order Micrococcales; family Micrococcaceae; genus Rothia; species Rothia sp. HMSC065C12. The sequence continues at coordinate 289,688 of NZ_KV807673.1, forward strand.
TAGTGCATATGGAATTGATGAGACGGGCTGCTCTCGACTAGGGTATTAGACCCCTGCGGATTTAGACCTTAGTGGAGCCGCGACCCGAGGACGAAGAACCGCTAGAACCGGCAGAACTGGAACCTCCGGAGCCAGAAGAGTCGGAAGAGCCCTTGCCGCCATTCAGACGCTCGTTCAGATAATCGTTGCCGATTCGCCACCACTTACCCTCGGTGTAGAGCATCACGTGCGGAATAGCCACCTGAGTAATCGCCGGTATCTTGCGTTCGGTGCCGTCCGGCTGATGGATGGCGGTGGCAGAATACTTGGCGTCCATCATGATTTCTACGTAGCCGTCACCGTTCTTCAGAGCGGTTCGAGGCTCCGTATTCCGCATGGAAATGCTGCACGTGAAGTCCATGTACCAGCCGTTCTGCTCATACAGTTCCTTGACTGCTTTAACCTCGTCGATGGCGCTCTTGTCTGCCGGGTAGGTCAGCTCAATCGCCTGATCTGCATAGTGGCCATCCTTGAGTGCAGTGATCTGAGCACTGTAGTAGGCACGCAACGTCTCGTAGGCGCCCTGGAAGGTCGGTTCTTCACGGTGCGGAACGGTCTTGAGGGGCTTAGGTACGTTCTTCGCAGGGGAAGAATCCGTTGCGGACTGGTACTCGCCCATGTATTCGCCGGTCAGTTTCAGAGGGCCGGGGTACTTTTCCCAACCCTCAACGAGTGCATCCTCAGATACGGGTACGCGTGCCGCGCTGGACGAGCTGCTCTTAGCGCTTGCTGATGCGGTCGCCGAAGCAGACTGTGAAGCAGACGGCGAACTAGACGCAGAAGCGGTCGCGCTCGCGGAAGGGGTGGGGGAGCCGACCTTCGCTTTTGCTTCTTCGCTCAACGGGCGAATATCGGAGGCGCAACCGGCCATGAGGGAAACCGCGCCACCGAGCAGTAGGGCGCGGCGGTTCATTAGACGGGAAGCGGCGGAACGGGTGCTCGAAGAGGGTGAGAGCATCGGTGAACTCCTTGAATTATGCCGAGGCGGGCTCGGGGCACCCGGCGGCGGGCGCGTGGTTGTATGGCGTGTTGGGTGAGGCCGTGAAAGGGGATAAAACTTCGGGCAAATGCCGCGGTTTCAGCCCAAATCCGGAAGTGACCTCGGGCGCGTACATGCTGCTGGTGGAGCGAACGGATACGCGGTGAACTCATCGTTGAGACTGCTATGTTCACACCCCGGTGAGAGGGTAGGTAATACTATCGAATCATCATTGATGTGTTGCACGATTCATTTTAGACTATTTTGAACTCAAAATGTACGAAAATACACCTTAGTAATCTCTGTGAGTCTATGGATCACTCAAGATATCAATCACTGTAAAGTATTGCGGCTACACCCTGTTAGTGAGGAGCTGTTTGATGGAGGCAACTGTTCCGTGAGAGGGTTGCGTGCATGTTGAGCTAAGTGATTTCAATCATATTTATGACTTGGAAAATGAAAGAGCTGCGCCTCAGTGTTTCCAAGGGTGGGGGAGAGGAGGGTGGTTGGCTCAACCTTCTGGTCGTAAGAAAGTCTTCAAAAGCCCAGAAGAAATACCCGATTCAATAAGGGGAAACCCGCTCAACAATTCCCAAATATGCACTCTATTCACCCGCTATGCATTGCTGAATCATTCAGAAAAACCGGTTCCCACACGGGGTGTTGAAGAGATGAAAACGTGCAGGGGTGAATATCTAGTGGAATTACATCGGTGTTCACCCCATATCTTGTGGTTGCACTGACTGCAATCCCATGGGCTCCCACGAAAAAATCGAAACCCACTTAAAGCAACACCGGGGGAATGCAAAAACATACATCCTTAAACACGCCCGAGCGTGGGGTGAGGCAAGACCCCTTAAGCCCCCTACTCGCTCTAAATATCGCCGAACGAAGAACCATTCTGTTTTGTGTCCCCGGCATCGGCGCATCTGAATAGTACTGTTCAAACCCACACCCCGCGGGGTTGCATACAGGCACAAAAGCCACATAAACTATTAGTGTTTGCAACGACCCGGCCATCACCGGCGAGCAATTCGGAAGAACGGACCGCACCTGCGGGCACCCGCCAATCGCTGCGGCGAGGGTGTCTTAGCGGAAGAGATGTAGTCCCAGTAGAACCGGACGGTTAAGCCCGATATAGCTGTAATAAGCGACTGATACCCGCCCAACGCGCCGCTCTTCCGGTGGCTAGGTATCGCGGACACGCGACACCCCGCTAGCCCCGGGAGGGTTCGGTGCGTTGAGCTGTTAAATCAGTAAGCAAGGTGGTACCGCGCCGCATCCCGACCCCCGGCACAACCCGGGCAAGTCAGCGATGCCTAGGCGTCCTTGCACCCGTCATGTCAATCCTCACCCGCTGAAACGGTGCGGACGACGAGTGCTACGTACCCTGTCGCCCCAACCTCTCAGCGTTGAGAACAACAGATAAGGGCGCACAAACACATGTCCCATGTTTACCCCAAGGCGAGCGCCTTCGAAGCCGCAGGAAGCGGCGTCACCGCATCGCCCAAGTTCCCCGCACTCGAAGAGGCAGTCCTCGACTACTGGAAGAAGGACAACACCTTCTCCGCATCCGTCGAGAACCGCCCCGCAGGCGAAAACGGAGAAAACGAATTCGTCTTCTACGACGGCCCTCCCTTCGCTAACGGCCTGCCCCACTACGGCCACCTGCTCACCGGCTACGCCAAGGACCTCGTCGCACGCTACCAGACCCAGCGCGGCCACAAGGTAGAACGCCGCTTCGGCTGGGACACCCACGGCCTGCCCGCAGAACTCGAGGCAATGAAGCAGCTCGGCATGACCGACAAGCGCGAAATCCTCGAAATGGGCATCGACAACTTCAACGACGCTGCCCGCGCATCCGTGCTCAAGTACACCAACGAGTGGGAAAAGTACGTCACCCGCCAGGCACGCTGGGTCGACTTCGAAAACGACTACAAGACCCTGAACGTCGAGTACATGGAGTCCGTCATCTGGGCGTTCAAGCGCCTCTACGACAAGGGCCTGACCTACCAGGGCTTCCGCGTGCTGCCCTACTGCTGGAAGGACGAGACCCCCCTCTCCAACCACGAGCTGCGCATGGACGACGACGTGTACAAGGACCGCCAGGACCAGACCGTCACCGTCGCATTCCGCCTCACCGCAGACACCGCCCTCGGTGCTGACGAGAAGGTCGCCGCAGAACTCGACGGCGTCGAAGCACTCGCATGGACCACCACCCCCTGGACCCTGCCCACCAACCAGGCGCTCGCCGTCGGACCCGAGATTGAATACTCCGTCGTACCCGGCGCAGGCAAGTTCGAGGGCCGCTCCTTCCTAATCGCCTCCGACCTGCTCGGCTCCTACGCCAAGGACCTCGGCTACGAAGGCGACCAGCCCGAAAAGGACGCAGACGCAGCCGTCACCGCACGCTACACCGGCTCCCAGCTCGAGCACGTGCGCTACACCCCGCTCTGGGACTACTTCGCAGACGCCGAAAAGTGGGGCACCGAAACCTCCTGGCAGATCCTCGTCGCCGACTACGTCACCACCGGTGACGGTACCGGCATCGTCCACCAGGCACCCGCCTACGGTGAAGACGACCAGAAGGTCTGTGAAGGCTACGGCATCCCCGTGATCCTCTCCCTCGACGAAGGCGCAAAGTTCCTGAACCTCTTCGCCGAGCCTACCGCCTCCGGCTCCACCGCCCTGGCTGAGATTGCAGGCGTGCAGGCATTCGACGCGAACCGCACCATCATCAACGCTCTCAAGGCAGACGATGTGCTGATCCGCGAGAAGTCCTACGTGCACTCCTACCCGCACTGCTGGCGCTGCCGCACCCCGCTCATCTACCGTGCAATCACCTCCTGGTACGTGAAGGTCACCGACTTCAAGGACCGCATGTACGAGCTGAACAAGCAGATTAACTGGATCCCGGAAAACGTGAAGTACGGCCAGTTCGGCAAATGGGTTGAGAACGCACGCGACTGGTCCATCTCCCGTAACCGCTTCTGGGGATCCCCGATCCCCGTGTGGGTTTCGGACGACCCGAACTACCCGCGCATGGACGTGTACGGCTCCCTCGAAGAGCTCAAGGCAGACTTCGGCCGTCTGCCCCTGAACAAGGACGGCGAACCCGACCTGCACCGCCCGTACATTGACGAGCTGACCCGCCCGAACCCGGACGACCCGACCGGCAAGTCCACCATGCGCCGCGTGGAAGACGTGCTCGACGTCTGGTTCGACTCCGGCTCCATGCCCTACGCACAGGTGCACTACCCCTTCGAGAACCAGGAATGGTTCGAGAACCACTACCCGGCAGACTTCATCGTCGAGTACATCGGTCAGACCCGCGGCTGGTTCTACGTGCTGCACGTGCTGGCGACCGCGCTCTTCGACCGCCCCGCGTTCAAGAACGTCATCAGCCACGGTATTGTGCTCGGCTCGGACGGTCAGAAGATGTCCAAGTCCCTGCGTAACTACCCGGACGTCTCCGAGGTCCTCGACCGCGACGGCTCCGACGCAATGCGCTGGTTCCTGATGTCCTCCCCGATCCTGCGCGGCGGCAACCTGATCGTGACCGAACAGGGCATCCGCGAGGGTGTTCGCCAGGTCATGCTGCCGCTGTGGAACGTCTACCACTTCTTCGCCCTGTACGCTAACGCCGCCAACAACGGCGAAGGCTACAGCGCAAAGCTCAAGTACGACTCGCAGCACGTGATGGATCGCTTCATCCTCGGCAAGACCCGCGAACTCATCGAGCAGGTCACCGCAGCGATGGACTCCTACGACATCTGGAACGCCTGCGAATCCCTGCGCCAGTACGCCGACGCACTGACCAACTGGTACGTGCGCCGCTCCCGCGAGCGCTTCTTCAACGAAGACACCGACGCATTCGACACCCTCTACACCGCACTGGTGACCGTGTCGAAGGTCGCCGCGTCCCTGCTGCCGCTCAGCAGCGAGGAAATCTACCGCGGCCTCACCGGTGAACGCTCCGTGCACCTGGCTGACTGGCCCGAGGCATCCGCTTTCGCTGATGAGTCTGACCTGCTGGCTCTCATGCAGACCGTGCGTGAGGTCTGCTCCGCCGGTTCGGCACTGCGCAAGGAAAAAAAGATCCGCGTGCGCCAGCCGCTGCAGAAGATGACCGTGGCTATTGCACCCGAGCAGTTCGCTGCCCTGGGTACCGCTTTCGGTGAGAAGGGCGCGGAGTACTTCGCGAACATCGTCGAGGACGAGCTGAACCTGCGCCAGGTGGAGCTGGTCAGCGCCGACACCGTCGACCCCGCCGACTACGGCATCTCCCAGCAGCTGAAGGTCAACGCACGTGCGGCAGGTCCGCGCCTGGGCAAGCAGGTGCAGGTTGCCATTAAGGCATCCAAGTCCGGTGACTGGACCGTGACCGAGGACGGTACCGTCCTGGTCGGCGTGGCAGCTCTGGACGGCGGCCTGGCTCTGGAAGAGGGCGAATACGAGCTGGCAACCGTGGTTGCCGCTGATGCTGAGGGTGCTGAGCACACTGCGGCTGCGGTTCTGCCCGGCGGCTTCCTGGTCCTCAACATTGAGCTGACCGACGAGCTGGTTGCCGAGGGTATCGCCCGCGATACCATCCGCGCTATTCAGCAGGCTCGTAAGGACGCCGACCTGAATGTTGCGGACCGCATCAACCTGAGCATCGCGGCACCGGAGGAAACTCTGGCAGCTCTGCGCACCAACGAAGCACTGGTGACCGGCGAAACCCTCGCCGTGTCCCTGCAGCTGAGCGAAGCAGCCGAGCTGAGCATTAGCGTAGCCAAGGCATAAAACGCCTGAACCGTACGGCCGTCCCGCCCCCTTGATTGGGCGGGGCGGCCCGTCGTCTATCCCGCCGCACGGTTATCCCGCCGCACGGTGGGCCCCTGCCGGCACCGGCCGGCTATCCCAGTGAGGAGAACAATGAGCGAGAAGAATTACCCCGCAATTCCCGACCCCGAGGGCGTGGAGCGGGTCTACGGTGAACTGCTGGCGCGAGCACCCGAAAACAAGATGGCACCGCGCCTGGACGCGGTAGCCCGCGCCGTCGAAATCCTCGGCGACGTGCACCGCGCCGCCCCGGTCATCCACATCACCGGCACGAACGGTAAGACCAGCACCGCCCGCATGATTGAGGCGCTGCTGCTCGGCCACGACCTGCGCGTGGGCCGCTTTACCAGCCCGCACCTCGAAAGCGTCACCGAGCGTATCTGCATTAACGGCGCGCCCGTACCGGATGCCACCTTTGTGCGTATTTGGGAGGAAATCGCCCCCTACCTGCAGATTGTGGACGCGGAGATGACCTCCCGCGGCGAGCCCGCCCTGACCTTCTTCGAGTCCGTTACCGTGCTCGCCTTCGCGATTTTCGCGGATGAGCCGGTGGACGTGGTGGTGCTCGAGGTCGGTATCGGCGGCACCTGGGATTCCACGAACGTTGCCGACGGCGTGGTTTCCGTGGTCACCCCGATTGGTCTGGACCACACCGACATGCTGGGCGAAACCCTCGCTGAGATCGCGACCGAAAAGTCCGGCATCATCAAGCCCGGCGGCTTCCTGATTTCTGCGGCACAGGACCCGGAAGCGGCGAACGTGTTGCTCGCTTCCGCCCGCGAGAAGGAAGCATCCTTCGCCTTTGAGGGCGTGGAGTTCGGCGTTGTCTCCCGTGAGCTTGCGGTCGGCGGTCAGCTGCTGACCCTGCGCGGCCTGGCGGGCGAGTACCCGGATGTGCCGCTGTCCCTGCACGGTGCGCATCAGGCGCAGAACGCCGTGGTGGCTCTCGCCGCCGTGGAGGCGTTCTTCGGCGGTCAGCGTCAGCTGCCCGAGGACGTGGTGCGTACCGCGTTTGAGACGGTGCGCTCGCCGGGCCGTCTGGAGGTTGTGCGCACCGAGCCGCTGACCATCCTGGATGCGGGCCACAACCCGCACGGCGTGCGTGCGTCCGCGGCTGCGCTGACCGAGGCGTTCAAGCTGTCGCACCTGCATTCCGTGGTCGGTATTTTGGGTGAGAAGGATGCTCTGGGCATGTTTGAGACCATGCGCGAAGAGTACGTTGACGCTTCTGACGGTACCTTCCGCCTGTACCTGGCGGCGTCGGATTCGCCGCGTGCGATTGCGCCGGAGCGTCTGCACGAGCTGGCGCTGGATGCGGGTCTGGATGAAGACTCGATCGAGGTGTTTGAGCACCTGGACGAGGCGATTGCCACCGCCATGGAGAACGCCCTCTTTGAGCAGGAGTCGGCGGGCGTGCTGATTACCGGTTCGATTACGGTCATTGGTGAGGCGCGTACCCTGCTGGCGGCGCATGAGGAGGCGAAGACCCCCGGCGCTGAGGCTGAAGAGCTGCCGGATGAGCTGGGCGCCGAGGGTGCCTATGCGGGTTCTGCGGGTGCGGCGTCGGCTTCGACTCTGGCTGCCGCGGCGGCTGCGGCTGCCTCTGCTGAGCCGGATGAGCTGCTGGACGGCATCATGGCTGAGCTGGGTGGCGAGTCTGCGGCGGGTTCTTCGCTGGAGGATTCGCTGGGTCTGCCGCTGGGCGATTCGTACACCGATGATTTCTTCGGTGATGATGATTCCGAGGACGATGCGGATCACTAAGGCGACCCGTTGAGGTTGCAGAGATGAGGCGGGGTGCCGCCCTCCGGTTGGTTGTACTGGCTGGGGGAGTGGCACCCCGTTTTTTCGCGCCTCTGCCCTCGTGCTCCCACTCGAACGCATGATTTCTCACGTGTTCCCATGGGCTCTCATCTAACCCCAATCGTGCGAGTTTGACCGGCATCATCCGCTCTCACCCATCCAAAAAATCGAAAAGAACGAAAATTTGTGGGCACCGGGGCGCAAAACCGGGCGCGCCTTGGCGTCACGGTGCTATATTCGCTGAGGCGCCGGCCCCAACGCCTGAGGCTGCACCAACACACCCGCACACATACGCATACCAGCGACGGTATGCCACATAGTGAAAGGCACCCATCATGCCCGCACCCTTCACCGATTTGATCGGCACCGATTCGTTCACGGAGACGCTGCGTCAGGAGAACCTCGCCACCTGGCTTGCCGCCACGAATCACCGTTTTGTTGCTGAGCTTTTTGACGGCTCGATTGCCCCGCAGGTCATGGCGGGGTACCTGGTGCAGGACTACCGTTTCCTCGATACCTTCCTCGCCCTGATTGGTGGCGCGATTGCTAACGCCGATACTCTCGCGGGTCGTCTGCGCCTCTCCAAGTTTGCGGGCGAAATCGCGGGGGACGAGAATACCTACTTCCTGCGTTGTTTTGAGACTCTGGGCGTGACTGAGCATCAGCGTGACTCCATGCCCGATACGGAGGCGACTACCGGCTTCAAGCGTCTCTTCCTCGACGCGGCGGCAAGCGGTAGCTACGCGGCGATTCTGTCGGTGCTGGTGGTTTGCGAGGGCCTGTACCTGGATTGGGCGTCGAAGGCTCCCGCCAAGCGCCCCGACTCTTTTGTGCACCACGAGTGGATTACCCTGCACGACTACCCGGAGTTCCGTGAGCTGGTTGATTTCCTGCGCCGCGAACTGGACCGTGTGGGCCCGTCGGATGCGCAGCGCGCCCGCGAGTTCTTTAGCCGCGCGGTGGAGCTGGAGCAGCTGTTCTTTGATGAGTCGTACACCCACCCGCTGCCCTAGGTAATACCGCCCTAAGTGATGCCCCGGATAAAGCCCTAGAAATATCCCGTTGAAACCCTCGGAAGGTTCCGCCCGCCGCTGAATTGCGGGCGCCTCCCGGGGGTTTTCGCGTGCTCAAGACGCCCCGAAAGTGCCCGGAATGATTCCTGAAACCGTCCTGAAAACGCACCCATCTGCGTAAAATAGCACGTCATAAAACGGAACATATAGGCTGATGGTGTGCCATTTGGTGGTGTGAGAGGCTAGGATAAATGGGGTACCGCTTCCGGGGTGCTGGCTATGCCGCGCCGATACGTACCCGCTACTGCACGAGGTGAGGCGCACCCTTGAGGGACCTAACCGGCACCTCCTCAGCTGTCCCCGGCGTCTGCCGCGTTGACGGTTGCATGCACCCCTCAACACTACAGAGCTTAAGACGGTGCTGCTGGGACAGTACCACCGTAAAACACTATCTAAAGGAGTCGTATGAGTACCGCCGCATCGAGTACTACCGAGCCTACCCACGCTGAAAAAGAAGCGCAGCACGGGCACGCGGGAACCCCAGGCGGCTACTCAGACCGACAGCTCGGATTCTGGCTGGTTGGCGCCGGCCTGATCGCACTCATTTCTTCAGCGATTCTGGTGTATGAGCGCCTGCAGATTTACATTGATGCCGGCCACTCCACGGTCTGCGATATCAACGCCCTGCTCAGCTGCGGCACGGTGATGCGCACCCCGCAGGCGGAAGCTTTCGGCTTCCCGAACCCGTTCATTGGTCTGGTGGGCTTCTCGATTGTGGTGACTATCGGTGCCGCGATCATGGCGGGTGCACGCTTCAAGAAGTGGTTCTGGGTGTGCATGGACATTGGTTTGGCGGCGGCGACCGCATTCATTATGTGGCTGTGGTACCAGACGACGTTCCAGATTAACGCCCTGTGCCTGTTCTGCATGATCGTGTGGGTTATGACCATCACGCTTTTTGTGAAGACCACGGTCCGCAATATTTCGGCGGGTGTTATTCCGGCATCGCAGTCGATGCGTGAGAGTGCTCGCGGCTGGTCGTGGTTTGCGATTAGCCTGTGGTTGATCCTGATTTTCGGCATTATTGTGATCCGCTTCTTTGAGGTCATTGTGAATATGATGCGCTAAGTAGTTGAGGGCTGATGCCCCGAACATTCAACGCCCCGGTACCTGTTGGTGCCGGGGCGTTGTTGCGTCTGCGGGTGGGTGAGGCTGCGCAGAATATGCCGGGCTGGGGCGCCGGGTAGCGGGGGAGGCGCCGGCAACCTTGCCGGTGGCGGTCAGCGGGGAGGCAACGCGGATGCGTATAATGGTCAGGTATATTCTTGAGCGGCGTCAGCTGGAGCCGTCTGCGGGTTTTACCTGCGGCGTTGACTGCCTGCCGTTCTGCTGGACACTAGATTCTTGATACCCCTTCGAGGAGAACCGTGAAGACTGCCGGAATTGCCGCAATGGGCGCTGCTGCCGTTATTTTTCTGACTGCCCTGCTGTTGCTGACCGCCGGTCACTTCTCGTTGCTGTGGGTGATTCTGCTGGTGGTTTCTCCGTTTGTTTTCATTCTGGGTGTTCCGTTTGCGACCGGTTCCGGTCCGGAGTACCTGCCGACCGACCCGAAGCTTGCTCAGCAGGCTCGTGAGGCGCGCGATGCGGAGCTGGGTCTGGACTAGCCCCTCCTCTGAAAGTTTTTGAAGCCGGGTGGTGCGTAGTGGCACGCCCGGCTTTGCTGTACCCGCAATGCGTCCGCCGCAGAGTGCCCGCGGCAATGTGCCCGTGCATCCTGCCGGGAGGTGAAGCCCAGATAGGATGGGCGGGGTGGCTTAGAGGTACCCTCTACCGGGTATAATGGAACACGGTGTCTTGTGCGCCCCGCACGCGCATAAAGATCCCCACCAACGCATCGAGGGAGAGTACCCGAAGAGCGCCGGCTATAAGCCGCGGAGCATAACTGTCGCACCGCGCGGGCCGCCCGCCTCGGCGAAGAAACCCGAAGACCGGCAGGGCACCCAGGAAGGGTGTGAGCGTGCCGTGCTCGAGAGCGAGGTGGCTGTGACCGTCGCGGCGCGCTCTGCGTTCCGCCCGCTCGCCCCCTACGGCAGAAGCACTGAACGAGATAGTGCCCGGTAGCGCCGATGAACGCGCGCCGTAGGGTGAGGTTTGAGCCGCGGTGACAGCAACTAGGCTTTGCGCTGTATGCGCGCTGTTAAAATCCTTGCGGTGCGGAGCAGGGTGTAACGAAAGAAGATTAATGTCTGACGAGAAGAACGTCGAACTTGGGGTTTTTGAGGCGCTGAACGCCCTCGCGGAGGAGAAGAACGCCTCTGCAGAGACCCGTGAAACTCTGCGTAAGAATGTTCGTGAGAGCTCTGACGCCCAGCAGGGTACTGAGCGCCGCCGTCCGGGTCGCCCGAAGAAGGAGAAGGCTCCTGAGGTTCCCCTGGATGAGGCGATTGCTGCTGGCCTGACCAACCTGCGTAACGCTAAGGCTAAGCACGCGCCGGCACCGAAGGTTGCCGCTCCCGCTGCGTCTGAGACCGAGGTTGCTTCTACTCTGGATAGCCTGTTTGAGGCTGCTGAGAAGAAGGCGGCTGAGCCTGCTGTTGAGGAGAAGACCGCTAAGGTCGAGACCGTCGAGAAGACCGCAAAGGTGGAGGAAATTGTTGCCCCCGCCGCCGAGTCTGCTGAGCCGGTTGCTGAGAAGAAGGCGGCTGAGCCCGCTGCCGAGTCTGCCGTTGAGGTGAAGGAAGAGACCGCCAAGGTTGAGGTCGTAACCCCCGCAAAGGCTGAGGAAGCTGAGAAGACCGAGGCTGCCGCTGAAGAGCAGCCCGCCGAGGCTGCTACGGTTGCTGAAGAATCCGCAACCGAAGAAGCTGCACCCGAGGCACCCGCAGCAGAAGAGTCTGCTGAGGAGTCCGCAGCTGAGGAGCCTGAAGTAGCTCCCGAGCCGGTAAAGACCATTAGCGACCTGCAGCGCGAAAAGCTGCAGGAACTGCGCTCGCGTACCCCCATGGGTGCGATGCCGCTGTTCATGGCACCCGAGCCGGAGGAGCTGAGCGAGCTCGCTGTTGCCGCCAAGCTGGAGCGTGAAGCACGCCGCGCCGCTGCCGAGGAGCAGAAGCGTAAGGAGCGCATGGAGCGCCGCCGTGAGGAGGCTGCCGCTGAGGCTGAGGTGACGAGCCACCGTCGCCGTCGCCGTCGCCGCGGTACCGAAGATATTGAGATTGAGGGCGGCGTCGATGATGAGGTTGAGACCGTCACCAAGGTGCGTGCGCCGCGCCTGGCTGACTCTCACGCATCCAACACTGTGACCGGTGTGCGCGGTTCTACCCGCCTGGAGGCGAAGCGTGTGCGCCGCCGCGAGTCCCGCTCCCTGGGCCGCCGCCGCCACATCGTGACCGAGGCTGAGTTCTTGGCTCGCCGCGAGTCCGTGGACCGTCAGATGCTGGTTCGTCAGAAGGACGGCCGCATCCAGATTGGTGTGCTTGAGGACGGCGTGCTGGCTGAGCACTTCGTATCCAAGACCCAGCAGGATTCCCTGATTGGCAACGTGTACCTGGGTAAGGTGCAGAACGTCCTGCCCTCCATGGAAGCTGCGTTCGTTGACATTGGACGCGGCCGCAACGCTGTGCTGTACGCGGGCGAGGTCAACTGGGATGTCACCGGTCTGGACGGTGCGCCCCGCAAGATTGAGAACGCCCTGAAGCCCGGCGATTCGGTTCTGGTGCAGGTCACCAAGGACCCGATTGGTCACAAGGGTGCCCGCCTGACCAGCCAGGTTTCCCTGCCCGGTCGCTTCCTGGTGTACGTGCCGGGTGGTTCGATGACCGGTATTTCCCGTAAGTTGCCCGACACCGAGCGTGCGCGTCTGAAGAAGATTCTGAAGGACAAGCTGCCCGAGGGTGCTGGCGTGATTGTTCGTACCGCGGCGGAGGGCGCTTCTGAGGAGGAGCTGACCCACGACATTAACCGTCTGCGTGCGCAGTGGGAAGAGATTCAGGAGAAGGCTAACTCCCGCAAGGTATTGGCCCCCGAAATGCTCTACCAGGAGCCCGACCTGATGATTAAGACCGTGCGTGACGTCTTCAACGAGGACTTCACCGCGATGATCGTTCAGGGCGAGAATGCGTGGGATTCCATCGAGGCGTACGTGACGTACGTGGCGCCGGACCTGGTTTCCCGCCTGCAGCAGTGGGACGGCGATGACGACCTCTTCGACCACTACCGCATCAACGAGCAGCTGGCGAAGGCACTGGACCGTAAGGTGTACCTGCCTTCGGGTGGTTCGCTGGTGATTGACCGTACCGAAGCCATGACCGTGGTGGACGTGAACACCGGTAAGTTCACCGGTAGCGGCGGCAACCTGGAAGAGACTGTCACCAAGAACAACCTGGAAGCTGCTGAGGAGATTGTCCGTCAGCTGCGTCTGCGCGATATCGGCGGCATTATCGTCATTGACTTCATTGACATGGTGCTTGAGTCGAACCGTGACCTGGTTCTGCGTCGCCTGATTGAGTGCCTGGGCCGTGACCGTACCAAGCATCAGGTGGCTGAGGTGACTTCGCTGGGTCTGGTTCAGATGACCCGTAAGCGCCTGGGTACCGGTCTGCTTGAGGTCTTCTCGGAGCCCTGTGAGCATTGTGCCGGTCGTGGCCTGGTGGTTCACGATCAGCCGCTGAGCGGTCGTAGCGGTGGCGCGTCGGATTACATCCACCGCCATGAGCGTAATGACCGTAAGCGTAGCCGTGCCGCTGCCCGCGAGGATTCTCGTGACCAGCAGAAGCAGGATGCTCTGGAGTCGAAGAAGGCTGAGCGCCGTAACGCTATGGCTGCGGTGGCTGCCGCATCCGCTCAGAGCGAGGACGTTTCGGAGGAGACTGCTTCGACCCGCAAGAAGCGTAAGCGCCGCAAGCGTTCGCGCCGCGCGGAGACCGCTGAGCTTTCGCTTGAGCAGGAGATTCAGGGTATTGCCGAGGCCGCCAGCGAGCAGGCTCACGCGGAGGTTGCTCAGCGTGAGGACAAGGTCGCTGAAGTCACCGAGGGCAACTGGATTGGTGAGCAGGGCGGTTTCTCCCTGGAGCAGCTGGCGAGCGCGTTCGACCGCGTGGAGGAGGAGTCCGCTGAGGGTTCCTCGCAGGACTCCGCTGAGGGCCGTTCTGATCAGGAACGTTCGGAGGAGCGTCGTTCGTCCAAGCGTGGTGAGAAGAAGTCTTCTCGTAACCGTAAGCGCCGCGAGCTGACCGATGCGGATATTGCCGCTGTTGAGGATTCCGGCGCGGGTGCGCTGGAGGACGAGCACCACGTTGACCCGGAGCTCGACCCGCGCTTTAGCCGCTCTTCGGATCGTTTTGAGGCGATTCGCGCCGGTGAGGCGAAGGCTCGTGCTTCTCAGAAGGCTGGCCGTCTTGCCCGCGCTGAGGGTGAGTCGTTCCGTTCGGGCCGTGAGGATCGTTCGGAGGAGCGTCGTTCGTCCAAGCGCCAGGACCGTGAGCAGCAGAACGCTGAGGCAACCTCGGGTGTGCAGAAGGCTCAGGAGTCCAAGCGTGTTGAGCGTGAGGACCTGCGCATTGAGGATGTTCGCGAGACTCCGCGTGCCTCCCGCCGCCGTGCTCGTCGTGCCGCTGATGAGAAGCGCGCCGAGAAGGCAGCTGAGCAGAGCGTGGCATCCGAGCAGGCACCCGCAAAGGCTGATAAGGTTGAGAAGTCTGAGTCTCGCACGGTTGTGACCGGGGTGATTGGTGCTCCGGCGGTGACCGGTGTGGTGGGCGCAGCTCCCGCAGCGGTTGAGGCTCCGGTTGAGGAGGCTCAGAAGCCTGCGGCTCAGGTGCCCGGTTCGACCCCGCGTAAGCGTCGCACTCGCCGTGCGGCTTCGAGCGCCGGTGCCGGTGCTCAGGTCGTGACCGTGGACGCTTCCGAGCGTGCTGAGGGTTCCGTGGTTGCTTCCGCTTCTGTTGCGGATGTGACTCCGGTGTCTGATGACGCTTCGGCCCCTGTCTTGTTCGGCATTGGTGTTGCTGCTGCCGACATTAAGCGTGAAGGTAAGGACGATTAGTCTTTAGCTTCCGATCATCGGAAATCCGATGGTGTGTATGTTGCGCCCCGGCGGGGTGGAGTAATCCACCCCGCCGGGGTTTTTATGCCCGGTTTATCTGCGGTGTATCTGCCGGGGTTGAGTAGTATCACGTGCCGACTTCGTGCGTTCCGCAAAATTATCTATTGCGCGGCGCGTAGATCATGCCGTATCCTTAAGGACTGGTGTTTATCTCAGTGAAGCCCTATCGACGCAGGGCCAGCGGGAGACACCGCTCCCACCCGCATCGTCTTCAGCGCGGTCGAGTGTTCGGCTGAGTTTGGAACGTGCGGGAGAGAGACACCACCGGTGAGCCTCGCGTGTTGGCTTCGGCGGGCAATCCCGCCGGAACGCACGGGCCGTTCCTCCTTGTTCGCGGTCATTCGACTGGCGGGGGAGGGCGCACAGCAATGAAAGCGCAGGCTGCTCATTCGTGTGAGATTCAAGAAGCAAGTTGTCGAGAAAAGTGAGTCCCATAGTGGCATACGCGATTGTACGCGCTGGCGGCCGCCAGGAGAAGGTTTCCGTAGGCGACCTCGTTACCCTTGACCGTGTTGCAGGCGAGCCCGGCAGCACCATCGAGCTGCCCGTGCTGCTGCTCGTCGACGGTGACAAGGTCACCGCTGACGCAAAGTCCCTGGCTTCCGCCAAGGTTGTTGCTGAGAAGGTTGAGGACCTGCGCGGTCCGAAGATTGTTATTCAGAAGTACAAGAACAAGACCGGTTACAAGAAGCGTCAGGGCTTCCGCGCCGAGCTGACCACCGTCAAGATTACCGCTATCAACGCGTAATCGAAACGACCGGAATTCAACCCTAAGGTAGGAATACAGAATGGCACACAAGAAGGGCGCAAGCTCCACCCGTAACGGCCGTGACTCGAACCCCCAGTACCTCGGTGTTAAGCGCTACGGCGGCCAGTCCGTCAACGCAGGCGAGATTCTCGTTCGCCAGCGCGGCACCCACTTCCACCCCGGCCTGAACGTTGGCCGCGGTGGCGACGACACCCTGTTCGCTCTGGCAGCAGGCACCGTCGAATTCGGTACCCGCAAGGGCCGCAAGGTCGTTAACATCCTGGCAGCAGCTGAGTAATACTCACCGCTAGGGCAGAGGGGGTAGGCGTTAGTCTACCCCCTCTCGCTATGACCTCGAATGCCGTGGACGCCCGCCCGTGCTGGGCTCCACGATGAGGCGCACCCCAACCCGGTCGCGCCTGCCGCCGCATCCGCAGCATGATTGGTGTGTGCCGTGCGGTGGCGAAGTGAAGATTTTCCAAGATAAGGAGAACCCGTGGCAGAATTCGTGGACCGCGTGGTCTTGCATGTATCTGGCGGTCGCGGAGGTAACGGCTGCGTCTCCGTGCGACGTGAAAAGTTTAAGCCCCTGGGCGGCCCTAACGGCGGTAACGGTGGTAATGGTGGCGCGGTGATTCTGCGCGTGGATAACCAGACCACGACCCTGCTGGAGTACCACCACAGCCCGCACCAGCACGCCCCGAATGGCGATATTGGTCGTGGCGATATGCACCACGGCTTTAACGGTGAGGACCTGATTCTGACCGTGCCGCAGGGTACTGTGGTGAAGGACCGCGAGGGTAATGTTTTGGCTGACCTGCTGCGTGTGGGCGACGAGTATGTTGCTGCCCGTGGCGGTATGGGCGGTCTGGGTAACGCTGCGTTGGCTTCGGCTAAGCGTAAGGCTCCCGGTTTTGCTCTGCTGGGCACCCCCGGTGAAGAGGCTGATATTGTTCTGGAGCTCAAGTCCATTGCGGATGTGGCTCTGGTGGGTTACCCCTCGGCGGGTAAGTCTTCGTTGATTGCTGCGATTTCTGCGGCGCGTCCGAAGATTGCTGATTACCCGTTCACCACTTTGATCCCGAACCTGGGTGTGGTGCAGGCGGGCGATGTTCGCTACACCGTCGCGGATGTTCCCGGTCTGATTGAGGGCGCTTCGGAGGGCCGCGGTCTGGGCCACCGCTTCCTGCGCCATGTGGAGCGTTCTTCGGCTCTGGTGCATGTGATTGACTGCGCTACTTTGGAGCCGGGCCGCGACCCGATTAGTGACTTTGAGGTGATCCGCGGCGAGCTGCAGAACTATGAGGTTGACCCGACTGCGGGTGTGACCGTGCCGCTGCATGAGCGTCCGCAGATTGTGGTGCTCAATAAGATTGACGTTCCTGAGGCTCGTGAGCTGGCTGAGTTTGTTCGCCCCGAGTTTGAGGAGATGGGCTTCAAGGTCTTCGAGATTTCGACTGCTTCCCATGAGGGTCTGAAGTCCCTGATCTTTGCGATGGCAAAGCTTGTGGAGGAGGACCGCGTGGCTCGTGCCGTTGCCGAGAAGGAAGCGGAGCGCGTGGTTGTTGAGGCTCCTGTGGTTCGCCCGAAGGGCTTCCGCGGTAAGAAGAAGCAAGAGTTCGTTATTCGCCGCGAGGAGCGTAACCTTGAGCCGCTGTTCCGCGTGATTGGTGAGAAGCCTGAGCGTTGGATCCAGCAGACTGACTTCAATAATGATGAGGCTGTCGGCTACCTGGCGGACCGCCTGGCGCGCCTGGGTGTTGAGGATGAGCTGTTCAAGGCTGGTGCTCGTGCCGGTGACGCCGTGGTGATTGGCGAGAACGACAACTCGGTGATCTTCGATTGGGAGCCGACCATGGTCGGTGGCGCTGAGTTGCTGTCCTCCCCGCGTGGTACGGACGCTCGTCTGGAAGAGATTATTCGCCCGACTCGTGCGCAGAAGCGTGTGGAGTACAAGGAGCGTATGGACGCGAAGGCGGAGGCTCGTGCCGAGCTGGAGTCCGAGCGTGTTGCAGGCGTGTGGACCGAGTCGGTTGAGTACCGCAAGAAGTTGAAGGAAGGCAAGGTCGACGAGAATATCGACATGCCGAACATCGACGACTAGTAGCTGAAGCGTAGCTGTTGCCTAGACAGTGAATGGTGCCGCGTACCGGGGTTTGGCTCCGGTGCGCGGCGCTTTCTTGTGTGCGGCGCTTTCTTGTAGGTTCTGTGGTTGCCTCTCGCGCCGGATGTGCGCGTCGGAACACGCGGGTGAGCCTGTGGTGAACCTGTGGTCGGGCGTGCTGGCTGGGTATTCCACTGGCGGCTTAGCTCACCCCCGTCATTTCGGTTTTTTTGACCGCAAGCAGGTAGCATAGAGGGGAATGTACGCGGGCACCGTTTTCGGTGTTGCGTACCTTCTGTGTACCTGCCCGCATCCGCGCCTGTGGTGGCTCTTTAGTTGCTGTGGTGCGGTCTCTGTCCCCAGCAAGGACGGCATTTGTGACTGACCAGTCTGTTCACCTTGATTTTGGTGCTCCGAGCACCGAGTCGATTCCCCCGCGCACTCCCGGTCGGGTGCGTCTGGGTGTGATGGGTGGAACCTTCGACCCGATTCACCACGGACACCTGGTGGCAGCTAGTGAAGTTGCCGCCGTGTTCGACCTGGACGAGGTCGTGTTCGTTCCGACCGGTCAGCCCTGGCAGAAGGTGGGGGAGCGGCACGTGAGCGACGCTGAGCATCGCTACCTGATGACGGTGATTGCAACTGCGTCGAACCCGCGTTTTACGGTGAGCCGTATTGATATTGACCGTGGCGGCGCCACCTACACCTTTGATACGCTTAACGAGCTGCGCGCCCTGCGCCCGGATGCTGACCTGTTCTTCATTACCGGTGCGGACGCGATTAGCCAGATTATGACCTGGCGCAATGCCCATAAGCTGTGGGATTTGGCGACTTTTGTGGGCGTGACCCGCCCCGATCATGATCTGGATCCGCCGCTGGCTGAGGGTCGTCATATTACGACCCTGAAGATTCCTGCGATGGCGATTTCTTCGACCGATATTCGTCGCCGCGCAGCTGCAGACGCCCCCATCTGGTACCTGGTGCCCGATGGTGTGGTGCAGTACATTGCTAAGTACGGCCTGTACAAGAAGGACGCCTTGACGGCGTACCGTGACGGCTTGCCCCACGTGAAAGATGAGTCTGGGCAGGCACCCCAATCGACGAATAATGAGGGAACACATGAGTGAAGCTACGGGTTCGAAGCCCTATAGCGAGGACGAAGCGTACCTCTACGAGACGTACGTGACCGAGGACGGCATTGAGGTGCCGCCGCCTACTAAGGTGATGGGGCCGCGCCGTCTTGCCCGCTACCGTGAAGAAGTTGCCGAGTACCTGCGTGCAGCCCGCCGCGGTGAGCCCGCGAAGCCTGTTGCGAATATGGGCTCCGTGATTCATGCGGACGCTATTGACCCGCAGGTTCTGGCTGTTCAGCGTCGTTTTGCGGCGTTGGCTGCCCAGGGCAAGATTGACACTGAGGCGAACGATGAGGAGAAGCTGCACGAGCCTGCTCCTCTGACCAGTAGCCTGCGTGTTCTGCGCCCCGAAGAGATCGCGCAGAACCGTGTGGATGCGACCAGCCCCTCCGCGGTGGATAACCCGATGACTTCTTCGATCCCGGTCATTGCCGTGGTCAAGGAGGAGAAGCCGGAACCCGAGCTGCACCAGTACTTGGTGCGCGATGAGCCGAAGGTTGAGGAGCTGGACAGCTCTGACGTTGAGGCTGAGCAGACCGAGGTCGCTTCCGTTGAGGAAGAGACCGTTGAGGTTGCTGAGGTTGAAGAGTCTGCTGACGAACTGCCCACCCGCGTGAGCGCAGTGAACGCGCAGGGTCTTGACCTGAGCGTGCTGGATGGCGCCTCCGCCGGTGACACCGTGGATTCGGTGGATGGTGACCCGACTGTTGCTCTGAGCCCGGATGAGGTTGAGGAGCTGCTGCAGCGCATGGTGGATCGTCAGGATCCCGAGGAGTCCGCTGCCCTGGTTGAAGAGGTCATCGAGGAAGCTGAGGAGTCTGAGGAAGCCGCGAAGGATGCAGAGTCCAAGGTTGCTGATTCTAAGGTTGCTAAGTCCAAGTCTGCTCCGGTACCTTCCGCTGAGGCTTCCAAGGAGTCCGCTTCTAAGGGCGCTGTTGAGAAGGCTGAAGAGGTTCTGCAGCCTGCACAGAAGGCCTCCCTGGCGTGGCTGTGGATTGTGCTGCTGCTCGCCCTGGTCGTTGTTGGTCTGATTATGATTTTTGGCCCTAAGTAGGCCGTGAACAATGCACCCCTGTTGCGGGGTGCTGCCGGCGGGTGTTCTGCCGGCAAGGAAGGAAAATATGACTGCTGCACAGTCCTCGATTGAGGCTCTGCGCATTGCCGCCCGCGCTGCGGAGGAGAAGCAGGGAACGAACCTGTTCGCTGTGGATGCATCCGACGCGATGGGTCTGATTGATGGCTTCCTGGTGGTTTCTGCCCACAATGAGCGCCTCGTGAACGCCGTTGCGGATGAGGTTGAGGACGCTCTGCGTGAGCAGGCTGACCTGAAGCCGGTCCGCCGTGAGGGTCGTTCCTCGGGTCGTTGGATTCTGCTGGACTTCGGCGATATTGTCGTGCACGTTCAGCATGAGGAGGACCGCGAGTTCTACGCTCTGGATCGTCTGTGGGCTGAGGCTCCGCGTATTGAGCTGGGCGTTGAGAACGAGGCTCCCTTCGACATTGAGGGTGAGACTGAGGAAGATGCTGCACGCATCATTCCCGCTCAGGATGAGGCATAGGCTTCTGCTTGATTTTTAGCTGATGAGGGGTGGGCTCTGCTGGCGCTGTATGGTGCCGCGGGGTCCGCCCTTCTTGCTTAGCCTTTGGCTTACCCGCCGGGAACTTTTTGGATTTTTGGGTGCGCTGGTTTGCATCGCTGTCCGTGGTGTGTGTAATATATTCATGTTGCCTCGTTGAGGTCACTAACAGAATATGGGGATATGGCGCAGCTGGTAGCGCACCTGCATGGCATGCAGGGGGTCAGGGGTTCGAGTCCCCTTATCTCCACGTTTTCCTCGGTTGAGGAGCTTGTCGCCCGGTTCTTGTGAATCGGGCGATTTTGCTATCTGCCGATAACTCTCGATAGTCAACAACACAGTTCATAGTTGAGGAGTCACTCATGGGAGCGCACGCACATCACGGCCACGGCGGGCATCACGGGCATCACCACGACCATTCGCATGCCCCGAGCCCGGAGGACGCCGCCTCGATGCGTCCGCGCCTGCTGATTGCGTTCAGTCTGGCGGTCGTTATTGTGTTGGCGCAGGCGATTGGTTCGTTGGTCACCGGAAGTCTTGCGTTGCTGACTGATACGGCGCACGCTGTTACGGATGCCTCGGGCCTGCTGGTGGCGCTTACGGCGGCTTCGCTCATGACGCGCCCGGCAACGTCCCGCCGCACGTGGGGTTTCCGCCGTATTGAGGTGCTTGCCGCCCTCGGGCAGTCGGTGCTGCTGCTGGCGGTGGGTATCTACACGGCGGTGGAGGGCGTGCATCGCCTGTTCGCCCCGCCGGAGGTGCCCGGCACCGAGCTGCTGATCTTTGGTGTGGTCGGCCTGGTGGCGAACGCTATTGGTATTGCGGTGCTGGCTACGGCGAGGAACGCGAACTTCAATATGCGTGCCGCGTTCCTGGAGGTGCTCAATGACGCCCTGGGTTCGCTGGGTGTGATTGTGGCGGCTATCGTGATTTGGCTGACCGGCTTCTACCAGGCGGACGCCCTGGCGGGTCTGTTCATTGCGGCGCTGATTGTGCCGCGTGCGATGCGTCTGATGAGGCAGACGACTGCGGTGCTCATGGAGTTCACCCCGGACGGTCTGGATTTGGACGCGATGCGTGAGCACATGCTGCGCGTTGAGGGTGTTGTGGAGGTGCACGATGTGCACGCTTCGATGGTGGCGACCGGTCTGCCGGTGGTGACCGCGCACGTGGTGGTTGCCGATTCGTGCTTCCATGACGGGTCTGCGGTGGCAATTCTGGACCGTATCCGCTCCTGCGTGGCGACCCATTTTGAGGTGTCGGTGGAGCATTCGACGTTCCAGCTGGAGACTGCCGAGTTGGGTGGTCGTGAGCCGGCTTCGATTCGCCACCCGTAGGTTTTGCCCGGGCTTCGCCGGAGGTTCTGCCCGCCGCGGTAAATTACGGCAGAAAACGGCAAACCAGAACAGGTACCAGAGCCTGAAATAGCGGGGGAGTAGTGACCGTTATATTTGGTGGCTTCAACACGCAAAAGATACACTCTTTAGGGAGCAAAAGGTGCTCCTCACCCACGCACTTTGACAGGTTCGCTGGCTGGCTCTTTAGTTTGGTAGCCGCGGAAGCCTGTAACGATGAGCGCCTCAGCCCGACTGAAACGGAACAGCTGAAACGGAACAGCGGGCGGGCGCATCCTAGAATTTTTGACGAGAACAACCACGATTAGCAGCAGATACGGAACACTATGCATTCACCTATTGCCACTTACCTGACCGAGACCCTCGAGTCGGTCGCTTCTGATACCTCCGGTGAGTTGGCAAACTACATTCCGGAACTTGCCGCCGTGGACCCGGACAAGCTTGCCGCGTCTATCGCCATGGTTGATGGTGAGCAGTACGCCGCCGGTGACTCCGATGTGGAGTTCACGATCCAGTCGATTTCTAAGCCGTTCGTGTACGCCCTGGCGCTCGCGGACCGCGGCTATGATGATGTGCTTGCGAAGGTGGGTGTGGAGCCTTCCGGTGAGCCGTTCAACGAGCTGTCCCTGGAGGACGGCTCCGGTAAGCCGCTGAACCCGATGATTAACGCGGGCGCGATTACCACCCATTCGCTGGTGGGCCCTCCCGGCGCGACTCAGGGCGAGCGCATGGAGCGCGTCATTTCTGGTTTGTCTGCGTTTGCGGGCCGTCGCCTGTCGGTGAATGAGCGCGTGTACGAGTCTGAGCTGGAGCACGCGCACCGCAACTACGCGATTGCGCATATGCTGCGCGGCCACGGCATCCTGACCGGCGACCCGACCGTGGCGGTGCAGGGTTACACCCGCCAGTGCTCGCTGATGGTGACGGTCAAGGATTTGGCGTTGATGGCGGCGACTTTGGCGAACTATGGTGTGCATCCGGTGACGGGTGAGCATGTGGTTCCTAAGACTGTGGTGCGTCAGGTGCTGAGCGTCATGTTCACGTGCGGTATGTATAACGCTGCGGGTGACTGGGCGACCCAGGTGGGTGTGCCGGCGAAGAGCGGCGTGGGCGGCGGCATTATTGGTGCTGTGCCCGGTCAGCTGGGTGTGGCGACGTTCTCGCCGCGTCTGGACGGTCATGGTAACAGTGTGCGCGGTGTGGAGTTGTTTGAGCAGTTCTCGGATGACATGGGCATGCACGTGATGAACGTGCCGACCGTGGCTCGTTCGGCGTTGCGCGCGAACTACCAGATCGGTTCGGGCGATGAGTCTATGCGCCTGATTCAGTTGCAGGGCCGTATCCGTTTTGCGGGTGTGGAGCGCGTAATCCGTGAGATTGTGGAATCCCCGATGGAGGGTTCGAAGGTCGCCCTGGACGTGACGCGCGTGTACGCGGTGGATGAGGTCGCTCAGAGCATGCTCCTGGAGCTGATGCGTCGCCTGCGGAATGATGGGTACAAGGTGTACCTGATTGATAATGACGAGACGATCACGAATACGGATGCGCTGCGCAGCATGGGTGTGAAGGTTTTGACGAACCCGGCGGCGGTGACTTCTGCTGAGTCGGATGCTGAGCGTGTGGCTGAGGCGGACGCCGAAGAGGCTGCGGAGGCTGCAGCGCTGGAGGCACTGAATGCGTTGGAATCCGCTCAGGCGGAGCAGCCGGAAGCTCCGGAGTCCGAGTAGGTTTCTCTCCGCGTACTTGGATGTACGATTGTGTGAACTTATATATTGAGGCCCCTTTCCCGGGCGCGTTGTGAATGCGTTCTGGGGGAGGGGTCTTGCTGTACTTAGAATTGCACCTTGCGCTGTAGCTGGGGCTGTACTTGAATCTGTACCTGGATTATCTGGCGTGCGAGTAGCTTAGCGTACTGAGCGTGGTCTTCGGTGAGTGAGGGGACTGAAAGTACGTAGAGGTTCTTTAATAGCGCAGTTGTTAATCATTAAGTAATATTTTGAATTTTTCGATAGCTAACAGTGGTCTCATCATACACTCGTAATATGAACACTGTTCCACACCCAGAAACACCTATCGCTCCTCGTCAATCCGCTATTACTGATCCCACCGCTGACCGGGCGGTGGCGGGTGCTTCTGCCCGCGCCTCCATGGGGCGACGGGAACTCTTACAACACGTTGGTACCTTTGGTCTGGGCGCGGTGGGCTTCGGCGTGCTGGGTCTTGGCCTCACCGGTTGCACCACGTCCGCGGCGGATGACGCTCACGAGGTAACGGCTAGTGGGTCTGCCTCGGGCAGTACCCCGTCGAACACCCCGTCCGGTAGTGCGTCGGGTAGCGCCTCGGCGAGCCCTTCTTCGACCCCTTCGGCAAGCTCGGCGGCTGCCCCTTCCGCATCTGGCTCCGCAACGGGTACCCCATCCCCGACCGCCGCAGCATCTAAGACCGCTTCTGCGACTGCGACCTCGTCGAACCCGGTTCCCGCAGCTCGTGCCTGGACTGGCCCGCAGACCGGCCTGCCCGGTGAGGGCAAGTACATTGCGTGGACGGTCGATGACGGCGCCGACCCGGAGGTGGTACGCGCCTACGCGGAGTTTTCTCGCCGTACCGGCACGCGCCTCACCTTCTTTATCAACGGTCAGTACCCGGCGTTTAGGCAGCATCGTGACCTGTTGTTGCCGCTGGTGAAGAGCGGTCAGTTGCAGATTGCGAACCACACGTATAGTCATGCGGCGTTGACGAGCCTGACGGATGAGCAGATTGTTCAGGAGTTGACCCGTAATGATGAGGAGATTAGGCGTCTGTTTGGGGTGTCTTCGAAGCCGTATTTCCGCCCACCGTACGGGTATTATGATGCGCGCGTGTTGGCGGCTGCGGCGTCGTGTGGTTTTACGCGCCCGGTTCTGTGGTACGGGTCGTTGGCGGATTCGTCTAATATTTCTTCGGCTGAGGTGTATGCCTATGCGGAGAAGTATGCGTTGGCTCAGCATATTGTGATTGGGCATTTGAATTATCGGGGTGTGGTGTCTGAGTTGGACCGTATTCGGGCGTTGTTGGATCGGCGCGGGTTGAAGACGGTGACGATTCGCGACTATTACGGGTAGTGCGGGGGAACCCCGGCGAGGGGTTCCGGTGGGTATACTGGGAGGCATGATGAAGCTTCCTCAGAACCCTCTCCTTCGGCAGGTGCACCGCTTCCGTGAGTCGCTACTGCTTCTGCTGTATTACTCGCTGTCTTTTCTGGGTGTGCGGTGGATGCGCACGGGGCATCCGCGTGTGGCGGCGGTGTGGTCTGTGGGTTTGTGGCTGAATTTGGTGCTGCGCGGCATGGGCCAGGTGGTGCGTATGCTGGTGCCGGTCCTGCAGGATGCGGAGGCGCGCCGTGCTCGTGCTGAGCGTGCCCGCGCCTACCAGCCGCGCTAACCTCACCGGCTGAGCTGACAGAACGAGGCTGATATGACGAAGCCCCCTCGTACTAGAATGAACTGCCTCCCGTTTCTTGGACAACGAAATTGAAGTCCAGGAAATGGGAGGCTTTTCATGTCTATAAATCTGGGATTGAGGCATGATCGTCTGCTCCGGGAGCAGGCAGCGCAAATGTTTGAGAAGGGACGTGGCTATCGTTT
>NZ_KV807674.1:0-279 GCF_001812085.1 Rothia sp. HMSC065C12
TCCAGGGGCCGGTAGCGATACCCGTTGCGCTGGGTGTGACGCTGCGGATCTTGTTGACCCCACTGGGCCCCGCACACCGCATCAGCGTCCGCTGATAACAACGCGTTGATCACGTGCTGGAGCAAGGAACGCATCAAATCTGGGGATGCCTGGGATAACGCCTCGCCAAGCATGCCAGCAGGGTCGATAATATGAGGAGCGGTCATCGTTGTGCCTCCAAATCGTTTCGAGTCAGAAGTAGAGAGCTTTCTCGAAGGATCACACGGTGACCGCACCCAT
>NZ_KV807675.1:0-338 GCF_001812085.1 Rothia sp. HMSC065C12
GGCACCGCCCGCACCAACCCCTTCGGCCTGCCCTTAGGCTTAGGCTTAAGCGCCTGCGCGCCGCCCTGCCGGTACAGCCTGCACCACTGCTTCAACGGTGTTGCGCTTGCAATACCGAAGCGCATCATTGCTTCAGGCTTACTCATCCCACCATCAACTACAGCCTTCGCTGCGGCAACTTTGGTCTCATAGTCGTATCTGGCCTGCTTTATTCCCATGGCAAGAAGCCCGTCCCTTCCGATGACGCGGTACATTTTCTGCCACTCTCTCACAGTCGCGGCAGACACACCAAGCTTCCTGGCGGTCAAACGATAGCCACGTCCCTTCTCAAACATTTG
>NZ_KV807676.1:0-83400 GCF_001812085.1 Rothia sp. HMSC065C12
AAACGATAGCCACGTCCCTTCTCAAACATTTGTACTGCCTGTTTCCGAAGCAAATGGTCATGCCTTGATCTCAGATGTTCAGACATGAAAAGCCTCCCGTTTCTTGGACTTCATTTTCGTTGTCCAAGAAACGGGAGGCAGTTCATTACGGGTACCGGGGCTTTCACATACTTCTACGAAGTTCTTCTACGTATGAAGTTGTGGGGTTAACGGCTTTCTGAACCGTCAACTTCGGCAGTGTCGGCAGCTTCTCCAGCCTCGGCAGTTTCGTCAGCCTCGGGGTCCTCGCTCACCGGTGCCTCCTCGGGAGCCGACACACGCCACGCCAGCCACACGCCCAAAGCGTACAGCGGCAGACCCATAATCAGGCGGGTCGCGCCCAGCGCCTCCACATTATTCGCAAAATACAGGGGCACCTGCACGGCAAGGCGCAGCATCATCAGCACGGTAATAATCCAGGTGGCCAGCATGTACTGGCGCAGGCGTACCGGGTTCTGGCGCCAGCTCAGCGCCTCACCGCGAATAACCGCGAAAATCAGGCCCGTAATCGGCCAACGCACCAGCATCGACAGCAGATACGCCAGGATGTACACGCCGTTCGTCCAGAAGCCCACCACAAAGTAGTCGCTCGCATTACCGGTACGGTACGCGGCAAACGCACAAATCGCCACGCCCACCAGACCGGTCAGCGCACTCACCAGCTTAGAGCCCTGCACCAGACGAATCAGCGTGAACACGCCCGCCGCAGCCAACGCCGCAATCAGGGACAGGTTCAGTTCCTTCGTCACGGTGAACAGCACCAGGAACGCCACAGCGGGCAGGGAGGATTCCACCAGGCCGCGCCAGCCGCCGATAGCGTGCAAAATATCCACATCACCGTTGGCGGTGCGGCGCATATTCGCACCCATGGAGGCGCTCAGGCTCTGCGCGAGCTGGTTCTCCTCCCCCGCAGGGCCAGTTTCAGAGCTAGTTGCGGGGTTAGCGTTCGGATCGGGCTGGGTCGAAGACTGCTCAGCGCTCATGTTTTCCCTTCTCAGCAAAGAATTGCGGCACGATCTCATAGCGCGGGTTATAAATCACCGGCTGATGAGCCCTCACCGATACCACACCGGAACAGCGCAACAACGCACCGGCAAGCACGCCGGGCACCATCTGCTGCCCCTGCCACTTCAGCAGCACCCTATCCCCCGGGTTGAACGGCGCATACGGCGGGAAAGACACCTCGTGAGGCTCCTGCACCGCCACAGTCGCCAAAGACGCCGTGTTCAAATGGTGCTGCTTCTCGGGGTCCTCGGATTCCTCCTCGAAATCCTCACCGGGCGGCTCCACAATCGGCATACCAATCAGCGCCAGCGGGCTCGACCACTGCAGAGGCTTCGACTTAGCCACCACCAGCTCGGCACGGTACATCGGCTTATCCTGCAGCGCAGGTAGCCATACCTGCTCCACGCGTCCGGCAAGGCGTACGCGAAAGCGCTCGGGGTACCCGGGAGCAAGAATCTGCTTCTCAGGAACCGCGAGCGCACTCGGGTAGTTCGAGAACTCAGGCATTAGCCAATCTCGGTAATCTCAGGGCCGCGGCGAGGCATCGGGCGCAGCTTGCTGTGCTCGTTCTCGGTTTCTTCCTCCACGGCGGGCTCTTCCTCAGCCGCAACGACCAGGTCGGCGGGCAGAGTCATGGGCAGCAGCTCGCGCGGCGGGCGCGGGTCGTCGCCACGGTCCACCACGACGGTGCGGAAGACTTCCTCCACGGAGGCGGCAGCCTTATCGTCACCGAGCACAGCCGCGCCAGAGATGACGCCGCGCAGGAACCAGCGGGGGCCGTCCACGCCCACGAAGCGGGCGATGCGCTCGCCGGGCTGACCGTCCGGGGTGACGGCGGGCAGGCGGGTGAGCATCTCGGCACCGAATACGCCGGCGTAGATTTCGACGATGCCGCCCTGGGATGCGACGGACTCGGTCAGGTCATGACGGATGTCGTCCCAGATGCCGGTGGTGCGCGGTGCGGCGAATGCCTGCACCTGCAGGGTTGCGCCGTCGCGGGTGATGGTTGCGGCGATAACCGCGCCGGTTGCGTCGTCAGTTTCGAGGCGCAGGTTCATGCCGTCGAGCAGCTTGATGCGCAGTGCACCCAGGTCGACGTAGTCTTCGAGGTCTTCGGCGGTGACTTCTTCAATGTCGTGCGGGCCGTTGACGCGGTCGTACTTGATGACCTCGGGAGAGTTCTCCTCTTCCTTCAGCTCCTCAACCTCGACGTTGGTCTCCTCATTCTCTTCGGCGACAGCCTTGTCGATGGCGGCCTTTTCAGCCTCCTCGGCGTGCTTCTTCTTACCAAATCCGAACATGGTATTCCTACTTTCACCGCACGCAGGGTGCGGGGGTTTCTTCTCTTCTCTCGTGCGACAATCGCGGTGAGAGCAGACTAGTGGATTCCGCTGGAGCCGAAGCCGCTGGAGCCGCGTTCGGTCTGTTCCAGTTCATCCACCACGGTAAAGGTTGCGTGCTCGTACTTCTGAATGACCAGCTGGGCGATGCGGTCGCCGCGCTGCACGTGGAAGGACTTGGTCTTGTCAGTGTTGAGCAGGGTGACCATCAGCTCGCCGCGGTAGCCGGAATCAACGGTGCCGGGTGCGTTCACAATGGTGATACCGTTCTTGGTCGCCAGGCCGGAGCGCGGGTGCACCAGACCAACGTAGCCTTCGGGCAGGGCAATTGCCACACCGGTGGGGACGAGGGCGCGTTCGCCCGGCTCCAGTTCGAAGTCGATGCGGGAGCGCAGATCAGCGCCGGCGTCACCGGGCTTTGCGTAGGCGGGTGCGGGCAACTCGGGGTCGAGCAGCTTAATGTGGACGTTTACGGGGGTCATCATGGTCAATACTCTAACCTTTCGCGGGTGTCTGTGCCATCACCTCGCGCTGTGTTGAGGCTCTACTGCGGGGTGTTTTCGTTGCGTGTTCGCGTTCAGCGCGTGCGGCGGCGTGCCGTGTTGGGTGCGACGCGGCGCTGTTCTTGCGTGCGAGGCTTTCACATACTCAACGGGGCGGGTGCACTCGGCACTCGCCCCGTCATGAGGTGGATGTCGGGGGGGTGTTATCCCTTCCCTAAAGTTTTAGCCCTCGCACTCGATGCAGTAGGACAGGCCGCCCTCTTCGCGCGCAATCTGCGAGCGGTGGCGCACCAGGAAGCAGGATGCGCAGGTGAACTCGTCGTCCTGAGCGGGCAGAACAACAACGTTCAGCTCCTCGTTGGAGAGGTCAGCACCGGGCAGCTCGAAGCTTTCTGCTGCGCTGTTTTCGTCTTCGTCCACCGCACCGGACTGCATCTCGGAACGGCGGGCGTTCAGCTCCTCGTAGGACTCTTCGTTCTGCTCTTCGTCCTGCTTGCGAGGTGCATCGTAATCAGTTGCCAAACTTTCACGCTCCGTTGGTTCTGTGGCTGTGTGTTGGACTAGGCCACGCTGGTTTAATGAGTGCTCTAGGTGCCGCTGGTGTGTATTTAACCCCGACGGCATGCCAGGTATTGTTCACCATTGGCACCCTATTTGTCTAATCCTGGGTAGGCTTTGGACTGTTTAGGCGTCACATTCTAGCTTTTTCGGTGCGAAAAGTACATCTTTTTTTGGTGAAAATCCCGCCTCCGCTACTGATTTACCGCGCTTTCACGGTACCCTGGTAGGTAGTTTGCGTTCCGTGCAACACATTCACGAACGCGTCCGGTTCACCTATGGAGGTTCTCATGCTTGAACTGCGTCTGATTGGCGTTCACGATGACGGCGAAAATCTGGTGCTTGAGTCTGCTGACGGCACCCGCTTCTTGCTGCCGATTGACGCGAACCTGCGCACGAGCATCACCAAGGCTCGCCGTATTCAGCCCGCCCGCGGTCTGGGCGCTAAGGGCACCTACGGTCCGCGCGATATTCAGACCCGTTTCCGTCAGGGTGCCTCCGTTGAGGAAATCGCTGAAGAGTCCGGTTGGGAGCCGGAGCGCGTGCGCCGCTACGAGTGGCCGATCGTTGCTGAGCGTGCCCACATTATTCGTGCCGCTCAGAGCGTGAAGATTGGTCGCCGTAGCTCCGCTTCGGGTACCGCACAGATTCCCGTGACTCTGAGCGCCCGCATTGAGGAAGTCTCCGAGCGTTACGGTTTTGAGGACGCAACCCAGGACTGGACCACCCGCCAACAGGAGAACGGCCAGTGGCGCGTTGAGGTTGATATTGCACTGAAGGATTCGGTGCGTCAGAACCTGCCCGCGCAAGTCGTCTTCCCCGCACGTTGGGTGTACAACCCAGCGAACCAGGGCCTGTACGCGTCGAATGAGGCGGCGTACTTCCTGATGGGCAATAGTGAGGATGCTGTTGCCGCCGCCGCGAAGAAGGCTCCCGTGGAGGTTCCTCCCGCCCGCCTGCCGAAGGCACCCGAGCCCGCACCGGCACCCCTTACTTCCTCTGAGAGCGCTGATGAGCGTAAGCTCAAGGAGCTTCTGGAACGCGCCCGCTCGGTGCGCCCGGCGCAGGTTGAAGAGCCCGAGGTGTTCGTACACCGCGAGTCCGCTCAGCCCGC
Organism: Rothia sp. HMSC065C12; assembly: GCF_001812085.1. Classification (NCBI taxonomy): domain Bacteria; kingdom Bacillati; phylum Actinomycetota; class Actinomycetes; order Micrococcales; family Micrococcaceae; genus Rothia; species Rothia sp. HMSC065C12. The sequence continues at coordinate 4,560 of NZ_KV807676.1, forward strand.
TGAGCCTGTAGCACCGGCTGCGCCCGCTGCCCCGGTAGCTCCTGCTGCCCCGGCTGCACCCGAGCCCACTGCAGAAACCACCGATCCGCTGGCTGTGGATTCGGAAGCACCCGTTGACTCCGTTCCGGTCGAGTCCTTCACCCTGCCGGCACCCATCGAGGACGCACCCGCCGCTGAGGCTGCTGAGGCGCCGGCTACTGAGGCACAGGCTGAGCCCGCACCCGCAGCTGAGCCCGCCTCTGAGGAGAAGCCCAAGCCTTCCTCCTCGAAGAAGCAGCGCGTGAGCGTTCCGGCTTGGGATGACATCATCTTCGGTAGCCGCAAGTAAGCGACCGCCCGCGCCGCCCGATAAAAGCTTCTAAGCAGGGGCTTTAGGCAAGGGCATCTAGACATACGAAAACCGCTGGTTATTCACCCGAATAACCAGCGGTTTTCTATGCTCTCTGATGCTTTAGAAGACTAGTACTTTAGAAAGTCTTGAGCATGCGCAACGGCACCAGACGCTCAGCGTCCGTCAGCGAACCGTGCTGACCAACCATGTGCAGGGCACGCTCCTGATAGTGGCGCATATCGTACAGCGCCCAGTCGTCGCGAGCGCACACCATCAAATCGCCGATGCGGCCGCGCGCCGCATCCGTGATGACCGGGCCGAAGTAGCCGGCGCGTATCAGTTCGCGAGAATCAATCACCCAGGCGCGCTCGCCCCAGTACTGCGCCCAACGCTGGGCGGTGGCGGTGCGTGCCGCCTCCGAGGTGTCTTCGAGGTACAGGTGCACGGCGCGCGGTTCACCGGCGGTCATTGCGATGTTGCGGGTCAGCTCCTCCACGCCAGAGTAGTCGATGCGCTGGTGCTCGGGCACGTTCACCATGCCGTGATCGGCGGTCACGAAGAGTGCCGCCCACGCCGGGGCGCGCTCCGCCAGACGCTTCAGCGCCGAGTTCAGTTCCTCCAGCTGCTGCAGCCATTCGTCGCTACCCACGCCGTAGCGGTGGCCCGCCGCGTCAATCTCGCCCCAGTACAGGTACACGGTGGTCGGGGTGCGGCTGGAGAGCGCCTCCAGGGCGTAAGTGACGCGGGCGTTATAGCCGACGGCGTCCACGAAGTCGCCGCCGCGCAACGCCGCCTCCGTCAGGCCGGTACCGCGGTACTTACCCAGCGAAATGGTGAGCACGCGGCGGTTCGTATGGTGGCGTTCCAGCACGGTCGGCAGCGGTTGCCAGGCGTGCGGATCCACCGACTGGTCCCAACCGGACAGGTGGTTCATGACCGAGCCCGCTCCCCCGTTACCTGCCGGGTTGCGCACCTCGTAACCGGCGATGCCGTGCGCGCCCGGTGCCGTACCGGTACCCAGCGAGGTCAGGGAGGCGGCGGTCGTGGTGGGGAATGCGGCGTCCAGCGGGCCCAGATTCAGGGTCTTACGCAGAGAGGGCGCGTAGCCGCCGTAGCTGTTGATGAGCTGCTCGCCCAGACCGTCCACCATGACCACGCAGGCGTGACGGAAAGACGCCGGGTCAATATCCTGCTCCGTGAGGCGACCGGCAAGGTTCAGCGGGTCGGCTACGGAGTTGAATGCCGGGTCGGAGTCCAGGGCGTGCGCGGGGCGCGCCAGGCTTCGCTGAGCCACCAGAGAGGAGGCGGACTCCAGCACATCGGCGATGCTATTGCTGCCGTAGGCGGGCGCGGGAGGCAACGGCGCGCCCAGAACATCGTGCAGAGTGGGCTGTTCGGTGCGGGACGGGGCCGTCATAAGTTCCTCTCGGGTGTCTTAGGGGTGTAGCGAGCGCCGTTGGGGCGCTGGTTTTTATCGGCGGGTTGCGTACATGCGGGCACGGTGCAGAGCACGCGCAAAATGCTGCGCACGCTGAACCGACTCAGGACCGTCAGCGGTCGCAGAAACACGCACCGCAATGTCCTCGCGGCGCGCATCGCCGGTGAAGCCGTGGTCGGCGTTGCACTGCGGATCCTGGCAGCCAGCAGGAGCCAGCTCCATGTGCAGCGAACCGGTCCAGGCAATCTGGAAGGAAATCTCAGTCGGGGCGGTGCTACCGGCGTTGTACGCCTGCGGCTGGCTGAAACCGTAGCTGATGGTGACCGCGTTCAGGGCGCTCAGGTGCACCGCCTCCACGCTCACATGCGCCACGGTGCCCTGCGCGTCACCTTCAAGGTGCTGGTCGTCCAGGTGCGCAAAGATGACGTGCTCACCGCAGAGCACCATCACGGTGATGTGGCGGTGAAAATCATCGCGGGAGAAGTGGGTTTCATGCTGTACGAAGTGCGCGTCCGGGTTCATGCCCGCCAGCGCGTCATCCACCACTTCCAGCACGAGGTCGGGGTAGAAACCGGCATGCTTAATGTCTGCGACCAGTTGCTCGCGTTCGGGGGTGGTGGCGTACATCGTACCTCTTTCGTGCGGTGCCCTCATGAGGCGACGTCGGTCGGCGCACACGATGAAGGCGGTTAGGTATTACTCCCCTCTACCTTAGAGGGTTCCAGCCGGGCTGTGCTACTTGACCACGCTAATACAGGCTCATATGACGGTGTGCGCTCCCCCGGTGCGCTTCGGTTACTGCCCCGCAACCGTCTTGGCGCACCCCACAGATGACGCCGACCAACCAGCCCGTCTCATCCGCTACCACCCGCTAAAATAAGAGGAGCGAAAACACACCGACACGAGGAGATATATGGCTCGCCGATCCAAATCCGCCGTCAGCGACTACCCGGTGGATGTGGTAGAGAATATCGTCGACATCGACGTATCCGCCGAGATGGAAACCAGCTTCCTGGAATACTCCTACTCGGTGATTTATTCGCGCGCCCTCCCCGACGCCCGCGACGGCCTCAAGCCCGTGCAGCGCCGCATCCTCTACATGATGCAGCAGATGGGTCTGCGCCCCGATAAGGGCCACGTCAAGAGCGCCCGCGTGACCGGCGAGGTCATGGGTAAGCTCCACCCGCACGGCGACGCCGCCATCTACGACGCGATGGTGCGCCTCGCCCAGCCCTTCGCGCTGCGCCTACCCCTCGTTGACGGTCACGGTAACTTCGGCTCCCTCGACGACGGCCCGGCAGCCGCCCGATACACCGAAGCACGCATGGCGCCCGCCGCGCAGGCACTCACCGCGGACCTCGAAGAGGACGTGGTTGACTTCGTGCCGAACTACGACAACCAGTTCATGCAGCCCTCCGTGCTGCCCGCAGCGTTCCCGAACCTGCTCGTCAACGGCACCACCGGCATCGCGGTCGGCATGGCAACCAACATGGCGCCGCACAACCTGCGCGAGGTCATCGCCGGTACCCGCCACCTCATCGCCCACCCCGAGGCGACCCTCAAAGACATTATGAAGTTCATCCCCGGCCCCGACCTGCCTACCGGCGGCACCATCGTGGGTCTGGGAGGCATCCGTGACGCTTACGAAACCGGCCGCGGTACCTTCAAGACCCGCGCGAAGGTCTCCATCGAGCAGGTCAGCCCCCGCAAGCAGGGTATTGTCGTCACCGAACTGCCGTACATGGTCGGCCCCGAAAAGGTCATCGAAAAGATTAAGGACGGCGTCAACTCCAAGAAGCTCACCGGCATCTCCGACGTGGTCGACCTGACCGACCGCACCAATGGTCTGCGCCTCGTCATCGAAATCAAGAACGGTTTCAACCCGGAGGCGGTACTCGCCGCCCTCTACAAGCACACCCCGCTTGAGGATTCCTTCGGCATTAACAACGTGGCGCTCGTGGACGGTCAGCCGCAGACCCTCGGCCTGCTCGACCTGATGCGCGTGTACATTGACCACCGCCTGAACGTGGTCCGCCGCCGCACCGAATTCCGCCTGGGCAAGCGCACCGACCGCCTGCACCTGGTGGAGGGCCTGCTCGTGGCGATCCTCGACATTGACGAGGTCATCCAGATTATTCGTGAGTCTGATGAGACCGCTCAGGCACGCGAAAAGCTGAAGGTCGTCTTCGACCTGACCGACACGCAGGCGAACCACATTCTGGAGCTGCGCCTGCGTCAGCTCACCAAGTACTCCCGCCTGGAGTTGGAAGCAGAACGCGATACCCTGCAGCATGAAATCGCGGAATTGCAGCGTATCCTCGGCTCCGATGCGGCGCTGCGCGAGCTGGTTTCTGACGAGCTCGCCGAGGTCGCCGAACGCTACGGCACCGACCGCCGCACCCAGCTCAAGACCAAGGACGACATGCAGGTCGCCATTGAGGCAGTCACCGCGCAGTCCAAGGCGAAGAAGAGCCTGGGCCTCGCCCTCGAAATCGCAGACGATCCCTGCTGGGTGCTGCTTTCGGCCTCCGGCATGATGGGACGCACCCCCGGCAAGCCCATCCGCGAGGCGCTCGTGGATCCCGGCAAGCGTTTCAAGCACGACGTGTTCACCTCGATTGTGCCGACCACCGCGCGCGGCGAAATCGGTGCCGTGACCTCCGCAGGACGCATGGTGCGCCTGTCCGTCATGGACATTGCGGTGCTGGACGAGAACGGTGGCACCCCCTCCATGGCGTCTGCTGTGAAGGCAACCGAGCTGGTTCAGCTCGCCAAGGGTGAGAAGCTGGTCGCCCTCGTACCGCTGAACACGGTGCTGGCGCTGGCAACCACGGGCGGCGTGATCAAGCGTCTCAACCCGGATTACCCGCTGAACCAGACCGAATGGGACATCATGAAGCTCAAGGACGGCGACGAAATCGTAGCCGCCGCCCCCTGCCCCACCGACGATGCGGTACTCACCTTCGTCACCCGCGACGCGAAGCTGCTGACCTTCGACGCGGCAAAGGTCCGCCCGCAGGGACGCACCGGCGGCGGTATCGCAGGCATCAAGCTTGCCGACGGCGACCGCCTCATCACCCTGGGTGTGACCGCGCCCGGCGACGCGGCAGAGGTCGTGACCGTCACCAACGGCAAGGACGGCCTGGCAAGCGCCAAGGTCACCGCCCTGAGCGAGTACCCGCAGAAGGGCCGCGCGACCGGCGGTGTGCGTGCGCACCGCTTCCTCACCGGTGAGAGCCAGCTGGCTCTGGCGTGGGTTGGCGTGGGCCCGGCGAAGGCGGCGTCCTCCGGCGGTGTGGCTCGTTCCCTGCCGACTGAGCACGGTGCCCGTGACGGTTCCGGTGTGATGCTTACTCAGAGCATCGGCATTGTGGGCCCGAACTATGCGGCTGTTTCTGCTGAGCTGGCGGTTAGCCCGGAGGGTGAAAAGCTCTTCTAGGCGCGCCGTTCACGGCCTTTCGACCTCATGTTGCTAACGAAGCCGGGGGTGAAGACACGTTGTGTGTGTCTTCACCCCCGGCTTTTATGTGGTGTACCTTAAGTAACACAGCACACATTTATTGACGCATTGTTCTTAGAGGATTTGTCGTGCTTGATTTACTGTCCGTCACACCAGAGTTATTTATCGTGCTCCTGCTCGCTGCCTTCTGCGCGGGATGCATTGACTCTGTCGTGGGCGGAGGCGGCATGATCCAGCTCCCCGCCCTACTCATGGCGCCCGGATTCTCCCCCGTCGCCGCCCTGAGCACCAATAAAGTTGCCAGTTCCATGGGCACTTTGACGAGCGCCTCAACCTATATTCGCTCGCTCAAAATCCCGTGGAAAATCCTGCTCCCCGTAGCGTTCGTGGCGTTCTGCGCCTCCGCCGCCGGCGCGTACTGCGCCACGATCCTGCCAGCACATATTTTCCGCCCTGCCATTGTGGTGGTTCTAGCCGCTATCCTCGTCTTCTCAGTGCTACAACCGCGCATACCTCGCGGGCAGCCTCGCGTGCTCGCAACCTCATCGTTCCTAGTGCGCGGCTTTGCGCTGGGTCTGATTCTGGGCGGCTACGACGGCATCCTCGGGGCTGGCACCGGCGCGATGATGCTCGTCGCCCTGCAGATAGCCATGGGCTACGATATGCTCCACGCAACCGCAGCCGCCAAGGTTCTCAACACCGCCACCAACCTCGGCGCGCTCCTCTATTTCATTCCGCTAGGCTCGATTCACTGGTTCCTCGGAATCGCCATGGGATGCGCCAACATGGCGGGAAGCTGGGTTGGTGCCCGCACCGCAATTCACCTGGGCGAGCGATTCATTCGCCGCGTGCTCGTTATCGTTATGACCCTCATGCTGCTGCGGTTGAGCGCGCAGATACTCGGCTGGGTCTAGCTCTCTCCTCCCCACCCTCACCCGAACCTATTCGCGCGGAGATATAAACACTCAGAACTATCTGCGCGCACAGAAATGCCCCGGTACTTTCGTGAAGTACCGGGGCATTTCTCGCAGTTTCTTGCGTTCAGTCTCGCCCGTGGTGGCTACGCTCAGCTGCGTTTAGAGGCGAACCACCTCATCGCAGCGGGCAATATCCTCAGGACGGTGCGACACCAGAACCGTAGCCACGGAGCTGGAGCGGGTCGCCGCATCCAAGTCAGCCATCAGCGCGCGAGCAGACTCGGCGTCCAGGTGCGCGGTCGGCTCATCCAGCAGCAGCACCGGCGAGTTCACCAGCAGGGCACGAGCCACCGCCAGACGCTGACGCTGGCCACCCGACAGGAACGAACCACCAGCGCCCACCGGGGTGTGCAGGCCCTGAGGCAGAGCGTCAAACCACTCGCCCAGACCCACACGGCGCAGAACCTCAAGCAGCTCTTCCTCGCTCGGGCGGTCCGAACGATCACGAGCCAGCATCAGGTTACCCTCAAGGGTCGACTCGAAGATGTGCGCCGCCTGCGGGCACCACGCCGCGTAGCCGCGCAGCTGCTCACCCTCCAGGACCTCACCGGAAGCCAGCACACGGCCGGACTCCAGCGGCAAGAATCCCAGAACGGTCGCAAGCACCGTAGACTTACCGGAACCGGAGGGGCCGGTCACCGCAGTCCAGGAGCCCGCGCGGGCGTCCATGTTCAGGTCGGTGAAGACCGGGTGATCCATGCCGGGCCAGCGGGCGGCAGCGTCCTGCAGGCTCAGGGCGGGTTCGGTGACCTTCACACCGAGCTCCTGCGGGGTGCCGCAGCTGACCAGCTTGGGCTCGCCGGGCTTCGGCGGGCGCGGGGTATCACTCTTAGAACCAGCCGCAGATTCGGGGCGGTCAAAGCGGTGGGCACGCTGACGGTCAGCCTCCAGCAGCTCCTCCATCTCAGCCTCCGCGCGGGCACGCAGAAGCTCAGCACGACGCGGCAGAACGTGGGTGTCCACCTCAGCCTCGGTCGGCACGGAACGCTTCAGGGTCGAGGTCGCAACAACGCCCTCCAGGGATACGTCACGCACACTCGGGGCAATCGTAGCGAGCAGGCGGCTGAACGCGGGCCAGGAGCGGACCGCCTCAACATGGCCCAGGGAGCTTTCCAGCATGCCGGTGCACAGCAGCACCACAATCGCCGCTTCGGGGGCACGCACGGTGCCGTCAACAGCCAGCGGGTACGCAATGACTGCGCTCGCCAGAGCCGCACCGAACCAGCTCAGAGTCACGAGGGTACGACCCACGCCCTGAGCGGTCGAGCCCTTCTGCAGGGCGGACAGGTTCTCGGCATCCAGGGCGCCGTTAGCCTTCTCAGCGGTGGTTGCCACGCCGTTAGCGCGCAGATCCTCAGCCGCCGAAAGCATACCGGTGCCCAGGCGCAGCATCTGCGCGGTGGAGCGGCGAGCCAGCGACTCCGCACGGGCATCAGCGCGAAGCACAATCCACGGAGCCACAAAAGTGCTAACCAGCACGGCAAGCAGAACCGGGACCAGAGCCTGCGGCAGAATGCACGCGGTCGTAATCAGCGCCGCGGTCATGACCAGCAGGTGCGCAGCCGGCGGAATAATAACGCGTGGCACGCCGTCGCGCAGCTCATCAATACCGCCCACGAGGCGTTCGAGCAGCGCGTCACCACGCAGCAGAGCACGCACGCTGCTCACGCTCTGCCATGCACCAACCCAGGCGCGCAGACGCAGAATATTCGCGGCGGCAAGAACCTTCGAGTGGGTCATCAGACGCTCAGCGTAGCGGGCGCAGGCACGACCCAGGCCGAAGAAACGCACGCCCACAATGGCGACCATCAGGTACATCATTGCCGGGCCCTCAGCGGCGCGAACAATCAGCCAGCCGGACAGCGCGGTCAGTGCCGCAGCCATCAGGGAAGTAATCGCAGCCATGATGACCGGGCCGGTTGCGGCGCGAACACCGATACCGGTCAGTTCCTTCAGGGTGCGCAGGCTTGCGAACAGGCCGGCAGGCTCGGCTTCCTTGACCTCGGCAGCTGCGGAGGCGCCCGCCGGGGCGGTGCTTTCAGCCTCGTACTCTTCCCTGTCCTTGAGCAGGTGCGCGGGGGCTTGCGCGGGAACCGCAACGCGGGCGGTGTTCGCCTCGGCGGTCCATGTGTAGCCCTGGGCGGTCTGCACGGCATGAACGAGGGTGTCGCAGCCAGCGGCGAGTTCCTGCTCGTGGGTCACAATCAGCACGGTTGCGCCCAGTTCCGCCAGGCGGTGCAGGGCGCGGGTCACCAGGTACGCCGAGTAGGCGTCCAGGTGCGCGGTCGGTTCATCCACCAGGACGGTCAGCACGGTCTGCTCACCGCCGGCACGGTAGATAGCCTCGGCACGAGCCAGGGTACGTGCCACGGCGAGGCGGCGCGCCTGACCAGCACTGAGGGCACCGGGTTCAAGGGCGGTCAGCTTCTCCATGCCCAGCTGAACCAGCGGGCCAACCAGCAGCGCAGACTCGGCATCGGTGATGGACAGCTTCTTGGAGTCCATCGCTTCACCGAGCAGAGCGGCTGCACGCTCACGCTCCGCCTCGGTAGCGCTGAGTGCGTAGAGCGCCATTTCGGTCTGCACGGTCGGTGCGGTGAAGACCGGCGACTGCGGAATAACCAGGGTGGTTCCCAGACCGGTCACGCTACCGGTCAGGTGCACGGGCTCCTCCGAGCCGGTGGGCACCAGACCCTCGCGCACGGCACCGGAGAACACGTTCAGCAGGGTGGACTTACCGCAGCCGGACTCACCCATCACGCCGATAACTGCACCGCGTGCGTCCTGGGCGGTTTCAGTCTGGGTGTTGCCAACGCGACGGTCCAGGTTCAGGGACAGGTTAGTCAGCACGGCAGGACGCGCCGGGTAGCTCACCGACAGGTCCTTAACGGCGATGGTGGAAGGCTGGCCCTTCTGCGCTGCCGGATCCTGTGCAGACGAATCCTGCGCATTCGAGTCCGCAGCGGCGGCGGGCAGGGGCGCATCAATAATCTTCTGGGCGCTACGCAGGGCGGCAACGCCGTCCTCCGACTGGTGGTAGGCGGCACCCACATCACGCAGCGGCTGGTAGCATTCGGGAGCCAGCAGTAGTACAAGAATTGCGGTGTCCAGGCCCAGGGTACCGTTGACCAGGCGCACACCAATCAGCACAGCAATCAGCGCCACCGAAATGGTGGTGATGAGCTCCAGGGCGAGCGAAGACATGAAGGCGCTACGCAAAGTCTGCATGGTGCGTTCACGGTAACGCTGGCCGAGGGCGTTCATGGAGCGGGTCTGTGCACGTTCACGGCCCAGACCGATAATGACGGGCAGGCCGCGCACCAGCTCCAGAATATGGTCGGAGAGGCGGTGCAGTTCAGCCTGAGCTTCTGCGGTTTCGTCGCGGGTGTTCTTACCAATCAGAATCATGAACACCGGAATAAGCGGCAGGGTGCAGGCAAGCACCATGGCGCTCATCCAGTCTAGGGCCGCCACAACAACCCAGAGGATGAACGGCACAATCGCGGTAGACACGAACGCGGTCAGGGTCTTGGTGTAGTAGTCATCCAGAGCGTTCAGGCCACGGGACAGCAGCACAGCGGTCGCGCCGGTACCTTCGGGGGTGTCTGCACCACCGGTGGCGAGCACACGCTTGAGCAGCGAGGAACGAATCTGAGACTTCGCTCCGGAGGCGGCACGCTGCGCGCTCACAGCCAGCAGATAGTCGGTACCCGAGCGGACGAGCAGGGCAGCCACGGCGACCGCAATCAGGCCGGGGGTAATGGTGTCTGCGTCACCGAAGATACCACCGAGGCCGAGCAGCCAGCCGCCGTGCGCCTCCAGCTGCGCCTGCGCGGAGCCCGAGAACTCAATGTAGGCGCGGTACACGTCCGGGGCGCTCGTCTCTTTGAGGCGCGCGTGCTCGGCGGCAACAGCGGCGAAACCGGCGTGTGCCGCGCGGGCAATAATCACAGCCAGGGCGGCGCTGAAAAGCACCGTCGCGAGGGTGTGCACGGCGGTGATAACACCGAACGTGCTGAGGGTTTTACGGGCGTCAGGGCCCAGAGGCGGGCGGCGGTCAGCGCGGTCATTGCGCTTTCCTTCGGCCACCTCTGGTGCCTCAGTGTTCTGATGTTTGTCAGCATGACGCGGTGTGTGCGTTCGACTCACGTGTTGTCCTTAGTCTTCTGCTGTTTTTACCTCCCATCAGTTTAAGGGTTGGGCTATCTAATACCTATTTGACCAGTCAGGTTTCAGGTAATTGGTTGGTCCTCACCCGGCGCTCACTCTAGCCGCGCATCGCGTCGGCGGGGCTCTTGCGGGACGCCACCCACGCCGGGTACGCCGAAGACACCAGACCGGTAAGGGCGCCAACGCCCACGCCGAGCACCACGAATCCGGGTGAGAGAACCGCCTGCCAGCCCTGCACGAGCGAAAGAATGATCGTCGCAATCATGCCGGAGCAGGCGCCGATGGAGCCGCCGAGCACGCCGAGCATGACGCCTTCCATGAGGAAGATGCGGGCAATCAGCCATTTACTCGATCCGATGGCGCGGCGCAGCGCGATTTCGGCAGTGCGCGATTGCACGGACAGGTACATGGCGGTTGCCGCCGAGAGGGAGGCGAGCACCAGCAGAATACCGGAGAGCACACCCACGTACAGGCCCAGATCCGAGGCGATAGACGCGCGTAGGCTCTGCAGGTCGGAGGGGGTTTCCACGTTAATCTGGCTGGGTTCAGCGGGCTTGAGGGTCAGCGGAATTGCCTTGGCGACCGCTTTGCCGTAGCCCCGTTCGGTTTCGGTAATGTAGGTCACCTGGCCGCGTCCGGTGCGCTGAAGTGTGCCCGGCGAGACAATGACCGTATTCCTGAATTCGTAGCCGCTATTGCCGGGGTCGAAAAGGCCGACGACCGGCATCAGCTGACCATCCACCCAGATGCTCACACCGGGTGCCACCTGCGGCAGTCCGCCGAGCTTAATGCCGTACTCGACGGCGGGTAGCTCGCCGGGGCGGGGCTCGGTTGTGGCGTTATCTGCAGCCTTATCTTCGGGAATAATGCCGAGGGCACGGGCAGCGGAGACCGAGACGATAGCGCCGGAGAGCTGCTCGGAGCGTTCACGGTCGGCAACGTTCTGCTGGGTGAGGGTCGAGTTCATCTGTTCGAGCGCACGCAGGGTTTCGGGGTTCATGCGGGCACCGATTTGCTCGAGCCTGGTCTTCGAGGTGGAGCTGAGGCTAATCGCCGTTTTGGGTTCGTCCTCGTAGGGACTGAATCGGGTGATTCGCACGTCGGCGGGTGCCACGCTGCTGACGAATCCGGTGTTCTTCACGTAGTCCAGCGCGCTAATGCGGTCGGCAACGTTCTGTGCGGATTCGCCCTGCCGGTAGGTTCCGAGCATGTTTTGGTCATTGTCCCTGTCGCTGATGTAGAGCGTGGATTGTTCGGATCCGAGCAGGCGCTGGTTCACCTGGTAGCTGGCGGATTCGCTCATGCCGGAGGCGCTGATGAGTCCGCCCACGCCCAGCGCGAAGGACAGGCCCAGCAGCAGGGTGCGTAGCGGTCGTGAGGTGAGCGCCGAGATCGCCTCGATGCTGTCGTCGGTGAGGAAGCTTCCGCGGCGATGCGTAGCGGGCTTCTCCCCCGGTGCGAGGCCGGCGGAGGCGTCTACCGGGGCACCTACCGTGGTTTCCGCCGGAGTGTCCGTTGCAACCGGCACAGCCTCGGTAACCGGCACCGTAGCCAACTCGGCGCGGCTCTGCTCGTGCAACCGCCCATCCTCAATGCGGATCACGCGGCGGGCGGCGGCGGCAACCTCCGGGTCGTGGGTAATCACCAGCACGGTACAGCCGGTCGCGTTAATGCGCTGCAGAATCTCAATGACCTTGGCGCTATTGTGGCTATCCAGGTTGCCGGTGGGCTCGTCGGCAAGAATCAGCGGCGGGCGCGTGGCGAGGGCGCGGGCAATGGCGCAACGTTGCTTCTCGCCGCCGGAAAGGTAGCGGGTGCGGATGCTTGCGCGGTCGCTCAACCCCAGAAATTCTAGGGTTTCTTCGGTGCGTTGCAGGCGCTCGCTGTAGGGTACGCCCTGCACGCGCAGACCCATGGAGGCGTTGGTCGTGCTGGTTTCGTCCAGCAGCATGTTTGAGGATTGGAAGATGAAGCCGAGGTGGTCTCGGCGCATTTCGTCGCGTTCTCGGTCGCTGAGTCCTTCCGTGTTTTTGCCGAAGAGGCTGTAGGTTCCGCTGGTGGGCGTGTCGAGCAGGCCAATGGCGTTGAGCAGGGTGGATTTGCCGGAGCCCGACGGACCAATAATGGCGAGGAATTCGCCGCGTTCCACCACCAGGTCGAGGTGGTCGAGGACGGGCCGGTCGCTACCCTCGAAGACGCGGGTAATGCCGTGCATTTCGATGGCGGGCGCGGTACCGAGCCCGGCGGCAGGTGTAGCGGCGGCCGCTACGTTGGGCGCAATTGTAGGCGCACGTCCTGGGCTTTTGTCGGGGGTTATCTTTCGGCGGCTCATGAGACTAGCACCTTCTGTCCCGCGCTGAGGTTTGCGTTGATTGCGGCGTATCCGCCGGCGGTGCGCAGAACCTCAACATTGACTCGTTCGGTGGCGGGCGCATCCTTGCTGGTCGAGGTGGAGCTTCCGCCCTTTTCAACGAGCACATAGGTGCCCTGGGAGTCCTGGCGCACCGCGGTAGTCGGCACGGCGAGGGTGGTTGAGGTGTTGCCCTTACTGGTGATGGATGCGCTCTGCCCCGGAGTGAGCTTGCTCGGGTCGTCGGCGCTGAATCGCACGCTCTTTGCCGCACCCTTGGAGGGGTCGTTCTGCAGCTCACCGATGCTGGTGATGGTGCCCTCCACGCTACCGGTGGAGGTGCGCAGGCTAACGCGGTCGCCGACCTTGAGCTTATTGGCGACGGCGAGTTCAACGCTGGATTCCACGTAGGGTTCGCTGGTTTCTACGCTCGCGATGGGGTTGCCGTCGCTGATGAGCTGGCCGACCGCGGCAACTGCGGTGACGGTGTGGCTACCGCCGGGCAGAATCGCGTAGTTGTTGCGGGCAATGCTGGTGACCCCTTCGCTGGGCACGCCGGTCAGGTGCGCGCGGTGCAGGCGCGTGACGGCGTCGAGGGTGTCTTCGGTGACGGTGCCGCTCTGAGCGGTGGCGTACCCGGCGGAGTTCAGTGCCTTCTGGAAGGCGAGCACGTCGTCGCCGTTATCGCCCAGGTTGAGGTCGCGGTACAGCGGCAGCGGCCCTTCCAGCACGAAGACGGGGTCGGCGCCGATAATGCCGATGAAGTCACCGGCCTTGAGCACGTTACCGGGCTTCTGGTTCTGGTAGACGAGCACCGGTTCACCGTTGGTGCGCGCGCTAATCGGGGCGGTCTCTCCCGCCTTGGTGGTTCCGGCAATGGCGAGGCCCTCACTGACGGTTCGTTCTTCAACCTTCGCCCAGACCGGAATCACGGTTTTCGCCTGCACGGCCGGGTCGGGGCCCGTGGCGGCGTAGCGGGTGCCCAGGTAGAAGGACAGCATGAGCGAACCGATGGCGAGGATAGCCAGCAGCAGGAGCACGCGGGGTCGGGCGATGCGCTCGCTAAAGCGGTGCCCGCTGTTTTGGTTTTTCGTGTGAGTGGTCATGGCGGTGTCTTTCTGAACTGTGTCAGCGCTGTCTATTTCTCTGCGCTATATTTCGTTGCGCTGTCTTTTAGCGCCCCGGTTTACTGGTGCTCCAGAACGTACTGCTTGAACTTCTCGTCACGCTCACGTTCTGCCTTGCGTTCCTGCTCAAGCTGCGCCTGGTACTTGCGGATGAGCGGCATCTGGTATTGTGCCTCCAGGTCGTAGAGCTGCTTGCTCATGCCGACCTGCTGGTTACATTCGGCCTGGATGGTGGCGATGCGGATCTCTTCTTCGGAGGCGGGCTCGTTGAAACCGCCGTTCTTGCTCAGCTGCTCATTCAGCGGGCTTTCCTCGGCTACCGACCCTGCCTTAATGGGGGTGAGCCCCCGGTCAGAGACGCATTGCTTCCACTTCTCTTCGAGCTCGCGGTGCAGTTTGCTACCGTAAACGGCGCTGGTTGCGTCGCTGGAGATACGACTGGATGTGGACTGCACATCATTCTCGGGCCTCTTGCCTTCGGGCACCGCGGCGTCCAGGGTCTCGCGGGCCTTGTCAAGACATTCGGTGCGAAGCTGCTCCTCGGGGCTCAAGCTCTCCGGTGAGTTAAAGGAGATGGGGGCGGCGTTGGGGTCATGCTTCTGGAATCCGTACTTCTTGGCGTACTCGACGTTCCAGGGACCGTACTTTCGCCCATTATCGCCACGCGGCGCGCTCTCAGATTGGGGAGCTTGGTCGGGGTCGGTGTAATTCTGCCCGTGTTCGGCGTAGCACTGCTTCATGGCGATTTGATGGGCCGTGTATTCGTAATGAGTGCCCAACTCGTAGTAGAGGTAATCGTCCAGGGGCATCTTTACGATGTCCTGCTCCGCGTCGAAGATGGCGTGGACGCTTTCGTCGCGTTCCAGCGGCGGGTTGAAGAGCGAGCAGGCGCTCAGAGGGAGCACGCCGATGCAGAGCAGGGCGCCCGTGGTGAGCAGGCGGCGGCTCATGCCAGTGCGAGGGGCGGTGGTGCGGCGGGTGAGGGATTTCATCGTTGAACACCTTTCATAAGAGTGAGTTGTACACCACATTACACGTTCTGTGCCCTGTCGCGCCCGAATTTCGGGGGGGGTGTGCACCAAAAATTTTTGCGCACCCACTCATCTGCCGAGAGCTGTAGCCTCTGCGGGAATAGTCCCCTGCAGGAATAGTCCTCTGTGTGCATACTCCTCTGGGGGCATAGAAAAATCCCCCGAACTTCTCAGAAGAGAAGTTCGGGGGATCCTTCAATCAGCTACATGCTACTTGGTCGGCAGTTCAGCCAGTTCGGTAGCGTCGTGAGCGTCGGGGATGTGATCCACGTGCAGACGCTTACGGAAGACCCAGTAGGTCCAAGCCTGGTAGACGAACACGACCGGCAGACCCATGCAGGTCACGAAGGTCATAACGCCCAGGGTGTACTCGGAGCTGGATGCGTTCGCAATGGTGAGCGAGTATGCCGGGTCCAGGGTGGAGGGCAGAACGTTCGGGAACATTGCGGTGAAGATTGCCAGCGCGCCGAATGCGAGGAACACGGACAGGCCCGCGAATGCGCGACCCTCGCGGCCACCCTTTGCGGAGATCCAAGCAATCAGAACAGCAACCACAGCCAGGATGGTGCACAGCCAGGAGACGCCGTTACCGGTGGTGAAGTCCAGGGTCAGAACCCATGCAACGATCGGCAGCAGCAGGACGGGAGACCAGCGTACCAGGGTGTTGCGGGCACGGTCGCGGATGTCACCGTCGGTCTTCAGAGCAACGAAGGCCAGACCCTGAACCAGAGCGAAGCCCACGAAGCCCAGGCCGCCGAGCAGAACCGGCAGGGAGACCCAAGCGAAGGCGCCGCCGACGCGGTCACCATTGTCGTTGATGGGCAGACCCATGGAGGTCAGGCCCAGCAGAGCACCGACGAGCAACGCGATGAAGAAGGAAGAAACAGACAGAGCGATGTTCCAGTTACGGATCCACTTCTCGTCGTTCTTCTTACCGCGGTATTCAATTGCGACCACGCGCAGAATCAGGAAGACCAGCGCGAGGGTCAGAGGAATGTACAGAGCCGAGAAGAGGGCTGCGTACCAGATGGGGAATGCTGCGAAGATAGCAGCACCGCCGGACACAATCCACACCTCGTTACCGTCCCAGACGGGGCCGATGATGTTCAGCAGCAGACGACGTTCCTTCTCGTTCTTGGTGAACTTGGAACCCATCAGCATACCGACGCCCAGGTCGAAGCCGTCGAGGATCAGGTACATGATGAGGAAGACGCCAATGGCGACAAACCAGAGGGTGGGCAGGCCAGGCTGACCGGCAAAGATATTGAAATCAAAGTTCATGGTGAATCAATCCTTACCCGCCTAGTAGGCGAACTCCAGCACATCGCGCTTGGACTTGTCGTTGGACTCGTCCTCGTGGTGCGATTGAACCAGCTCGGGCATTGCTGCCACAACACCGGCCTTGACGTACTTAATGAGCAGGTAAACCTCAACCACCATCAGCACACCGTAGAGCAGGCCCAGGGTGAGCAGGGAGAAGAGGATTTCTTCACCGGAAACACCCGGGGAGATAGCTGCTGCGGTGAACAGGTGGATCGAGGGATCACCCTGAAGGTTCGGAGCCACAACGAAGGGCTGGCGGCCCATTTCGGTGAAGATCCAGCCCAGTGCGATGCCAAAGAAGGGAGCCAGGATAGACCAGACAGCAACGTTCTTGAGCAGCTTGGACTCAGGGACGGTGCCTACGCCCTTCTTACGGGTTACCCACAGTGCGTAGAGGTAGAAGGGCAGAACGATTCCGCCGAGGCCCATCATGCCGCGGAAGCCCCAGTAGGAGACCTCGAGGGAGGGCAGGTAGTCAATCTTCTGACCTGCGCGCTCACCGTAGAGCGGGTTGTTGGGCAGGTTGGTGCCGAACTTAGCTTCATACTCGGGCAGCAGGGTCTGGATGCCCTTCACCGGGGTGTCGAAGTTGTCGTGTGCCAGGAAGGACAGCACGCCGGGAACCTCGATGATGGGGGTGATCTTGTCACAGCTCTGAGCGCCGAGCTCACCGACGGTCAGAACGGAGAAGGAGGTGCCGTCGTGGCACGCAGCTTCTGCAGCAGCCATCTTCATGGGCTGCTCGTGAATCATCATCTGTGCCTGAATGTGACCGGACGCGCCGATACCTGCGAAGGCGAGGAGGCCCACAACAGCGCCCAGGCGCAGGGACTTGAACCAGACCTGGAAGTCGGCCTTGTCGCGTGCGCCCTTGTCGGACTCACCAACAACAACCTTGCCGTCAACGACCTTGTCGATGCCGTCCTTGCGGCGGCGCCACAGCTTGTACCATGCGATACCAACCAGGAAGCCACCAGCAACCTGGATAGCGGAGGTGATGACGTGAGTGAAGGTCACCCATGCGAGGGGGTTCAGCAGCACAGCACCGATGTCGGTCATACGGGGACGACCGTCAATCATTTCTGCACCAACGGGGTGCTGCATCCAGGAGTTTGCAACCAGAATGAAGAATGCAGAAATCCAGGAGCCGAGGACTGCCATGAACAGCGAGAATGCGTGTACAGCAGGCTTGAGGCGGTCCCAACCGAAGATCCACAGACCCAGGAAGGTCGACTCAACGAAGAAGGCGAAGAGGCCTTCCATTGCCAGCGGAGCGCCGAAGACGTCGCCGACGAAGCGGGAGTATTCGCTCCACGCCATGCCGAACTGGAATTCCTGAACCAGACCGGTGGCCACACCCATTGCGAAGTTAATGAGGTACAGCTTGCCCCAGAACTTCGTCATGCGCTTGTATTCGTCCTTCTTGGTACGAACGTAGCGAATGTACAGGTAGGTCACAACAAGGCCCAGACCCAGAGTCAGCGGAACCATGAAGAAGTGGTAGACGGTGGTAATACCGAACTGCCACCTACCAAAATCAAGGGGATCCATTGATAGGTCCTTACTATGTGTGTACTTAATGTGTGTTTGTGCCAGATTTCGGGTAGTCCGCCATCGATGGAGGGCATACGAGAGTTACTGACACACTGTCTCTCATGCTTCTAAGGTACAGGGTTTTCCTGAGGAGCTGTGAGTAGGCTGTGCATAGTATGGACGTTTATTGTTTGACGTTTCGCTAAAGGTACGTTGAACGTTATCCCCCGACGCGCGGGTAGATTGAGGGGCGAAGCACTGTGGTGCATTGCGGGGTTGCGAGGTAGTTTCGGAACCACGGTGAAACTTTGCGTTTTTACATTATTTCTGCAAAATTTTGGTGACAGATTCCCGGAATATGACAGGTGGTTCAAGTAGTGCTCAAAGCTTAAATTTGCCTAAACCATACCGATTTTACTGAGATTTTCAAGAAATAGTGTGACTATTATCACGGAAAAATCATGGAATGTGACACGCCAGGCACCGCTCCCCCGCAAGGTACCGCAAGCTACATATCGATGCTCTCAGTATCCAGCTGATGAGCACCCGCAATGATGAACTCCTTACGCGGAGCCACCTCAGAACCCATCAACAAGGAGAACGCACGCTCGGCAGCCTCCGCATCCTCAATGCGAATACGGCGCAACATACGATGACGCGGATCCATCGTGGTCTCAGCCAACTGATCGGCGTCCATCTCACCCAGACCCTTATACCGCTGAATGGGTTCCTTATAGGACACACCCTGCTCCTGCAAAGAATCCAGAAGCTCATGCAGCTGCTTCTCCGAGTAGGTGTACACCATCTCGTTCGGCTTACCGCGGCGCACCACCTCCACGCGATGCAGCGGCGGAACCGCAGCGTACACGCGACCCGACTCAATCAGCGGACGCATGTAACGGTAGAACAGAGTCAGTAGCAGGGTGCGAATGTGGGCGCCATCCACGTCCGCATCGGTCATCATAATGACCTTGCCGTAGCGAGCAGAGTCCAGATCAAAAGTACGGCCCGAGCCTGCACCGATGACCTGAATCAGCGCCGCACACTCAGCATTCGCAAGCACATCAGTCACCGAAGCACGCTGAGTGTTCAGGATCTTACCGCGAATCGGCAGCAGAGCCTGATACGAAGAAGAACGTGCCAGACGCGCAGTACCCAGCGCCGAGTCACCCTCCACAATGAACAGCTCAGAATGCTCAACATTGGTCGAACGGCAATCCACCAGCTTAGTGGGCATGGACGAAGACTCCAGCGCGGTCTTACGGCGCTGAGTTTCCTTATGGATGCGCGCCGAGACGCGGGTCTTCATTTCAGAGACGACCTTCTCGCACAGAGCAGTCGCCTGAGCCTTCTCCGCACGGGCGGTCGACTCCAGGCGAGCCTTCAGCGCATCACCCACAACCTTCGACACGATCTGGCGAACCGCCGGGGTACCCAGAATCTCCTTGGTCTGACCCTCAAACTGCGGCTCAGCAAGACGCACGGTCAGCACGGCGGTCAAGCCGGCGAGCACGTCGTCCTTCTCAATCTTGTCGTTACCCACCTTGTACTTGCGGGCATTATCGGCAAGGTGCTTGCGCATCACGCGCAGCAGGCCCTGCTCAAAACCGGTCGTGTGAGTACCGCCCTTGGGGGTGGCAATAATGTTCACGAAGCTGCGGACCGTCGTCTCGTAACCAATGCCCCAGCGCAGCGCAACGTCCACTTCGCAATCGCGCTCCACGTCGGTCAGCTGCGAGCGGCCGTCCTCACCCAGCACCGGCACGGTCTCGGTGAAAGATCCGCTGCCGCTAAAACGCCAAGTGTCGGTAATACGCTCATCGTGCGCCAGAAACTCGACGAACTCGCTAATGCCGCCGTCGTACTGGAAGACTTCCTCGTGGGGCTCCAACTCGCCGGGGGTGCCGGGCAGGCGGCGCTCATCGCGGATGCAAATACGCAGCCCCGGAATGAGGAACGCGGTCTGGCGCGCACGAGCAGCCAAGTCCTCGTAGCTGAACTTAGCGTCGGGGGTGAAAATCTGCGGGTCAGCCCAATAGCGCACACGGGTGCCGGTCACGCCGCGCTTAGCGCGACCCACAATTTGCAAGGCGTCAGTGCCCTCGGTTGCGGGAGTGAACGGATCTTCGGGCTTGGGGGTGCGGCCAGACTCGAAGAAGCCGGGAATGCCGTGGCGGAAGGACATCTGGTAGGTCTTCGAGCCACGGTCCACCTGCACATCCAGACGGGAAGACAGCGCGTTCACCACGGAAGCACCCACACCGTGCAAACCACCGGACGCGTTATAGGAGCCGCCGCCAAACTTACCGCCGGCGTGCAGCTTGGTGAACACGACTTCGACACCGGACAGGCCGGTGCGCGGCTCAATGTCGGTGGGGATACCGCGACCATCATCACGCACCTCAACCGAACCGTCACGGTACAGAATGACCTGGATGGACTGGCCGAAACCGGCGAGCGCCTCATCCACCGAGTTGTCGATAATCTCCCAGAGGCAGTGCATCAGGCCGCGAGAGTCGGTGGAGCCAATGTACATACCCGGGCGTTTGCGTACAGCTTCCAGACCTTCCAGCACGGAGAGGTGACGGGCGGTGTAGTTCGAAGACGCCACGGGAATCCTTTCGGGTGAATATGTCTGCGGTGGTGAACGCGTGCCACCGGGCGGAGTGCGGGTCCGGCTCAAGTGCTACGGGGGCAGAACGACAGCGGGGCACGACGCGTGTCGTGCCCCGCAGAGCGTTCAACGTTCGGAACTCTATTCTAGCGTGGCTTGGGGAAAAGAGTGATTATGACAGTCACCGCTAATGCGCTGCTCTGCTCCCACGTTCCTTCCCCTAGTGCGCCTCACCCGAGGCACGCGAGGAGCTCTCGTGACGGTTCGTGACCATGATATTGGACTTGAAGTAGAACTCTTCGGGAAGCTCATTCGTGACCGGGCCGTGCGGGAATTCGCTGAGCTTCGGCACGAAGTACCAGTCCATCAGCTCGCCGCTGCTCTGCTTGAGCACGCGGCGTTCCCTCATGGCGTGGCGTACCTTGCGGCGCAGGCGCGGGCTGTCTTTCAGGGTGCTGGTGAAGACCCACGGAGTCTCGTAACCCTCGGTGATCATGCCGAAGGTGATGCGCAGGTTGCCATTCTCGTCGGCGTCCATCGTGAAGTCGCCGTCTGCAATATCAGTGAAGGCAAGCATCCAGCTGTGTCGGCGTTCGTAGCTTTCGCGGGTGGTCTGCAGCGCTGCAATGATGCGGTGGTCGACCAGCAGCTCCACCTTGCGTTCGGTGATTTCGCCCAGACGAGCGTAGGAGCCGAAGGCGCGGTTTGCGCCGCTGCGGCGAGGCCACTTCGTCACCGCACCGTGCGGCACCTCCCCCGCAAAGGTGAAGGGGCCCGTCATGGTGCCGGGCAGACGCAGACGCTCAAACGGAGCCGTCGGCAGGAAGGTCGTCAGCAGCTGATCGGAGCTGACCGACTTACCCCAGCGCGCCATCTCAAAAATGGTCGGTTCAGGGCCTACAGGGTAGATATGCGGCATCTTGCGACCGAACTCGTCAAAGCCCTCAATAAACTCACCGTTGGAGCTGTACCCGGGCATGGTCGCACCGAGCGGGCGAGTCCACGACCCCGAATACGGCTTGGTCAGATGCGGGTTCTCCACCGGCAGGATGCTGGTGCGAGCACCCAGGTAGGCGGGCATGCGCGAGAGATTACGCCAGGCGAACTTCGCGGCAACAGCCTCGCGCCACCACATCGGGCGTTTGCCCGGGGTCTGCCCGCCCAGGCAGTGCATGAGCAACCAGAATCCAGCCCAGCCGAGGCAACCGGCGGCAACCACGCAGAAAATAATCGTCAGCACAGTGTGCAGGGTTCCGGTCGCCCAGATATTCGTGGCGATTAGAGCCATGAACGCCACCCACGCCGCCATGACGTACGGGCCGAGCGTAATCATCGGATCGACCACCTTCACGGCGGCAATGACGCGGCGGTTCAGTCCGCGCCACACGTAGGAGTACGCCCAGCATCCGGCGGCAAGGGCGAGTGCCATCAGCAGAAGAAGGATGAGCATCGGTGTGTCTCTTTCGCTGCAGGTTTTTCTACCGCGGTCGGTGACAGCAAGCATCTGGCAGATGCAGCGTTGAAAGGCTCTTCAATAGCAAAACTCGTCTGCCGAAGGTACCTTCAACAGACGAGTTTCTTTGGTGTCACTAACCTTGAGGTAAAGCTTCTCACACTATTGTGCCTTTAATTGGTATCCCTGTGGGGGATTTTAGAGGGATGCGTGAAAAAATCGCACCTAACCCCGCATTTTCACCCAACAGAGAGGCACAGTCAGAGCGGCACAGCGAGTATGCTCTGGCGTCTCAGCGACGGTTTTAGACAGCGATTTTAGGAGGTCAGCGCAGCAGCAATCTGAGGAATCAGCGCCTCAAAAGCACGCGCACGGTGGCTAATCGAGTTCTTAATCTCGGCGGGAATCTCAGCGCAAGACTTACCAGCGTACTGGCCCTCGTACAGGGCGTTCTCACCGTTCAGCTCCACGGGGCGCAGAATCGGGTCATAACCGAAGCCGCCCTCCCCCGCCGGTGCAGTCAGCAACTCGCCGGGCAGCTCGCCGTACTCGACCGCCTCAAAACCGTTCGGGGAGGCGACCGACGCCGCGCAGCAGAACTTCGCGCCGCGGTGCTCGGCAGAAATATCGCTCAGCTGAGCCAGCAACAGGTTCAGGTTCGCGGAATCATCACCGTGGCGACCCGCCCAGCGCGCCGAGAAAATACCGGGAGCGCCGTTGAGCACATCCACCGACAGGCCGGAATCGTCAGCAATAGCGACCAGGCCGGTTGCCTCGGCAACAGCGCGCGCCTTCAGCAGAGAGTTCTCAGCGAAGGTCACGCCGGTCTCGGGAACATCGGGGGCGTTCACGCTGGAGGCGTCAACCACCTGGGTGTCAACGTCCAGGCCGTCAATTCGTCCGCGCAGAATTTCACGCAATTCCTTGAGCTTGCCCTTATTGTGGCTTGCCAGAACAATCTTTGCCTCTGCCATAGTTTCTCCTTGTCGACGGAACTAGTTACTGGGACGGGTTAGTGTGCCAGTGCTTCGCGCTGAATCTGAGCCAGCTCAGCGGTGCCTTCCAGCGCCAGGTCGAGCAGGCTGTTGAGCTCGTCGCGGTCGAAAGGCGCGCCCTCGGCGGTGCCCTGAACCTCAACAAACTTGCCGCTGCCGGTGACGACCACGTTCATGTCGGTCTCGGCGCGCACGTCCTCGGTATAGGGCAGGTCCAGCATGGGGGTGCCGTCAATAATGCCCACCGAAATTGCGGACACCGAATCGATCAGCGGGTTCGCCTTAGCGGGCAGAATCTTCTGCTCCTTCGCCCAAGAAATAGCGTCAGCCAGCGCCACGTACGCACCGGTAATAGAAGCGGTGCGGGTGCCTCCGTCAGCCTGCAGAACGTCACAGTCGAGCACGATGGTGTTCTCGCCCAGCTCATCCATGTTGATGACCGCACGCAGGGAGCGACCAATCAGGCGAGAAATCTCGTGGGTGCGGCCGCCCACGCGGCCCTTCAGCGACTCGCGAGAAGAACGGGTGTTGGTGGCGCGCGGCAGCATCGCGTACTCGGCGGTCACCCAGCCCTTACCTTCGCCCTTGAGCCAGCGCGGCACGCCCTCGGTGAAGGATGCGGTGCACAGCACGCGGGTGTTGCCGAACTCGATGAGGGCGGAACCCTCAGCGTTGCGGGACCAGCCGCGGGTAATGGTGATGGGGCGCAGCTCGTTGAGGGCGCGGCCGTCTTCGCGGGTTGCAGTCATGGGTTCTCCTTGAATCTGTCTGCGGAATCTGTGTCTGTCTGTTGAATCTATGTCGAAAAGTGGGCGGGGCTGAGCGCAGTTTGAACTAGTCCAGCTCGTTTTAGCCTAGTCCAGCTCGGGCTTGGGCAGCGCAATCGCGGTGTTCAGCGGCGGATCGAGCACCTCCACCACATTAAGGGTAGATGTGACCGGGTGAGCCTCCGTCGGGCGCGGGTAGATACGGTAGCTTGCCGCCATTTCGGCAATGCCGACCGGGCCGGAGAAAGCACTGCGCGCCTCCGCGCGGGCGATGTCCGGGTCGTTCCACACGGGCAGGTGGGTCAGCAACAGGTTACGCACGCCCGCCTCCGTGGCGGCCTCGCCGGCGCGCTTGCCGGTCAGGTGAATACCGCGCAGAGCGTCGTCACGGCCCTCCTGGTAGGCGGCCTCGCAGAGGAACAGGTCAGCACCGCGCGCAGCCTTGACCAGGCCCTCGCACAGGTCGGTATCGCCCGAGTACGAGAACACGGTGTGACCCTCGCGGTCGTTGCAGGTGATGCGCAGCGCGTACGGGTCCTTCGAGGGGTGAACCACACGGAACGGCTCCACGCGGAAGGGACCAATCTGCACGGGCTCACCCTCAGTCCAGGTGTGGTACTCAAACTCGGTGCTCATGCCCGGATCCGGGTCCAGGCCGTGAGTCGCCGAAAGGTACTCGTTAATCGCGGCGGGACCGTACAGCGGAATGCGGCCCTTGGGCCAGCCGCGCGGATCCCACTTGACCGCCACGTGCAGACCGGACAGGTCGATGCAGTGGTCCGGGTGCAGGTGCGAAATCAGAATCGCGTCGATATCGCTCAGGTCGATATGGCGCTGGAGCATGCCGAGTGAGCCGTTGCCCATGTCCATGATGATGCGCCAGGTTCGACCCGCGAAGTCCGTGGCGGTGAGCATGTAGCAACTAGCCGGTGAGACGGGGCCGGGGAAGGAGCCCGTGCAACCGATAACGGTTAGACGCATGAGGTGTCGTCCTTAGGGGTGGTGCTAGAAAATTCGGTGTCCGCGGAGGTGCGTGCCGCCTCTGCAGGATCTGCCGATTCGTCGAGGGTAATGTTGCGGTGTGCCGCAAGCATTTCGGGGGTGAGTGCCGCCAGCGAGCCGGTCGGATAGCGTTCCGCCACGGAGCTGGTGTGGCGCACGTTGGTGACCTCGGGGCCGAGGAAGCGGCGTGCCAGCTGCGAGAACGTCTCAGATTCGCCGGTGGCGAGGAACTCGTGGTGCGGATTTTCCTCGGGGACCGGGCTTTCAATGGCGAGGTTGAGCAGTTCGCGGTACACGTCCTTCGCGGTCTCATCCGCGGAGGACACCAGGGTGACGTCCTCACCCATAATGTAGGAAATCACGCCGGCCAGCAGCGGGTAGTGGGTACAGCCGAGCACGAGGGTGTCCACACCGGCGTCCTTGAGCGGCTGCAGGTACTCGCGGGCGGTCTCCAGCAGCTCGGGGCCGGAGGTAATGCCCTTCTCCACGAACTCCACGAAGCGCGGGCACGCCACCGAGTGCACCTCAAGGTTCGGGGTGATTGCGAAAGTGTCCTCGTAGGCGCGGGAGGTGACGGTCGCCTCCGTCGCAATCACGCCGATCTTGCGGTTGCGGGTTGCGGCGAGCGCACGGCGGGCAGCGGGCTGAATCACCTCAATGACGGGGATGCCGTACTGGCGGGTGTAGCGTTCGCGGGCGTCGCGGAGCACCGCTGCGGAGGCGGTGTTGCATGCGATGACGAGCATTTTCACGCCGGAGTCGACGAGTTCGTCCATGATGCGTAGCGCGTTGGCGCGTACTTCTGCGATTTTGAGGGGGCCGTAGGGGCCGTGGGCGGTGTCGCCGACGTAGATGATGCGTTCGTGAGGCAGCTGGTCCATGATGGCGCGTGCCACGGTGAGTCCGCCGACACCGGAGTCGAAGACGCCAATAGGTGCCGCGGCGGTGGGGCCTACGGGCGCGGGGCTACCCCAGGGGGTGCGGGCACGGTAGGGATTGGTTGCATCGATGCTGTCACTCATGTGTCACCTACACTTCGTTATCGGTCGGGTACCACGTTCTATGCTAACTCGCTAAGGTTACCCTTTTAGTCCGTTGAGCGGTTAGATGAGTCGAGAACCACCATTATGTGGTTTTATATGACAATAGTTTGAGGGGTAATTCGAAAAATTCGTTCTATTCTTGCTCGTCTGCCCCGCCATTTTCCCCGCCAAATACTCCGCCGGTCGTTTCTTCGTCGTCCAGCCCGTCGAGCATGGCGAGCATGAGCGAGTCCTGAACCCAGGAGATGAAGTTGTACACCACAGCCATGTACTCTTCTTGGGTCTCGATCTCGGAAGGGTCGGTGAACGCCGCAATATCTTCTGCGGTGTCTTCGTCGACGATGTAGAGGCGGTCGGCGAGCACCAAGCGAATATCGCCGAGCGCGGCAGCCCAGGCGCGGGCGTGTTCTTCGTTCAGGCGCAGGTCGCTGGACTCAATGTCGAAGGCGAGCATGGCGAGGTTCGCGCGCTTAGTTTCGCGCAGGTCGCGTTCGGTGTAGCGGCGGTATTCGGTGGCGGCCTCGTCGTCACTGCTTGCGGCGGGGAGCAGGCGTGCTACGGCACTGTCGGCGGGGATGGTGGGGTTTTCGGTGATGCCGACCAGCGCCTCCAGCGGGTCGACGGTGCCGCCGTCGGCGGTGGTATCTGCCGGGCGTAGTAGCGCGCGCACGTCTTCGGCGAGTTCGCGGATCAGGTCACGTTCGGCGGGTTCGAAGGAGGCGGTGTAGCCTCCGGGGGTGCGGCGGAAGGGTCGCGCCATTAGTTTTCCACTTTCTCGAAGGTTGCCAGCAGACCCCAGGCATGCATTGCCTGGGTGTGTTTTTCGGCGTCTTCGCGCGAGCCGGTGAAGACGATTGCCTTGCCGTTGTTGTGCACCTGCAGCATGAGCTCTTCTGCGCGGGCGCGGGAGTAGCCAAAGTGGCTGCGGAAGACGTAGGACACGTATGTCATGAGGTTGACGGGGTCGTTCCAGACGATGACTTTCCAGGGGGTGTCTGTGGCGAGGATGTTCTCCAGGGCGGTGTCGAGGTCGGTGTCCTCGAGTGTTCCGGTGGAGAGGGTCACGGCGGTAGTGTTCATTGGTTTCCTTTGCGGCCGGTTCCCTTTGATTATACGGGCGGGTATGTGTTGCCCCTGTGTTGCTCCGGTGTTCGTCCTGCACTACCCCGGTGTTCGTCCTGCGTTGCTCCCGCACAGAGTGCTGGTAATTTGTCATACTACAGCACTTAGAGTCAAGAATACTTTATGTAGTGATTGACACGCCGACTCAAGAGGAAAAATACCCTAATCCCCCACTACAATAAACACATGGCTACTACTTCCCTTCTCACCGACCACTACGAACTGACCATGCTCCAGGCGGCACTCGCCTCCGGCGCAGCCAACCGTAAGTGCACCTTCGAAGTCTTCACCCGCCGCCTGCCCGCAGGCCGCCGCTACGGCATCCTCGCAGGCACCGGCCGATTCCTCGAAGGCCTCGCAAACTTCCGCTTCAACGACGAAGAACTCTCCTACCTCTCCTCCCGCAACATCGTCAACAAAGAAACCCTCTCCTACCTCGAATCCTTCACCTTCAGCGGCAATATCCGCGGCTACGCAGAAGGCGAAGCGTTCTTCCCCCACTCCCCCGTCATGCAGGTCGAAGGCACCTTCGCCGAAGCGTGCGTCCTCGAAACCTACCTGCTGTCCATCCTGAACTTTGACTCCGCCGTGGCGAGCGCCGCCTCCCGCATGAGCGCAGCCGCTGGCAACCGCCCCTGCCTCGAAATGGGTTCGCGCCGCGCCCACGAACGCGCCGCCGTCTCCGCCGCACGCGCCGCCGTTATCGCCGGCTTTGCGGGCACCTCCAACCTGGAGGCTGGCCTGCGCTACGGCCTGCACACCATCGGCACCAGCGCCCACGCGTTCACCCTGCTGCACGACAGCGAACGTGAAGCGTTCGAGGCGCAGCTGCGTTCCCTCGGCGCCCGCACCACCCTGCTCGTCGACACCTACAACGTGGACGAGGCAGTCCGCCTCGGCGTGGAACTCGCGGGCGAAGAGCTCGGCGGCGTGCGCCTGGACTCCGGCGACCTGGTCGCCACCGCGGCACGTGTGCGTGAATTGCTCGACTCGCTCGGCAACACCCACACCAAGATCACCGTCACCAGCGACCTGGACGAGTACGCCATCGCATCCCTGGCGGCAGCGCCCGTGGACTCCTACGGCGTGGGCACCAAGCTGGTCACCGGCTCCGGCGCGCCGACTTCCTCCATGGTGTACAAGGTTGTTGAGCGTGAGAACTCTGCCGGTGAAATGCAGCCGGTCGCTAAGGCGTCGGCTGGCAAGGCGTCCATCGGTGGCGCCAAGCGTGCGGCCCGCCGCCTCAATGGCATGGGCATTGCGACCGCCGAGGTTCTGGGCACCCACGAGGACCCGAACCTGCTCGAGGGCACCCGCCCGCTCATGGTGGACTTCGTCCGCAACGGCGAGCTGCTCCCCGGCTTCACCGGCGAGGAAGGTGTGCGCCGCGCAACCGCCCGCCACGTAGCATCCCTGGCTGAGCTTCCCGAAGCTGCCCACCGCCTCTCGGAGGGTGAGCCGATCATTCCGACCGAATTCATCTAAACCACCCTTCTGAGATACTGTTTTCACCTGGCGAATCAGAGTGAAAACTCATTCCTACTTGTAAAGGACAGACATGTCTAAGGCACTGATTATTGTTGACGTGCAGAACGATTTCTGCGCCGGCGGCGCCCTCGCCACCGAGCGCGGTGCGGACGTTGCCGCGCTGATTAGCGAATACGTGGAGAACAACCACCACCGCTACGACGCGATTGTCGCCACCCAGGACTGGCATATCGATCCGGGCTCGCACTTCTCTGACACCCCCGACTACGTTGACTCCTGGCCGGTGCACTGCGTCGCCAAGAGCGAAGGCTCGCAGATTCACGAGAACCTGGACACCGACTACATTGAGGCGTACTTCCGCAAGGGCCGCTTCGAGGCAGCGTACTCGGGTTTTGAGGGTCTTCTCGCCCCCGAGGATGAGGTCGCAACCGGCGAGCACGAGCCCGGTGCGGATGCGTCCGAGGACGGCCCGCAGACTCCCCTGTCGGAGTGGCTGGATGAGCGCGGTATCGAGTTCGTCGATGTTGTCGGTATCGCCACCGATTATTGTGTGTCGGCAACCGCTCGCGATGCGGTCGATGCAGGCTACGAGACTCGCGTTCTGGTTGACCTGACCGCGCCCGTGCACGAGGACAAGCTCGACGACGTGGTTGCCGAGCTTGAAGATGAGGGCGTCGAGGTGGTTGAGGTTCTCTAACCTCCACTAGCTCTGCCGGTGACTCGCCATTTCAGGCGGGTACTAAAGATACAGAGACGTTGAATACACAGAGGCGGGGAGCCTGGGATGTACTATCCCAGGCTCCCCCCCCCCCTCTTAGCGTGCCCAATATCCTGGCGTGCCCATAACTTATCGTGCCTGCAACCAGCCGAGGTCATGAAACCTCTGCGGTTATGTAGCAGATTGAGCCGCTTACTTAAAGCGGACCTCCGCCATGCCGTTCACGCGCACGTTCGGGCCGGCCGGCGCCTCCTTAGTGCCAACGATCGCACCGTTACGCACATTCGGCGCCAGGTAGGATCCGCCTGCACCACCGGAGCCGCCGCGCACCCATTCCAGGCGGCAGACCGGGCTAATGGCGTAGCTGGAGCCGACGTTTCCGGGCGCAAAAAAGCCCGCGAGCGCATACACACTCGCGGGGCTTCAAGCCAAGAACTGCTACCGGTAGTAGCTAGTTCAACATGCGCTTAAGCAATATCAAATTACTTTCCGGTCTGGCAAAGGAATACCTTCACGATACCATTATGAGAGTACGTTGCTCCGCTGAATGCCTCGCTGGAAGTGACGTTATTGGAGTTAGAAATCTCCCCCTCCATCACCTGCGGCGCCAGGTAGGAACCACCCGCACCACCAGAGCCAGCCAGCTGCACATAGCTGATGCTCTGGCGAATACCCTTCGGGTTGTTATTCCACTTCTGGGCAATTGTGATAGATGACTGCGAGAGAGCCGCGCCGGAGCCGCCACCACCGTAACCGCCGCCGCCACCACCGGAGACGATAATCTGCGCACCATTAAAGTAGGGCGCGACTCCGTAATAGTGGATTTCTTTGCGAGTTCCATCGGGGAATTCAAGAACTTCTACGTCGTCCTGACGCCACCATGCCTTGTTATCGTCCAGCTGGTAGCTCACCGACATTACGCCGTCGCCGCCTTTACCATTCAGGCCGTTAGTGCCGGGGTTGCCTGCAGTCGAGGAGCTATAAAGCACCTGCTTATTCTGACTATCAAAGCTAAAGATGCTGTTGGGAGTACCGGTCATCACGATCGACTTAGCGCCACCGGCACCACCAATACCATTACCTCCACCTTTACCGCCTTTAACAGTCAGTTCAAGGTTCAAATCCTGAGCATAGTATTCGTGGCCTTCGGTGGCGTCACCACCACGAGCCCCGCCAGCAACGCCAGCTGCGCTATACACAGGTGCGTGGGTCGGGTGCTCGGGGTCGGTCATGTGAACGTCCACAATATTGGGGAAATGATAATAATAAGGCTGTGTGGCGTACGGTTGTCCGGAGATAGAGACGCCGCCGCCACCACCGGCAACAGCAATGACTTCACCATCGATCAGCAATGCTGAGGAGCCACCTCCAGAACATCCATAGACTTCTTCAATCGGCCAAGGGTTACGGCCATGAGCCCATTGACTAGCCCAGACCCAGCGCTCAGATACTTTATCCATAACATCGTTAGGGATTCTCACTTCAGGAGTCGAGCCTCCGTCACCGAATCCGTATCCACCCTTTACCGGAGCGGTTCGGTATCCGCCACCGACTTTGTAGTCCTCGGGAGCATAGCTACCGCCGCCGCCAGCAATAATTTTGACGGTCTGGTGGGGTTTCACTTCAACGATTCCGCTGACCTTGGCGCCGGACCCTCCATCCAGGCCCTTCTCGTATCTTCCGCCTGCCCCGCCGGTCAACTCAAAACGTAGCTTATGGGTGCCCGCTGGAATGGAAAATTCTTCCTCTACCCGATAAGAATTACCCTCCCCTCTAAAAGACGCGTAGGCGTTCTCTGCAAAAGTACAGTCCACAGAAGAGGCGAAGGTCGGCACTGCTGAAGAAGCCGCAATCACGGGGGTTGCCCAGGCGGCCCCCTTCACGACCTTACGGCGAGAAATATGAGACATCACTGTCCTTCAATGGTTGGTGCAACCGTCCCACAGCGCGCTATCCGGGTGCGCGCCTTCATGGGGTTGGTTGCATGGTGTTTCTTAGAGTTTTGATGACCCAGCATAAACCTATATGCTGCGCATCAATGGAAAGTTCCCTAAGCCCGGCGACTATGCCGTGTTTTCTAAAGAACTTACCCCCACTAGGCTACACGTTCTATCTCCGCGTTGCCATGATTATCGCGCCTCAGACCCAATATTTCTGCATTTTATGCACACAAAAGCCCCGCGAGCGCATACACACTCGCGGGGCTTTTCCCTACGTTCTATTCACGTTGTTCTATCCACGTTCTAGCGTCGGCCCACGAACCAGTCCGATAGCTTATCGATACGCGCCTGAATCTGCTCAGCAGAAGCCTGCGCGACCGCCGGGCCGCCACAAATCTTACGCAGCTCATTATGAATCACGCCGTGCGGCTGACCCGAACGAATCGACCACGCCGCCACATTCTTCGCCAGCTTATTGCGTAGCTCCTTCAACTGGCGGTGATCCACCACCGAAGGCGCCGCAGTCGCCGGGCGGCGCGCCGCATGCTCACGCTGATGCGCTCGCAACAGCGTACCGACCTGTTCGGCATCCAGCAGGCCCGGAATACCCAGGAAGTCCTGCTCCTCCTCACTACCCACGGCGAGGTTGCCGGAGGCGAACTCGGCGCCGTCGAACAGCACACCGTGAAAGGATGCCTCGGAACCGAGCGCCTCGAACTTGCCGCGTGCCAGCTGCTCGGAGGCGCGCTCCTCGCGGTTTGCTTCTTCAAGGAGGTGATCGTCCAGGCCCTCAACCATGGGGTCGATTTCCTGGGGTGCGCCGCGGTCGAGGGCGTGGTCGCGTTCTACTTCCATGTCGTTGGCGAGCATCATCAGCTGCGGCACGGACGGCAGGAACACGGAGGCTGTTTCGCCGCGCTTGCGGGCACGCACGAAACGGCCAATCGCCTGGGCGAAGAACAGCGGGGTGCTGGTGCTGGTGGCGTACACGCCCACGGCGAGGCGGGGCACGTCCACGCCTTCGGACACCATGCGCACGGCAACCATCCAGCGCTGCATGCCTTCACGGAATTCGTCGATTTTCGCGGAGGCTTCACGGTCGTCAGAGAGGATCACGGCGGGGTATTCGCCGGTGATTTTCTGAATCTGCTCTGCGTAGGCTTTGGCGTCCGCATGGTCGGTAGCGATGACGAGCGCACCGGCGTCGGGCACGGTGCGGCGCACCTCAGTCAGGCGCTTATCGGCCGCCGCGAGCACGGTCGGAATCCATTCTCCGTTAGGGTCGAGGGCGGTTCGCCACGCCTGGGAGGTGATGTCCTTGGTGAAGCCTTCGCCGAGGTTTGCCGCCATTTCCTCACCTGCGGAAGTGCGCCAACGCATCTGGCCCGAGTACGCCATGAAGATGACCGGGCGCACCACGTGGTCCTTCAGCGCGGGGCCGTAACCGTAGGAGTAGTCTGCCTTGGAGCGGCGGATACCGTCATTGTCGACCTCGTAGGTGACGAATGGAATCGGGGAGGTGTCCGAACGGAACGGGGTACCGGTCAGCGCCACGCGGCGAGTCGCGTCGTCGAACGCTTCACGCAGGCCGTCACCCCAGGAAAGGGAATCACCGGCGTGGTGAATCTCGTCAAAAATCACGAGGGTTTTCGTTTCCTCGGTGTTGCGGGCGTGCAGCTGCGGCTTATTCGCCACCTGCGCGTAGGTCAGCGCCACGCCCTTGTAGTGGCGGCTGATGGTCACATCCGCGTTCTTGAAGTTCGGGTCAATGGGAATACCGACCTTCGCGGCGGCGTCTGCCCACTGCTTTTTCAGGTGGTCAGTCGGCGCCACAACGATGAGCTGGCGGACCGTGCCGCGGTTGAATAGTTCCTTGGCGAGGGTGAGCGCGAAAGTGGTTTTACCCGCGCCGGGGGTTGCGACTGCCATGAAGTCGCGGGGGTTGGTTTCGAAGTACTTCTGCATGGCTTCTGCCTGCCAGGCGCGCAGGCTGACGGAGGTACCCCAGGGGGCGCGGTCGGGGTATGCCGGGGAGAGCTTCGGCTTCACCATACTGTCGAATAGTGTGGGTTCCTCTGCGGGTGCGCTCATTCTCTCCTTCTTCCTCGTCTGCATCTGCTGTTGCGGCGGGTTAGGCTCGGGACGGCTGATGCCCGCCGGGCACAGCGAGGTTAAATTCTAGCACCACATCCGCGGGTTGGGCCGGGCTGTGGTGCAAGAATTTAGTGCTCGTCAGCAAAGTCTCATGAGCGGTGTTGGGCCGTTGAGTCTTGCTGCTGCGGCGTGTTATTTATTCGTATTTATTCAGGCGTATTGTCTGAGATGTGTTGTCTGAGGCGTGTCGTCTGGCGTGTATTATTCGCCGGAGCCGTTGTCGCCGTCGTTGCCGGGTGCGAGGCCTTCGTAGATTTCCTTGCACTGGGGGCAGACGGGGAACTTCTGCGGGTCGCGGCCGGGTACCCACATTTTGCCGCAGAGGGCGCGCACGGGTTCACCGGTCAGCGCCGATTCGAGGATCTTTTCCTTGCGTACGTAGTGGGAGAAGCGCTCGTGGTCGCCGGGCTCAGAAAGCTGGGTTTCTTCGCGTTCGAGCAGGGCGGTGCCGCCTGCGGTTCCGGGGCCAAAGGGGTCTTCGATGCCTTCGATCGAGCTCATGTTTCTCCTTGATGATGAGGTGGGATACATAGGGTGAGGGGTGCCGCTGCACGGTTGGGTGATTGGCGCCTTCTCTATTTTAGTAGCAGTTGGGAGGTGCTGAGCCCCCGGGCGGTCAATATGGAGGCAGGCCACAGCTCAACCATAGACTCTTAGGTATTGCGGTGAGCTTCTTTCCGTTAGAAGTTCGGGGCTAGAATTTCGGGCGGCATAGAAGCATAGAAAAGGGGTTCCGCGCCAGGCGTAGTACCTAACACGGAACCCCTCTCGTTTATTCCTGATGTGCTGGAGCTTCGACTCTTGTTAGTTCGCCTGGAAACGTGCCACGCGTTCCAGCATCTTGGAGCTGACCTTGTCGTAGCGGTGACCGCCCCACGCCACGCCACCCACGAGCAGTGCGGCACCAATCAGGAGCTGAATCAAGCCACCGAAGACGAGGGTTAGTAGATCTTGGGTCACGAAAATGTACACAACAACCGAGATACCGCCGGGTAGCGCGCTGAGCATCACCAGAATTACGGTGAGCATGAGCAGCAACTGATTAGCGAAGCCCTCATTGTTCTTCGGGTTCTTGAACGGGTTAGCACCCGGAGGCGCCACGGGCGGGCTAATGAAGGTGTCCATCACGCTGCCCATACCAGCCGCTGCGGCGAGCACGCCCAGCTGGTGCATCAGCACGATGGGGAAAAGCTCCAGGTGTCCATTTGCCGCTGAGGCGACGAACACCATCACCACCACGATCGGAACCATCAGGATGCTGTAACCCCAAAGACGGCCGAGACGATCGTCAATACCGCGTAGCGGGGAGAGCACGTGCAGGCTGAATGCGGTGTTGTCGTAGGAGACGAGGTAGCACATGTAGTAGCCGGTGAAGACAGTACAGAAGTACATCCAGAATCCGAAGAGCTGCATCACGCCGCTATTGATGATCTGGTTAGCTTCAGCCGCGTTGACGCCGTTAAAACTGGCCCGACTTTCGAAGGAGCCTACAGAGCTCAGGAACAGGGGCATAGCCACCGTCAGTATCAGATAAAGCATGGCGGTGCTTGCGGTCAGCAGCTGCAGACGGTTGTCTTTCAGAAATGAGTGCAGGGTTCGTGCCGCCACGGCGCCACGCGGGGTTGCGGGGAACCGTGCCAACAGACCCAAATCACCTGCGGCGACTTCGGCAGCGCTGGCGTGGTGCGCGCTACTGCCCACATTCGCCATGGAGCGTGCCAGGTTCTTACCCCACAGCCACCATCCGCCAGCCAGGTAGACGAGGGTCAGAGCCAGGCAACCAAGGGCGGTACCCATATTGCCGGTCGCCATAAAGTAGGGCACCGCAAATGCCGACCCGAAGGGCGTCACGCTGAGCCACGGCAGGTAGGGCAGCACCTCTTCCCAGTGCTTGGTCAGGTAGGTTATCGTTCCACCGAAGATAAAGCCGGCGCTCATCATCAGTAGCATGGCAACGATCATCAGGGTGTTGGCGATGCGCGGGTTATCATTCAGCGCCATGCCCAGGCGGTTGGCGAGACGAGCCCACACCATGAGGTTCGCAAGGCCGAGCACGCAGCAGATGAGGTACACGACCAGCGCGAGCGGTTGCGATATAAACGCGATCGCACCCAGCAGCACGGCAATGATGCTGGCAATGCCGGGGATACCCACGAACCCGCCGAGGAACTGGCCCTTCTGCAGGGTGGAGGGCTTGATGGGGAAGAGCACGAATCGGCTCTCGTCCAGGGTGCCGTCCAGTCCGCTAAAGAAAATGGGGACAATAGCCCAGGCGAGCGCAATAACCGCGCCTACCAGGAGGGTTCCGAGCTGACCGTATTCGGGTACCTCCGAGTTAGCGATAAAGTATGCGGAGCCGAGGCCGAAGAGCATACCGCCCGCGTAGAGCGCCGCAAAAATCAGGCCGATCAGTGCCCAGATGCTGCGGCGGAAGGAAGCGAGCACATACTGCCACTTTAGTGAGACGAGGTGCCCAACCATGACAATCCTTCCGAGGAGGTGCGGCCGCCGACCAACTGCACGAATCGTTCTTCAAGGCTCATGCCGGCGCGTACTTCATCGACCGTTCCGGCGGCGAGAATACGGCCGGAGTCCATGACGGCTACGTGGTCGCACAGGCGCTGGACAAGGTCCATCACGTGCGAGGAGATAATGACAGTTCCGCCGGAGGCAACGAAGCCACGCAGAATGTCCTGAATATTAGCGGCGGAAACCGGGTCGACCGCCTCAAAGGGCTCGTCCAGGATCAGCACGGAGGGCGCGTGAACGAGAGCGGCGGCGAGCGCAATCTTCTTGGTCATACCGGCGGAGTAGTCGGCAACGGCACGGCCCGCAGCGTCGGTCAGGTCCATTGCGGCGAGCAGGTCCTTGACGCGGGAGGCAACGGTTTCCTTATCGATCCCGTGCAGGTAGCCGGAGTAGGTGATGAGCTGTTCACCGGTGAGCTTGTCGAAGAGGTGCACGCCGTCGGGCAGCACACCCAGGTGCGCTTTGGCTTTGAGCGGGTCGGCCCACATGTCGATGCCGCGCACGTAGGCGGTGCCTTCATTGGGCTTGAGCATGCCGGTGACCATGGAGATGGTGGTGGTTTTACCGGCGCCGTTGCGGCCGACCAGCCCGTAGAACGATCCGGAGGGAATGTCCAGGTTGATGCGGTCGACGGCGACCTTCTGACCGAACGCCTTGGTGAGGCCGCGGATTTCGATGGCGGGGCGGGCGCCAGCGGCCGGTGCGGCCTGCGGGGTGACGGGTAGCTGCGGTGCTACCGACGCGGGAACTACAGCTTCCGGAGCTGCAGGCTCAGGGTTTACAGCTTCCGGCGCTGCAAATTCGGGGACTATAGCTTGAGGTACTGCCGTGGCGGGTGCTGCCTCTACTGCCGTCTCTTGTACCGGGTTCTGCGGTGAACCTGGTTCTTGCGGGTTCGGGTCTTGGGGAAAGTGACTAGTGTTCATATTTTCACCCTATCACCCCCCCCATGAGGTCTAGCAGGTTTGGTGATGAAACCTGCATTATTAAGTACTCACAACGCATATTATGGACATTCCGGGGTGCTATACGTAGCGTCCTAGCGCGCTATCAGACAGGTTGAGTCGATAAGCTCTCCCCACCCTCAAAACCGCCAAAAACCGCAAAACAGAACGGGCTACAGCCTCCCCCGCAGCCCGGAGTGCAGGGGTAGACGATAGCCCGTCCGTATTCAACGTTTCAGCCGCCTAGATTAGCCAGAGCTAGCTAGACCGGCTCATGACGTTTCCCGGGTGACAGATATTTTTAGAACAGCGCCATGGTCAGTGCCGCCCGCGCCTTGACGGTGCGCGGGTCAGATGCACCCACCACATCGAAGAGCTGCACGAGGCGCTCGCGCACACACGCCTTATCATCGGGACCTACCGCGCTGAACAGGCGCAGCAGACGGTTGTACGCGTCCTCCACATGACCACCTACCAGGTCCAGGTCGGCTACGTTGAACGCGGCGTCAATGTTCATGGGATCTGCTGCGGCCGCCGCACGTTCGGTTGCCATGTCCAGGTCCTTCACGCGGGCGAGCAGTTCAACCTGTTCCAGGCCGAGCTTCGCTTCCTTATCGCCGGGGTTCTCGGTGATTGCCTTGCGGTATGCGGCGCGGGCGCCCTCCAGGTCGCCGCGATCAAGGGCGGCGACGGCTTCGGCATGCAGGGGCGGCAGGGGCTTTTCATCGTCGGGAACGACCGGGTCGAAGCCGCCGGGCAGCTGGTACTGTGCCGCGAGTTGCAGAACCTGGGAGAGCACATCGCCGAGGTCTTCTGCGCTGACCGGGCCGGTGTAAATCGGTGCCGGGCGGCCCGCCAGAACGGCAACTCCCGCGGGCACGCCGCTCACGCCGAATGCCTGGGCAGCTTCGGGGAGCTTGGTAACGTCCACGGCGGCGCAAATCATGCTACCTGCGGCGGAGTCAACGAGCTTCTGCACGCCTTCGAGCATCTGCAGGGAGGAGGGCGAGTGCGGCGCGTAGAGCGTAAAAATCACGGCACCCTGGCTGGAAAGCTGCACGAACTTCTGGAACTCTTCGGGGGTGTTGACCTCGTAACGCCAGGTGGGGGCGGAGGGGGTCTGCTCGCCACCCTGTTCGCCAGCAGACTGTGCCGCGTTGGGGTTCAGTTCCATGGCGTTGCGTACGGAGGCGGGAATCTCCTGCGCTGCACCACCCTGCGCGACGTTACCCTGTGCCGCGTTCTGGGATGTGCCGCGGTCTGCCGGATCAAAAATAATGCTCATCCTGGGCTCCTTTACGTTCTGTATCTATTGTTGCGTGCGGGCTAGATCCTTCACGCGTTCCTTCCTCTATTATCTCCACAACGCGCCGTTGCAAGCGCGCGTTCCTTGCCGCCTACGCTCTGAGCTCATGCCGGGGATAGTGTTTAGGTTAGCGCCCGAACCACTCTGCAGATGCCTCTCCCACATGCACTCCCCTGCCCTTGGGATTCACCGTTGACGCCGTAACAAAGTAAACCAGCCGGTAGAATGGCACAGTAGAGAAAAAATACCCGGAATGATCCGGAAAGGAAGAGCATGAGCGAGAAGAAAGCCTCAGCAGCTCACGAAGAGACAACATCGTCCGACGAGCCACGCAAGAAGGAATCCCTCACCGACCAGATAACGGAGACTTTCAGCGAGCTGACCGAAAGCATTAGCCAGGTGCGTTCTAACCGCCGCCGCGCTTCCATGCCTCCTACGGATACTATTCCGGTGGTCCCCGCCGCTTCTGAGGATGCGCCTCCCGCCCCGAAGGTGGTCGGCAACGGCAAGGCATCCATGATGCACAACCCGGTCGCGTTTGGTTTCCTCATGACCGTTGGCGTGGGTTTGGCGCTCTTCGCCTACTACATTTTCAATAATGTGGGTGCCTTGGTGGGTTGGGTGACCGGCGCTATTTTCATTGCTCTGGGTCTGGACCCGATTGTGCGCCGCCTGGAGTCGTGGGGCATTAAGCGCGGTATCGGCGTGATTGCTGTGCTTGCTGGTTTTGCTGGCGCCGTGACCGGTCTGGTCATGACGATTGGCCCGGTTATTAGCGAGCAGGCTTCTAAATTTATCCAGTATGCGCCGGGTATTTATCAGAACACGATTGATTCTGATTGGTACCACGAGCTTGATCAGCGCTTTAATATCAGCACCTGGGTGAATGAGAACATCCCGAAGTTCTTGGAGACAACGTTCTCCTCTTCGCAGGTCAATAGCTTCATGTCGAGCCTGGTTTCTGCGGGCTCTACCCTGGCGCAGAGCGTGACCGGCGTGATTATTGTGCTGTTCCTGTCCCTGTACTTCCTCACTTCAATGGACACCATCAAGGCGTGGGGTGTGCGCCTGGCGCCGGCGTCTAAGCGTGTGCGTGTCAAGTATATTACCGACAAGATTACCGAGTCGGTGGGTAACTACGTGATGGGTCAGGCTCTGGTTGCTGTTCTGAACGCTTTTGTGGCGTTCTTTATTATGCTGTTTGTGGGCTTCAGCTTCCCGCAGTTGATGGCTTTGGTCGTCATGATTCTGGCGTTCATTCCGCTGGTTGGTGGCGTGATTGCGCTGATTTTGACCTCGCTGATTCTGCTGACCCAGGGCTGGAGCCTGGCGTTGTGGTTTGCGGTGGCGTACTTCCTGTACTTGCAGGTGGAGGCGTACCTGATTTCTCCGCGTATTATGGCTCGCGCTGTGTCGGTCCCTGCCGGTGTTGCGATTATTTCGGTGGCTGCCGGTGGCGCGCTTTGGGGCGTGCTGGGCGCACTGATTGCTATTCCGGCGGCGGCTTCCATGCTGATTCTGGTGCGTGAGGTGTTCATTCCTCGCCAGGATCAGCTGTAGTCACCGCCCAACTGTAGTCACCTCCAGCTGTAAACAGCTCTAGGTTTCTCTACGCGCTCGCTACTCTTCCCGCGGGGCACGCATCGCGTATAGATACGAAGGCGGCGGCTTTGGATGTTCTATCCAAAGCCGCCGCCTTGATATTTTTATGTAGCGTTTTTATGCCGTGTTTTTATGCCAAACCTTAAAGCTCAGTGATTTCTTCTGCCACCGGGCCGTCGTATTCGGTGGGCAGTTCGGTGGGAACACCGGTCACGATGCTGACCACGGTGTTGAGGACCTGCTGCACGGACTTCTCGCCCACCCACAGGTGCTTGCAACCCTCAAAGGGAATCACCTGAGTACG
This sequence comes from Rothia sp. HMSC065C12, assembly GCF_001812085.1. NCBI lineage: Bacteria > Bacillati > Actinomycetota > Actinomycetes > Micrococcales > Micrococcaceae > Rothia > Rothia sp. HMSC065C12. The sequence continues at coordinate 44,281 of NZ_KV807676.1, forward strand.
CGGTACAGCCGCAAAACGCTCGCGCGCCGCAGGAGGCTGCAGGTAGTCGTCGTGCTCGGGCACCAGCGCGTACAGCGGGTTCGAGATCTTGTTCCACTCGTCCAACTCAGCCGGGTGCACGCGGTGTAGCGGCGGAGAGAGCAGAATAGCGCCGGTGAACTCGTTTGCGTATTCGGGCGCGTACTTGAGCACCAGCTCGGTGCCGAAGGACCAGCCGACCAGCCAGGGGTTCGGCAGGGCGCGCTCGCGTACGAACTTCAGGATTGCGTCGAAGTCCTTCTTCTCGGCAAAGCCGCCGTCAAAGACGCCTTCGCTGGTGCCGCGAATCGAGGAGGTGCCGCGAGTGTTGAAACGCAGCACTGCAATGTTCGACAGCGCCGGCAGGCGGAAGGACGCCTTCTTGTACACGTGCGAGTCCATGTAGCCGCCGTGGGTGGGCAGCGGGTGGAAGGTCACCAGGGTTGCCTTGACTTCGCCTTCGGGCAGGGCGAGTTCACCGACGAGGCGCTTGCCGTCCGCGGTGGTGACGGTGAAGTTCTCGCGGCGTGCCGGAAGCACAGTACGTGCCTTAATGGGGGTGGGCTCAGCGGCGGTGCTGAAGACGTAGCGGGCGGGATCGAATTCCTGCTCGCGGGTGATATCGGCGGTGTTGCTCATTGCGTTCCTTCAAGAAATGGATTCGAGAATATGGTCTTGGGCTGCACCTCAAGTGCACTGTTCAGCCTATTTGCGGCGAGTGCGCCAGCAATGCTGATGCCAGTGCCTGCGCTCGTCAATGGCGCGGCTACGGCCCATTGTGTGGCTTTCTTGCCACACCACCAGGTGCGCTGTTCTGGGCGGAATCGGGCGGTAGCATTCGGGGCAGGTGTAGGTTTTTTGGGCGTTGACGGCGGGAATGTATTGCACCAGCCAGTCACCGTATCGGTCACGTTCCAGTCGGGGCGCAGGATCGAGGATCCTGCTGATATCACGCCCTGCGGGTGCTTGACGGTGCCACTTATCGCTGGTGGTGCCGGATACTCGCCTGCCGGGATGATTCTTACGTGCCATGAGCCCTATTCTACCGCGCCGCTCAGCTATCTCTATCTACCAGCCCTGCCGCTGTTCGCTCTACGCCCTTCCTCATATTGGCCTGGTACTCATGCTGAGGCGGTACTCCCCCGCTCTGTACCGCCCCTCCCTACTGTGCCGTACTTCCCTACTGTCCCCTGTACCGCGACCTGTACCAAGCTCAGGTTCCCTAACTCATACCCTCACCTGCTAGAGCCAAACACTCGTACCTGCTAGAGTGGACGGATGCGTATTGTCATTGCTGAATGCTCCGTAGATTATGAGGGCCGCCTCCGCGCCCACCTGCCCCGCGCTACCCGCCTGCTGATGGTCAAGAATGACGGCTCCGTCCTCATTCACTCCGACGGCGGTTCCTACAAGCCTCTGAACTGGATGAGCCCTCCCTGCTCCCTGCTGGTGGCTGAGCGTGAGGACGTTCCGCAGAGCATCCGTGAGGACCTGGAGTCCGATGTTCAGCAGCTGTGGACCGTTCAGGCAGCTAAGAGCGATGACCGCCTCATGATTCGCATCTACAAGATTGAGCACGAACACGCCACCGACCTGGGTGTTGATCCTGGCCTCATCAAGGACGGTGTGGAGGCTGACCTGCAGCGTCTGCTCGCCGAGCAGATCCACACTCTCGGTGAGGGCTATTCGCTGGTACGCCGCGAGTACCCGACCGCTATCGGTCCGGTAGACATCATGGCGAAGGATGCGCACGGCGTCTCCGTGGCGGTCGAGCTCAAGCGTGTGGGCGATATTGACGGTGTGGAGCAGCTGACCCGTTACCTGGAGCTGCTCAACCGTGACCCGCTGCTAGCTCCGGTGCGCGGCGTGTTTGCGGCGCAGACGATTAAGCCGCAGGCTCGTACCCTGGCTGAGGACCGCGGCATCCGCTGCGTGAGCCTGGATTACGACGCGATGCGCGGCGTGGACGACTCCGCTGACCGTCTGTTCTAGCTGACCGTCTGTTCTAAACGGCTCTAGCTAGGCGGCTGCACATAGCTTGAGGGGCGCCTCCCGATACATGGGAGGCGCCCCTTTTCTGTGCGCATTATCTTTCTATGCACGCTGTCGTTCTGCACGCGCGCTCTTTCTGGGCCCATGCTCTACCCCCGGATACACCAATCGCCGGTGCCCCTCCCCTTTCAGGGTGGAACACCGGCGAGGTGTACACAGCGGTCAATTCCCTCTGTAGAGAACCGACTTTAAATCTGTGCGTGCTTTGCAGCGATGGTCACGTGATCGTTCGAGACGGTCAAGAAACCTGCGTTGAGGATGGTCTTAATGGGCTCACCATCAACAGGTTCAATGAGCAGCTCGCCGTCCTGTGCCAGCAGCGTGCAGGTGGGGATCATGCCCGGCAGGATGCCGAGGTCACCGCTGACGGAGCGTGCACGAACGTACTTCGCTTCGCCAGTCCACACGACGCGTTCGCGGGAAACAACTTCAACTTTCAGAGCCATGATTACTTAGCTCCAGTCTGTGCCTTGATTTCCTCGTAGCGGCGCATAACGTCGTCCATACCACCAATGTTGTAGAACGCCTGCTCGGGGATGTGGTCGACATCGCCGTTGCAGATCATCTGGAAGGACTCGATGGTGTCCTTCAGCGGAACGGTCGAACCCTCGACACCGGTGAACTGCTTTGCAGTGTAGGTGTTCTGGGAGAGGAACTGCTCGATACGACGTGCACGTGCCACGACAATCTTCTGCTCCTCGGAGAGCTCGTCCACACCCAGAATCGCGATGATGTCCTGCAGTTCCTTGTTTTCCTGCAGAATAGCCTTCACGCGAATTGCGGTGTCGTAGTGCTCCTGACCGATGTACTGTGCGTCCAGAATTCGGGAGGTGGAGGACAGCGGGTCAATTGCCGGGTACAGACCGCGCGATGCGATTTCACGAGAGAGCTCGGTGGTCGCATCCAGGTGCGCGAAGGTGGTTGCCGGCGCCGGGTCGGTGTAGTCATCCGCAGGCACGTAAATTGCCTGCATGGAGGTGATGGAGTGACCGCGGGTGGAGGTAATACGCTCCTGCAGCAGACCCATTTCGTCCGCCAGGTTCGGCTGGTAACCCACTGCGGAGGGCATGCGGCCCAGCAGGGTGGAAACCTCAGAACCTGCCTGAGTGAAACGGAAGATGTTGTCGATGAACAGCAGCACGTCCTGGTTCTGAACATCGCGGAAGTACTCCGCCATGGTCAGACCGGTCAGTGCCACGCGCAGACGGGTTCCCGGGGGCTCATCCATCTGGCCGAATACAAGAGCGGTGTCCTTCAGAACGCCTGCTTCTTCCATTTCGACCCACAGGTCGTTACCCTCACGGGTACGCTCGCCAACACCGGTGAACACGGAGGTACCACCGAAGTTACGAGCCACACGGGTAATCATTTCCTGGATCAGCACGGTCTTACCCACGCCTGCACCACCGAACAGACCGATCTTACCGCCCTTGATGTAGGGGGTCAGAAGGTCGATGGACTTAATACCGGTCTCCAGCATTTCGGTGGAGCCTTCCAGCTCTGCGAAGCCGGGAGCGGCACGGTGAATCGGCCAGTAGGTGTCAGCCTTGATCTCGGAGTTCGGCACGTCGAGTGCGTCACCGAGAACGTTGAAAATGTGGCCCTTCACGCCGTCACCAACGGGGACGGAGATCGGTGCGCCGGTGTCGACTACAGCCTGACCGCGGACCAGGCCGTCAGTCTGCTGCAGGGAGATAGCGCGAACGATTGAGTCGCCCAGGTGCTGTGCGGTCTCGAAGGTGATGGTGCGGGTGCGGCCGTCGAGGGTCAGCTCGGTGGTCAGAGCGTTGTAAATCTCGGGGACCTGACCGGCGGGGAACTCGACGTCGACCACGGGGCCGATGACGCGGGCAATACGACCCGTTGCGCCCTGAGTCGGTGCGGAGACCGATTCGTTGTAGGTGGCAGTCATATTTCTCACTTACTTAGAAAGTTTGGACAGTTGATGGCTTCGTTGGCGTACAAGTACTAGGAGCCGAGGGCGTCTGCGCCGCCCACGATTTCGGAGAGCTCCTGAGTAATTTCCGCCTGACGTGCGTTGTTCATCAAACGGGTGTACTTGGTAATCAGCGTCTCAGCGTTGTCACCTGCGGTCTTCATTGCGCGCTGGCGGGATGCCAGCTCACTTGCTGCTGCCTGCAGGAGGCAGGAGAAGATACGCGATGCAATGTAGCGCGGCAACAGCGCGTTGAGCACTTCCTCAGCGGAGGGCTCGAACTCGAAGGATGCCGCCTGCTCGTACTCAGCCTTGGTCAGTTCCTGGTCGGGAACGATTTCCTCGCCCATAGCCTTTGCGTCACCCACGTGGATGGGCAGCAGGCGCAGGATCTTGGGTTCCTGAACAACCATCGACTTGAACTCGGTGTATACGATGTGCAGTTCGTCCACGCCGCCCTCTTCGAAGGGCAGGTCGTAGGCTTCGAGCAGCGCGTCACGAATCTCGACGGCGGTTTCGACGCGAGGTGCATCGGTGTGGCCCTCCCACGCACGGGCGTAGGGGCGCTCACGGAACTCGAAGTAAGCCTTTGCCTTACGACCAACCAGGTACAGCTGTACCTCCTGGCCGTTAGAGCGCAGCCTCTCAATCAGAGATTCGGTACGACGCAGGATAGCGGAGGAGTACGAACCTGCCAGACCGCGGTCACTGGTAACAACCAGGATTGCGGAGCGGCGGTGTTCGTAGGCTTCGGACTCGTTCGGCTTGTGAATCAGCGGGTGCTTAATACCGTGCTGAGTCGCAACCGCAGTCACCACGCGGGTCAGAGCGTTCGCGTAAGGTCCGGCTGCCTGAGCAGCGTTACGAGCCTTGTTAATGCGGGAGGTCGCGATCATCTCCATCGCCTTGAAGATCTTCTTCATAGACGACGTCGAAGCAATCTTCTGTCGGTAAACCCTAATCTGGGCTCCCATAGAGCTTCCTTTCTCCTTGCTTTCTGCCCCGCCCCAGCCTCATAGCTGAGGCGGGGAGAAGGCGAGGACTAATCGCTAACCGATGGTTTCCTGAGTGATGTCGCTATCGCGAGCTGCCTTGTGCTCCTCGTGACCTGCGTCGACGAGGTGGCTGCTGCCCTCAGACTTGAAACCCTGCTTGAAGTCAGCAACTGCGGACTTCAGAGCTGCAACGGTGTCATCCTCAAGCTTGCCGGAGGAAGCGATATCGGTCAGTACCGAGGTCTTGTGACGCAGGTACTCGATGAATCCTGCCTCGAAGCGCAGCACGTCGGAAATCTCGATGTCGTCGAGGTGACCGGAGGTACCAGCCCAAATGGAGACAACCTGCTCTTCAACTGCGTACGGGGTGTACTGCGGCTGGCGCAGCAGCTCGGTCAGGCGAGAACCGCGGGTCAGCTGTGCCTTGGTAGCGTCGTCCAGGTCGGATGCGAACATTGCGAACGCTTCCATTGCACGGTACTGTGCCAGCTCCAGCTTCAGGGTACCGGAGACCTTCTTCATAGCCTTGGTCTGTGCAGCACCACCAACACGAGAGACGGAGATACCGACGTCGACTGCCGGACGCTGGTTAGCGTTGAACAGGTCGGACTGCAGGAAGATCTGGCCGTCAGTAATGGAGATGACGTTGGTCGGAATGAAGGCGGAAACGTCGTTTGCCTTGGTCTCAATGATCGGGAAGCCGGTCATCGAACCTGCGCCGAGGTCGTCAGAGAGCTTAGCGCAACGCTCCAGCAGGCGGGAGTGCAGGTAGAAGACGTCACCGGGGTATGCTTCACGTCCCGGCGGGCGGCGCAGCAGCAGGGACACAGCGCGGTATGCTTCTGCCTGCTTCGACAGGTCGTCGAAAATGATGAGGACGTGCTTGCCACCGTACATCCAGTGCTGGCCGATAGCCGAACCGGTGTAGGGTGCCAGGTACTTGAAGCCTGCTGCGTCGGATGCGGGAGATGCCACGATGGTGGTGTACTCCAGCGCGCCGCGAGTCTCAAGGGTGTGGCGGACAGCTGCAATGGTGGATGCCTTCTGGCCAACAGCCACGTAGATGCATCGAACCTGCTTCTCGGGGTCACCGGAAGCCCAGTTGTCCTTCTGGTTCAGAATGGTGTCAATCGCGATAGCGGTCTTACCGGTCTGGCGGTCACCAATGATCAGCTGACGCTGACCGCGGCCGATCGGAATCATCGAGTCGATTGCCTTCAGACCGGTCTGCAGCGGCTCGTGAACCGACTTACGCTGGGTCACGCCGGGAGCCTGCAGCTCCAGTGCGCGGCGACCTTCGGACTCAATGGGGCCCAGGTCATCGATCGGGTTACCGAGGGGGTCAACAACGCGACCGAGGTACGCGTCGCCAACGGGCACCGAGAGGACCTCACCGGTGCGGTGTACGACCTGGCCCTCTTCAATACCGGTGAAGTCACCCAGGACAATCACACCAATATTGCGGGTATCCAGGTTCTGTGCGAGGCCGAGGGTGCCGTCTTCGAAACGAAGCAGCTCATTCGCCATAACCGAGGGAAGGCCCTCGACACGAGCGATACCGTCGGAGGCCGATACAACTCGACCCACCTCAACACGTTCTGCATTGCCGGGTTCGTAAGACGCTGCAAACTCGTTCAGCGCATTACGGACATCTTCGGCATTGATGGTCAGTTCGGCCATCTTGTGTCCCTGCTCTCTCATTGTGGTTGCGTTCCGTCAACGGAACCAACCGAAACTTGCAATTCGGGTTGAACGGGCGGGCAATGCCGCCACTTCTGCGAAGGAGGCATCAGCCACGCACCCGCTACCCGAGGTATCTTCTAAATCACCGTTGCGACGAACGGTTCAGCGTCGCTAGCTTGAGCCGCTAGCCGATGGAACGAGTCAGGTCGGACATGCGGGTCTCGACGGTACCGTCGATCACCTCGTCGCCCACCTGAACACGCAGACCGCCCAGAACGGCGGGGTCCACCGAAACGTCGAGCTTCAGCTCACGGCCGTACACGGCGTTGAGCGCGCGACCGAGACGTTCAAGCTGTGCCTGCGACAGCGCAATCGCGCTAGTTACTCGCGCAATGTAACGGTTCTGTCGCGTGACGATGATTTCTGCGAACTCATCGGCTACCCGTGCAGCGTGACGGCCGCGGGGGTTGGAGCCAACTCGTTCGAGCAGAAGCACACCTTCGGCGGTGGTGGCGGGGCCACCGAGCGCCACGGCGAGCTTCTTCTTTGCTTCTTTGCTTGCCTGATGGTCGGACAGCGCTTCCTGCGCCTGAGCGTTGGAATCAACGGTACGCACAAAGGTGAGTAGTTCGTTGAGCACCTCGTCCAGGGCATCCACGCCACCGCGAGACTGAGCCGATGCGGTCACGGCGAGCACTGCTGCACGCTCCAGGGCGTTCGCTAGATCTGCATCATCAGACCAGCGCTGAGTCACCGCATTGGTGAGCACAGCCATAGCCTGCGAAGAGATCTTACCGTCGAAGACGGTGTTAGCGATACCCTGACGTGCTGCTGCATCACGCGAAGAATCGGTGACAGCACGGCGCAGGGTGCCGTTGTGGTCGAGAACATCAACCACAGCGAAAAGCTCGCTCGCCAGGTTCAGAGGCTGCAGGGAAGCGTGAGCTTCCAGCACCTCTTCCACCTTGCTCAGTGATTCAGTAGATACTCCTGCCATTACCGAGCCGCACCTGCGTTCTGCTTCTCGGTTTCAAGGTCAGCAAGAAAACGATCTACCACACGGGCCGATCGCTCATCATCGTTGAGGGCTTCGCCCACAATCTTGCCGGCAAGGGTCGTAGCAAGAGTGCCAACCTCGGAACGGAGGGACACTGCTGCTGCCGCACGCTCTGCCTCGATAGCCTTTGCTGCATTATCGCTAATGCGCTGAGCCTCAGCGGTTGCACGCTCGCGAGCGTCGGCAATGATTGCCTCGCCCTCTGCGCGTGCCTCTTCACGAATCTTCTGAGCCTCCAGTCGAGCGCTTTCGAGCTGCTGGGTGTACTCATCGCGAGCCGCTGCAGCCTCTGCCTGTGCCTTCTCGGCCTTGGCAAGGCCACCTTCGATTGCTTCCTTACGGTCCTGGTAGATCTTCTCGAACGCCGGGACAACGTACTTAGCAACGATGTAGTAGAGGATCAGGAATCCGATGAGGGTAATGACAATTTCCCCGACGTCGGGAATCAGGGGGTTCGAAGTTGCCTCCGCTCCCCCTTCGCTTGCCAGATAAATCATGGAGGGAATCCTGTTCTATGGGATGGGTCGTTTAGGATGTGGCAGAGCCGGTTACTTGATGAAGACGAGAACCAGGCCCAGAATTGCCAGTGCCTCGACCAGTGCGAAGCCCAGGAACAGCATGGGCTGCAGGGTCTTCTGGGACTCGGGCTGACGAGCAACGCTGGTCATGTATGCCGCGAAGATCAGACCCACGCCGATGCCGCCGCCAATAGCTGCCAGACCGTAGCCAACCGCAGTGATGGAACCAACCATTATTTTTCCTTTCAACAGTGTTCGACCGGGAACATACCCGGACCGAACAGAGTTTGATTTGAGTTAATAGCCCGCACAGTGAACGTGTGGGTTGCTTTATTCACGCCCAATGACGAACGTGAAAACCTAAAAAACTAGAGAGTTTAGTGTCCCTCGGAAACCGAGCCCTGCAAGTACACAGCCAGCAGCAGAGCGAACACATAAGCCTGGATGCACTGAATCATGAATTCCAGGAAGTACAGGAACATGCCCAGAGCACCGGGAGCAATAGCAGCCAGGTAGCCGATGCCACCCAGGGTCTCAACCATGTAGGTCACCATGCTGGATGCAACCATCAGCGCCAGGTGACCACCGAACATGGTCGCGAAGAGACGCAGTGCGTGAGTTGCCGGACGAATCAGCAGGTTCGAGAAGAACTCGATCGGAATCAGGATGGGGTAAATCCAGACCGGCAGACCCGAAGGCATGGTGATGTCCTTGAAGAAGCCGCCCAAGCCCTTGCGCTTGATACCAACACCAACCCAGGTCAGGTATGCGACGCCAGCCAGTGCGTAGGCGCTACCGGGGTGGGAGAAGGAGGGCAGCTGAACAAACGGAATCGAACCGAAGAGGTTGTTCACCAGAACGAAGAAGAAGGAGGCGAACAGAATCGGCACGAAAGGCTTGTAGTGCTGAACGCCCAGGGTTTCCTTGCCGAGGGAGTTACGAGCAAACATGTAGCCGGATTCAGCAATGAACTGAGTCTTGCCGGGAACCATGGCACGCTTACGTGCTGCGGTGAGGAAGAAGACCGCAATAATCACCACGGACAGCAGAATCAGTACGTTCTGCTTACCGAAAGCGAAATCACCAATGGTGAAGAAGGGGGGCAGATGCATGTCTTCAGGGGTCGGCGGCACATAGGCTTCCGCGAGGATCAACCCGTTCTCGATCAAAGCAAGTCCTTTCTTGCTACTAGTGGCTATCAAGAGCCCATGTCTGCCTATAAACGACTGACATGCTAACTACATGGATGAATGTGTGACCTAGCGGTCCGCGTTCAATGACCTAACGGTCTTTATTCTGCCTGGTCATGTGGGTAAAGACGAGGGTCAAACCTCCAACAGCGCCAATCAAGACGCCAACCCACACCAGCCAGGTGGTGGAGAAGACCAGGTCACCGAGGTAACCGATGCCTCCCCACACTGCTACACCGATGATCAGATAGAGAATCGACATGACTGCGCCGGAGAGACCTCCGTCAGATACCAATTCTCCGGTGGTGCGGAGCTTTTTATCTCCGTCCCACCATTTCTTCTCTTCGGCCAAACGTTTTTCCTTTCAAACACCAATCGTGTTACCGACCATGGTCTTCCGAGTCGGTGTCGAAGTACAAAATTCTCAGTCGTGCGATGCTGACTGTTTCAATAACAATCCACAGAATCACGCCGGTACATGCGCCTGCGAGAGTCCAACCGTGCCTCAGATTCTCGGGGAATGGCACAAACATCAATACCAGACCGAGCAGAGCAATCTTCACGAGGTAGCTCACCACCAGCGATTTGGGTACACCCCAGTCGAAAATGGGAGCAACCAACATAACTAATACGCCCAGAGTGAAGCATATATAGATTATCAGAAAGCCCAATGTTATTCCTAGCGCGCCCACAGGACCCGCAAACAGGTACGCACTCATCATACCGCCCAACCAAGCCAGCAGAGAGTAAGCCGATACTCTGTAGAACAAAAATTTCCAGGAAAGCTCTTGACTCTCGAAAGAAGAGGCCTTCAGACCTGCTTGAGCACGCTCTCGGCGGCGTTTCTGCTGCCTCATACGTTCCGCCGGCGGATACCACAGAACGTCGACCACATGCCTCCAGAGAGGCTCTACGGAAGCCTCAACCGAAGGTTTAGAGTGTTCAGAAGCCATTAGTGTTTCTCCCCACGATTCTGATTCGACTGAGCCGAAGAAGAGGAAACAGAAGAAGGCAGACCCGCACGATCCTTCACGGAGTCCGGCATAATCGGCTCCGGATGCAGCGAGGTCGGCTCAACCTTCTCAGGAGTTGCCGGAACACCAGTAGCAGATGCCAAAGAATCAGTAGCAAGGTCGGACGCAGTGGGCTTCGCCTTCGGCGCCGAGCCCTTCGACTCCGTCGCAAAACGCTTCGACAGGTCAATCGTAGACGTAGGAGCCTCACCGCCGAAGAGCTGCGGCATACGCAGATACACCACCAACACGGCAAGAGCCACCACCATCACGCCCACAGTCGCCACCACGGCACCCGAAGCATACAGGTCAGACGCAAATGCCAACAGCACCCACACCAGAATGGTCGTACCCGTCACCACGGCGGTCGAACCAAGGTGGCTGAAACCGACATCCGTCAGACGCTGATAAGTGTGAGTACGGTGCGGCTTGTACCACTGCTCCCCCGCCATAAAACGACGGAACAGAGTCGTACCCGTATCCGCAAGGTAAGTCATCAGCGGAGCAAAAGCCAGCAGGAACGGAACATCCGCAAACCACGCACCCACAGCCAACGTACCCAGCGCCGCACCCAAAACATAAGAACCCGCATCGCCCAAAAACACGTTCTTACCAGGGCGCACATTCCACGGCAGGAACGCCGCAAAAGCACCGGCAACAGCCACACCAGCCAAAGCCAGCCACGGAAGGTTCACCATCCAACCGGTCAGCGCATACGCCAAACCAGCCACCAGACCGTGAGCACCAGAAATGCCGTTAATACCGTCCATAAAATTCGCCACGTTAATGTAGCCGGCAATAAAAATCGCGCCAAGGATCAGCAGCAGAATATTCGTGCCCTGTACCGTCGCAAAGCTCACGCTTACCAGAAGACCAATGACCAGCTGCAGGCCCGCACGACGCACAATGCTCACGCCGCGGATATCCTCAAGCCAGCCCAGGGCAAGAGCACACAGAATCGCTGCGGCAATCGTCACCGCCAGCTGCAAAGACTCAGCAGAACGGTACGTCCAGCCGAACAGGGTAGCCACCACAAACGCCACAAGAGTCGCGGCTGCAGTCGCCAACCCCATACCGCGGTACGTCGGAGCAGTATGCGAAGAACGCTCATTAGGAACATCCACCATGTCGTAGCGGTGCAAAATCGGGCGCACCGCAAACGGCAAAAGGGCACCCAAAACAAAAGCAAGAGCAAAAATACTCAACAGCTCAGAAAAGGAGGTCATACCAGCTCCAAAGCATTGGCGCCGCTCCCCTGGACGCAAACTCCAGAATCGCGGCTGAGGGACGATGTGTGCGTAGTGTGTGTGTTTACTTCGTATTCTATAGAACTCTTCAGTAGCCCGGGACTAAACGGTACAGAATCTCTCCATACGCTCTGCATATTCTGCGTCCTGATATGTTCTACACCCGAGAAAGAGAAAACACCGGATACCGCACCTGCCACGCAAGTGCAGCATCCGGTGTCATTTCCGTAAAGATTAGAACGTCTGCGCATCCGCCAAAGTACGCGGATCAGGGGCACGCTCCAGGCCATGACGCTCATAGCCGCTGTGCTCCCGATAGTTCTGAATCCACCGCTCATAATCGAGCTCATCAGGGTCAAGTGCCGGGGCACTCGACCGGGAAATATACCGGTTCTCCTCGCTCGGCACCAGCTTCTCAGTACCGCCGAAGAGAGTCTCATCCAGCTTCTCACCCTTGCGAAGACCAATCTCCTTGATCTCCACGTCATACCGCTCATACGCCTGGCGCATCGCCTTCGCAACGTCCAGAATCTTGACCGGCTGGCCCATATCCAGCACCATAACCTCGCCCGGGCGACCAATCGCACCGGCAAGCATCACCAGCAGGCAGGCATCGGTAATCAGCATGAAGTAACGGGTCGCACGCTTATCCGTCAGGGTAATCGGACCACCCGAAAGAATCTGCTTCGTAAAGAGCGGCTTAATCGAACCGCGCGAACCAAACACGTTACCGAAACGAACCGACACGTAGGTGTTGCCGGTCTTCTCGCCAAAGTACGCGGTCAGACGCTCCGCCACGCGCTTGGACTGACCCAGCGCAGTCTTCGGATCCGCCGCCTTATCGGTCGAAACGTTCACGAAGGTCTTCACGCCCACCGCCTCCGCGGCACGCAACACGTTCAGAGTACCCAGAGAGTTCGTCTTCCATGCTTCCTGCGGGTACGCCTCCAGCGCCGACACATGCTTCAAAGCCGCAGCGTGGAACACCACCTCGGGGCGACGGTCACGGAAAATCTCCAGCAGGTTATCGCCCTCACGAATATCAGCCAGAATAATGCGGTCATCATCCAGACTCGACTCGTGAGTAATCGAAACCTTCGTCTCCATCAGAAGAGTCTCATCATGATCAAGCATCATGAGAGTCTCAGGGCCAAACTCGCTAATCTGACGGCACAGCTCCGAACCAATCGAACCGCCCGCACCGGTGACCAGCACGCGCTTACCGTGCAGGTACGAACGCAGAATATCGCGGTCAATATCGTAGTTAATCTCGCCACGAATCACGCGCATCAGGTCGTTATCGCTCGCGGTAATCAGACGCTCACCCATCAGGCGAGCATTCGCGCTACTAATACGCTGAACCTCAACCTTAAGCTTACGCATGCGGTTGCAGAAGGACTCGAAGTAGTCCTCCGACATATCCGAAATCGTCACCAGAATCTTACGGGTACCCGACTCACGAATCACCTGCTCCAGCTCAGGGTAAGTCGTAATCACCGAAATGCCGTGGAACTTCGTACCAGCCTTCAGCTGGTCATCATCGAAGACCGCAACCGGGCGAAGCTTCGCCTCCTCATCGTGCAGCATCGAATCCATGACCATGCCGCCAATAAAGCCGGCACCGTACACAATCACCGGCTCGCCGGTCAGCTCACGCACAGCACCGCGCTCAGTGTACACACGCTTCGCCATGCGAGCGCCCGCCATCATAATGAGGCTAAACGCCGCCGCAATCGCAGGCACGCTATGCGGAATATGCGGCAGACCCAGCAGCTCATCCACAAAGGAGAAAGCAGTCAACGCCGCACCCGCGCTCAAAGCAGCCGCGCCGGCACGCCAGGACTCGTCAAATGAACCGTACGAATACACGCCGTTATAAATCTTCACGCCCGCCAGACCAATGACCAGGTGCAACACCACAGCCAAAGTAGCGGTCATCGTCAACGACGCCGGGTGAATAATATCGAACACCGAGCCGTTACTGAGCAGCACACTATAGCGGAGCATATAGGCGAACAAAACCGACAGAACCCAGGCGCTCGAATCAATCAGCGCCTGCGCAATCAACCACCACGGCTTACGCTCATACAGGCGGTTCACCAGCATCGTGCCAGAGTCACCCTCCGTCACCATCGTGCCGCGCTGAGCAGCCTTCCGCATCACCACATGAGCGTGAGGTTTCAACTGAGCCACTACATGCCTCCTTCAGATGCGGTACCAGAAGAACGAGAAGAAGCACGAGCCGTCAAAGACGACAACGCACGAAACGCCGAACGGCGCGCCCGCTCAGGAACAAAACGGTACACACTACGCACCGCCATATTCTGAGCCCACTGAAGCTTAGAAATACCGTGACCGGTGTACAGTCGACGCTGAATCGCCACATCCTGCAACCAGGCATCCACTCCCCCGCGCTTCGTGTACGCGCCCGCACCCACGCGGTAACGCACCAGAGCCTCGGGGATATTACCCAGACGGTAGCCGGCATCGCGCAGACGCATCCACAGCCACCAATCCTCAGCGCCGGGCACGAACTCGTAACCGCCCAGCTGCTGCACGGCGCTCTTCACGAACGCCACGGACGGGTGATAAATCGGGTTGCGCGAATCCATCGCGCGCAGCAGACGCTCAGAATCAACAATCGCCTCACGGGTCGACTCCACCGCAGTATTGCTCTCATTCACCTCAAGCATGGCAGAGCCCAGCACCGTGTAGCCGCCCTGCACCAGGGCAGGAATCAGACGCGCAAAACGAGTCGGCTCAGACAGGTCATCAGAATCAGCACGAGCCACCAGCTCATAGGTGCACGCCTGCAGACCGGCGTTCAGCGCCTCCGCCAAACCAACATTCTGAGCCAGCTCCACCACCTGAATCGGCGGGCAATCCAGATTCTCGGCGCGCTGAACCCAGCGGTCCACCACGGCATCCAGCTCGGGGGTCAGTGGACCGTCCTTCACCAAAACCAGCTCGGAAGGACGCACCGTCTGGTTCAGAAGATTCGACTCCAACGCCTGATCCAGATAGGCGGGGTTCTCCTTCGCGTACACGCTCATCAGCACCGAGAAATCGGGTACAGAGCTCACGCAACCGCGCGCCTTCTCAGAGTCAGCGGGGCTTTCATCGGATGCAGGCACGCCGTAGCGGCCGGGGAAAGTCAGCGGGTAAATGCCCTCAAGCACCTGAGCATTCGGGCGAGGCGCACGCAAACCATCACGCACACCATTCAGGAAATACCCCAGGTAGGTTCGGCGGTCATCAGTACGCAGAACAGTAGAAATCCACAGGCGCGCCGACGAGCCACCGTACAGCAGCTTCTCCAGCGGGTTCAGAGTACGCGAACGAGTAAAGACCCACAGCTTATTGCGCACATCGTTATAGAAACGCGGGCCCGGGTCAGCGTTCGTCGTACCAAAAGTCTTCGTGTGGTGCTTAGCCACAGAAGAAGGCACCGCAATGCCGTCACGGTGATGAATCAGACGAGTCGAAAATTCGAAGTCGTCATTCCAAATGAAGAACTCAGCAATCGGCAAACCACCATTACGGCGAATAGCCTGCGCATCCATCAGAATCGACACGAACGAGGCGCTACGAATCGGACGGGCACCCACCGCCTGCGCACGAGCATGACGCTGCTCCCCCGCCGCAAACATCGTGCGCGGAGTGTTCATCGGGTGGTCCTCGCCGTTCGTCCACACCACACGAGACGCCACCACCGCGGGGCGCTGCGAAGGCACCGGCGAATAGTTCAGCCAGGCGGCAACCGCCTCCGACAGGGTGTTCTCGGTCGGCTCGGTGTCATCATCCATAACCCACACCAGATCCGGGTTATGGCGTTCCAGAGCGCGATCAATACCCACCGCGAAACCGCCAGCGCCGCCCATATTGCTCTCCAGGCGGATGCAGTCCACCGGCAGCTTATAGTCCAGGGCGCGCAGATACTCGGCAGTACCGTCCGTGGAGGCGTTATCAACAATCACCACCGCCGCAGGCACACGCTCACCAGAAGCGATACCAGCAAGGGTCTTCGGCAGCAGGTCCTCACGGTTATAAGTCACCACCACGGCAACCGTGCGGGGATACTCGTTCAAAGGATCGTGAGAAGAAGACTGATTGGAAGAAGGCTGGGCAAAAGCGGTCACGTCGCTGTACTTTTCTGCCATAAGTTCTCCCTCCGCGGCGCGATGCGCCTGAATCAGCCGGTACGCGATATACCCATACCGTACTGGGCGCTTCTGGTGTTTCTCGCGCCCGCGGCATTCAACCGTGTGGATATATCACTCAAAGAAAATATTCTACCTGCGGTCTCCACTAGAGAGTGAACCATCACCTCAAAAGACGCACTTTATGACAAATAAACAACCGAATTCAGTTGATTTATCCGCATAGCGGACGTACCGGCACACCCAGTTTTGGGTATCCATCAAGCTACCAGCTTCACAGCCTGTGTTTGCGCTGTGCACCCCGTGCGAAAAAACGACCAGAGACCGAATAAAAACCCACAAATTCCCCATAAACTGTTCAGATATGGGAAAGTTGAAATGACCCCATTTTTCCCCGCAACGTACGCGGGCTCGTGAGAGGTAAAAGAGATGTCCGAATCCAAGTGGAAAGTCATTGGCGCCAGCGGCTTCGTTGGTTCCTCCATCGTCGCGCGTCTAAACGCAGAAGGTATCAGCGTCGACCCCATTGAGGCACCTCGACTCGCAACCCGAGCCCTCGACGTAGACAGCATCATCGACGAAGCAGACCAGCTTGAAGGCATCATCGACTCCCTCGCAGAAGCCTTCGCAGGCGCGCAGGTCGTCGTCAACGCTGCGGGCCTCGCAGCGCCCAATATGCAGGATCTACCTCCGCTCGTCGGCGCAAACGCCCTGCTTCCCGCAGTAATCGCCATCGCCGCGCAGCGCACCGGCGTGCGCCGCGTCATCCACCTCTCCTCCGCAGCTGTGCAGGGCCCGCGCCTCGTGCTGGATGATTCCGAAGAGACTAACCCGTTCAGCGCCTACTCCTTCTCCAAGGCACTCGGCGAAGAAGCGCTGCTCGACCTGCAGGACTACTTCCTCGAAGAGCACCCCGACTGCGCACCCGAACTGTGCATCCTGCGCGCAACCAGCGTGCAGGGCCGCGGCCGACGCACCACCGAACTCTTCGCCAAGATGGCCTCCTCCCCCTTCGCATCCGTTGCGGGTGCAGGCACCGGCAAGTCCCCGGTTTCCAGCGTGCACGCCCTCGCAGAATTCGTGGTCATGCTCGGCACCTTCCCCGGCGAGCTACCCACCATCGTGCTGCAGCCCTGGGAAGGCGCAACCGTCGCCTCCGCATCCGTGGATGCTGGTCGCCGCCACCCGCACCGCCTGCCCGAGTGGCTCTGCCGCGCAGCCGTCAAGGCGGGCTACACCGTCTCCGAACTGATGAATGACAAGTTCGCAGGATCCGTGCGTAAGGTCGAGGTCATGTGGTTTGGCCAGGGCATCGACGACTCCTGGGCACGTGACAACAACCTTCTGCCCACCCCGCGCGTGCGTGAAGTACTGCGCAATGCCCACACCGCGCTGGGTAAGAAGAAGGACCGCCGCTTCGAGAAGAAGTAGGTAGCGCGCGTGCTCTCCTAAAGGTGCACGACCTGAGGCACACAGCCTAGTTGCGCGCCTCTAGAGGGCTCATAACGAAAGGGAACCCCCGATATATCTGAACGATATATCGGGGGTTCCCTATACGTTTTTATGCTCCGGGCTCATACACGCGCAGAGGTTTAGAGGTGATCCTCCGGGGTGTCTTTCTGCTCGGTCTTTGCCTCAGCTTCAGTCTTGGTAGCCTCTGCCAACTTAGCCTCATCCTTAGCGGCAGTCTCAATCTTCGACTCGCCAAAGACCAGCGCGCGAGCAGTATCAGCAGGAACCGGGTGGGTCTGGGGCTCATCCGCACGAACCGGCTTCGGAGTGTTGTCACGGTAGCCGCGCGAACGCTCCTGATCCACGCCGGTGCTGAAAGCAGAAGACAGAGCCGAAGTAGCGCCCAGCAGGGACGCCGCGACAGAACCGGCAACCGGTGCCGAAGCGCGACGAGCAGGCTCACCGCTCACGGTGTGGGTGCTGTCCCACTGCTCATACGCCTCATCCAGGTCAGCCTGCTCATCCAGAGCACGCTCAGAAGGAGTCGACTCAGACGACGCAGAAGAAGCAGCCTCAGCTTCCTCAACCTTACGAGCCGCCTGCTCGTCAGCCTCCGCACGAGTCAGAATGGTCGGAACGACCTCGCGCAGCTCCTCCACCGAAATTGCGCCCTCACGAACCACCACGTAGGGGAAGGAGGTGCAATCCAGAATCGTGGACGGTGCCGGGTCACGCTCAGTCACCACAACCACGCCGTCCTCATTCGGCTCAGACTCAAGCGGCTTAGGACGAGCACCACCATCAATCACCACGGCAACGTCCTCGCCCAGGGATTCCATGGCGGTCTGTGCGTCCAGAGCGGCTTCCTGACCGGTCTTGTTCGCGCTCGAAACCGCCAGCGGACCGTGCTCAGTCAGCAGCTTCAGGGCGAACTCATCATCGGGAACACGCACGGCAACAGTACCGCGGGTCTCACCCAAATCCCAGCTCAGTGACGGGTACGCGTGAAGAATCATAGTCAGCGCGCCGGGCCAGAAGCGACCACCCAGATCGTAAATATCGTCCGGAACGTCGTCGACCACGCCAGCGAGCGCAGCAAGATCAAAGATCAGCACGGGCGGCGGCATGGTGCGGTCGCGGCCCTTATCTGCCAGCAGCTTGGCAACGCCCTGATGCGAGAAAGCATCGGCGGCAATACCGTAGACGGTATCGGTGGGCATCACAATCGTGTCGTGCGCCTTCAGCGCCTCGCGGGCAGCTTCAATGGCCTCGCGGGTCTCAGTTTCAGTCGTTACGGGGTACAGCTTTGCAGTCACGGGTCTTATTCTCTCATGTTTTTCTGGATGCGGCGAGACACCGGCACCCACAACGCGCCATGTGGAAGCACTCTTCCGGGGGTTCACCATATTTCGCGGGCTTTGAGCTGGCTGAGGAGGCGGACGCGTTGCCTTCATGCAGCCCGGCACGGGCTAGGTGGTGCATCTACTAGTCTAAAGGCTCTAGTGGGCGCGGTTTATAACCGACGCTATGACGCGGACGATTATTCAGGTCACGCACCGGGTAGCAGCCCTCGAAGCCAACACGCGCCAACAGCTCGGCGACGGCTTCTTCCTGGGTGTCGTCGTGCTCCATAATGAACAGGCCGCCGGGGGTAAGAAGCTCGAAGGCGCGGGCGGCAATTGCGGAGGGCATCTGCATGCCGTCCTCTCCCCCTCCGTACAGTGCCATGTCCGGGTCGTGCAGGGCGGCTTCCGGGTCGGCGGGCACGTTCGCCGGCGGAATGTACGGAGGGTTAGAGAGCACCGCATCGAAGGTTCCGGCAAGTTCGGGCAGGGCGGTGAGGGCATCCCCCTGAACCAGGTGCACGCCGAGTGGCTCCAGGTTCTTGCGGGTGTAGGGGATGGCGTCTTCGGAGAGCTCTACCGCGAATACTTGGGCGTTCGGCAGTTCGCTCTTGATAGCCGCGGCGATAGCCCCGGAGCCGGTGCACAGGTCGACGATGCGCAACGCACCGGTTGCCGAATTGGTGCGGGGTGCCGAATTGGTGCGTGCGGTCAGCACTTTGAGGGCTTCTTCGACGAGTAGCTCGGTCTCGGGGCGGGGTACGAACACGCCCGGTCCGACTGCCAGTTCTAGACGGTAGAAGGGAGCGGAGCCGGTGATGTGCTGCAGCGGTTCGCGGCAGGCGCGGCGGGCGACCAGCGCCTCGTACTCTGCGACCTGGTCGGGGGTGAGCCGCTCCCCCATCAGCGCGGCGTGCTGGAGGCGCGAGCGTGAGCCGTCGTAGAGCAGGTGCGCTGCGAGTAGCTCAGCGTCGACGCGGGGGCTGGGCACCTGCGCCAGTGCCGCGGTGGCGCGCGTAATTACCTGTGCGAGTTCTTCCCCGCGCGGGTCGTGCACATTCACCTTCATGAGCTCTCCTCCTCGTCTCTCAACAGCTCAAAACCTGTCACAGCATATGGCTAAGGGGCTCCACCGCCGTAGCGGCGAGCCCCTCACCAACATCTCACGTCGATTCAGCGAATCGGCAAGAGCCTATACAGAATTACTTTTGTTCCTGGCCCACCTGAGCGAGGCGGTGCGCCTCATCCATCTCAATAGCGGACTGAACCACAGGCTCCAGGTCACCATTCAACACAGCATCCAGGTTGTACGCCTTGTAGCCGGTACGGTGATCCGCAATGCGGTTCTCCGGGAAGTTGTACGTACGGATACGCTCCGAACGGTCCATGGTACGCACCTGCGAAGCACGGTGTGCCGCGTTCTCAGCGTCAATCTGCTCCTGCTGGTGAGCCAACAGGCGCGCACGCAGAACGCGCATCGCAGCTTCACGGTTCTGCAGCTGAGACTTCTCATTCTGCATCGCCACCACAATACCGGTCGGAAGGTGAGTAATACGCACCGCCGAGTCGGTGGTGTTCACCGACTGACCACCGGGGCCCGAAGAACGGTACACGTCAATCTTCAGGTCGTTCTGGTTAATCTCGATTTCCTCGGGCTCATCCACCTCAGGGAACACCAGAACACCGGCAGCAGAAGTGTGGATACGGCCCTGAGACTCAGTCGCCGGAACACGCTGCACACGGTGCACGCCACCCTCATACTTCAGGTGCGCCCACACGCCCTCAGCCGGCTCATTCGAGGAGCCCTTAATAGCAATCTGGGCGTCCTTGTAACCGCCAACATCGGTGCTGGTCGAAGAAATAATCTCAGTCTTCCAGCCCTTGTTCTCGGCATAACGCATGTACATGCGCAGCAGGTCACCAGCGAACAGAGCCGCCTCGTCACCACCGGCACCAGCCTTCACCTCAAGAATGACGTTACGGCCATCATCCGGGTCACGCGGAATCAGCAGGCGGCGCAGCTTCTCCTGAGCAACCTCCAGCTCCTCCTCCAGACCGGGAATCTCCGCCGCAAAATCCGGATCCTCATCAGCCATCTCGCGAGCAACCTCAAGGTCATCCTTCAGCGAAGTGTACTTGTTGTACGCAGTCACAATACCGGTCAGCTCCGCGTAACGGCGGCCCACACGGCGTGCCTTACCCTGGTTCGCCTGCACAGCGGGGTCAGCAAGCTGATTCTGCAGGTCAGTGTGCTCATCCAGCAGAACCTGAATAGATTCAAACATTCTGTTCTCTCTTCCATCTCCCGCACTTTACGCCGCACGGGCAGGCACTAGACATCTCGCACCCCACACAACAGGGATGCGCAAAACGAACATCTCACGCGCCCCACCCACATGAGGAGGTGGGGCGCGTGAGATACGAGCCTTAGTCGACCAGACGCAGACCGTTCTTCTGAACCGTCAGAAGGAACTCCACGTTGCTTTCAGTCTTACGCAGCTGGTTGGTCAGAACGCCCAGAGCCTGCTCAGGCTCCATACCCGCCAGGGCACGGCGCAGACCCCACATAATCTTGATCTCATCCGGGGAGAGCAGGTTCTCCTCGCGGCGAGTACCAGAAGCGTTAATATCAACAGCCGGGAAGATACGCTTATCCGCCAGCTGACGGGACAGGCGCAGCTCCATGTTACCGGTGCCCTTGAACTCTTCGAAGATCACTTCATCCATCTTCGAGCCGGTCTCAACCAGGGCGGTAGCCAGGATGGTCAGCGAGCCGCCCTCTTCAATGTTGCGGGCAGCACCGAAGAACTTCTTCGGCGGGTACAGTGCGGCAGAATCCACACCACCGGACAGGATACGACCGGATGCGGGAGCCGCCAGGTTGTATGCGCGGCCCAGGCGGGTCATGGAGTCCAGCAGCACGACCACATCGTAGCCGAGCTCCACCATACGCTTCGCACGCTCAATAGCCAGCTCAGCCACAGTGGTGTGATCCTCAGCCGGGCGGTCGAAGGTCGAGGCGATAACCTCACCCTTAACGGTGCGCTGCATATCGGTCACTTCTTCAGGACGCTCATCCACCAGGACCATCATCAGGTACACGTCCGGGTTGTTCACGGTAATCGCGTTCGCAATGGACTGCAGCATGAGGGTCTTACCCGCCTTCGGCGGGGACACAATCAGACCACGCTGACCCTTACCAATCGGAGACACCAGGTCAACCACGCGGGTGCCCAGCTTCTTCGGGGTGGTCTCCAGTCGCAGACGCTCCTTGGGGTACAGCGGAGTCAGCTTCGAGAAGACGCGGCGGTTAGCTGCTTCCTCAACGGTCTGACCGTTAATCGCCTCAACCTGAACCAGCGCGTTGAAACGCTGGCGGCTGTTCGACTCACCATCACGCGGCACGCGAATCGCGCCGAGCACGTGGTCACCCTTACGCAGGTTGTACTTCTTCACCTGAGCCAGGGAGACGTACACGTCGTTGGTGCCGGGCAGGTAGCCGGTGGTACGCACGAAAGCGTAGTTATCGAGGATGTCCAGAACACCCGAAATCGGTGCCAGCACATCGTCTTCGCTCAGACGAGGCTCGTTCTCCTCGCGGCGGCGAGCCTGCTTCTCAGCACGCTCAGCCTGACGGTCACGCTTGGAACGGCGCTCAGTGCGCTCAGTGCGCTCGGCGCGTTCTGCACGCTCAGCAGCCTTACGCTCGGCACGTTCGCTACGCTCAGCATTGCGCTCTGCACGCTCCGCCTGGCGGTCACGCTTGGAACGGCGCTCAGTACGCTCACCATCCTGGTCGCGGCGACGCTCACGGGTACGAGTACGCTTCGAGCTCTTCTCACCGTCAGGGGTGCCAAAAGTCATGTCCAGGGCAGCGTTCAGGCTGTCCAGGCTCGCGGTGCCGTCAGCGGTAGTAGCCTTCAGCTCAGCAGAGTTACCGGGCAGGTCAACCTGCTCCGCACGCTCGCCAATACGCTCAGCAGCCAGCTCAGCGCGCACATCCAGCGGAGGAAGCTCAGCAGGCTTCTCGTCCTTACGGGTGCGGGTGCGGCGAGTACGCTTCTCCGGCTTCTCGTTATTCTCAGTCTTCTCGGACTTCTCAGCCGATGCGTCCTCGCCCTCAGCGGCGCGGCGAGCGCGCGCACGCTTCTGAGCGGGAGTCTCATGGCGGGAAGAACGGGTACGCTTCTCAGACTTTTCAGCCTTCTCAGCACCCTCAGCGGGAGCCTCAGCAGCCTCCGCGTTTTCGGTCTTCTCAGCCTTCTCCACCTTCGCCTCAGCATCCTTCTGGGTGCGAGTACGGCGGGTACGGCGAGGCTTAGACTCCTCAACCTTCTCAGCAGCGGGGGTCTGGGCAGACTCAGCGGGAGTCTCAGCCTTGGGCTCAGCAGGAGCGGCTACGGCGCCGCCACGCTGATGCTCCTCAAGAGCCTGAACCAGCTCAGCCTTCTTCAACTTCAGGTAGCCGCGGATACCAAGCTGCTGGGCGAGGACACGCAGCTGCGCGACCTTCAAGTTTGCAAGTTCCGGTGCGGCAGCGGCCGTACCGTACTCATCGGTGACAACAATATTCTTTGCCAACTACAATTCCTTTGGTTATAAGCCCTGAAAATCTTCAGAATAAAGATCGGGCGAACGCTATAGCGCGGTCAAAGGCTTAGACACTGCCGAAAGAAAACAGCAGTCCGCACCTTCGACTCCCTCGAACCGCACTGGAGGCGGTTCGCGTCTCTTACCGTACCCGCTGATTCAGACACAGCGGGCACACACGGAAGATAAGGCGCTCTATCACAAATGTGGGCAAGCCCAAACCATCATCTCTAAGAATCATCTACACGAGATGAAGAGGACGGATTGGTCACTTTGAAAGGGCACCCGCCGCGAAACCGAACCTCCAGAAAAGTCTTCCCCTATGCGTCAGAAACAAAGAAAGACGTGGAATCCAAAGGCACTCCCCCGAACCCTGCCGGCTCCCGCTCAGATACACAAAGCACCTGAGGCATCAGGGGAAACGGAAGTACGTTACGAAGGATAGTATCGACGGTCTACATTGAACGACGGGCGAACCTCAACATAGGACGAACTAATAACGTCCTACTGAGTAACTATAACACCTTCAGTATCAATTTCAAGAGGAAGAACCCGCCAGTTCAGGCGACAATCCACAATAGCGCTACAGGGGTGAGTCGCCGCGAACTCGGCAATAGCCTCCTGCACCTGCTGCACCTGCTCGTCACCGTGCGCAAAGGTCAAAACAGTAGGGCCAGCGCCAGAAATCACCGCAGCAAAACCCTGACCGCGCAGGTACGCAACCAGCACAGCGGACGGCTCCATCGCGGTCACGCGGTACCCCTGATGCAGGTAATCCACGGTCGCATCCATCAGGTACTCGGGAGCATCAGAGAGAGTGCGCACCAGCAGCGCCGCACGAGCCGAGTTCGCCACCGCCTCAACGTGGGGCATCTCCTCAGGAATCAGCGAACGAGCAAGCTTCGTCGACACCTCATAATCGGGCACAGCCACCACAGGGTGAACATCAGGATGCACCGGAATAATCAGGGTCTTCCAGTTACCCATCTCACCCCAAGACACCGACAGGTTGCCGTAAATCGCCGGAGCCACGTTATCCGGGTGGCCCTCCATATCGGAGGCGACCTGTAGCATCTGCTCACGGCTCAGACGGTGCTCCTCCGGCAGCAGACCGCTCGCCGCAGCCACACCCGCCACAATAGCCGACGCCGAAGAACCCATACCGCGAGAATGCGGAATCTTGTTATCAGCAATCAGCTTCACCGGCGGCAGTTCATCCAAACCAGCCGCCGCAAAACCAGCCTTCATCGCCTGCAAAACCAGGTGGCTCTCATCGCGAGGAACATCCGCGCTACCCTCACCACTGAGCTCAAACTCCAGGCCGGACTCAATACGCTCAACAACCAGCTCATCATAGAAGCCAAGACCCAAACCCATGCTGTCATAGCCGGGGCCCAGGTTAGCGCTCGTAGCGGGAACGCGGACCTTAACGGACGCGCCCACCGGAATATCAGAAATATGCAGGGAAGACATGAGAAGAACCTCGCGATCGGTGACGTAATGAGTGAATAGGTGAAAGATACAAAAAGGGCTGTCATGCAGGTGCACCCCGCCCCGCAAACACGGGACGGAGTGCACAACGTAGTATGAATAGGCTAGTGCAAATCGAGAATATCTGCCACAGCAACCACGTCGAAGGGAGCCTTAGTCGGCTCAACCTTCACGCCGTTCACAGCCTCAAGAGCCCACTGCGGGTCCTTCAGACCGTGACCGGTCACGGTGATGACGATGGTCTTACCCTCGGGAGCTTCACCGGCACGGTGCTTCTTCAACAGACCCGCAACGCCAGCAGCTGAAGCCGGCTCCACGAAGACACCCTCGCGGGCAGACAGCCAGCGGTGCGCCTCCAGAATCTCCTCATCGGTCACAGCCTCAATCACGCCGCCGGACTCGTCACGAGCAGCTTCAGCCTTCTCCCACGACGCGGGGTTACCGATACGGATCGCGGTCGCAATGGTCTCAGGAGCCTCAATCGGGTGACCAGCAACGATCGGTGCAGCACCAGCAGCCTGGAAGCCCCACATGATCGGGCGCTTGGTCGCAACCGGCTCCAGTACCTTACCGTCACGGTTGGTGTAAGGCTCCGAGTACTCCTTGTAGCCCTTCCAGTACGCGGTGATGTTACCCGCGTTGCCAACCGGCAGCAGGTGGTAATCGGGAGCGTCACCCAGGGTGTCAACAACCTCGAACGAACCGGTCTTCTGACCCTCAATACGGTAAGGGTTGACCGAGTTCACCAGGAACACCGGGTAGTTCTCGCTGAGCTTGCGAGCAATCTCCAGGCAGTTATCGAAGTTGCCGTCAATCTGAATGATGTCAGCACCGTGAGCAATCGCCTGAGACAGCTTACCCATAGAAATCTTGCCGTCCGGAACCAGCACTGCACAGCGCATACCAGCCTGCAGAGCGTACGCAGCAGCCGAAGCGGAAGTGTTACCGGTCGAAGCACACACAACAGCCTTCGCGCCGTCACGCTTAGCGGCGGTCATCGCGCTGGTCATACCGCGGTCCTTGAACGAACCGGTCGGGTTCATACCCTCAAACTTCAGGTAAACGGTGTTACCGGTCTCAGCAGACAGTGCCGGCGCGTGAATCAGCGGGGTGCCGCCCTCGCCCAGGGTCACAGCCTTCACATCGTCTGCGAAAGGCAGACGGTCACGGTACTCATTGATAACGCCCTGCCACACGTGTGCCATTGGCTTCTCCTTCAATCTTGGCGCCCCGCCCGCCGGACCTCCCATAGGTCCGGCGCGGTAGCGGGTACGCGGGTTAGTTAGTGAGCGATGCACCCGCAAGCGAACATCGCACGTTTAGTGAGCGGCGCGTGCCGCACATAGATAACGCTTTTGAGCCTTAGTGCTTCTCGGACTCCACGCGGATGACCGAGTTCACCTCACGCACAGTGTCCAGAGCATCAATCACAGCAATCGCACGGCGCAGATCAGAATCCTTCGCCGAGTGAGTCACCATACGAATCTGAGCCGCGCCCTCCTTCGGGGTGGACTGACGCAGAGAATCAACAGAAATACCGTGCTCGGCAAGGATACGGGTAATATTCGCCAGAACGCCCAGACGGTCCTCCACCAGAACACCCACCGAGTAGCGAGAAATCACGTTATCCAGGCTAGTTGCGTGCAACTGAGCGTGAGAAGTCTCCGGAACACCGGGACCGCCCAGCACCAGGCGACGAGCCAAAGACACAAAGTCACCCAGAACAGCCGAAGCAGTCGGAGCGCCACCCGCACCGGGACCGTAGAACATCAGCTCGCCAGCGTTCTCCGCCTCAACGAACACAGCGTTGAACGCACCGTGCACACCAGCCAGCGGGTGCTGACGCGGAATCAGGGTCGGGTTCACGCGAATGTTCGCGCCGTCCGCACCCTCGCGCTCACAAATGGCCAGCAGCTTGATGACGTAACCATCAGCATCCGCAGCCGCAACATCATCAGCGGTGATGGAGGTAATGCCTTCAGTGTGCACATCATCGATGGTGAAGTCAGAGTGGAACGCCAGCGAAGCAACAATCGCAGCCTTTGACGCGGCATCGTGGCCCTCAACGTCAGCGGTCGGGTCAGCCTCCGCGTAGCCGAGCTTCTGAGCCTCAGCCAGTGCGTCCGCGAAGGATGCGCCGGTGGTGTCCATCTGATCAAGAATGTAGTTGGTGGTGCCGTTCATGATGCCCAGAACGCGGGTCACACGGTCACCAGCCAGGGAGTCACGCAGGGGGCGCAGAATCGGGATAGCACCCGCAACAGCAGCCTCGTAAGAGAGCTGAGCACCGGACTCATCAGCGGCAGCCTGCAGCTCCACGCCGTGCTTAGCCAGCAGCGCCTTGTTGCCGGAGACCACGGACTTACCCGCCTTCAGAGCACGCAGAATGCGGGTGCGAGCCGGCTCAATACCGCCGGTCAGCTCGATGACCACATCCGCCGCATCAATCAGGGATTCAGCGTCGGTGGTGTACAGCGAGGGGTCCGCATTCCAGTGGCGGGATGCATTAGTATCGCGCACAGCAATACCGATCAACTCCACGGGGGCGCCAATGCGCTTTTCAAGGACGGCGTTATCCTCGACCAGGATGCGAGCAGCCTGGGAACCGACATTACCGGCACCGAGCAGTGCTACTTTGATCTTTTCAGCCACGATAGTCTCTTTCTACGGTCTGTTCCGGGTTCGCCCCGGTATCTCTTCGGGCTACGGTGTGGATGCGGCGCAGAGCACGCACTCAACAACCACTTTATCAAGAGCCGGGGACGGCTCAGCAGCCTCAAGCTGCGACTTTTACTCTCTGAGATGAGGTATCCCTCACAGTGATGAGGTGAACCTTATCTTCTGTCATGTTGTGAACGCACAAAACCGTGAAGACCCCACCCGCAACCGCCACCTCACGGCGTCCATGGCAGAGACGGGAACTTCACGGTTTTTCATGATGTTCAGACAGTGTTCTTAGATATCCGAACCCATATCCAGCGCCAACATATCCTCCTCACGCTGACGACGAATCATCACGCGAGAAGGCTTACCCTCAGCAGTGGCAATCACCGGCGGGCGAGTCAAGAAGTTATAGTTCGAACCCAGCACATAGCAGTACGCGCCGGTCGCCGGAACCGCCAGAATATCGCCAGCCTGCAGGTCAGCGGGCAGGTAGCAGTAGCGCACCACCACATCGCCAGACTCGCAGTGCTTACCCACCACGCGAGAGAGCACCTGCTCCCCCGCCGGGGCACGATTCGCCAGGGTCACCGAATAATCCGATTCGTACAGCACCGGGCGGGCGTTATCACTCATACCGCCGTCCACCGAAACGTAGCGACGCACACGAATCTCGCCGTTCTCATCTTCAATGCTCACGTTCTTAATGGTGCCCACCGTGTACAGGGTCGCACCCGAAGGACCAGAAATAGAACGGCCCGGCTCGAACGACATATGCGGAATCGCCATGCCCAAGCGCTCGCAGGTCGCCGCGACGGAAGCGGCAATCGACTCGGTCACCTCGGTAATGGAGCGGGGGTGATCCGCCTCGGTGTAGCCAATACCGTAGCCGCCACCCAGGTCCAGCTCCGGCAGGATCACGCCCAGGTCACGGTTGAGACGGTTCATGAACTCCAGGGCGGTAGTTGCCGCCTGCTCGAAGCCCTCCGCCTCAAAAATTTGCGAACCAATATGGCAGTGAATACCGCGGAAATCCAGGGAATCGGTCGCGTTCAGAATCGCGGCAGCCAGAGCCGCGTAAGAATCGGTAGCCTCAACACCCCAGTACTCCAGCTCCTCCTCGTCCAAACCCGCGAGCGCGGCGGTACCGGGCTGCAGGGACATGCCGAACTTCTGGTCCTCGTGCGCGGTCGCAATGGATTCGTGGGTCGAGGCATGCACGCCGGGGGTGATGCGAATCAGCACCGGAACCGGGGCGTACGGTTCTTCTCCCTCCGCTACACGCTCGGCGGCAAGCTCGGCGTACACGCGCTCAATGAGCTTGAGCTCGTCCACCGAGTCAGCCACCACGCGGCCCAGGCCGTTGCGGATCGCGCGGGCAATCTCAGCCTCCGACTTGTTATTACCGTGCAGGGCGATATTCGCACCGGGCACCTGCGCGCGCAGAGCCAACGCCAACTCACCACCGGAGGCGGTATCCAGGCACAGCCCCTCCTCGGTCGCCCAGCGCGCCACAGCGGTAGACAGGAACGACTTACCGGCGTAGTAAACGCTCACCTTCGCACCGTGCGCGGCGAAAGCCTGCTCAAAAGCGGTGCGGTAGGCGCGGGCGCGGGCGCGGAAGGTCGTCTCGGAGAAGACGTACTGCGGGGTTTCGTGCTCAGCAACCAGGTCGCTGACGGTCATACCGTCAATGCAGAGCTCGCCCTGCTCATTGCGGGTAAAGGAATCAGTCCAGATGGTGCGGGACAGGGCTTCGGGGTGCTCGGGGTAGGTGAGCCATTCGGGGGCGTAGAGGGCGCGGGCTTCGCTCATCGTGTCTCTTTCTTAGCTATCTTTGCCGGCATACGCTCAACCCCCGCCCCGGTAGCACCGGGTCGGGGGTTGAAACGAGAGTATTACATGCGCTCGGGTGCGCTCACACCCAGCAAGTTCAGGCCGTTAGCCAGCACCTGCTGTGCCGCGTTGTTCAGCAGCAGGCGGGTACGGTGCAGGTCGGTGACCTCTTCATCCGCCTTGGGGGCGACGCGGGAGACACCGTACCAGCTGTGGTACGCCGAAGCGAGCTGCTCCAGGTAGCGGTTCACGCGGTGCGGCTCGTAGAACTTCGCGGCATCACGCACAGCGGCGGGGAACTGGCCGAGTACAGCCAGCAGCTCACCGTCAGCAGCCGAGTCGAGCAGGGAGGTGTCCACGCCGTCCTCAACCTTCACGCCAGCCTCCGCAGCGTTACGTGCCACAGCGGCGGTACGTGCGTGAGCGTACTGCACGTAGTAGACCGGGTTCTCGTTGCTCTTGGAAGTCAGCAGGCCCAGGTCAATATCGATGGGGGTGTCCACCGAGTAGCGGGTCAGCTCGTAGCGAGCCGCGTCAACGCCAACAGCCTCGACCAGGTCCTCGAGGGTGACCACGGTGCCGGCACGCTTGGACATGCGGACGGGCTTGCCGTCCTTGACCAGGTTCACCAGCTGACCAATCATGACCTCAATCTGGTCGGCGCGGTAGCCAAGAATCTGGGCGATAGCCTTCAGACGGCCCACGTAGCCGTTGTGGTCAGCACCGAGCATGTAAATCGCCACGTCTGCGGGGTTCTCGGCGCGGGTCATCTTGTCCTGGTAGTAGGCGATATCGCCCGCCACGTAGGCGTGGTTACCGTCAGACTTGATGACCACGCGATCCTTGTCGTCGCCGTAGTCGGTGGTGCGCATCCACCATGCGCCGTCAGCCTCGAAGAGCTGACCGTTCTCGCGCATAGCGTCGAGCAGGGCGTCCACCTTGCCGCCTTCGAACACGGAGTTCTCGTGGAAGAACACGTCGAAGTGGGTGCCGAATGCCGCCAGGGACTCCTTGATCTGATCGAACATCAGGTGAGTACCGATTTCGCGGAAAATCTCTTCGGGGTTCTCAGCCTCAAGCGCGTCGGGGCGCTGAGCCAGAATCTGGTCCTTAATGTCAACAATGTACGCGCCAGCGTAGCCGTCCTCGGGGGTCTCCTCGCCGCGAGCAGCGGCAATCAGGGAGCGCACGAAACGGTCAATCTGAGTGCCGTGGTCGTTGAAGTAGTATTCACGCACGACGTTAGCGCCTTCAGCCTCAAGGACGCGGGCGAGCGCATCACCGACGGCAGCCCAGCGGGTGCCACCCAGGTGGATGGGGCCGGTGGGGTTCGCGGAGACGAACTCAAGGTTGATGGTCTTGCCGGCGAACTTGTCGCTGCGG
The DNA here is from genome assembly GCF_001812085.1 of Rothia sp. HMSC065C12. Classification (NCBI taxonomy): domain Bacteria; kingdom Bacillati; phylum Actinomycetota; class Actinomycetes; order Micrococcales; family Micrococcaceae; genus Rothia; species Rothia sp. HMSC065C12. The sequence goes on from NZ_KV807676.1 coordinate 74,906, forward strand.
CCGTATGCTTCACCAGCCTCAACGATGGTGGCGGCAAGCTCACCGGCAGCTGCGGCGTCCAGGGTGATGTTCAGGAAGCCGGGGCCAGCAATATCTACGGATGCAACACCGGGGATGGCGCTAATCTTCTCTGCCAGAAGAGCTGCTGCCTCACGCGGGTTCTTGCCCACCTTCTTGGCGAGCTGCAGAGCGACGTTGGTTGCCCAGTCGCCGTGTTCACGGGACTTGGGGCGCTCCACTCGGACGGCGGGCAGTTCAGCGCCCTCCACGAGGGTCAGCTGGCCGGAGGAAATGGTTTCTTCAAGGGCAAGCGCAATGGCTTCGGAGAGTTCTTCAGGAGTCATAACAAACTATTCTAGCAAGCCTTGGCAGGCGCCTGACCCTTTATCTAGTGCATATCTGATACCATAGGTGGGTTGCCTCTGTAGCTCAGCGGATTAGAGCACCAGTTTCCGGTACTGGGGGTCGAAGGTTCGAATCCTTTCAGGGGCACGATGTTCTTATTCGAGAGGGAACACGGGAGCCGATATCCGAGGCGTATTGTTCGGGTATCGGCTCCTTTTTATTTAACCGCTCACCTTGTTATGCATAAAGCCTGCGCCGGGCGACCGTTCCCGCCAACTCCCTCTTCAACCTCAGACTTCAACCTCAGAGGGTGGACACTACCCGCCTGCCTATTGTGGCAACGCTAACAGCCTTGAGAGAATGGGAAAACGCGCACACCCGTCACATCAGCACGGCTCAAGCCACAACAGCGGAGGTAACCCGATGACCACCATGCGCCAGATTCAGCTCACCAAATGGGGCGACGAAAGCGTTCTGCACGAAGCAAACGTGCCTATCCCCTCGCCGGTGCGCGGTCACGTGCTCATCAAGACGGTTGCCGCCGGTGTCAACCCGATTGATCTGACCACCCGCAAGGGTCTGGGTCCCGCCGCTCAGCTGGCAGATCCGTCGTACAAGCCCTTCGTGCCCGGCTGGGATGTTGCTGGAACCGTGGTTGCTACCGCCGGCGACTACACGGGTTTTAAGGTGGGCGACGGCGTATTCGGTCTTGTTTCTTTCCCCGCCCCCGCCGGTGCGTACGCCGAGTATGTTCTCGCCCCGGCGCATCAGCTGGTGAAGGTGCCCGCCGATGTTCCCTGCGCGCAATTGGGCGGCGCTCCCCTGGCGGCGCTGACCGCATACCAGGCGCTCTTCGAAGTGGCGCGGCTGAAGGAAGGCGAGCGCGTGCTCATTCACGCCGGTGCCGGAGGCGTCGGTCACCTCGCCGTTCAGTTGGCTGCGCAGGCTGGCGCTCAGGTTTTTGCGACCGCCTCCGCGGCGAACCACGAGTTTGTGCGCTCGCTGGGTGCCCAGCCCATCGATTACCGCACCGAGGATTTCCGCGCCGTACTGGGCCAGACCATGGATGTGGTGCTCAATTCCACCGGTCAGCAGACCTTCCTCGATTCGCTGGAGGTGCTGGTTCCCGGCGGCCGCATTGTCACCCTGACCAGCCCCGACCCGCTGGATGTTGCGCGTGAGCGCGGCTTCGAGGCGCAGTGGCTGACGGTTCACCCGGACCGCACGCAGATGCAGGAGATTGCCCGCCTCATGTCCTTGGGCCTGTTGAAGGTGCACGTGGATCAGGTGCTTGATTTTTCGCAGGCTGCGCAGGCTCACGCCCTGGTTGCGACGGGTCGCACCCGCGGCAAGATCGTGCTGGTTCCCTAACGCGGCGCTGATTCATGCAGATTTCTGAGAGCGCACCGACCGTTGAGAATACCGATTACCGCTCTGGTTTTTACCGCGAGGCGGGCTTTTACGATGCCCACTCGCTACCCGACTATGGCGCGCAGTCGCCGGTAACTCGCGAGGCGTTCGCCTACGACTTCTTCCCCGCGACCGGGGATATCTCTTCCCCCGCGCCGCTGCTGGTGTGGGTTCACGGTGGCGCCTGGCGTTTCGGCACCAACCAGGCTCTACGCGACACTATCCTGCGCACCCCTGGCGGGGAGCAGCCCAATACCCAGGCGCTCATGCGCGCCGCTTTTCAGCAGGCAGGCTGGGCGGTCGCGTCCATCAACTACCGGTATTCGCATCAGGCACTCTTCCCGGGTGCCCTACACGATGTGAAGGAGGCGGTGCGTTTCTTCCGCGCCAACGCGCACGAATTCGGTATTGACCCGCAGCGCATTGCGGTAGCGGGCGGAAGCGCCGGCGGGCATCTGAGCATGATGGTTGCGCATACGGGAGATTCCGCCGCCGATGACGGCAGCGGTGGGGATTCTGCGAGCGCGCCCGAGCACGACGAATACTTTGAGGGCAGGGCGGCGAGCGCCTACCCGTCCCATAGTTCGCAGGTGACGGCGGCGGCTTCGTTTTACGGGGTCAGCGATTTGAGGACCATCTTCACCGACCGTCCCCTGGCTGGCTACGCTCTCGACCACCCCGAGGATGACGGCGCCGAATGGCGGCTGTTGGGAAGCACCTACCCGGTCCCCGCAGACGTGTCTACTATCGACGCTTCCAAGGGTGAGCGGGCGGTTCCGAGTGTCTGCATCGAGCGCGCCCAAAAGAACTGGGAGCGTGCGCATCCTATTGATGCGGTACGCCCCCAGAAACGAGTGAATAAGGTCGAAAGTGCCTCTGCACAGGGTGCGAGCGGCGGTGCCACTGCCCTGATGCTCGTGCACGGTATTAGTGATTCGTGTGTGCCGTACCAGCAATCGGTGCGGGTGTATCAGGCGCTGCGCACGCGGCAGGTGCCTACCGATTTGGTGCTGGTTCCGGATGCCGAACACGGGGATTCGCGCTGTTTTAGCCCCGATATTGTTCAGCAGATGCTGCGGTTCTTCAACCGTACTGTTTAGTTCAACCGCGCTGTTCAGTTCAACCGCGCTGTTCAGTTCAACCGTAGTGTCTGAACCATACTGTCTGATTCAGAGTGATTGACCGGACAGTAATTGACCAGATACAGGTTTAGCGAACGCGGCGGTTCACGTATTCGTGCTCAAGGCGGTAACGCTCGAGGTCATCAAAAGCAACGCGACGGTGCGTGTTAATGCGCTCGAACGGAATATCTCCGCGCTCCAGCAGGCGAACAACGGTCGGGCGGGATACGCCCAGGTAGTCTGCCGCCTCCTGCGTGGTCATGAGGCGGTCCTGGCGAACCACGCAGACATCCTTGCGGTCGGCGAATGCGCGCGCTACGGAGGTGAGGGGTCCGTACATTTCGGGGGAAATCTGTACGCGCTCGCCGTCGCCGGTGACCAGGTAGAGGGTTTCTTCGGCGCTGAGGCGGTCGAAGTGGGTGCGCAGACTCGCGTGAACGAGGGCTTGGAAGAGCTCTTCGCAGCGGTGGTGAATTTCTTCGTACTGTCCGTCTTCGCAGCAATCCAACACTGCAACACGTGTTGCCGGGTACGTCTTTGGTGATGGCATAGTCACTCCTTCGTTACTGTGTTATTCACCACTGTAGCAGTTGAACGAAACTATCGAAAGAAAGTTAAGAAGCGCAGTTAATTCGCATCTACGGTGCATAAAATTCAAATGAATAATTATTAACTCTTTAGATAGCATTTGATGTCGTTTATTGTATCTTAACTGCTCGTTCAGGGTCAGTATTCCACCACCGCCCACCCCGGGGTTCCCGCGAACAAACCCAAATATGACAAACAAAGCACACCCCAAGCCCACCGCGGGCAAGGCGAGTACACTGGATAGGATATGTCTGAGCAGAAATCCACGAAGAAACACGCAGATACTTCTAAGGCCCCCCGCACCGCCCCCACCATGGCGAGCATGGCCGCCGCAATACACGCGGCAAAGGTACGATCCTCCGAAAAAACCGCTGAAAAAGCCGCTGGCAAAACCGCAGATAAAACTACTGAGAACAACGCGGTAAAAAACGGCGCCCCGAAGAAGGGTGCACAGAAGAACAGCGCCCAGAAGAATAACGCAGACCGCAAGAACTCCTCCCGCGGCACCTCCGAACGCAACTCCAACGCCTCCCGCTCCAACCGACGCGCAGGCGCCAACAACCGCACCCGCAAGCAGAGCAACCAGCAGAACCGCCCGGTACCGCGCCGCTACGAGCCGCTCATTCCCGAGATCATCACCTACCCCGAAGAGCTGCCCGTCAGCGAACGCCGCGAAGATATCATGAACGCGATCCGCGACAACCAGGTCGTCATCATCGCGGGTGAAACTGGCTCCGGTAAAACCACCCAGATCCCCAAAATGTGCCTCGACCTGGGCCTGGGAGAGAAGGGCCTCATCGGCCACACCCAGCCGCGCCGCCTCGCCGCACGCTCCGTCGCCGAACGCATCGCCGAAGAACTTGGTCAGAAAATCGGTGAAACCGTCGGCTACCAGGTGCGATTCACCTCCGAAGTCGGCGAACACAGCGCTATCAAGCTCATGACCGACGGCATTCTGCTCGCCGAAATCCAGAACGACAAGCTGCTGCGCCGCTACTCCACCCTCATCATTGACGAAGCGCACGAACGCAGCCTGAACATTGACTTCATCCTCGGCTACCTCAAGCGCATCCTGCCGCAGCGCCCGGACCTGAAGGTCATCATCACCTCCGCGACCATCGACCCGGAGCGTTTCGCGCGCCACTTCTCCCCCAGCTACGTGCCGGGCAAGGGCATCGTCGACGAAAACCTCAGCGCCGAAGAACGCGAAATCGCCGAAGCAATCCTGCCCGACGACGCGCCGCCCATCATTGAGGTGTCCGGCCGAACCTACCCCGTGGAAATCCGCTACCGCCCGCTCGACGAGGAAGACTACCTCAGCGACGACGAAATCGAAGACGACCACGACCCCACCGACGGCATCCTCGACGCCATCAAGGAACTCTCCAAGGAAGCGCCCGGCGACATCCTCATCTTCTTCTCCGGCGAACGCGAAATCCGCGACGCCAAGGACGCCATCGAGGCAATGGTTCTCAAGTCGCCGCGCCTGAACTACGAAGTGCTGCCCCTGTACGCGCGCCTCTCGCTCGCCGAACAGCATCGCGTGTTCTCCCCCGGATCGCGCCCGCGCATCGTGCTCGCCACGAACGTTGCCGAAACCTCGCTGACCGTGCCCGGCATCAAGTACGTCATCGACACCGGCACCGCACGCATCTCCCGCTACTCGGCACGCACCAAGGTTCAGCGCCTGCCCATCGAACGCATCTCGCAGGCAAGCGCCAACCAGCGCTCCGGTCGATGCGGCCGCGTCAGCGACGGCATCGCGATCCGCCTCTACTCCGAGGAAGACTTCAACTCGCGCCCCGAGTTCACCGACCCCGAAATTCTGCGCACCAACCTCGCAGCCGTCATCCTGCAGATGATCGCAATCGGCGTGGTCCGCGAACCCGGCGACATCTCCCGCTTCCCGTTCGTGCAGCCGCCCGCATCCCGCGCCATCAACGATGGCGTGAACCTGCTGCGCGAACTCGGCGCGCTCACCGAACGCCCCCGCCAGCCCCGCAAGGGCCGCGGCAATAGCGCAACCCTCACCGCCATCGGCCGAGCCATGGCGGCATTCCCCGTGGACCCGCGCCTGGCCCGCATAATCATTGAAGGCGGCCGCCGCAACTGCGCCAAGGAAATGATGGTGCTCGCCGCCGCCCTGACCATCCAGGACCCGCGCGAACGCCCCGCCGACGTGCGCGCCGAAGCAGACGCCATGCACGCCCGCTTCGTCGACGACACCTCCGACTTCTCCTCCTTCCTGCTGCTCTGGGACTACATCAACGAGCAGCAGGCGGCGCTGTCCTCCTCGCAGCTACGCAAAATGTGCCACCGCGAATACATCAACTACCTGCGCATCCGCGAATGGCAGGACCTCTTCGCCCAGCTACGCGAAATGGGACGCACCGCCAACATTCACGCCAGCGGCGGCAGGGACATCAACGCCTCCGCGCACGAGGTAGACATCCACAAGAGCCTGCTCACCGGCCTGCTCTCGCACGTGGGCGTCAAGGAAGAACGCGAGAAGGACTCCAAGGGGCGCACCCGCGGCCCCCGCGAATACCTCGGCGCGCGCGGCACCAAGTTCGCAATCTTCCCCGGCTCCGGCCTGTTCAAAAAGAGCCCCGACTGGGTGCTCTCCGCCGAACTCGTCGAAACCTCCCGCCTGTGGGCGCGCACCAACGCCTCCATCGACCCGCAGTGGATCGAAGAAATCGGCAAGCACCTCATCAGCGTGCAATACTCCGAACCGCACTGGTCCCTCAGCTCCGGTGCGGCAGTAGCCTACGCCAAGGGCACCCTCTTCGGCCTGACCATCTACGCCGACCGCCCCGTGCAGTACGCCCGCGTAGACGCCGCCGCAGCCCGCGAACTGTTCATCCAGTCCGCCCTCGTCGAAGGCCAATGGCACACCCAGCACAAGTTCTACCTGCGCAACCAGCGCGCCCTCGCCGAAGTCGAAGAACTCGAAGCACGCCTGCGCCGCCGCGACCTGCGCGTAGACGACTCCGTACTCTTCGCCTTCTACGACGCACGCATCCCCGCCCACGTCACCGACGTGCGCGCCTTCGACAAGTGGTGGAAGCAGGCACGTCTCGAAGACGACAACTACCTGGACTTCAACCCCGAGAAGCTCATCAACGAGGAAGCCGCCGACTACGACGACTCCCAGTTCCCCCGCCAGTGGGTGCAGCGCACCGACAGCGGCGAACTGACCCTCGACCTGCGCTACGAATACGCCCCCACCGCCGGCATCGGAGGCGCACGCACCGACGCCGCCAAGCGCGACGGCGTAGCAGTCCAGGTACCCATCCTGTTCCTCAACCAGCTGAACCCCGAACCGTTCCGCTGGCAGATCCCCGGCCTGCGCCACGAACTCGTCACCGCGCTCATCAAATCGCTCCCCAAGGCGATTCGACGCAACTTCGTACCTGCACCCGACGTAGCACGCGCCGCCTGCGCCGCACTGGAGGAGGACTACTCCCCCGCCACCGACGAGCTCATCCCCTCCCTTGCACTCGTACTACGCCGCCTGCGCGGCGTCGTTGTCGAGCCCGAAGCCTTTAACTGGGACGCCGTGCCCGAACACCTGAAAATGGGATTCCAGGTGCGCAACGCACGCAACAAAATCCTGGGCGAAGGCAAGGACCTGCGCGCCCTGCAGCAGCAGCTCCACAAGGAGATTCGCGGCGCCCTCGCCGACTCCCTCGGCGCATCCGACGACACCATGGCAAAAATGGTGGCGCTCGCGCAGGGCAACTCGGGTAGCTCCGCGGCTTCTGCCAAGAAGAGCGTGAAGAACGCTCAGAGCGGCACCGCTCAGGCAGCCGATGCGCACGGCTCGCAGGTACGCGAAATCAGCGGCCTCACCGAATTCCCCGCCGACCTCTTCCCCAACGGAGAAATCCCCCGCAAGGTACAGCGCATCATCGCCACCCAGGCAGTCAACGGCTACCCAGCCCTCGTCGACGAAGAAACCAGCGTAGGCCTGCGAATCTTCCCCACCGAAGCCGAACAGCTCCACGCACAGCGCCGCGGCATCATCCGCCTGCTCCAACTGCAGGTGCCCTCGCCCGTACGCTACGTGAGCGAACACCTCTCCCACAAGGAGAAAATCGTCTTCACGCAGAACCCGCACGGCTCCATCGACGAACTCATCCGCGACTGCACCGTCGCGGCACTCGACCACCTCGTGCCGCACACCCCCATCTTCACTCACACCGAATACAGCGAACTCTACGAGCACGTGCGTGCCGAACTCATCGAGACGGTCTTCGACGTCACCAAGCTCGTCGCCGAAATCCTCTCCGAAGCCACCGCGCTGAAGAAGGCAATCAAGAAGGCAACCTCGCTGACGACCATGCACGCCGTCTCCGACGTGAAGGCACAGATGGAGAACCTCGTCTACCCCGGATTCGTGGCGAAAACCGGCTACGACCAGCTGGTTCACATCCCGCGCTACCTCAAGGCCGCCCAGGTGCGCCTGACGAAGCTCGGCCCGAACCTGCACCGCGACAACCAGCTCATGCTCACCGTGCAGGACCTGGAAGACTCCTACGATAACGCGGTCAAGTCGCTACCGGCAGGCACCATCGTGCCGGATGCACTCCGCCGCGTGAACTGGATGATTGAGGAGCTGCGCGTCAGCTTCTTCGCCCAGGAGCTTGGTACCGCCTACACGGTCTCTGAGAAGCGCATTGCGAAGGCTCAGCGTGAGGCGCTGGACGCTATCAAGCGTTAGATTTTGAGCTTGCGGACGGCGGTGTTCGTCCTCGCTCCTACAGGGGCACCCGCCCTCGCAGAGCTCGGGCACCCTGATGTCGCTACGGACGACACCGCCTGTCCGCGGTAGGTTCCCACCTCAGCTTGCGCTGTGAACAGCAAAGAGCCCCCACACGATCACCTCGTGTGGGGGCTCTTTCGTATCTATGGGTTTCTGCACCCGGTGGGTCGGCAAGCTATGCACTTCCTCCGCTCCTGCAGGGGAACCCGCCGCACCCGGACGCTCCGCTCTTCCTTGCTTCGCTGCGGAGAGCGCCCGGGGCG
>NZ_KV807676.1:83500-191250 GCF_001812085.1 Rothia sp. HMSC065C12
GCCCGGGGCGGCACCCTGATGTCGCTTCCGGAAGGCATAGCCGCCTCCACCCGCGAATTGGCAAGAGCAACCAGGACGGTTAGGCAGCCGCCTCGCAGAAGGTCACCGTCACCGAACCGTTACCGCGCTCGCGCATCCACTGCGGCGCGTTCTCAGCCGAAACAATCGCACCCTCGCTCACGGACGGTGCAATGTACGAGCCGCCCGCGCCACCTGCGCCGCCCTGCATCGTGTAGCCGATGCCCTGACGCACGCCGGTCGGGCTATTCAGCCACTTCTGGGTCAGCACAATCGAGGAGACGGACTGTGCCGCGCCGGAACCGCCACCACCGTAGCCCGCGCCGCCACCGCCGGACACCACGGACTGGTAGCCGTTGAAGTTCTGCGCGTACGCGCCCTCGTCATGGTAGATGTCCAGGTCCCAGCTGCGGTCCTCGTAGGTGCCCTTCTCGTGCACGCTGGCGGGGTTCTCATCCAGCTGGTAGGAGTATGCGCCCGCGCCGTCGCCGCCGTTGCCCGCGAAGCCGCTCGTGCCCGCGTTACCGGCAACAAACTGGCTGAATAGCACCTGGTTGTTGGTGGTCTCGAAACCGATGACGGGGCCGCTGACCGGCAGGGTACCCGCCGCACCACCGGCACCGCCCGCACCCGCCGCGCCGCCGAAACCGGAGTTGTAGATCAGGACCTTGGAGCGTTCAGCGTTGTAGACTTCGTAGCCGGGGGTGCCGTTGGAGCCTGCCGCCGCGGAGGCACTACCCGCCGCGTCGAACTGCGGGGATGCATCCGAACCGAGGGGCGCCACACCGGCGTCGATCTGGCCGTTGAGGTTGGAGTACCAGGGGTCTGCGTAGGACACGCCGGAGGTGGTCATGCCCGCGCCGCCACCGCCGCCTGCTACAGCTACGACGACGCCGTCGATGAGCAGCGCGGAGGAGCCGCCGCCGGATGCCGCGTACGCCTGGGTCTTGGAGTTTGCCGGGTTGGGGTATTTAGCGTCAACCTGCGCGGTGATGGTGGCGGGGATGGTGTAGGCGGGTACGGAGCCGCCGTTGCCGTATCCTTCACCACCGGCGGTGGGGGTGAGGGAGCCGTCACCAATGCCACCTGCCGCGGCGATAATCTGCACGATGGAGCCGGGGGTTACGGGGATGATGCCGGTGACCTTCGCGCCGGAGCCCGCCTGGGTCATGCGGTTGTTGGTGCCGCCCGCGCCGCCGACCAGTTCAAAGCGGAGCTTGTAGACGTTGTTGGGCACGGCGAAGCTCTGCACGGTCTTGGTACCTTCGTCGGTACCGGAGATGCTGTACGCCGGGCTAGCTGCCAGGATGCAGTCGTTCGTAGCGGCGACGGATGCTGCGTAAGAGGGAATGGTTGCGGAGGCGGCGACGACCGGTGCCGCCCAGGCTGCACCGGCGACGAGCTTGCGGCGGGTCAGGGATGTAGACATGGTATGCCCTTTATTCAGGTGGGGTGATGTGTTTGTGGCGCGGATGCGGGAGCCTGCAGGCCTGCGCCCGGACGCCGAGGAAAAGCATACCTTGAACCTCAGCTTTAACATAAATCCCTAGCTCGAGCACAGTATGGGAGCTCTTGGGCATCTCGCGCCGCTCCCCTCCTGCGCTCCTGCAGGGGAACCCGCCACGCCCGGACGCTCCGCTTCTCCTTGCTTCGCTGCGGAGAGCGCCCGGGCGGGCACCCTGATGTCACTTTCGGAAGGTGCGGCGCGGGCACAATTTCAGCTCACCTGTCCGGCGGAGCCAGCAAAAGATTGAGAAGGTGACAGCCCCCTCCCCCTCCAGTTCGTTATACCGGTATCGCGCACCCAAGCCCTGCCCTTACTGAACCGGGGTCGAGTGTTTTACCTACGAGGCGGAGGGATGGTGTCCTCCGTCGTGACATCGGGGACGCGGAGCGGGGGCGAGCGTATTTTCCGGAAGCGCCCTCAGGGTGCCCGAAGCGAAGCGAGGGCGGGTCCCCTGCGACGGCGCGGAGGAAATATACGGAGCACCGCCTCCAGAATAAACACAAGTCAGCTGAGGAGCACCGCCCCTCTAACCAAAACCAAAAAAGTTAAACACAAAAGCCCTTAGCTCGAAAGCTAAGGGCTTTATCTGTGCGCGATACTGGGATCGAACCAGTGACCTCTTCCGTGTCAGGGAAGCGCGCTACCGCTGCGCCAATCGCGCTCACAAAACAGTTGTTTTGTTGCGAGGTGAGGACGGGATTCGAACCCGCGTACACGGCTTTGCAGGCCGCTGCCTAACCACTCGACCACCTCACCGCATACGCTCCACGAGGGAACGCGTTCGAACTCTTGGAGTCCTTACGAGCGGTTGACGAGACTTGAACTCGCGACATCCACCTTGGCAAGGTGGTGCTCTACCAACTGAGCTACAACCGCATATCAGCGTATTCAATTTGAATCATTCCGTTGGAGTTTTTCGCTCCGTCGTGCTGACAGGTAAATACTATACGGGGTTTTTGAGTGTTTGCCAAATCCTTTGTAGATCATCTTGTGTTCCGCGTGTTTCCGGGGCAGAACGGGGTATTTGGGCTCGTTTTTGAGGTGTGCGAGCAAAATTTATTTTCATGGTGCCGGTCACATTTTTGGGGTTTTGGGGTGGTTACTGTTCCCGTGAACGTGGCGGCGGGCGCACGATGTCCGCTGAGTGTCCGCAAAATTTTTCACAAGGACACGAAAAAGGAGGGGCGAGGATCCAGGCTCCCTGCCCCTCCCCTATGAAATTCGCATCAGAAATCCGCACCGGCAAAAACGCCAGGCTCATATTTTTCTGGAATCTCTAGAGCCCTTCGAAGAAGAGGCGTTCGTAGACCTTGCGGGCGTTGCGAGTTTGGCGCAGGTAGTCCTCTTCGAGGGCGCGGGCACTGCCGGCCGGGTATCCGCACCAGCGGGCGATTGCTTCCAGGTCGGCGCGTCCCGAGGGTAGGGTGTCGGATTGGCGCACGCCGCGCAGTACGTTGCCGCCGCGAATCTTCGTGGCGAGTAGCCAGGCGCCGCTGAGGACTTCAGCGTCCGCGGCGGCGACCAGCCCCGCCTCAACCGCGGCGTTTAGCGCCTTCAGGGTGGAGGTGGTTCGTAGCCCCGGCACGGCGTGCGCGTGGCGCAGCTGCACGAGCTGGACCAGCCATTCCACGTCAGAGAGGCCGCCGCGGCCGAGCTTGAGCTGGCGGGTGCGGTCGGCGCCGTGCGGCATGCGTTCGTTTTCAACGCGCGCTTTCATGCGGCGAATCTGCTGCACCTGTTCGGGCGTGAAAGTTGCCGGGTAGCGGTACGGGTCGATGAGCTCCACGAAAGCCTCGCCGAGCGCCTCGTCGCCCGCGATGGGGCGGGCGCGGGTGAGCGCCTGGAACTCCCAGGTTTCCGCCCAGCGTTCGTAGTAGGAGCGGTAGGAGTCCAGCGAGCGCACGATAGCGCCCTGCTTGCCTTCGGGGCGCAGGTCGGCGTCCACTTCGAGGGGCCGTTCGGCGCGAATGGCGGGCTTGACGGGCTGTTTGAGGAGCGCCAGGGTGCGGTTGACGATGCGTGCCGCCTGTTCCTGTGCGGCGTCTTCGTCGGCCCCGTCGAGGGGTTCGTGAACGAACATGACGTCCGCGTCGGAGCCGAAGCCGTTCTCGGCGCCGCCGAGGCGGCCCATGCCGATGACGGCGATGCGGGTGAGCAGCTTCTCCCCCGCTGTCGCCTCAGCTTCGGCGGGTTCGGCGCCTTCCGGTGCCGTTTGGAGTTCACGCAGGGCAATTTGCAGCGCCGCACCGATTGTGCACTCGTCGATGGCGGCAAGACCGGCGCAGGTGTCCTCAATGTCGACGATGCCCAGGGTCCAGCCCATGGCGGTGCGCAGGGTTTCGCGGCGGCGCAGGTAGCGCACGGCGCGCATCGCCTCGGCGGCGTCCGCGTGGCGTGCCAGCAGGGAGGAAATTTCGGAGGCGAGCGCTTCTTCCCCCAGTGGTTTGAGGTCGGCGACCTTGTCCAGCCAGGCGATGGAGGCGGAGGCGTCCTCAAGCAGGTCGGTCATGGGGCGCGAGCTGGAGAGTAGCTGACTGAGGCGTTCGGCGGCTGCGGGTGAGTCGCGGAGCATGCGCAGGTACCAGCTGGTGCTGCCGAGCGATTCGGAGACGATGCGGAATCCGAGCAGGCCGGCGTCCGCGTCCACGCCGCGGGCGAACCAGCCCAGTAGCACGGGCATGAGGTGTCGCTGAATGTCTGCACTGCGGGAAAGTCCCGTGGTGAGTGCCTTGATGTGGCGCATGGCGCCACGCGGGTCGCGGTAGCCGAGGGCGGCAAGACGGTCCTGTGCCGCCTGTTCGCTGAGCACCACTTCGTCGCGGCTGAGCGTGGAGACGGCGGCGAGCAGCGGGCGGAAGAAGATTCGTTCGTGCAGTGAACGGACGTTCCGTTTAATTTTCTGCCATGCCTTGAGCATCTGCTCGGCGGAGAGCGTGCCGTTGCGTTCCGGGGAAAGGATCGAGCGGGCGAGGGCGCGCTGTTCGGCGTCCTTCTCGGGCATCAGGTGGGTGCGGCGCAGCTGCTGCAGCTGGATGCGGTGCTCGAGCACGCGCAGCTTCTTGTAGTCGCGGCTGAATGCTTCGGCGTCGGTGCGGCTAATGTAGCTGACGGCGGTCAGCGCCGCGAGGGAATCCACGGTGGATTTGGTGCGCACAGCGGGGTCGGTTCGACCGTGCACGAGCTGCAGCAGCTGCACGGTGAACTCGATATCGCGCAGGCCGCCCGGGCCCAGCTTAATCTGGCGGTCCACCTGGTGCGAAGGGATATTGTCGGTCACCCGGGCGCGCATCGCCTGCACGGATTCCACGAAGGATTCACGGGCGGCGGACTCCCACACGAAGGGGTCAATGGCGCGGGCGTAGCGGGCACCCAGCTGCGCCGAACCGGCGATGGGGCGCGCCTTGAGCAGCGCCTGGAACTCCCAGTTTTCCGCCCAGCGCTTGTAGTACTGAACGTAGGATTCGACGGTGCGAACGAGCGGGCCGTCCTTGCCTTCGGGGCGTAGGTTCGCGTCGACTTCCCAGAGGGCGGGTTCGGGTGCGGGGCCCATGATGGCGCGGGTGAGGGCGTGCACGAGCTCCGTGCCGATGGTGGAACATTCGTTCTCGGTGAGCTTGAGCGGGGTGCTCTCCCCTTCTGCCCCGGCATGAGGCGCGGCGCCAGCGGTGGCGGGTTCCACGGGCGCAACCACGTACACCACGTCAACGTCAGAGATGTAGTTCAGCTCGCGGGCACCGCACTTACCCATACCGATAATCGCCAAGTCCAGGGCGTCTACGGCTTCGCCTCGGCGAGGAGCCGCCAGGCCGGGGCCCAGCCCCTCCGCCACTTCGGTGCGGGCAATGGCGAGTGCACCCTCCAGCGCGGCGGCAGCCAAATCGGCGAGGTGACGACCGATGGTGGGCATCATTTCGACCGGGTCTTCACAGCACACGTCGAGCAGGGCGATGCGCGCCAGGGCGGCGCGGTAGGCGACGCGCAGGGTCACGTAGCCGTCCTTGCCGGTCTGTTCGGCGGCAGCGCGCGGACGCTCCGCGTGGGGGTCGGCACCGAGGGCGGTGAGGATATCGCGGCGGTAGGGGGTATCCAGCGGTGCGATGGGGGTCAGGAATTCCCCGTCGGTTTCCGGCAGGATTGACGCCGGGTGCTGGGAGCGAATCAGCGCGCTCTCAGCCGGGTACACCTGCGTGTCGAAGAGCGGATCGATGAGCTCGGGGCGGCGGTAGAGAAAATCGCCAATCGCCTGGGATGCGCCGAGCAGTCGGTACATGCCGAATTCTTTGTCGCCGCGGTTGGCGCGTTCGGCGACCGCCGGGTGCTTCTCGATGAGACGCACGAGGGCGGGCAGGGCAATATCCGGTGAGGGTGCGAGGCGCAGCCCGGCAAAGAGCGCATCCTGCGAGACGTGCTTCAGTTCGGGTGCGTTGAGCCAGCGTTCTGCCTTGGACGGGTCGTGGAAGCCGGTGGCAATCATGCGGGTGTGCAGGCGCAGCTGTGCTTTGCGTTCGGCTTCGGCGCGCTGTTCGTCGTCGAGCGCATCGGGGGCGATGTCGGTCAGCGGCTTGGGTTCTTTGGCGGGGTCAACAATGCGGATGAGCCCGGTGACCGGGTAGTGAGAGCTGTCAGTCATAGCGTGAGAACTGTGGGTAGAGAGTATAAATTTCGGCGGGATAAAAAGCGATGCTGATACACCTGTGGGCGGTACCCGCCGGCGTGTTACCGGTAGCGGGTACCGCCCTGAGGCTGTCAGCGCTCACTCATCCTGTGAGGAGGTGAGAGGATCCAGCCGTTAGAGGATTCCGAGGTTGTGCTTGAGCTCGTAGGGGGTCACCTGAGCCTGGTACTGGTCCCAGTCGGCGCGCTTATTGCGCAGGAACTGCTCGAAGACCTGCTCGCCCAGAACCTCCGCCATGAACTCGGATTCTTCGGTGATATTGATGGCTTCACGCAGGGACGCGGGCAGCGGGTTGTAGCCCATGGCGCGGCGTTCGGCGTTGGTCATGGCGGCGAGGTCTTCGGTCACGGCGGGCATGAGCGGGTACTCGTTTTCGATGCCCTTCAGGCCTGCTGCAAGAATCACCGCGTAGGCGAGGTACGGGTTCGACGCCGAGTCCAGGCCACGGTACTCGATGCGGGCGGACTGCATCTTGTTCGGCTTGTACAGGGGCACACGCACGAGGGCGGAGCGGTTGTTGTGGCCCCAGGAGACGTAGGAGGGCGCCTCGCCGCCGCCCCAGAGTCGCTTGTAGGAGTTGATGAACTGGTTGGTGACCGCGGTGAATTCGGGGGCGTGCTTGAGCACACCGGCGATGAAGTGGCGCGCGGTCTTGGACAGCTGGTATTCGGCGCCGGCTTCGAAGAATGCGTTGGTGTCGCCTTCGAAGAGGGAGAAGTGGGTGTGCATGCCGCTGCCGGCGTACTTGGTGAAGGGCTTGGGCATGAAGGTTGCGTACATGCCCAGCGAGTAGGCGACTTCCTTGATGACGGTGCGGAAGGTCATGACGTTGTCGGCGGTCTGCAGGGCGTCGGCGTGGCGCAGGTCGATTTCATTCTGGCCGGGGCCGGTTTCGTGGTGGCTGAATTCGACGGAGATGCCAACTTCTTCGAGCATGGTCACTGCCTTGCGGCGGAAGTCCTGCACGATGCCGCCGGGGGTGTGGTCGAAGTAGGATTCGTAGTCCACGGGCACGGGGAATCCGTCGGCGCCGAGCTTGGAGGATTCGAGCAGATAGAACTCAATTTCAGGCGAGGTGTAGCAGGTGAAGCCCATCTCCGCAGCTTTGTTGAGTACGCGCTTGAGCACGCCGCGGGTGTCGGATGCGCTGATTTCACCGTCGGGGGTGAGTACGTCACAGAACATGCGGGAGGTGATGTCTTCTTCACCGCGCCAGGGCAGAATCTGGAAGGTGGAGGGGTCCGGCTGCAGCAGCATGTCGGATTCGTAGATGCGGGAGAAACCCTCAATCGAGGAACCATCGAAGCCCAGGCCCTCGTCGAAGGCGCTTTCTACCTCGGCGGGCGCGAGCGCGACGGATTTGAGGGTGCCGACCACGTCGGTGAACCAGAGGCGGATGAAGCGGATGTCGCGCTCTTCGATGGTGCGCAGTACGAATTCCTGTTGACGGTCCATGAGTTGCCCTCTCGGTGCGGGCGCGCATCCGCGTGGTACCCGTCTGTGGGTGGCGGAGGCGCGCTAAATTTGCTGCCGAGGTGTGGAAGACCCTGCTGCGGAAAGCCCTGCATGTCCCATGGGATTCCAGAGGATTCCAGGGGGTTCCGCAGTGTTGCGTGCCAGCGGTGCTGGCGCCTCCTTGCCCCGGCGTGTGTCCTGTTGTTATCTAGCCTATCGGGTTCTGCTCTGTGGCGGGCGGGTGGGAGGTTTCGTTTGTGTAAATTCTCTTTTTCTGCGCCGCGGTAGCTCAGATTCTGGGCGATGCGAGGAGGGGCGCTCCCCCGCTTTTTCTGCGGTGTGGGTTTTACTCAGATGCCAAGCAGGTTCAGATACCTAGCATATGACGGTTCTCGGGGCGGGGAGCGGGGTCGCCTTGCGATAATGGGAGTATGCTACATTCCATTCTTCCCTCGACTGTGCAGTTTCCGTCGGAGCAGTTTCCATTGGCGCAGCTTCCGCTGGCGACCAGCATCGTTGCCGCTGATCCTACCGGTTTAGAGTGGCTACTACTTATTGCCGCCCCCATTGTTTTCTTGGTGTTGTACCTGGTCTGCCTTTTTGCGGTTGCGGTCTTTGGCCCGACAGTCATGAAGAACAGCAAGTCTGGTGGCACGACCTACCTGCTGGATCGCCCCTCCCGCGTGGCGTTTAGGACTCGCACCGTGGCACTCTTTGCGGTGGTGGGTGCGTTTGTAGAGCTTCTTTGGCTCGGTTATACGGGGCGCGTGGGGTCGATGGCGGTCATTCCGATCCTGCTCTTCACGTGGTCGTGGAAGTACACTTTCTTCTTCCTGCCGCTTCAGCTACTTCGTGCCTGGTATGTTCACGCAAGCCGCGGCAAGTATGATGCGCTGTCGGCTGAGGGTGCTCAGCGCCGTGAGAAGCTGAACCGTAAGAGCGCTTACGAGGTGTCGAAGATGATGCAGCGTAACCCGCAGCAGTTCGCGATGAGCAAGGAGCTGCATACGCTGGCGCGCGGTCAGAAGATTGCGGGCATGCGTCCGTTCCAGCACCTTGATGAGGCGGGCAAGAAGCGCCGCGCGAACTATACGGTGGAGCTGGCTGTGGCGCTCATGCAGGCGCGTGCCATGAACCCCGGTAAGCTTCCGTCGGAGGCGTTCGGTGAGGGCATCCTGGGTATGGGTGTTGGCATTGCGTCTGATCGGGCGGTGGAGCAGACCTGGTTGACTCTGTGCACGGAGCGTGTCAACGCGCCGGATGCGCCGAACTACCCGGATTCGCTGGGGCCGGTGGCGGCTCGTTTTTCGCTGTTTACCACGATGTCGCTGTTGCATCCGGTGATGGGTCGCCCCTATTCGCCGTTTACTGCGCCGGATGCGCGCCGTTTTGTTCCGCGTGATTTCTCGGCGGATACGGTGCTGTTGAAGACTGAGGAGTTGGGCAAGAAGGCTCTGATGCAGAGCGCGATTTTCCGTCAGCTTCATGAGCGTCTTCTGCCGTTGCATCAGCAGCAGCCTCAGCTGGTGGATGGTCGCGCCCTGGCGTATTGCGGTGCCCTGCTGGTAAGCGTGGCGAAGGCGGAGGCGGAGAGCCAGCGGTTGACGAGCCAGATTCTGGCGGAGGCTGCTTCTGAGCGTGGCATCCTGTCCTTTGGCGTGTTCTCGCAGATTTCTGAGGATTATCAGTGTGTTCAGCGTCTGCTGAATCTGATGGTGAAGGCGACCGCCGACGTTGAGCGTTTCATCAACGCGGTGGAGGCGCTGGTGCAGATGCATTCTGGTCCGGCGCAGCCTTCCGGTATTGCGTACGAGAAGGTGCAGATGGAGTACATCGCTGCTCTTCTGGACGTTATTGTCTTCTCTTCGCACGCCCCGCTTGCCGGTTCTATTCAGGCGTCTTACGCCCTGCTAAAGGCAGACTATGAGGCGTTTACTTTCAACACCACCGATGAGTTGAGCCGTAGCTACTGGCTGCAGTACGCGAAGAACGCGGTGAACGCCTGCGACACGGGTCTGTCTCAGGGCTATGAGGGTTTCTTCGATAACGATGCGGCGCTCCCGGCGTGGGAGTCCTACGCGGAGGACGTCGTGAAGGAAGTCTGCACCTATTCGATCATGCAGCTGTACTGGGATGCTCTGGTGCAGCAGGCGCTCATTCAGCGCGATTTGCCGCGTGAGTTTAGTGATGCTTCTTCCGCTATTCCGGAGCTGATGAATAAGAACGCCGCCGCGTCGTTCCCGACCTACTACATTAACCTCATCTGGAACTAGGCATAGTTGTTCCCTCGTGGTGAGCGGTACGCCAGGTTGGAGCCGTGCAGGGTTAGAATAGTCAGCATGACTACTGAGCGTTCTTCCGAGATCTCTTCGCCCTACGCGGCACAGCCTGCCGCTACCTCCGCGGTTGCTCCCGCGACTGCTTCTGCGTCGAAGCCTTTTGACCTGGACGCCGTCAAGAAGGTTCGTACCGTTCACCTGGCTCAGGCTAAGGCGACCGGTCAGAAGTTCTCCATGCTGACCTGTTATGACGCTCTGACGGCGCAGATTTTTGATCGCGCCGGCATCGACATGCTGCTGGTGGGCGATTCAGCGGCGAATGTGGTGCTCGGCTACGAGTCCACCCTAACCATTACCCTGGATGAGATGATTCCGCTAGTTGCGGCGGTTTCTCGCGGTGCATCCCGCGCCATGGTGGTTGCCGATCTGCCGTTTGGTTCCTATGAACAGTCCCCGCAGCAGGCGGTGGCGAGCGCTGTTCGCCTGATGAAGGAGGGCGGCGCGCACGCGGTCAAGATTGAGGCTGATGCGTCGATGGCTGAGTGGGTTCGTGCCCTGGTGCGTACCGGTATTCCGGTGGTGGCGCATGTTGGTTTCACCCCGCAGTCGGAGCATGCCCTGGGCGGTTTCCGTGTGCAGGGCCGCGGTGATGCGTCTGAGCGTGTTCGTGAGGATGCGGTGGCGCTGGCTGAGGCTGGCGCGTTCTGCGTGCTGATGGAGATGGTGACTACCCAGACTGCGCAGCTGGTGGATGAGGCTGTGGGCGCTGTACCGACTATTGGTATTGGTGCCTCGAATGTGACGACCGGTCAGGTGCTGGTGTGGCAGGACATGATGGGTGTTCGCGCCGGTCGCGTGCCGCGTTTTGTGAAGCAGTTTGCGCAGGTCGGTCAGGTCATGGAGGACGCTGCGCGTGCTTATCGTGAGCAGGTTCGTTCGGGTGAGTTCCCGGCGGCTGAGCACACTTTTGAGTAGGCTTTAGGCTGAGAAGAAAAGCGTGAGAAGAAAAGCTTGATGAAGAAAGACCCCCGTATCCGGTGCTCCGGGTGCGGGGATCTTTCGTCTCAGACTGTATGTCTATTGGGCGGCGTGCGCCTTGAGCAAGGCTGAGGGCGTTGGGCAAGGCTGAGGGCGTTGGGCAAGGCTGAGGGTGCTCGTTCTTTAGAGCCAGCCGCCGTCCTTTTCCCAGGCGTCGTTGCGTTCGCGGGCGCGGTCCATGGCGTGTGCCGCCTCCTCGTAGGTTTTGAAGGGGCCCCACAGGGAGGTGACGGCGCTCTGCTGGCCGCGTTCAACCTCGCCGGTTTTGAGGTTGTACCAGTACTCTTCGGGGTGCGGGCTGGTGGATTCAGTCGCGGAGTTCAGGGTCTTTTCGACCGCCGATTCGATGGCTTCGCTCAGGTGGTTTTTCTTCTCACTCATGGTTTCTCCTTCGACGGTGAGGGGTTGGTGTTTCTAGCTTCTCACGCGCGTAGGTTCGTGGCAATGAGGCGGGTGGAGCTTCTCACGGCGTTTCCCCTCCACGGTCTTCCGCCCCGGTCTTCCGCCTCTGCCTTCCACTCCGGCTTTTCACCCGCGTAGTTTTGCCGCTAGCGTGCATGAAATTTTATTCACAATCTGGGAAAAAGGTACGGCTTGTGTATCCGCCGCTTTTTTAGCGCCTGAGCAAGGGACACAACCCGCCCACGCCCGGTAAGATGAAACTATGTCTTCAACCAAAACGAATACTTCGCACAATCTTCCTGCAGAGCCCGGTCGAGCACCCGTGGGTTGTCTGACCCCCGGACGCATCACCCCCATGCGCCCGGTCCCCTCGCACATTGTTCGCCCCGAGTACGTGGGTAAGCCCACCGCCAACGAGGGTAACGACTCGAACATGTACACCCCCGAGGAAGTTGAGCGGGTTCGCGCAGCCGGCAAGATTGCGGCAGGCGCCATTGTTGAAGCATCCAAGATTTGCGTGCCCGGCACCACCACCGACGAGATTGACGTGCTGGTCCACGAATACATTTGCGACCACGGCGCGTACCCCTCCACCGTGGATTACCGCGGCTACCCCAAGTCCGTGTGCACCTCCCTGAACGAGGTCATCTGCCACGGCATCCCGGACTCCACCGTGCTGGAGGACGGCGACATCCTCAACCTGGACGTCACCGCATACCTGGACGGCATGCACGGCGATACAAACAAGACCCTACTCGTCGGCAACGTGGACGAAGAGTCCCGCCTGCTGGTTGAGCGCACCGAAGAGTCCCTGAACCGTGCGATTAAGGCTGTGAAGCCGGGCCGCCAGATCAACGTGATTGGTCGCGTCATTGAGAAGTATGCGGCACGTTTCGGTTACGGCGTGGTTCGCGACTACACCGGTCACGGTGTGGGTCGTGAGTTCCACTCGGGCCTCATCATCCCCCACTACGATGCGGCACCCGCCTACGACACTGAGATCCGTGAGGGCATGATTTTCACCATCGAGCCCATGCTGACCCTCGGCACCATCGAATGGGACCTGTGGGACGACGACTGGACTGTGGTCACCCGCGACCGCAAGCGCACCGCGCAGTTCGAGCACACCCTCGTGGTGACCGCTGACGGCGCGGACATCCTGACCCTGCCCTAAGCGCAGCCCTCTGGGTTTCCTACTTGTGCAGGTATTGTGCAGGTACGAGCCCAGCACCTCACTTTTATATCAATTCACCCACTGACAAGCCCGCCCACTCCCCTAGGTTACACGGCAGTAGGCGGGGCGAAAGAGAGAGAAAACCATGAGCGAATACGCAGAACCCGGCGTCATCAACGAGCTGCCCGCCCCCACCCCCAAGGACCTGCAGATTGGTGTGGACATTGGAGGTACCGGCATTAAGGGCGGTATCGTCGACCTGCGCACCGGTAACCTCGTGTCCGACCGTTTCCGCATTGACACCCCCAAGCCTGCAACCCCCGAGGCTGTGGCTGAGGTTGTACGCCGCGTAGTGGATGAGCTGCAGGGCCGCGACCTGGCACCGGACCCCGAGTCCGCTGTCGGCATCGACTTCCCCGCAGTGGTGAAGAACGGCATGGTCTTCTCCGCAGCGAACGTGGACGACTCCTGGATCAACACCGACCTGGAACAGGTCATGAGCGAGGCTCTGGGCGGCCGCACCGTCTACGGCCTCAACGACGCTGACGCAGCCGGTCTGGCTGAGGCAACCTACGGCCAGGGCCGTAACCGTGACGGCCTGATCGCTGTCATCACCCTGGGCACCGGCATTGGCTCCGCCCTCATCAACGACGGCGTGCTGATCCCGAACACCGAGCTGGGCCACCTGGAGATCGACGGCCACAACGCCGAGTCTCAGGCTTCTGCCCGTGCCCGCGAGGTGCACGAGCTGTCCTGGAAGAAGTACGGCAAGCGCCTGTACCGCTACTTCGAGCACGTTCAGATGCTCTTCTCCCCCGACCTGTTCATCATCGGCGGCGGCATCTCCAAGAACCCGGAGAAGTTCATGCCCTACTTTGAGGACCAGATTCGTACCCCCATGGTCATGGCTGCCCTGCGTAACAACGCGGGTATTGTGGGTGCGGCACTGTGGGCTGGCGGCATGCTGCAGGAACGCAAGCGCCGCGGCGAAGCGTAAAGTGTAGCTACAGCTAAAGGGGCTGTTCCTGAGATAGATATCTCGGGAACAGCCCCTTTTTATATGCCGCCGCTCATGTAGCGGCGGCTGAGCTCATTAGCTACTGGGCTGGCCAGTTACTGGGCTAGCTAGTTACTGGGCGATGCGGTCCTCACGCAGACGCGCAATCGCCTCCTCAAAGTCTTCAAGGTTCTCAAACGCCTGGTACACGCTCGCAAAACGCAGGTAGGCGACCGCGTCCAGCTTCGACAGCGGCTCCAGGATGGTCAGACCCACCTCGTGCGCGTTAATCTCCGCCAGACCGCGAGCACGAATCAGCTCCTCAACCTCCTGGGCGAGCTTCGCCAAATCGTCCTCACCCACGGGGCGGCCCTGGCATGCCTTACGCACGCCGGCGGCAATCTTCGAACGGTCGAAGGGCTCGGTCACGCCGGAACGCTTAATCACCGAAATGGTGGTGGTTTCAACGGTCGTGAAGCGGCGAGCGCAGGAGGTGCACTGGCGGCGGCGGCGAATTGCGGCGCCGTCATCGGTGGTGCGGGAATCCACCACGCGCGAGTCGGTGTGCTTGCAATAGGGGCAGTACATTCGTTTCTCCTTGGCTGGGCGCTAGCGCCCGCGTATACAGCGCTCAAGAATATTTATACCTATTCTACCGTGATATAGAGCGGATACACCGTATGTTGTGAGTGAATATACGCTCAGGGTGGACTCTGCTATGCAGAATCCACCCTGTCATTCCCCTCATAGGGGCGTGTTATTAGCGTGCGTTGTTAGCGTCGAATGCAGCTCGGACCGAAAATCGTCTTGATTTCACCGAAGAGGCTCGGGTTCGGTTCCACGCGCACGCTCGCATCCAGAAGCACCAGCTGCTCCTTATCGCGGGTACGCACGAGCATGCGCACATCCGCGGTGCCCTTGTGGTCGCGCAGGGTCTCCTTCAGATCCTTCAGGTTCGCCTCGGTCACCAGGTACTCGGGTACCACGATAGTGATGGGTGCGGCGCGGCCGTCATCGCTGATTTCCAGGATCTGCAGTTCCTGCGCGCTCATGTTCACACTACCGTCGTCGCGGCGCTGCACGCGGCCACGAATCGAGCAGATGAGGTCGTCCGCCAGAGCGGCGCCCATCGTCTCGTAGGCGCGGGAGAAGAACATGACCGTAATGGTTGCGCCCGAGGGGTCTTCCAGCTCCACGGAGGCGTACTGGTTACCGCTGGACTTGGCGATACGGCGCGAAACGCCGGTGAGCATGCCCGCAATGGTGACGGTTTCGCCGTCGCGCACGTGCGAGTCTTCACCAATGATGTCGTGTACCGAATGGCTTGCGGCATCCGAGAGCGCACGCTCCAGTCCGCGCAGCGGGTGGTCCGAAACGTACAGGCCCAGCATGTCACGCTCAAAGTTCAGCTTCTCACGGCGGTCCCACTCGGGCACGTCGGGGATGGTCACGGTCAGCTCATCACCCAGGGCGTCATCCATTCCGAGGGAGCCGAAGAGGTCGAACTGACCCGCCGCTTCCTTACGTTTGACCGCCACGGCCGCGTCCACTGCCGCCTCGTGAATGAGGGACAGCGAACGGCGGGTGTGGCCCAGGTCGTCGAAAGCGCCCGCCTTAATGAGCGACTCGATGGTGCGCTTATTGCACACCTGCAGCGGCACCTTCTTCAGGAAGTCGTTGAAGGACTCGTAGCGGCCCTTCTCCTCGCGGGCGGCAATCATGCCTTCGACCACGTTCGCGCCCACGTTACGGATCGCGCCCATACCGAAGCGGATATCGTCACCGACAGGGGCGAAGGTCAGGGTGGACTCGTTCACATCCGGCGCGAGCACGGTAATGCCCATGGCGCGACATTCATTCAGGTACAGCGCGAGCTTGTCCTTGTTATCGCCCACGCTGGTCAGCAGTGCAGCCATGTACTCCTGCGGGTAATGCGCCTTCAGGTACGCCGTCCAGTACGACACCAGACCGTACGCAGCCGTGTGCGCCTTGTTGAACGCGTAGTCAGAGAACGGCAGCAGAATATCCCAGAGCGCCTTAATAGCGCCCTCAGAGTAGCCGTTAGAAATCATGCCGTCGTGGAAGGTAGCGTACTGCTTATCCAGCTCCGCCTTCTTCTTCTTACCCATCGCACGGCGCAGCAAGTCTGCCTCACCCAGAGTGTAGTTCGCGACCTTCTGAGCAATCGCCATAACCTGCTCCTGATACACAATCAGGCCGTAGGTGGTGTCCAGAATATCCTTCAGCGGCTCTTCCAGCTCGGGGTGAATCGGCTCAATCTCCTGCTTACCGTTCTTACGCAGAGCGTAGTTGGTGTGCGAGTTCGCGCCCATCGGGCCCGGACGGTACAGCGCCAACACTGCCGAAATGTGTTCGAATTCCTCAGGCTCCATGAGCTTGAGCAGCGAGCGCATCGGGCCGCCATCGAGCTGGAACACGCCGAGGGTGTCACCGCGCGCCAGCAGACGGTACGATTCCGGATCGTCCAGCGAGAGGGATTCAAGGTCCAGGTCGATGCCTCGGTTAGCCTTAATGTTCTCCACCGCATCAGAGATGATGGTGAGGTTACGCAGACCCAAGAAGTCCATCTTGATCAGGCCCAGGCCCTCACAGGTGGGGTAATCGAACTGGGTGATGACCTGGCCGTCGGCCTCGCGGCGCATCACGGGGATCACGTCCACGAGGTCCTTGCTGGACATAATCACGCCTGCAGCGTGCACGCCCCACTGACGCTTCAGACCCTCCAGGCCCTTCGCGGTTTCGAACACCTGGCCGTAGATCTTATCGACCGGGTCCTCGATGAGGGCGCGCAAATCTGCCGCCTCGGCGTAACGCTTATCCTCTTCGTTGTACACGTTCGCCAGGGCGATGTTCTTACCCATGACGTCCGGCGGCATCGCCTTGGTGAGGCGCTCGCCGACCGAGTACGGCTGATCCATCACGCGGGAGGCATCCTTGAGCGCCTGCTTCGCCTTAATGGTGCCGAAGGTGACGATCTGCGCGACCTTCTCTTCACCGTACTTTTCGGTCACGTAGTCGATGACTTCGCCGCGGCGACGATCGTCAAAGTCCACATCGAAGTCGGGCATGGAGACGCGGTCGGGGTTGAGGAATCGCTCGAAGATCAGGTCGTGGTCGAGCGGGTTCAGGTCGGTAATACGCATCGCGTACGCGACCATGGAGCCTGCACCGGAGCCACGGCCGGGGCCCACGCGAATACCGTTGCGCTTAGCCCAGTTGATAAAGTCGGCGACCACGAGGAAGTAGCCGGGGAAGCCCATGGAGGTAATAACCCCCACCTCGTACTCTGCCTGCTTGCGCACATTGTCGGGAACGCCCTGTGGGAAGCGGTAGTGTAGGCCCTTCTCGACCTCCTTCACGAACCAGGATTCCTCGTTTTCGCCCTCGGGCACGGGGAAGTTCGGCATGTAGTTCGCCTTGGTGTTGAACTCCACGTTGCAGCGTTCAGCGATTTCGAGGGTGTTCTCGCACGCGCCGGGAATGTCGCCGAACAGGGCGTACATTTCTTCAGCCGAGCGCAGGTAGAAGTTATCCGCGTCGAACTTGAAGCGCTTGGGGTCGGTGAGGGTCGAGCCGGACTGCACGCACAGCAGCGCCGCGTGGGCGGTGTGGTCTTCCTGGCGGGTGTAGTGCAGGTCGTTGGTGGCGACGAAGGGCAGGTTCAGCTTCTTGGCGAGGCGGTGCAGGTCCTCCTGGACGTTGCGTTCAATGTCCAGGCCGTGGTCCATGACCTCGCAGTAGAAGTTATCCTTACCGAAAATATCGCGGAATTCGCTCGCCGCCTGGACCGCCTCGTCAAACTGACCCAGGCGCAGGCGCGTCTGAACCTCACCGGAGGGGCAGCCGGTGGTCGCAATCAGGCCCTTCGAGTAGGTCTGCAGCACCTCGCGATCCATGCGCGGCTTGTACAGCTGACCTTCCAGCGACGCAATCGAGGAGGCACGGAACAGGTTGTGCATGCCCTCAGTGGTTTCAGCCCACATGGTCATGTGGGTGTAGGCGCCACCACCGGAGACGTCGTCGCGGGAGCCGTCGCCCCAGCGCACACGCGAACGGTCGGTGCGGTGCGTGCCGGGGGTCAGGTACGCCTCCACACCAATGATGGGCTTGATGTCGTGCGCTTTAGCCTGGCGCCAGAAGTCGAAGGCACCAAAGAGGAAGCCGTGGTCACTGGTCGCCATGGACTTCATGCCGAGTTCTTTAGCGTGGGTGAACAGGTCACCCAGGCGCGCGGCACCGTCGAGCATGGAGTACTCGGTGTGCACATGCAGGTGCGTAAATTCTTTGGTTGCCACGGGAATCTCCTGGAGGTGTGGGCTGGAGGATGGGCGGTGAATGTGAAGCTGTGTGCGACGGCCCGCGGGCGGCTATAGTTGCCGAGCTGTCTAGCCGAGCTGAGCTGTCTAGCCAAGCTGAGCTGTCTAGCCAAGCTGAGCTGTTTAGCCGAGCTGAACCTTACCCTCGCGCAGAGCGGTCAGCGCGTAGGACAGGTCGAGCGGGTACTCGCTGGTGAAGGTCACGCGCTCGCCGGTGCCGGGGTGGTCGAAGCCCAGGCGGTGCGCGTGCAGCCACTGGCGGGTCAGACCCAGTTCGGCGCTAAAGCGCGGGTCGGCGCCGTAGGTCAGGTCGCCGCAGCAGGGGTGGCGCAGCGCGGAGAAGTGCACACGAATCTGGTGGGTGCGCCCGGTTTCCAGGTGCACCTCCACCAGGGATGCGGGGCCGAAGGCTTCGAGCACATCGTAGTGGGTGATGGAGTTGCGTCCGTCTTCAACCACGGCGAACTTCCATTCGTTGCCGGGGTGGCGGCCGATGGGTGCGTCAATGGTGCCGCGTAGCGGGTCGGGCAGGCCCTGCACGAGGGTGTGGTAGACCTTGTCCACGGTGCGTTCCTTGAAGGCTCGCTTGAGTTCGGTGTAGGCGCGTTCGCTGCGGGCTACGACCATCAAGCCGCTGGTGCCCACGTCCAGGCGGTGCACAATGCCCTGGCGCTCTGCCGCGCCGGAGGTGGCAACCGAAATGCCCTCGCCCATGAGCGCGGAGATGACGGTGGGACCGTGCCAGCCGGGTGAGGGGTGTGCCGCCACGCCCGCGGGCTTGTCCACCACAACGATGTCCTCGTCCAGGTGCACGATGCGGAAGCCGTCCACCTTCTCGGGGCGGATGTCCGCCAGATCGCGCGGTGCGGGTGCATCGACGACGACCTCATCGCCTGCGGAAAGCTTGTAGGACTTGCCAATCTTCACGGTCTTGCCGTTGTTGGTCACGGTCACGTGGCCGTCACGAATCCACCCGGAGGTGCGGGTGCGCGGCGCGTCGAGGGCACCGGCGAGCGCGGCGTCCAGACGCATACCGGCGAGCGCGCCTTCAACGGTGAATTCGGCGCGGATGCGTGCCGTATCTTCGGCGGCGTTGGTGGTTTCGCTCATGCGGCTCTCCTTCGGGTGGTGTTTGCTTAGGTTGTCTGTGTGAGGGGTCGTCTGTGTGAGAACGTCTTAGTAGGCACGTGTGTCGGCAACGTAACCGTCGGCGCGTATGCCGGAACGGGGAGCTACTTGGCGCTCTTCTCTGCCGCATTCTTGTCGTCAGCCTGCACACGGGTTCCGTTGAGGTTCAGGCCCTTGAAGTTCAGCAGAACGATGAACGCCATGCACACGCAGATTGCAGAGTCTGCAATATTGAAAATCGCGAAGTTCGGCACGGAAATAAAATCAACCACGTGACCGGAGCCGAAGCCGGGCTCACGGAAGAGACGGTCGAAAAGGTTGCCGCAGATACCGCCGAGCAGACCGCCCAGCGCGAGGGTCCAGGACAGGGCGCGGGTGCGGCGCAGCAGGTAGAGCACCACGGCTGCGGCGGCGACCATGACGAGGGTGAAGACCCAGGTGACATTCTCACCCATGCTGAATGCGGCGCCGGAGTTACGAATCGAGTACCACCACAGCAGCCCGTCAATGACGGTGATGCGCTCCCCCAACTGCATCTGGGTGACGACCAGGTATTTGGTGCCCTGATCGATTGCGAACACGACGGCGGCGAGCACGAGCGCGAGGATTCCCACGGAGCGAGCCGAGAGGATGCGCACGCGGTGTCCAGTAGCTTCTTCGGTGGTGTTTTCAGCGGCGTTATCGCTAGCCTGTGCGACTGAGGATTCAGCAGTCTTGGGGGTATTGGTCATAGCTCTCCTCTAGTCTGTGCCGGTTGGTGCCCCTACGGTACGGAGGCAGGGCGCGCTCGCGTTCGATAGTGCCCCTCTAGCTTAGCAAATCGGGGTAGCGCATCGAGTATTCGGTGGTGATGTGGCGGGTGCTCTCCCTCGCTTTGCATGCTGGGTTCTTAGGCCGTGCCGGGCGGGCATGAGAATACCGCCCGGTTCTCTCGATCTTCCCCGGTGAATAGCGGTGGAAGAGAAAGAATCCGGGCGGCATACGCCTCAAAGCGTCGTTAGCTTAGCAGCGTCGTTAGCTTATTTAGGCACGCTGATTTATGCGGAAGCCTCGATGGACTTGAGGTTCTTCAGCTCCTGAACCTGTGCGTCCAGGTGCTGCAGCAGCTTGGAGCGGTAGCGGCTCTCGAAGCCGCGCAGAGCCTCAACAGCGATCTCCAGCTCTTCCTTCTCGTCGGTGAGGCGAGAGAGAACCTCTTCGCGCTGCTGCTGAGCTTCGCTCACCATAGCGTCTGCCTTCCTCTCTGCCTCTTCGAGCAGTTCAGCCTTAGCCTTCTCGCCCTGTGCCACGTAGTCGTCGTGAACCTTCTGTGCCATGGCGAGCAGCGCCGCCGCATCCTGAGGTGCAGCCGATGCCGCCGAGGACTGTGCGGGTGCTACAGCCGCTGCGGGGGAATCGGGTGCGTTTGCAGAGAGCTGCTCAACCTGACGCTCCAGAGCGTCACGCTCGGAGTAGAGTGCGCGCAGTTCGACAACGAGCTCGTCCAGGAAGTCGTCGACCTCGTTGCGGTCGTAACCGGACTCTTCGGTGACGATCTTGAAGCTCTTAGTGATCAGGTCTTCGGGGGTGATTGCCATGGGCTTCTCCTCTGGGTATCCCTACGGGGTTTGGTGGTGATGTTGAGTGCCGCGGATTCACCAGCCAGATAGGGCGTGGCCCCAATATTTTAGGGTCCCGATGATTCAGGGCATGGTTATGCCGCGATGCAGTCGTTGGCACCAATTCTACTATTCTTTGGTTTCTGTGCCCGGTTATACGTCGGTTGAATCGTAAAATATTCGCTCGGCGCAAGGGTGGGATTCACCACGCGCTGCGTTTATCCCTATCCCCGCCGTAATCAAGCTCGATATCTGCTCGCGGGTGCATTTCGCATGATTCGACGCCGGCTGTATTCGTCTCTCCCCCCTCGCGGGAGGTTCTTCTCGGCCCAGAAATTGGGTACAGAAAACCCCGCCAGCACGTCATCCCATGTCAGGATGCCAAGCGCAAGCGGGGCTCTCATGCCTAGTTCTCGTATCTCTCCGATGGAGGGGCTACGTTAGGACAGCTTCGCGGTAATCGTCATCATGATGTTCAGCAGGAAAGACAGCAGAACAATCAGAATCAGAAAACCGGTATCCAACGCAACGTTACCCACACGCACCGGCGGAATCAGACGACGCAACAGGTTCATCGGCCAGTCCGTCACCGCGTACACGCCACTGGCGAAGAGCAACACAATGCCCTTGGGGCGCCACTCCGGAGCGAACATGCGTACCCAGTCAAAGAGCATGCGCAGCAGCATGGAGACGTAGAGAACGTACAGAATAATCGTAATGAGGGCGAAAATATAACCCATCTATCAGTCCTTAGCCCTGGTCGAAGGGGAATTCGCCGTCGGTCTCAAAGCCGGCGGGAACCTCGGAGTTAGCCACGCCCAGAACCTCCAGGTTGGAGGGGGTCAGCAGGAACACCTTAGCGGTGACGCGCTCAATGCGGCCCTCCAGTGCGAATGCCAGACCGGATGCGAAGTCCACCAGGCGCTTTGCGTCTGCGTCAGGCATTTCTTCCACGTTCATAATCACGGGGATGTTCTCGCGGAATGCCTCACCAATGATCTTTGCGTCATTGTAGGAGCGGGGGTGGATAGTGGTGATACGACGCAATTCGTCCTCTTCTTCCTCGTAACCGTAGGTGTATCCGTTGGTTTCTTCGGGCTCGTAGCCCTGTTCGTAGTAGCCGTCGTTGGAGTACGTATCGGCGTACTGCTCGGTGTATTCGGTATTCGGCACCGGGGTGTCCTCCCAATTGTCTGCGCTGGCGTCGTCCCAAGTCTGTTCGGTTTCCGCCAGATCAGCTGTGGTTTCAGGTGTATGAGCGGTGGCGTGTGCCGCTGCATCTACGGCTGCTCGTCCGTCGGCAGGTTCTTCTGCGTCCAGATACTCGGTTTCTGTACCGTCATCGTAGCTATCAGCCTGCAGGTACTCTTCCTGTTCAGTATAGGCGGGTTCGTCCTGCAGGTGGTAGGTTTCGCCCTGAGACCCGGCATGCGACTCGGCGACGCTGTACTGTGCCGAGCCGGGCAGTGCTGAGAGCCTGTTGGCGCTATCGGTCTTCTGTGCTGTAGCAGCCTGCCCTGCGGAGGCGTTCGCCTCCTTGCGGGTGTCAGCCTGCACAGCCTGCGGGGATTCTTCCGACGTCGCCTCGGCGTCCTGGTATCGTTCCAGGCCGAGGAAACCCGCCAGACGGCTTTGCTTCGCCATGATTCTCTCGCTGTTCTTTGCTTGTGGTGTACAGGGTCTGCCGTGGTGCTTCGTCAGAAGGTGTGTGCGTGACGGTACGTCATGCACCGGCATGTATATATTACCAGCGCCCACCCCGCGCGGGTGGTCAGGGCACCGATGATTATGCCGCCGCCAGCAGACCCATCAGCTGAAAAGACTAACGGCTAAAGGGCCTAGAGCGCCGGGCGCTTACCCATGATGTCGCTACCCACGCGCACGCAGGTTGAACCCCAACGCACCGCCGCCTCCAGGTCGCCGCTCATGCCGGCGGAAATCTCGGTCGCGTGCGGCACCTGCTCACGCACCAGCGACGCCAAGCCGTACAGCTTCTCGAACGCCTCGTCCGGGTTCATGCCCAGCGGCGCCACCGCCATCACGCCACCGCAACGCAGGTGCTCGTGGTTCTCAATGCGCTCCACAAGCTCCAGCAGCT
The DNA here is from genome assembly GCF_001812085.1 of Rothia sp. HMSC065C12. Taxonomy (NCBI): domain Bacteria; kingdom Bacillati; phylum Actinomycetota; class Actinomycetes; order Micrococcales; family Micrococcaceae; genus Rothia; species Rothia sp. HMSC065C12. Next base: position 106,207 of record NZ_KV807676.1, read on the forward strand.
CGGATGCACTCGTACCGCCGCGCGCGCCCTCGGCAGCGTGGCCAGCGGTCGCGACCTCCGCCAGGGACACCTGCACCAGGCAGGTCAGCGCACCCTGCTCCGCCGCCGCGGGTGCGGGCGCCTCCCCCGCCTCGAAGCGTGCCAGTTGGTTCGCGTACGCCTTCGCCAGCGCATCCGCCAGGGAGGGGCGGTCCACCGAATGCACGCTGGAGGCGTACTTGACCACAGACTTCGCCTTGTTCGTCTGCAGCTGGCCAATAAACGCCCAGTGCGGGGGCTGCACCTCACGCTGGGCGCAGTATGCGGCGAGCTCACGAGCCTTCGCGCTCGCCTCCTGGTCGCGGTTCTCACCGAAGAGGGTCACTCCCCCATCCAGCAGCGCCGCCGCGTCGGAGGCGGGGAAGAACTTCGTGACCGTCACCAGCTGCACCGGGGTGCTCGCCTCGGTACGCACGGCGCTGTGGTCCTGCTCCGCGGTGCGGATACGCTCAAGCACGCGGCGGTAGTTCTGCAGCAGCTGCTCGGCGCGTTCGGGAGTGTACTGCAGGTTCTCTTCTACGTTCATTTCAGACATCTTCTCTCCTTCAGCGGCTTTCTATCTTTAGCAGCTCTAGGCGGCAGGCTCTGCCGCCTTCTCGATCCACACCAGACCTGCGATGCGGCCCGGCTTCTCACCGCGGTTCGTGAACCCGCGATGCGAATACACCTCAGGCTCCTCAAAGGTGCACTGGGCGCAATCCATGCTCACCTGCACCCCTGCCTCTTCCAGCACGGCGCGGGCGCCTGCGGGCAGGTCCAGTCCGGGGGTCTGCTGACTGGTCACCGAATGCACCTGCGGAATCAGCTCGGTGGATTTGGCGCGCATCGCCTCGGGCACCTCGTAGCAGCTACCGCAGATGCTCGGACCCAGCCAGGCGGTAATTTTCTCCGCGCCAAGCTGACGCATCCGTTGCACGGTCTGCTGGAGCACACCGTCGAGCAGGCCGCGGCGGCCAGCGTGAGCCACCGCCAGGATTGGTTGCCAGTTCGCGACCCGCTCACCCACCAGCACCACGGGAATGCAGTCCGCCACCATAATCGCCAGGGGCACGCCCTCACTGCTAATCGCCGCATCGGCGACCGGGGAGTTCTCCAGCACCGCGCGGGCACGCTCAGCGGTACGCTCCTCGGGTGCACCGGGCGCGTAGGATTCCACCGCGTAGTCTTCCGGGTAGGCAATCTGCACGCCGTGCACCTGGTTCAGGTAGAAGAACGGCTCGGTGCCCAGCGCCTCCTCCAGGGCGGCACGGTGGTTGAGGGTGCGCACCAGGGAGGCGTCCATGCCGCCGCCGAGCTCATCGTCCACGTGCAGACCCAGGTTGCCTGCCGCGCGGGAAGTGAAACCCACCCGCACACGCCAAGAGCCCAGGGTGCGGGTATCGGCTGAGGCAAGTAGTGGAGTTTTGGGAGCGTCGCTCATCGTCTATTCCTTCATCAGATGTCAGCAGGTATAACGGCGGGTATAGCAAAGGGGAGCCGAGAACAGCACAATGTGCGTGTTTCTCAGCTCCCCTATAGCTTCATAAGACTCTCAGCCGTGCAACGCCTAGGTGGCGTTCACAGCCGGGCAGACTACTTCAGGAAGTCAGGGACATCCAGGGTGTCGCGGCGAGCCGGAGCTTCCTCCACAACCGGGGGAAGGTCAACGTCGAAGCCAGCAGCGCCGGTGGAAGCCGGAGCAGCAGCGGGTGCGTTGTAGCCGTAGCCGTTAGCAGCCGGAGCAGCGGTGGAACCGCCGAAGGATGCCTGGGTGCGCTGAGCCTGAGTAGCAGCAGCGGTAGAAGCGTTGGAGTTGGTCTCCGGGTTCACTGCGTCGAAGCCAGCAGCAATCACGGTCACGCGAGCCTCATCGCCCAGTGCGTCGTCAATAACAGCACCGAAGATGATGTTTGCGTCGGGGTGAGCAACTTCCTGAACCAGGCGTGCAGCCTCGTTGATCTCGAACAGACCCAGGTCGGAGCCACCCTGAATGGACAGCAGAACGCCGTGTGCACCGTCGATGGATGCTTCCAGCAGCGGCGAAGCGATAGCCAGCTCAGCTGCCTTCACGGCACGGTCCTCACCGGATGCCGAGCCGATACCCATCAGAGCCGAACCTGCACCCTGCATGACGGACTTAACGTCAGCGAAGTCAAGGTTGATCAGGCCGGGGGTGGTGATCAGGTCGGTAATGCCCTGCACACCGGAGAGCAGAACCTGGTCAGCGGACTTGAATGCGTCCAGCATGGAGACGTTACGATCCGAAATCGACAGCAGTCGGTCATTCGGAATAACGATCAGGGTATCAACCTCATCGCGCAGAGCAGCGATACCGGTCTCAGCCTGGTTGGAGCGGCGACGGCCTTCGAAGGTGAAGGGGCGGGTCACCACACCAATGGTCAGAGCACCGAGGGAGCGGGCAATACGTGCCACGACGGGTGCGCCACCGGTACCGGTGCCACCACCCTCACCTGCGGTCACAAAGACCATGTCTGCGCCCTTGAGGACTTCCTCAATTTCCTGCGCGTGATCCTCGGCTGCCTGACGGCCAACCTCGGGGTTTGCGCCCGCGCCAAGACCGCGGGTCAGCTCACGACCAACGTCCAGCTTAACGTCTGCATCGGACATCAGCAGAGCCTGAGCGTCAGTGTTGATAGCAATGAACTCAACGCCGCGCAGACCAACCTCAATCATGCGGTTGACTGCGTTGACGCCACCGCCGCCGATACCAACGACCTTGATGACTGCCAAGTAGTTCTGGGGAGTTCCAGCGTCCATGTATTCCTCGATTGTTCCGTGTTCCAGCTTCGGAAGACCCGCAGCTTAATCTAAGCCTGAAGGTTTCCTCTAAAGAATGACTTTATCTGCTAGGATACCAAACTGTTTTTGTCGGTTCCTAGTCACACAGCGCAATTACCCCCTCTTTTTGCGGATTTCACACAAAAAGGGAGGATAAAGCGCCTGAATGGTTCCCCTAACGGGTCACCGGTACGCGCGGGGCAGACACGTCATAGACGGTCACCTTCTGCGTCTGTGCCTCGGAGGAGGTCTCCTCCTGGGCACGCTTAGCAATAGCCTGGCGCAGGGAGAGCAGGACCTTAGCCTTCAACTCACTCTCTTCAGCGGTTCCCCACTGCACCGTAGTATTATCCCTCAAGGTTAGAGTGATACTTGAGGTTGACGTAGCGCCGGCTTCCTTAACCTGAGCTAGAAGCTCAGAGGGCATCGCCGAAAGCGCGGTAGAAATAGTGCGGAACTCAGCCGAAGTCTGCGGGTCATCACCGCTGAAACGAACCAGCGGCACCGACGTATCGGGCTGAGTTGCCGACTCCAGAAGGCTCACACCATCACTATCAACAGTATGGTACGTATCGCCCTGCTTCACAACCGCAACCGCGGTACGCTCCTTCAGAGTCACCACCAGCTCATGCGGCGGACGGCTCTCCACCTGCACGCTACGAATCACATTATCCTGCCCGATCAGCTCACGCACCTTCTTCTCATCGATGCGAGTGAGCGGAACGCCGCGCAGAGGCTCAAGCTTCTGCTCCACCTGGGTGGTTTCCAGCAGGGACGTGCCGCGCACCGTGATCTTCTGAGTCGCCAACAGGGGCGAGAAGAAGACCAGCACCACATACAGCACCGCGATAATAGCCAGTGCCGAGACGGTGTACAGCAGCTTACGGGCACGAGTCAGAGGCGCACGCTCCTTACGGGGGCGCTCCTCAGCACGCAGACCGTCCAGACCCGGATCCTGACGCAGACGCTCACGGTGAGCCTGACGGCTCGCACGCTCGCGCTCCTTCTCAATCTCCGCTGCACGCTGCTGCTCACGCTCGGCACGCCAACGACCAAAACGGCTCGCGGGACGAGGCTCTTCAACAGCCTTCTCCCCCGCCTTATCGGCGCTTTCTTCAGCTTTCTGAGCGGCAGACTCTTCGCGAGATTCAGCAGAATCGGCAGAAGACTTCTTATCAGAACTCTTCTGAGCAGCCTTCTGATCGGCTACTTCCTTTTCTGCGCTCTTCACCGACTGCGAGGATGCAGTCTGAGCAGATGCACCCTTGGCGGATGAAGTCTTCGACGAAGAATCCTCAAACGCCTCAACATCAAACAGCTCGGGCGCATGCTCAACCTCAGACACGGTACGACCGGTCATCAGCGCAGAACGCACCGAATCCTTCAAAGACTGTGCTGAAGAATGAACCGCCGCAGCGCTCTTGGACGCCGAAGAATCAGCACCGTTCTGACTGGGCGACTTATGCACCACCGGCTTACGCGGCATGTGTCGCACGGAGCTCGAAGACTGAGTAGCGGAAGGCTGATTAGCGGCAGACTGCGCACCAGAAGGCTGAGCAGAAGCCTCCGAGGATGCAACCTCGACAGGCTTCACGGCGTCCACAGACTTCATAGCTTCCGAGGGCTTTGCAGTCCCAGTAGCTTCTGCGCTCTTCACAACCTGAGGCTGGGTGGCCTGCGGCTGAGTCAGCTGAGACTGCGCAGATTCAGCCTGCACAGACTCAGATTTCTTAGCCTCAACCTGCGCATTCTCAGCTACCTGCTGGGCGCGCAAACGAGCACGCGAACGCGGAGCCTTCGGCGCGCGCGAGGAGGAATGCCCCTCCGAAGAGAGACCAGAACTCATCGGCACAGCCTAAGCCTCCGACTTCTTCGACTCGCCACCGTGACGGATTTCCAGGGACTCCAGCAGACGCGCACCCAAAGCGGTCACATCGCCAGCGCCAACGGTCATCACAATATCGCCAGCCTGAGCGCAGGTCACAATATCCTCAATAGCGTCCTCAGCGGTAGCGTAACGAACCTCAGAGAAACCAGCACCGGTAATCAGCTCACTAGTCACACCCTCAATCGGCAGCTCACGAGCCGGGTAAATATCCAGCACATGAGCACGGTCAGCCATCGACAGAGCCTCAGCGAACTCCTTCGCGAACTCGCGAGTACGAGAGAACAGATGCGGCTGGAAAATCACGTACAGGTTGTGGCCATCAGCCACGGTACGACCGGTCTCCAGAGCGCGGAACACCTCGGTCGGGTGGTGCGCATAGTCATCAAAGACCTTCACGCCCGCAACCTCACCACGCAGGGTGAAGCGGCGGTCAGCACCCACAAACTCAGCCAGAGCGCGAGCAATATCGGCAGCCTCGTAACCAGAAATCAACGCCGACGCAAAAGCAGCCGAAGCGTTCAACTGGTTATGAATACCCGGCACCTTCAGCGCAAGATCCTGCTCACCCTCATAACGCACGCCACGGCATTCAAACGACCAGGACAGGTGCGACGACGAGGAAGAACCAGCGCTGGTAATCTCACTAATACGCAAGTCAGCATCCGCCGACTCACCGTAAGTCACCACGGGCACACCCGCCGCACGAGAACGAGCAGCCAAATCAGCCGCGCCCGCATCATCAGCACAGGTCACCACAACACCGTTAGGTGCCAGCGAACCCACAAAACGGTTGAACGCCTCAAAGACACGCTCATCCGTCTCGTAGAAATCCAGGTGGTCCGGCTCAACATTCGTCACCACAGCAATAGCCGGGCGGTAACGCACAAACGAGCCGTCCGACTCATCAGCCTCAGCCACAAAAATCGACTCCGGGCCCTGAGCACCCAGGTGCGCGTTCGTGCCGCGACCAGCAATCACAGTACCCACCGCAAACGACGGGTCAGCACCCAGCTGATCAAACATCACAGAAATCATGGAGCTGGTCGTGCTCTTACCGTGAGTACCGGCAACAGCAACCACCTGAGACTCACCCATCACGGCGGCAAGAGCCTCAGAACGATGCAGCACACGCAGACCCTGCGCACGAGCGGCAACAAGCTCCGGGTTATCCTCACGAATCGCGGTAGAAATCACCACGGTATCAACATCCACAATGTTCTCAGCCTGCTGAGGAACACCCACACGAGCACCCGCAGCACGCAAAGACTCAATAGTAGCCGACTCCGCACGGTCAGAACCGCTCACCGTCACACCAGCCTGCAGCATCAGAGCGGCAATAGCGCTCATACCCGCGCCACCAATACCGATGAAGTGCACACGGCCCAACTCGCTCATCTTCGCACGCTCAGGGAACGGCGGGTTCAGCGGTGCAGGCAACACCATCTCAAGATTCATCAATTCAGTCATTACTTCTCAGCTGCCTTCAATACTGCTTCAGCCATAACGCTCGCCGCGTCACGGATACCAAGTTCATACGCCGCAGCGCCCATGCGCTCCAGCTCCTCCGGATTCGCCATAAGAGCCGGAATCTCACGGGCGAACCACTCACCGGTGACCTCTGCATCCTTCACCAGCAGAGCCGCAGACGACTCCACCAGAGAACGAGCATTCAGAGCCTGCTCACCATTACCAATAGGAAGCGGCACAAAAATCGCGGGAACACCCACAGCGGCAACCTCACTGACGGTCGCCGCACCCGAACGCACCAGCAGAAGATCAGCGGCAGCATACACATCCTGCATGCCGTTGCTGAACTCAATCTGACGGTAATTCGGCGCACTCAGCGGCTCACCATTCTCATCCAGAACAGCCTTACCCTTACCGGTAATGTGCAGAATCTGGAAGTCCCACTCCGCAAAGTGGTCACGGCACGCCGCCACCGCATTATTCAGACTCAACGCACCCAACGAACCGCCGGTCACAATCACGGTCGGCTTCTGCGGGTTCAGGCCCAGGTTACGGCGAGCCTTCGAACGGTGCGCCTCACGGTTCAGGTAGGCAATCTCATCCTTCATCGGCATACCCACCAGGGTCGCGCGCGGGAAAGGAGTATTAGGGAACGCCACACCGGTGAACTTCGCAAACGTGCCACCCAGGCGGTTCGCCAAACCGGGCTTCGCGTTCGCCTCATGAATCACCACGGGAATCTTAGCGCTCAACGCCGACAGATACGCCGGCGGGCACACGTAGCCGCCCACACCAACAACCACATCCGCATCTGCTTCCTTGAGGATGCGGCGGGTCTTCGACAGACCACCAAAGAACTTAGCGGGGAAAGCCAAAGCGTCACGGTTAATGCTACGAGGGAACGCCGCACGAGGAATAAACTCAATATCGAAACCAGCTGCCGGAACCAGCTCGGCTTCCATCTTGTCCGCAGTGCCCAGCATCAGAATCTTAGCGTTCGGCTCAAGATCACGAACCGCACGCGCAATCGCGAGCATCGGATTAATATGACCGGCGGTGCCACCACCGGCGAAGACTATAGAGGGCGCCTTCTTCGTCATAGGTCTTTCTCCCAACACATCGGTACAGCATCATTTTACGCTATCGCACCTGTTCAATAGAGCGCCCCCGCCATTGAGCTATGACTCAACGGCGAGGGCGTTATCTCTTATTCAGCGCATATTCATCACGGGTAGAGGTGCGAACCGCAGCTCACTTCCCCGATTGCCAGCCCCCGATATGCAGGCTTCGCGGAGCGGGTTCCGCGGGGTTTAGCCCTGCTTGCGGGTGCCGCGCTGAGCCGAGTTCCGAGCCGCGCCCTGAGCCGGACGCTGCGCCTGCTGAGCGCTGTTCTTCGGAGTACCCTTTGCCTGGGTGCCCTGTCGCGGCGCTGCCTGACGTTGAGCGCCCTGTCGAGGATTACCCAGTCGCTGGGCACGACGCTGACGGTCCTCCGGATGCAACGGCTGCAGACCCGCAGGTAGCGAACCCGACGGACGGTGCTGTGCGCTACGGGGCTGAGCGCCACGAGGCTGCTGCACTCGCTTCTGCGCGGCGGGCTGCTGAGCGGTACGAGGCTGAGCAGCAGGCTGCTGAGCGGTACGGGGCTGAGCAGTACGAGGCTGAGCAGGCTTACCCTGTGCCGCTCGAGCAGAGGCAGTACTCTTCTGGGCAACACGAGCCTGCTGACCGGTACGAGGCTGAGCGGGAGCCTTCTGCGGAGCTGCCTTCTTCGGTGCAGGCTTCTGCGGGGCAGGTTTCTGCGAGGCCTTCTGTTTCTGAGCTTCAGCCTTCTGCTCCGCCTTCACACGGGCAGCTTCCTCACGAGCCAGACGTGCCTCCTCACGAGCACGACGAGCCTCTTCTCGAGCCTGCGCCGCCTCCCGGCGAGCCTGTTCCTCCTCGCGACGAGCCTGCTCCCGAGCCTGGCGCTCCTGCTCCTTCCGCTGCTCACGAGCTATACGAGACAACTCACGCTGCTGATCCGGCGCAAAACCCAACCAGCGGCGCAACGTACTCTCCGGACCGAAAACAACCTTCAAAGGATTATGTTCCTTCATCAGGTGGCCACCGGCAGCCGCACGAGCTGCCTCCTCCTGATTCAGCACAATCTGCAACGGCGTACGACGCTGCCAATCAGCATTCGCACGACGAACCTCACGCACGCTCTGAGTCTCAATATTCGACGGTGCCGTCGCGCCACGCAACGGAGTCTGCCGCGCAAACGCCAACAACAAACCCGCCGCAAACAACGAAGACAACAGCGACGAACCACCATAGGAGACAAACGGCAGAGGCACACCAATCACCGGCAAAATACGGGACACCATGCCCATATTGATAATCGCCTGAGAAGTCAGCCAAATCATGATGCCGCCCGTAGCCAAACGCACCAGCGGGTCAGTAGTGCGCAGCATAATACGCACCGCACAATACACCAGGCCCGCATACAGCAGCAGAACCGCCAGCGTACCCAGCAGGCCCAGCTCCTCACCAATAATGGCGAAAATATAGTCGTTATGCGCCTCAGCCAAGTAGTTGTACTTCTGACGCGACTGGCCCAGGCCAACACCCAAGAAGCCGCCGGTCGTCAGCGCCACCTCACCAGAATTCGCCTGGTCACAGTTAGCGTTCGTGCACGAGCCCCAAACACCGAAAATACGAGCCACACGGTTCGCGCTACTGAGAACGCCCACCAGCGCCAACGCCGCAAACGCGCCGCCAATCTTCAGCAGCGAGCTACGAGAAGCGCCCGCCAGCCACATCATGCCCACAAAGATGAAGCCGTACACCATGGCGGTACCCATATCACCGCCGAGCATAATCAGCAGCACCAGGGCACCCACACCATAAATCGAGGGGAACAGAGTACGCCAAATACTGCGAGAAATATCGCCGTGGCGGCTGTACACCCATGCCAGCCACATAATAATCGCCAGCTTCGAAAACTCCGACGGCTGAATCTGCACGCCGCCGGGGAATTTCAACCAGTTACGGTTACCGTTCACCTCAACGCCAACGACCACCACAGCAAGCTGCATGACCAACGCGGCAATCAGCATCGCGTTCACCGCAAACTTCTTGTGGTAGACACCCACCGGGATGCGCGTAATACCCGCCATCGCAATCACGCCAAGAACCAAGAACATGATCTGAGACGAAACCTGCGAGAACGGCGACTGACCCTGAGAAATCATGGTGACGCTCGAGGCCGACAGCACCATAATGCAGCCAAAAATAGCCAGACCCAAGGTAGTGACCAGCAGCATCACCGGCACATCCCACAGGTCAGCCTTCAAACCACGACGGTACAGCCTATCGGCACGAGCACGGAACGGCGCAGAGAAATCCTCCCAACCGGCTCGCAAAGACGCCCAACGACCACTCGTAGTCGAACGCGCCGAAGAAGCCGAACGCTCCGAAGATGCGCTGGTACTCACATGCCCTCCTATAGGCCTCAACTGCCACGGATCCGTCGTGGCGAATACACGAAAAAGGTTCAGGGGTGGGACACCGTTACCATCCCACCCCCGAGAAGAACCCGCAGAAAGCACCCCGGTTACCCGAGACGCCCCTGCAGGTAACCTCCTAAGAGTCAGCCAGCTGGGCGGCAACAGCGTTCGCAAACGCATCACCGCGCACCGCATAATTCTTGAACTGGTCCATCGACGCAGACGCGGGAGCCATCAGCACGGTATCCCCCGGATGCGCCAGCTCAGCAGCCTTCGCAACGGCCGCGTTCATCACGGCAATGCCGTCCGAAGAATCAGCCACAGCGGCGGTCATATTGTAGGTCGGAACCTGCGGAGCGTGGTTAGCCAATGCCGACTTCAACGCCGCAGTATCGGTACCGATAATCAGCACAGCCTTCAGACGCTGCGCGTGGGCAGCAATCAGCTCATCGTACTCAACGCCCTTCGACAGGCCGCCAGCAATCCACACCAGCGAGGGGTAGCCGCTCATCGACGCGTTCGCGGCGTGAGGATTCGTAGCCTTCGAATCGTTCACCCACATGATGTCGTTTGCGTAACCCACCAGCTGGTTGCGGTGCGCACCGGTCTTGAAGGAACGCAGGCCAGCGCCCACAGCCTTCGGGTCAATATCAGCCGCACGGCACAGAGCCGCAGCCGCCAAAGCGTTCTCCACGGTGTGCTTCGCAGGCATCTTACCGGGAGCCGGAGCCAAATCCTCCAGAACCACCAGCTCATACGCCTCGTTGTAACGGTTCTTCAAGAAGGCGCGGTCCACCATGATGTCCTCAGCCAGGCCGAGCATCGACACGGCGGGCATCTCAGTGGAGCTGAAGCCAATCGCACGAGCGCCCTCAATAACGTCCGCGTTCTCAACCATGCGCAGGGTGTCCACGTGGTCGGTGTTGAAGATGCAGGCAACCTGAGTGTGCTCATACACGCGAGCCTTATCAGCCTTGTAACGCTCGAACGAACCGTGCCAGTCCACGTGGTCCTCAGCAATGTTCAGAACCACCGAAGCGTACGGGGACATCGAATGGGTCCAGTGCAGCTGGAAGCTGGACAGCTCCACCGCGAAGAACTCATAGGGCTCATCGTCGGCAATGGCGTACACGATGGGCATGCCCACGTTGCCTACCTGAATAGCCTTCTTGCCGGCAGCCTTCAGGATGGAATCGACCATGCCCACGGTGGTGGTCTTACCGTTCGTACCGGTCAGGCACAGCCACTTGGGAGTCGGGCGGTCGTTGCGCTCATTCAGGCGCCACGCCAGCTCCACATCGCCCCAAATCTGGATGCGACGCTCATACGCGTCCAGCATGACCGGGTGGTCGGGACGCACGCCCGGGGAGGTCACCACAAGCTCGGGTTCCTGACCGTCCACCGGGGGCAGTGCGCGCATGTGCTCGGGACCGAACAGACCCTCAACGTTGCCGTAGGCGTTAGCGTACAGGTCGATGCGTTCACGCTTCTCCGGGGTATCAGCCCCGTCGATGACAACGATCTTCGCACCCAGCTGGGCGAGCACATCGGTCACAGCGTCGCCGCTGGTACCCATGCCCACCACGACCACGCGCAGGTTAGCCCAGGGCGCACCCCAGTGAGTCAGCTCCGCGAGGCGCTCGTTCTCATACACCGGGTTCACCGCAATAGCGGCGGCGTTCGCTTCAATGCGAGCTGTATCCGGCTGTTCATTAGTTGACATTAGTGAATCACTCCAGAAGTCTGCGAGAACCAGTCACCGAAGAACAGCGCCAGGGCAACGAGCACGCAGAGGGCGTTAACAACCCAGAGGCGGAACACGGAGTTCACTTCGCCGCTGCTGACGGTACCGGGGGCAATGCCTCGCTTATCAATTGAGTATTTGCCGTTGACGCCGACCTTCTCCATGTGGTGGTGGAAGGGGGTCATACGGAAGTAACGGTGCGCGTGCAGGGGCTTCTCCCCCGCTGCGACCGAACGCTTACGGCTGGTCTTGAACACGAACTTCTGCACAATCACAGAGAACACTTCCAGCACGGGAATCAGAGCGATGACCAGCAGAAGCAGCTCGGTGCGGGTGAACAGCGCGAAAGCAACCATTGCGCCACCGAGCGCCAGGGAACCGGAGTCGCCCATGAAGATCTGTGCCTTCGACACGTTCCACCAGAGGAAGCCAGCCAGCGAACCCACCAGGGATGCGGCAATCAGCGCCAGTGAACCGGGGTCGCGCACATCGTAGCAGGCGGTGCCAGCGCCAGCGGAGCAGGCGTGTACGTACTGCCAGATGCTGATGGTCAGGTAGCCGGAGAAGATGGTCATCATGATGCCGCCAGCCAGGCCGTCCAGACCATCGGTGAAGTTCACCGCGTTCGTACCGGACAGGGAGATGAGGGTAATCCAACCAACCAGCAGGATGGAACCGAAGACCGCGCCCGCCGCGAACAGGTCAATGGGCAGGTCACGTACGAAAGAGATGGCGGTCGACGCCGGACGAGCACCCGACTCATTCGGGAACTGGAACGCCAGGTACGCAAAGGGCAGGGTCACGCCCAGAAGACCAATGGTCTTCTGCTTCTCGGTCAGGCCCTCGTTGCCCTTATTGCGGAACTTCATGATGTCGTCCGCCGCGCCCACACCGAGCATGCCCAGGGTGAAGGCGATGGTCAGCCACGCGGTAGCGGTCGGTACCGGCGCGGTTCCGAAGAGCAGTGCGCTCACCGCCAGGGTCAAGAAGTAGGCGAGAATCGCCGCGGGGATGAAGATCAGACCCGCCATGGTGGGGGTGCCCGCCTTGTGCTGGTGGGCTGCCGGGCCTTCCTCACGGATGAGCTGGCCAAGGTTGAGGGCCGACATCTTCTTGATGAACACCGGCAGCGCGGTGAGGGAGATGAGGAATCCGAAGATTCCAGCAATCAGCACGGTAATCATAAAGCGCTACCCTTCGTTCGTGGTCTGTTCGGTCGAAGTACGGTCGCCGTTAGCGGTGCCGTCCAGGTGAGCGGCAAGGTGGTCGCTCAAATCGGTGGTTTCAACAAAGTCACCGGCAGAAAGCCAGGTCGGTGCCTGCTCTTCCTCAGCACCGAAGGTGTACTCGGCGAAAGCAACCTGGTCACCCAGAATGCCCAGCTTCGCGCCGTTCGAGGACTTGAAAAGCACAATGTCACCGGGGCGAACCTCGGCGCGCAGAATCTGCTCTGCCTCTTCCGGGGTCTTCACCCAGGTCGCCTCATTACCCCAGGAGCCTTCCAGGTGAGCCGCATTGTAGGTGGGCTTCGTCTCGTCGCCCACAGCAATCAGCTTGGAAATGTTCATGCGCACCACGAGGCGGCCGATGCGGTCGTGCTCCTCCAGGGAGGCGTCACCGAGCTCCAGCATGGCGCCCAGAACAGCCCAGGTGCGGTGCGGCTGACCGGTCGCTGGGTCAACGGTGCGGCCCAGCTGCGCCAGGGTGCGCAGTGCCGCCGCCATCGACTCAGGGTTCGCGTTGTACGCGTCGTTAATGACGGTCACGCCGTCGGCACGGTCGGTGCGAGCCATACGCCACTTCGAAGCTGCCGCCGCCTTGTTGAGCGCGCGAGCAATCTTCTCACCCGAAATACCGCTGTTGTAGGCGATCGTCGCCGCAGCCAGCAGGTTGTGCACGTGGTGCTCACCGATCAGCTGCGAGGAAATCTCGTACTCGCTGCCGTCGGGCAGGCGCAGAGTGAACTCGGGGCAGCCGGCGTCGGTGGTGCGCAGGTTCAGCGCCGCCACGTAGCGTTCGTAGGGCTGACCGTTCGCGTCGGTCTTCTCGCCCACGCCGAAGTACGTAATGGGTGCAACCGAACGCGACGCCATACGCAGTACGCGCTCATCGTCAGCGTTCAGCGCCAGGGAACCGGTCGGCTGAACACCCTCAGCCAGCTCGCCCTTGGTGCGCTCAATATTGTCCACGCCGCCGAACTCGCCAGCGTGCGCGGTACCAACCTTCAGGATTGCACCGTGATCGGGGTGCGCAATATTCGCCAGGTACTCGATATTGCCCACACGGTCCGCACCCATCTCAATGACCAGGTAGCGGGTGGACTCATCCGCACGGAAAACGGTCAGGGGCACGCCCACTTCACTGTTGTAGGAGCCGACCGGGGCAACGGTCGGGCCCTCCGGGGTGAAAATGGCGGCAAGAAGGTCCTTGGTGGTGGTCTTACCTGCAGAACCGGTAATACCGATAACGGTCAGCTCACCCTGAGCGCGCATCTGCTCAATGGAATAGCGCGCCAAATCGCCCATCGCTAGCACCACATCGGGCACCTGGATGCTCGGGTAGGGCACGCCCTGCTCATCGAGTACTTCACGCTCGACCAGAGCCAGGGTCGCGCCCCGCTCAAACGCCATGGGGATGAACCTGTGACCGTCAGTGACCGCACCGGGCTTCGCCACGAACAGGGTGCCGGTCTGCACCTCACGGGAGTCGGTAGTGGCGAAGTCTGCGTGCACCTGCTCCTCACGGCCCTCCAGGCCGATAGCGGTGCCGCCGGTTGCCTCAATAATCTGGGCGGCGCTGAGCTTAATCATTCTTCACCATACCTTCAGCGGTCTTAGAGTCACTTTCTTCGAGCATGCGCTGGTAGTCAGGCAGAATCTCGAAACCGTGCGCACGCAGGGCACGGGCGGTTTCAACGCGGTCGTCCAGGGCGATATCCACGCCGTCAACATCCTGTTCGGTTTCGTGGCCGCGGCCAGCAATCAGGATGGCGTCATGCTCGCCCGCCAGGGCAATTGCCGCATCAATAGCGGCGGCACGCGGAGAAATATTCAGGATCTGGGTGGCTCGGCGGTTCTCAGCCTTCTGCGCGCCCTCCTCAACGGCGGCACGAATCGGCTCGGGCGCCTCACCGTGCGGATCGTCATCAGTCACAACCACAATATCTGCATACTGTGCCGCAATCGCACCCATAATCGGGCGCTTGAGCTGGTCACGCTCACCGGTCGCACCGAAAACAATCATGACCTTGCCGTCTCCGGGGCGGTCCATCGCCTCCAGGGCACGGGTCAGGCCGTCAGGGTTGTGGGCAAAGTCCACAATCGCGTGCGGAGCCAAAGAAATCAGCTGCATACGACCCGGCACCACCGGAGTCAGAGCCGAACCGGACGCCAGCTCGGGCAGCAGGCGCTCACGCTCAGCGGAGTCAGTGTCCAGGTACGCCATGAGCGCCGCCAGCGCAGCATTCGAAACGTTAAAATCAGCGGGCAGACCGGTGTAGCATTCAACGCTCTCACCGGCACCATTAGCCACGTGGAAGCGGTGGCCCAGACCCTCACGCTGAACCTTCACCACAGCCCAGTCGCGGGCACCAAACTCTGCGGGCACCTCAGCCAGACCGGCACCGCGCGCAGTCACCAGACGGTGCACCTGCTGCGCACCCATCTGCTCGCAAGCGGCGGAGAACATCTTCTCGCCCCACTCGTCATCAGCAGTAATCACAGCCAGCTCGGCACGTTCGGGGGTGAACAGCTGAGCCTTCGAGTCGAAATAATGCTCCATAGTGCCGTGCAAATCCAGGTGATCCTGAGTCAGGTTCGTAAAGCCAGCAACCGCATACTTCACGCCGTCCACACGGTGGTAATCAATCGCGTGTGAGGAAACCTCCATTGCGGCGCAACGCACCTGATGCTGACCCATAATCGTCAGCAAAGAATGCACGTGAGGAGACTCCGGGGTGGTCATCTTCGAAGGAACCGACACACCATCAATCAGAATCTGAATAGTGCCAATCAGACCGGTCTTCACCCCCAGACCGGTGCGGAACACCGACTCCAGCATGTAGGTGGAGGTGGTCTTACCGTTCGTACCGGTCACAGCATAACGGTGAGTGGCGGGGAACGACGCCGAACCATAAATCAGCGCAGCCAACGGACCCACGTACTCGCGGAGGTTCTCCGTCACCAGGACAGGCACCGGCGCCTCGCCCAGCAGCTGCGCACCGGCAGCATCCGTCAAAATAGCGGAAGCACCCAGCTTCAACGCAGCCTCAGCAAACTGCGCACCGTGCACCTTCGCACCGGGCAGAGCCACGTACAGGTCCTGAGGGCGAACGCCTCGGGAATCCATGCTGATACCGGTGACCTCAACGGCATCAGCGGATTCAGAACCCTGAACACCCTTAGCCGGCTGGGCACTCACCTGAGCGCCCAAGCCCTGCAGATGTTCGCGAAGGTGCGCCAAACTCACCGGGCGCACAGAATTCGGGCGCAGAGTCTGAGCGTCGCCGCCCAGCAGGTTCTGGCCGGGTGCGTGAGATGCGGTATCCATCGTCCTTCTTTCCTCTCCGCTGTCCGAAGCGGTGAGCTCTGTATGGTCAATGCGCTCAAGGCACACAGGGTCATTCAATATTCTACGGTCTTTAGGCTTCGACAGGTGTTCAGTACCGGCGCTTCTTCATCACGAATCAGCTACCGGGCGCCTCTCCCCCGCTCGCCTTTAGCTCGTCTTATTGGGGCTATCCTCAGCAAAAAGCGGAATCAACTCCGGTTCACCGGTAGAACGCGGCACATTATAGGTGTGCAAAGTCTTCTCCATAATCTTGGAGAACTCAGCCGTCGTACCGTTCGCACCCACGCTACCCTCAGGACGCTGCATGGTCACCGCCACCAAGAACTGCGGGTTCTCAATCGGCGCCACACCAATAAAGGACGTCGTGTTGCCGTCGTAGCCGCCCTTCTCACTCGGAGTTTCCGCAGTACCGGTCTTACCGCCCACGCGGTAGCCGGTCACCTTCGCCGGACGGGCGTGGCCTTGCTCCACCACATTCTCCATGAGAGTCAGGCAGGAAGCGGCAGTCTCCTCGCTGACCATGCGTTCGCCAGGCTCTACGGCACGCTTATGTTCGGTACCGTCGGCGTCAATGATCGCGTCCACAATGCGCGGCTTCAGACGAACGCCCTTATTGCCCAGCGCCTGGAAAATCATGGCGGTCTGCAGCGGAGTCTGCGCAACACCCTGACCGAACAGCACAGTGTACTGCTGACGGCCATCCCAATCACGCCAATCAGCGATTATACCCTGCTCCTCACCGGTCAGCTCAATGCCGGTAAACTCGCCGACGCCGTACTTCTTCAACCAGTTGTAGCGCTCTTCCTTGCTGAGCTTCTGACCGACCAGCACCGTACCGGTGTTCATCGAGTCATGAATAATGCCCGAGAAAGTACGCCGCTGCGCCCCGTGCTCAAACGCGTCCTTAAAGGTCTGGCCGTCAATCGTGAGGGTCGCGGGCACGTCATACACGCTCGTCGGGGTGGTCAGGCCCTGCTCAATCAGCGCCGAAGCAGTTAGCATCTTCTCGGTCGAACCGGGCTCCACGCTCTGCGAAATAGCGCGCGGGGTCATGTCCGCCGCGTCCTCAATGGTTGCCGCGCCCGGGTCCATCGTGGAGGAATCAGCAAGAGCCAAAATGGAGCCGTCACGCACATCCATAACAATGGCGGTACACCATTCAGCTTTCAGCTCCTCGGCGCGGGCACGCACCACCTGCTGCGCAAAATACTGCACATCACGGTTAATGGTTAGGCGAATATTCTTACCGTCCACCGCCAGGCGCTGCTCTTCCTTCGCTACGGGGATACGCACGCCATCAGCGCTAATCTCGTAGGTGCGCTCACCGGGGGTACCGGCAAGCTCCTTCTCAAAGACACGCTCAATGCCCACGGAGTAGTTACGGGACACCGTACCGCCCGTACCGTTGCCGTCTGCCTCTTCAACAATGTTGTACTTACCGACCACGGAACCGCCCACACTACCGTTGGGGTACAGGCGCTGAGAGAACGCCTCACCGTAGATGAAGGGCGCACCCAGGGCATCAATCTTATTGAAAATTTCCGGGGTGATATTTGCTTTGATCACCGAGTACTTTGAGGTGCCGTCCAGCTTGGACTTGATGAACTCGTCGGTAATGCCCGGGTCAACGGTCTTGAGAATATCGACCATCTCGTACACCAGCTGGTTGGGGGTGACCTCAACCTTCTGGGTGCGATCCTCGTTGTAGCGTTTGAAGGTCGCCACGGCGCTCTGGTCAGCAGTCAGGTTATAACGCTGCACAGTACGCGCCATGACGTTGCCGTTGATATCGAGAATCTGACCGCGCACAGCAGGCAGCACCTGGGAGCGCAAACGCTTCTGACGGGACGCATTCGCCACTGCACCGGGGTCAAAGCCCTGGCGGATAAACAGGTTCGCACCGATAACGCCCAGAGCGCAGGTGGCTGCGGCGCCTGCGACGAAGCCACGGCGGGTCAGATCCGGCTGACCGGATGCCGATTCGTTCGCGTTCTTACGCGCGTCGGAGCTCATGCGGTGGTCCTTTCGCTGGTCTAGTCTATCGGTGATGCTACGCATCCTGTGGTCAATATTGTTTATCGTGCAACCTGGCTTGCCGCGGGGCTAGCTGCGGGCTGCTGAGCGGCGCTCGGTGCGGCGGAAGCAGCCGGGCTAGCAGGGGCGCTATTCGCCGGTGCGGGGTTGGCCTGCTGAGCGGGGTTAGCCTGCTGCGCGGGGCTTGCCGAGGCGCTTGCAGATGCCTTTGCCGTAGCGCTCGCCTGGCTGTGTCGCTGCTGAACAGACTTGTCAGCATCCACAATGCCCTTGGCGTAGCTTTCTTCCGAACCCGCTGCCGGCGGCGAAATCAGGTTCTCCTGCTTGGATCCTTCAATACCGGTGGGGCTTGCAGCCGGGGCGGGGGTGCCCTCAATCGTGGAAGTCTGCAGGTTCAGGGTCGCCTGCGAAGAGCTCACAAACATGCCCAGGGTACTGGCGCGTATCGCCAAATCCTGCGGGGCTTCCTTGAAACCAATCTCCTGCTGCAGCGCCTGGTTCTCCTGCACGAGGCGCTGTTCTTGCGCGCGCAAATCCACCATGTCGTACTGTCGGGTCACAATCAGCACGTTAAGCAGCAGAATAAAAATCAGGGTCAGCGGAATTGCCGCAAAAACAGCGAGCATGGTGGGCGGGCTGAGCTTACGGGCTCGGCGGCGCACAGTGGACAGCGGGTTACGCTGCTTGGGCTTCGTTTCGCGTGCTTCTTCGGTGCGTGCTGCCGCACGGACGCTCGAGGGAACACGGCTCGCGTTCGTTGAGGTGCGCTTACCACCGTGAGATGCGGCGGTGCTGACGGGGCGGACCACCGGCTGGGAGGCGGTGACCGGCTCCAGACGCGCGGTGCGGGTGCGGCCGGAGTGTGCTCGGGTGGAGGCGCGGCTCGCCCCGGTAGAGCCGCCAGTAGAGGATGCGCGGGTAGAGCCAACGGCGCCGGGGGTGCCGGCGGCAGGGCGCGAGGAACCGGCGCGTCGACTCCGCGGGGCGCCCTGGGTGCGGGTGGGGCGCTGGGATGCGTGCTGGGTGCTCACTCTTCTTCGCTTTCTGTCTTCTACTTGGCGGGGATGCGGATCTTCTCGGCGGCGCGCAGCTTGGCGCTGGCGGCGCGAGAGTTCTGTTCGATTTCCTCGTCGGTAGGCGGTTCGGCGCCGCGGGTAATGATTTTGATGGTGGGCTTGTGCTCTTCAAGCTCTACCGGGAAGCCCTTGGGTGCTTTGGAGGTTGCCTCCGCGGTCAGTGTCCTCTTGACGATTTTGTCTTCGAGGCTGTGGTAGCTCATGGCGACAAATCGGCCGCCGAGGTTGAGCGCCTCCAGGGCTGCCGGTACGGCGCGTTCGAGGGCTTCCAGTTCGTGGTTCACTTCGATACGCAACGCCTGGAAGGTGCGCTTGGCGGGGTGTCCACCGGTGCGCTGCGCGGCGACGGGCACAGCCTTCTGGATAATGCGTACGAGCTCACCGGTGGTTTCCAGGGGCGCGTTGGCGCGGGCGGTGCAGATGGCGCGGGCGATACGCGATGCGAACTTCTCTTCGCCCCAGTTGCGGATAATGCGGCGCAGCTGGTCTTCGCTGTATTCGTTGACGACGATGCGGGCGGTGAGCTCGTCTTCGGAGTTCATGCGCATGTCCAGGGGAGCGTCGTAGGAGTAGGCGAAGCCGCGGGTGCGTTCGTCCAGCTGCATGGAGGAGACACCCAGGTCCATCAGGATGCCGTCGATGCCCTGCACGCCGGCAGCTTCCATGGCGCGGTCAATCTCATCGTAGACGGCGTGGACGGGTACGAAGCGGTCACCGAAGCGTGCCAGACGCTCACCGGCGATGGCGTGTGCCTGCAGGTCGCGGTCAATGCCGATCAGCACAAGGTTTTCGAAGCGTTCAAGCAGCGCCTCGGAGTGGCCACCCATACCGAGGGTGCCGTCAATAACGTAGGCGGTGCCGCGCTCCTCGACGGCGCGTTCAATGCCGGGTGCCAGCAGGTTAATGCAGCGGTCCAGCATGACGGGCACGTGGCGTTCGCTGGCTTCACGCTGGGAGAGGTTCTCAATGGATGCGCCGGGGGCCTTGGCGGCAGTACCGGAGTCGGTCGTACCGGTTTCGGGGGCGTGTTCTACGCTCATGGGTGCTCCTGTGAGAGTTTGTCCTGCGGGAAGATTTACGGAAGAGTGGTGCGGTGACGATAGAGAGATGCCGGGGCGGTAGCCGTCGCGTCGGCGGGATGCCGGTTAGAGCAGCGGGCTGAACGGGTCCTCGTCGAGGGCAGCGAATTCAGCTTCGGTGCGGGCGAGGTATTCCTCCCAGGCCGCTGCATCCCAGATTTCTGCGCGGGTACCGGATCCGATGACAACGAGGTTGTCGGTCAGTCCTGCGTATTGGCGCAGTATCGGCGGGATGGTGATGCGTCCCTGCTTATCAGGCAGTTCGTCTGAGGCTCCGGAGAGGAAAACTCGCAGGAAGTCTCGGGCGGCTCGTCCGGGCAGGGGCGCGGTGCGCATCCGTTCGTGGATGCGTTCAAATTCTGCGGCGGGGAAAACGTACAGGCATCGTTCTTGACCGCGGGTCAGAACGAGGCCTGCTGAGAGTTCCTCACGGAATTTGGCGGGAAGGATGATGCGTCCTTTGGCGTCCATTCGTGGTGAGTAGGTACCTAAGAACATTCACTTCACCTCCCCGATGTGTGCCCCTGATGTGTGCCGATGTGCTGAAGCCTGCGGGAGCGGGGGTGCTCCACACATCCTGTAGGTGCCGGTGGCGGGGTGTGCCGGGCCGGCGCCTCCGCCGTTTGTTTGAGGGCACGACGATAGGACTGACTTTCAGCTTTCCCCTCCACTTTACCCCACTTTCCACCACCCACCCCACCCGGCAGAGCATCTTTTAGTGTTTTTATGCTCTCTCCTGCATTTTTAACGCTGACGCACAGCTTCTACACAGCTTCGGGTGTGTCCGCTCAGCGGACCGCCTTCATCATGTTTGCTATGTCCTGACTCAAGTACAAAGTCAATGACGGGGCCAGTTGCAATAGTCAGTGCGCTCCATCCGCCCGCCTCTAAAACGTCCATCTCTCACTGGTTCGGGCATAGAAAAAGCGGAAGGTAAGAATTCTTACCTTCCGCTTGTGAAGTCTTGAGCCCCTAGAGAGTACGGATACTTAACTAAGGAAAACTATTGCGACAAAGAGTATTAGAACTGGCCGTTATTACGCTCGTCCCAGCGGTCCTCCAGACGATTCATGAAGGAGGAACGCTCCTTCTGCTCACGCTGACGCACACGAGCTGCGCCCTCTGCCTTACCGCCGAGGAAGGAATCTACCGGGGTCTTCTTGCTGGTGGTTGCGAAGTACACGCCACCTGCAGCAAAGAGGAAGCCGAATACGCCCAGCCAAATCATATTAGATGCGACCGCACCAATAATGATGCCCAGGCCAATAAGAACAAAGAGAATACCGAGAGCCAGGTGGCGAGCGCTAAAGACCGGCGCGGTATTGCCAGTTGAGGACATGGAGGAGGCAAAGTGCGGATCCTCATTGCTCATGAGTTCTTCGAGCTGGTCCAGAACCTTCTGTTCACGCTCGGACAGTGCCATCGTTTTCTCCTTTGAGGTGTCTCTACTCAAAATGACATTCGTATCAGCAGGGTTAGCTGGTGTACCAGCTGGCGCGGTGAGCGCATCTTCCCGTCGTATGCTTCCCATCGTACCCCGCCGGGTGGGGTTGGCGCATTCTTTTTCAGGCAGAAGTACCTCAATGTCTTCCGTGGAGGGCGCTACTCTTTCTGCGATGGTTCCTCTCGGGCTAGTTCCCTCCTTCAGCCTTTTGCGTAGTCTTTTACTCAGCCGTTTTCTCGGCCCTTTCCTCAACCTTCTGTTCCGGCACCGCCACCCCGGAGGCTGGTTTGAGGCTTTCCTGTGAGTACTTGCGATGAATCGCGTCCATGACGTGCTCCACCTCGGACCATCTACCACTCTTCACAAGGCGAGCGCCAGAACCCGAGCGAGTACCATTCCCGAAGCTTTTGCCCGCTCCCCCGCCGCCTCGTTGTGAGGAGGCGGTTTGTGAGGAGCGTGGGTTTGCCCCGCTCTCAATGGCATCAAAGAGGGTTTGTTGCACTCCGTCTTCTGCGCGGGCGAGCTTTTCGGCACGCACCCCGATGAGTCGCAGGGCGCGGGGTACCATCTGCCCTACCACGATTTCATCTGCTCGCAGGGCTTCCAGAGCCAGGGAGGCAATCTGCATACCGGAGTCCACAGGCACGTTTAGGGGGATAGCGCGGGTGTGCGTTTCGAAGGTGCTGTAGCGGATTTTGAGGCTGATCCCGCCGGCAAGTTTCCCCGCGGATCGCAGGCGCTTTCCCAGCTTGAGACTCAGCTCCCGAATAGCAGCGCTCACCTCCTGGACATCGGTCGTATCCGTCTCGAAGGTGTGCTCGCCACCCATGCTTTTCTCTTCGCGCTCGGTGATTACGGGGCGTTCGTCAATGCCGCGCGCCATGGCCCAGAGGTGCTCGCCCTGGGCAGTGCTGAAGCGTTCTTTGAGCCAATCCAGGCTCATGGACCTCATCTGGGCGATGGTGTGGATACCGTATCGGGAGAGCTGCTCGGTACTTTTCGCACCCACTCCCCACAGGTCGGAAACTTTTCTCGGGTCAAGAAATTCTTGAACGCGCTCGGGTGGAATGACCCACAGCCCGTTGGGTTTACTACCGGTCGACGCCATTTTTGCGAGTAGTTTATTGGGCGCCACCCCCGCGGAGGAGGGCAGGGAGAGCTCCTGCGCGATGCGGTCGCGAGCGCGCTGCGCCAGGGCGACGGGGTCTTGGCCGTGCAGGTAAGCGCCGGTGAGGTCTACGAAGGCTTCATCCACGCTGACCTGCTCCACGTAAGGGCTCAGGTCGTGAAGGATTGCCATGACGGCGCGCGAGTAGTGCCGATAGTCGCCGCGCAGCGGCAGGACGGTGGCGTTGGGGCTGAGGTTCCGGGCGCGGCTGAGCGGCATTCCGGAGCGCACTCCGTGGGCGCGCGCCTCGTAGGAGGCGGAGCATACGACCGAGCGGGGGCCCAGGGGCGCCACGATAATGGGTTCGCCGCGCAGAGCGGGGTTTTCGAGGAGTTCGACGTTGACGAAGAAGGCGTCCATGTCCAGGTGCATAATGACGCGGCCGTTCCTTACGCCGCTATTCTTGCCGGTTCGCGTCTGCCCCATGTCGCCTCCTCTCATAACTTCTACGCCCACCTACCGAAAATATAGCACATTTCTACGAACAATAGGGGTAATATATCGTAAACGTGTTCGCAAATGCGTTCTCTTGGGCTTTTCTCCACTAAGCTAGAAGAAGTGCACACCGCACGGCATCAGGACCGTACATAGCGACCATCAGCGAGGATAGTATGACTCCCCCTTCTCCTTCCGGAGCACCCACTCCCCAGGCGACCGAGAGCCTCACCGTAGCGGCACCGAATATCCCGGCGACTTCTGCGCACCTCGCTGAGCGTATTGCTGAAGAGCAGCGAGCCTACCTTCACGCTTTTGACACTCTCATGGCGGAGTTTTTTACCCGCCAGCGCGAGCTACTTGAGGGTATTTCTGCCGAAACTCTACCCCTGCTGGAGGCTATTGAGTCTCTCTCCACCGGCGGCAAGCGCCTGCGTGCCCTGTTGAGCTACTGGGGTTGGCGAGGTGCCGGCGGTGCACCAGTAACCGAGAACCGCGCGTCCTGGTCTATTGTGAAGGCCGGCATGGCGGTGGAGCTGTTCCAGACCTCCGCACTGATTCACGACGACATTATCGACCGCTCCGATACCCGCCGCGGCGCTCCCTCCGTGCACAAGCGTTTCGAGGCAGCGCACGAGCAGAATAGTTGGCGCGGTGATGCTTTCAACTACGGTCTGACCGGCGGTATTCTTGCTGGAGATCTGACCCTGGCGTGGTCTGCCGAGGTTTTCGCGTCCCTGGGTGAGGGAGCGATTTATGGCGCCCCTGCGCGCACTATTTTTGACCGGATGCGCACCGAGGTTCTGGCGGGTCAGTATCTGGACGTCTACTCCGAGGTTCTCGAAACCGAGGACGCTCAGGCGGCTCTGCAGCGTGCCCTGAACGTGATTCGTTTCAAGTCCGCCAAGTACTCGTGCGAGCACCCCTTCACGATTGGTGGTGCTCTGGCTCTGCAGGCTGCCGCGCTGGAGAGCGGTGCCGGTGCCGTGAGCGAGCAGCACCCGGTACTTGCCGGTTACCGCGCGTTCGGCCTGCCGCTGGGTGAGGGTTTCCAGCTGCGTGATGACGAGCTGGGTGTCTTCGGCCAGCCCGAGGTGACCGGTAAGCCCGCTGGCGATGACCTGCGTGAGGGTAAGCGTACCGTGCTGGTGGCGCTCACCTCCGCTGTCCTGAACGAGAAGGACGCGGCGCTTCTGCACAATAGCTTGGGCGACCCCGAGCTGAGCGATGAGCAGGTGGAACGCATCCGCGAGCTGATGGTTTCTTCGGGCGCTTTCGCCAAGCATGAGCAGCTGATTGAGCAGAAGTCTCAGGCTGTGTTTGGGGCGCTGGAGGCGATGAACCTGGACGAGCTGACGCATGCGGCGCTGACCGATATCGTGGGCCGTGCTCTGCGCCGCAAGGCATAGATGCGCTACGTCGCAAGGCGTAGAGGTTCAACACAGTTAGAACGTTAAATAGGTTGAGGCGGCATACCGAAGTATGCCGCCTCAACCTATTTAGCTATAGTACTGAGCCGCTATTACCAAGCCAGATTACCAAGCCAGTGCCTGCGCACGGCGACGGATCTCGGTCTTACGACCGTCAATCAGCGCGTCGATGGGGCGGCCGGGCAGAGAGTCGTCGTTGGTGTACAGCCACACGATAGCTTCTTCATCGCTGAAGCCGGAGTCCTTCAGGACAGCGAGGGTGCCCTTGAGGGATTCGAGTACTCGCGAACCGTTCATGAACAGTGCGGGTACCTTGCGCACGTTGGTTTCCGGGTCGCGCAGAGCGATGAGCGTACCGTCAGAAATCAGGTTGTGAACGCGGGTCACCTTCAGGTCGAGTGCCTGCGCAATTTCGGGGATGGTTACCCAATCGCCGACGAGGGCGAAGGTCTGAGCAATATTTTCGTTAGTCACCTTTTAAGAGTGCCAGAGCTGGCACGTATTTACCACTTTTGACCCGCCGCAGGCTTTGGAGCCTTGCCATATATCTTTCGTTCTTGTGCCCTGCCCGTTGTTCTTGCGGTGGAGTCGGGTCCACCGGCACTTTGTAAGAATTCGCTGAGTGTTCACCTGCCCGGCGCCCTTTGGCATCGCTTCTGCCCAGGTGGGCGGGCTAAAATGTTGAGACGTATGAATACTCCCAGCCCACGCCGGATTTCTCCTGTGAACCCTCGTTCTTCTGCAAATACTTCTGTTCCTCCCGCCACTCGTCCCGCTGCCCCGGATACCGCTATTGGTTCTTCGCAGTGGCTCAGTGGCGCCATTATTGAGGGTCACTACCAGGTGGGTTCGCTTATTGGCCGCGGCGGCATGAGCGAGGTGTATTATGCGCTGGACCTGTGGTCGAATAACCCGGTTGCGCTCAAGGTTCTCTCCCCCGCTCTGGCTGAGGATGCAGCGAACCGTCAGAAGTTCCACCGTGAGGAGCGCTCGATGCGCCAGGTAGGTGGCGGCGGGCATACGGTGGGTGTGATTTCATCGGGTACCGAATATTTTTCGGGTCAGATGGTCATGTATATCGTGCTCGAGTATGTGCACGGTTGTACGCTGAGCCAGCTGCTACGTGTACGTAATGCTCTATCCCTGGGTGAGGCGCTGGACATCCTCATTCCGGTGGTGGAGGCGCTCTCCGAGGTGCACGCTAACCGCTACCTGCACGGCGATATTAAGCCGGGCAATATTCTTCTCGACGCTAACGGCCAGGTGAAGCTGACGGACTTCGGTCTTTCCCGCCGTGACGATCAGGTGGATGCGGGCGCCCCCATGGGCACCCCCGCCTACGTGGCGCCGGAGGTTCTTGATCCGAAGGTGAAGGTCGGAGCTCAGGCTGATATTTTTGCGCTCGGCGTGATGATGTACCGCATGCTTTCAGGTCGTCTGCCCTTTGTGGGTCTGGAGAATGACCAGCAGGTGCTCTACCACAACGCGAATATTGAGATGCCCGCGCTGACCGATGTCGCACTGGGTGCGGACCGCGATATTGCGGGGCTGATTTCGTGGTGTACCCGCAAGCAGCCTCACGCCCGCCCCGAGGATGCGACCGAACTATTCACGGCCCTGCTGGAGATTTCTGAGTCGCTGGGTGAGTCTGAGCGTGCTTGGCGCGCCCCCTCGTGCCCGGAGCCGGAGCTTCCCCTTTGGGAAGCTGTTGCCGATATTGCGGAGCGTAGCGGTGCCGCGCAGATGGTGCGTAACACCCCGATTAGTGCTTTTAGCGATGCCCGCGATCTGCTCGCCTACGATGTGTACTCCCCCGACAGCCTCGTGTACGATGCCTCGGCAGCGGGTCAGGGCGTGCACCTTGCCGACGTGGATGCTGAGGACTCCGTGCTCAACCGCCAGGGCATTCCGCCTCTGGTGAGTTCCGCCTCCGATAATGACGATTCTGACGCTGATCAGAATCAGGAAGGCTCAAAGGGCAAATCCGGCAAGCGTGGTCTGGGCTCATTCATGAGCCGTCGTACCGCCACGGCGAAGGGCCCGCTGACTCAGTCCGTTGGTATTGGCCCGCAGACGGAGCAGGAGTTCATCTCAGCTCATGGCGAGTACGCCCCAATCCATGCGGAGCGTTCGTTGAGCCCCTCGGGTGCGCGTCGTTCGAAGTCTAAGGGAGCGGCGAGCGCGTCGGAGGCTTCACCGGCAGAGGAGGCCGCTTCTTCTCAGGAATCCGAGCAGTCTTCGCAGAAGGATCCTCGCCTGCCCGCCAAGCAGTTTAGGACCCCGCCCTCGGGTATGGCGGTGGGCGGTTGGGCTCTGGCGCTGATTCTGCTGGGCATGGGTTCGAGCTTTACCGGTTGGTGGCTTGCGACCTCACTGGTGCAGTCGCAGTGGTGGCGCAATATTGAGGCGTTCCTGACCTTCTAGTAGTGCTCCCCCTCGAGCGCTCTGTCCTCGTCTGTGCACTCCGTCCTCGTCTGTGTGGTGCACAGGTTAAACGCAATGCCCGGGTCTTCATTCACAATGAGTGAAGACCCGGGCATTGTTTTTCTGCTATTTCTCACCGACTAGTACGGCGAGGCGTATGAACGTTTTATGCGCGGTTCTTGAGGTACTCGGAGACCAGGAACGCGATTTCCAGGGACTGCGAGTGGTTCAGACGCGGGTCGCACAGGGACTCGTAGCGGTCAGCCAGTGCTGCCTCGTCGATAGCGTCGGAGCCGCCCAGGCATTCGGTCACGTCGTCGCCGGTCATCTCCACGTGGATACCGCCGGGGAACGAGCCCAGAGCCTCGTGCACCTCGAAGAAGCCGCGAACCTCGTCGAGCACGTCGTCGAAGCGACGGGTCTTGTAGCCGGAGGGCACGGAGATAGTGTTGCCGTGCATCGGGTCGGTAACCCAGACGACCTTCGCGCCTTCAGCCTGCACGCCTTCAACGATTGCGGGCAGCTTCTCGCGGATGTTCTTCGCACCCATGCGGGTGATGAAGGTCAGGCGGCCGGGCTCGCGGTTCGGGTCGAGCTTGTCGATCAGTGCGAGTGCATCCTCAGTAGTGGTGGTCGGGCCCAGCTTCACGCCGATGGGGTTGCGGACCTTGGAGAGGAAGTCTACGTGTGCATCGTCGATGCCGCGGGTGCGCTCGCCAATCCACAGGAAGTGTGCGGAGGTGTCGTAGGGCAGGTGGGTGCGCGAGTCGATGCGGGTCAGGGCACGCTCGTAGTCCAGCACGAGTGCCTCGTGGCCGACGTACATGTCGGTGGTCTTGAGGGCTTCGAAGTTCACGCCGCATGCTTCCATGAACTTGAGGGCGCGGCCGATTTCGTTGGCGGTCTTCTCGTAGCGCTCATGCGCGGGGTTGGAGGTGAAGCCGCGGTTCCACTGGTGTACGGCGCGCAGGTCTGCGAAGCCGCCCTTGGTGAAGGCACGCACCAGGTTCAGGGTGGATGCGCTGGTGTGGTAGCCGCGCAGCATGCGCTTGGGGTCGTGTACGCGGGCTTCGGGAGTGAAGTCGAAACCGTTGACGGTCTCGCCGCGGAAGGAGGGCAGGGTGACGTCGCCGCGGGTTTCCATGTCTGCGGAGCGCGGCTTGGAGAACTGGCCCGCCATACGGCCCATCTTCACCACGGGCATGGAGGCGCCGTAGGTGAGCACTGCAGACATCTGCAGGATGGTCTTGACGCGGCCGGAGATCTTGTCGGCGGTTGCACCAGCGAAGGTTTCTGCGCAGTCGCCGCCCTGCAGGAGGAATGCGCGGCCTTCAGCAACCTCACCGAGTGCCTGGCGCATGGCGTCGACCTCACCGGCGAAGACGAGCGGCGGTACCGAGTTCAGCTCGGCGATGGTGCTCTCAAAATCTTCGTGCTCGCTCCAGGTGGGCTGCTGGTCAATGTGCAGCTGACGCCAGGTGTCCAGGCCGTGGTCGGGGGCCTGCGAGGTGCTGAGGTTTTGGTTGCTCATCTTCACTCCATCGGGATGGTCTTGTGCGTTTTCTGATTCAGCCGCGTTTCGGGTGCTCGGCGCGCCGTGTGTGGCGTGCTGGCTTGCGATTCTTCAGGCCGAATAGACCTAATTGTACTCTTGCTTGCTTCAACACCTAACCCTGCAGTCAGGTATATCTCACATGTTTAGATAGCGCCACCCGGTGTCGGCGATACGCGGGTTGATGAGCAGGAGGTTGATACGCAGCGGGTTGATGGGCACTGTTGCAGAACGGCATACGAAAGGGCGGGGCGCGGCGCGTACCGCATCCCGCCCTTGGCGTAGTCGCATACCCGCTTGGGCAACGTTTAGTTAGTTCTGTAGCTGTGCGACTGCCGCATCAGCGCTCATGTTTTTATCGGCCATGAGTTTCTTGACGCGGTCGGCGTACACGTCCACGTATTCCTGGCCGCTGAGGGCACGGATCTCAGAGCCAATACGGTCGGCGATTTCACGCTGAACGCGGTGGCTCAGGTCTGAGCCGTCGGTGTATTCCTCGAAGGTGAGAGGCTTGCCGATAATGGTGCGCACCTGGATGGGCTTGCCGTCGTGGCGCAGACGGATACGGTTCGAGCCGGAGGGCTGAATCAGGTCGGTACCGATCTGTCCGATGGGCACTACGGGCACGCCTGCTTCAACTGCGAGGCGGGCGACACCGACCTTGGGGCGGTAGCCGCGTCCGTCGGGGCTACGGGTGCCTTCGGGGTAGATGCCAATCACGCCGCCGTCCTTGAGGACCTGCGCACCGGCGTTGAGAGATTCCTGGCTCTTCTGGCCGCCGGAACGGTCCATGGGAAGCTGACCGACACCACGGAAGAACGCCGCCATAGCACGACCCTTCACGCCGGGGGTGGTGAAGTAGTCGCTCTTGGCGAGGAAGTTCACGGTGCGCGGCATGGCGAGAGGAATAAAAATGGAGTCGCAGAATGCCAGGTGGTTGCTGGCGACGATGTAGGGTCCCTCGGGCAGGTTCTCCAGGCCAACCACGTCATGGTGGTACAGTCCCTGCAACAGGGGGGAGCCAAGAACCTTGAGCGTTGAATAGAGGGCGGTGTTAGACATTGGGGTCTCCTCTCTGAATGTTCCCGGCTCAATTCTAGCGTGTCTGGAGAGGCGCGAGGGAACGCGCGATAATTAAAGAAAAGAGAACGATTTTTCTGCGCACCGGTGTATTCGGGTGCGCTGGAGGCGATATACCGGCATCGGCGCTGTATCTGTTGCGCCCCACCGGGGTACGCTATAGAGCCTGCACCTGCGTTCATATTCTCGCAGGTTGGCGAAGGAGGACCATGAGCATTTTTGATAACTCGTTGGAGCCGCTCAAGCGGATGCGCCGCAAGGCTCGCGAGCGCAGGCTTTTAGCAACCCAAAATGTCAAGGACTCCCTGGCGCGTCGCCTCGAGGGCGACCAGGAAGCGTTCGATCACTCCCCCGTTTCTTTTAGTCCTGACCCGGCGCAGCATTCTGTGGGTATTTTGCTGGTGCACGGTTTTACGGGTTCACCGCATAGCATGCGCCCGTTGGCTCAGCGTTTTATGGAGCTCGGTTACGCAGTGGAGATGCCTGTGCTGACTGGGCATGCGACCCGTTGGCAGGATTTGCGTGATAGCACGTACCAGCAGTGGCTGGCTTCTGCTGAGCGGGGGTACCGCCGCCTAGCTGATCAGGGCCTGCAGGTGGTGGTCATTGGTATGTCGATGGGTGGTACGGTGGCGACTCACCTGTCGGCGCGTCTGCCGGTGGCGGGTACGGTGCTGATTAACCCCTATATGGTGGATGTGAACCCGATGATGCGCCACGCCGGTAAGGTGTCGAAGGTTCTGCCGATGCTCAAGGCGATTGGTTCCGATATTGCGGTTCCGGGTGTGAGCGAGGGTGCGTATTCTCTCGTTCCGACGGCGGCGGTGCATCAGCTGCATCTTTTGGGTGCTGAGACTCGTGCTCTGATCCCGCAGTTGAAGTCGCCGGTTCTGTATTTGCGTTCACTGGGCGATCATACTGTGTCGGATAGCTCCCACAAATATTTTCTCGAACATTGTTCAGTTCCTGTAGAATTTAGGTGACTGACCCGCAGCTACCATGTGGCAACGCTCGACTACGACGCCGAGTATCTTCTCTCTACTGTTCAAGCTTTTGTCGCATCCCTAAACCACTAAATTCTGAAGGTTCAGCGCACCAATCGGCGAATGCATCACCCGCCGAGGTGGGCAGAACATTCAGATAGCCATCACGGCACCTCGAGAAATCGAGGACAGCCCGCGGCACCGGATCCGCCACGGGCTCACGCCCTGATTCGAAAGGCGCATTATGAAAGTCTTCTCCACTCCCGCTGAGGTTCTTGTTGACCCCTCGCTGAATCTGACAAGCATTGTTGAGCGCCACCGTGCCGATAGCTCCAACCCGTTGCTGTACCGCCGTCAGATGTCTCCGGGTAACTGGCAGCCGGTTCACGCCCAGCAATTCCACCAGATGGTGACCGACCTAGCTAAGGGCATGATTGCTGCGGGCATCCGCCCGGGTGACCGTGTGGGCATTATGAGCCGCACCCGCTTCGAGTGGACCGTCATTGACTTCGCGATTTGGTACGCGGGCGCCATCTCCGTGCCGGTGTACGAGACCAACGCACCCGCACAGGCGGCGTGGGCGCTCGCCCACTCGGAGGCTACCGCCATCTTCGTTGAGGATGAGAAGCTTCTGGCGCGCATCGCGGAGGCTGAGGAATTCGCCTCCACGACCCAGGAGCCCATGCAGTTGAAGCACCGCTGGGTCATTGAGAATGGCGACCTCGATACCCTGAGCACTCGCGCCTCCGAGGTAAGCGATGAGCAGCTGGAGCAGGTACGTTCCGCAGCCGGTTGTGACGACCTCGCGACCATTGTGTACACCTCCGGCACGACCGGTCGCCCTAAGGGCTGCGCGCTGACTCACGGCCACTTCCTGAACCTGATTGCCAACACCAGGCTGGTCGAGCCCGAGATTGCGAACTCCCGCAACTCCTCCATTCTTTTTTTGCCGCTGGCGCACGTTCTCGCGCGCCTGATTCAGGTTCTGGCGCTGGATGCTGGCCTGGTTATTGGTCACTCCCCCAACATCAAGAACCTGGCGTCTGACCTGGATAGCTTCAAGCCGACCATGCTGCTGGTGGTGCCCCGCGTCTTTGAGAAAGTGTACGAAGGTGCCATGGCAAAGGCGGCTAAGGGCGGCAAGTTCAATAAGTCTCTGTTTGAGCGTTCCACCGATATTGCGGTGCGCTGGTCGCAGGCGAAGGTTGAGGGTCGTGTGCCCCTCAAGCTGGCGGCGCAGTACGCTCTCTACGACAAGCTGGTCTACTCGAAGCTGCGTGCGGCTCTCGGCGGCGAGCTGCGTTACGCGGTCTCCGGCGGTGGCCCCCTCGGCGAGCGCCTGGCGCACTTCTTCCACGCGGTGGGTGTGCAGGTGGTTGAGGGTTACGGCCTGACCGAGACCTGCGCCCCGATTGCGGCTGGCCGCATCAACCCGTACCAGATTGGTATGATCGGCCCGCTCATCCCCGGTTCCGAAGGCTATATTGCTGAGGACGGCGAGCTTCTGGTTCGTGGTGTGGGCGTGATTAGCAGCTACTACAAGAACCCTGAAGAGGACGCTCAGGCGTTCACTGAGGACGGCTGGTTCCGCACCGGTGACCTGGCTCGTTTCGATGAGCGCGGCTACCTGAAGATTGTGGGCCGCAAG
The DNA here is from genome assembly GCF_001812085.1 of Rothia sp. HMSC065C12. Classification (NCBI taxonomy): domain Bacteria; kingdom Bacillati; phylum Actinomycetota; class Actinomycetes; order Micrococcales; family Micrococcaceae; genus Rothia; species Rothia sp. HMSC065C12. The sequence continues at coordinate 138,536 of NZ_KV807676.1, forward strand.
AAGGAAATCATTGTCACCGCCGGCGGTAAGAACGTGATTCCGGGTATTGCGGAGAGTCATCTGCGTACCTCTCCCCTGGTTTCTCAGGCGATGCTGGTTGGCGACGAGAAGCCGTTTATTGCGGCTCTGGTGACCCTGGATCCGGATACCCTACCCGAGCAGTTGGAGCACCTGGGTCTGCCCCGTTCACTCTCCATCCCGGAGGCTGCTGTTCACCCGGCGGTTCGTGCCGCAATTCAGAAGCTCGTGGACGAGGCGAACCAGCTGGTTTCCCGCGCCGAGGGTATTCGCGAGTTCCGCATCATGAACCGTGATCTGACCGAGGCGGACGGCTACCTGACTCCTTCGCAGAAGCTGCGCCGCGCGAAGATTCTGCAGGACTTCTCCTCCTACGTGGATGAGATGTACGGCAAGGTTTCTGATAGCACGTCGGATTCTTTGGCTCGTCTGCAGGAGTACGCGGCGGAGCAGTCTGAGAAGTTCGCTGAACTGCGTGAGCAGGCTGCGGAGCGTCTGCACGAGTACGCGGATCATCAGGCGGAGCGTCTTGCCGAGCTGCGTGAGCAGGCGGCTGAGAAGTTTGAGGAGCTGCGTGAGCAAACCGCCGAAATGATGCAGAAGCCTCATGAAGAGAAGGCCGAGGAAGAAAAGGCTGAGGACTCCTCCGCTGAGGTTTCTTCCGCAGCGGCTCCCGCCGAGAAGCCCGCACAGGCTGAGAAGAAGGCTGCTACAGAGCAGAGCCCTCAGAAGTCTGACACCGACAAGGCATAACCGGCTCTGGCCACCATTAACGAGAGGCCATACACGAGAGGAGGAGGTCGTACCGCTTAGGTACGACCCCCTCCTCTCTGTTTGTTCGCTAGATGCCTCGGCTTCCGAGCGTTATCTAGCCGTCGTTAGCTGGCGGATCCTTAGTTTGCGGGCTCGTCGAATTCCAGGCCGAGCAGCGCGTTCTCAATGATTTCGGTCAGTGCCGGGTGGATCCAGTACTGGCCGCGTGCGAGGGTGCGCGCATCCATGCCGAAGCTCATTGCCTGCAGGAGCGGCTGGATGAGCACGGAGGACTCTTCACCGACCAGGTGTGCGCCGAGCAGCACGCCGTTGTCCTTGCGGGCAATCAGCTTGCACAGGCCGATCTTGTCTTCCATTGCCCAGCCGTAGGCGGTGTCGCCAAAGTTCTGTGCCTTGACGGTGATCTCAAAGCCTTCACGCTCAGCGGCCTGGCGCGCCTGCTCTTCGGTCATGCCGACCACGGCAATCTGCGGGTTGCTGAAGACCGCGGCGGGTACGTAGCGGTGGTCGCTGGCACGCAGGTCCTCGGGGTGGCTGAGGTTGTGCTGCACAACGCGGGCCTCGTGGTTTGCCACGTGCTTGAGCTGGTAGCGGCTGGAGACGTCGCCGAGGGCGTAGACACCGGGTACGGGTGCACCGTTGTAGAGCACGCGCTGGTACTTATCGACGCTGAGCTGACCGCCGTCCTGCACGTCGAAGTAGTTCTTTGCGTTGAGGGTGTCGGTGTTGGGGCGGCGACCGGTTGCTACGAGCACAGCGTCTGCCGGGATTTCGAGCAGTTCTTCACCGTTCTCGGTGGTGCGCTTCGCTACGACGGTTACGCTGCCGTCGGCGTTCTCACGGATCTCGGAGAGGGACGCATCCTTGACGATGTTCCACTGCTTGCTTGCGGCTTCTTCGAAGCGTGCCACGACCTCTTCATCCACGCCGCGCAGCAGGCGGGAGGAGCGGTTCAGCTGGGTTACTTCGGTGCCGAATGCGGAGAAAACGTGGGAGAATTCTGCCGCAATCACGCCGCCACCGATGACGACCATGCGGGCGGGCAGCTCGTCCAGGCGCATGACGTTGTCGTTAGTGTAGACCTTAGAGGAGTCGATACCGGGCACGGGAGGCAACACGGCGCGCGAACCTGCCGCAATGACAATCTGGCGGCCCTGCAGGCGGGTGCCGTCGGTCAGCTCAACGGTGTGGGAGCCGACGAAGCGCGCGTACTGGTCGTAGAAATCGACGTTGGGCAGACCGGCACGCCAGTCGCGGCCACCTTCAGAGATCTGGTCGATGCGGGAGGCGAAGATGCGGTCACGAATCTGCGCCCAGTGCACGGCGTCTACGTGTGCGTCGACGCCCAGGTGCTTGACCTCGCGGGTCTTCTGCGCGATGGTCGCCGGGTAGACGTACATCTTGGTGGGGATGCAGCCAACGTTCAGGCAGGTGCCGCCGAAGATACCGCCGTCGATAAGGGCGACCTTCTTGTCGTCCCATTCGGGGCCGATGAGGGTGTTGCCGGATCCGGAGCCGATGACGATGAGGTCGTATTGTGCTACGCCGTCAATGCGTTCTACGTTCTCGATGCTCATGTGGTCCTCTCGTTGTTGGTGTTGAGGCTGGGCTCGTTCCCAGCGTGCTCTTCGATGGCGGGGTTATTTCTGTTACTGCCACTATAACGCGTGGAGGCTACCGGCTATTCCCACTATCTAGTGTCAATGTTGACGGATATACGAAAGTGCGCCGTCCCAAAGAACACAGCGCTGAGAACACAGGGCTGAGAACACAGGGGTTCTTTGAGAAGACGCACTCAAGCATTGAAACTATTTGAGCCTGCGGATTGGTGACGCACAGGTATCTGCGTTTAGATGTCTGCGATTAGAAATCAGCCATGAGCCCAGCCAGCAGACGGGTGAAGTCAATGGCGGGATCAACCGATTCTTCGTCAGGCCAAAAATGAATCGGGTACGCCGCACCCTGGGCACGCTGCAGCACGGGGCTTTCAGCGAGCACGGGTTCTGCCACGAGCTCGCCGAAGAGGGAGCGCATTTCGTCGCGTCGGTAGTGGTGTTCGCTGTCGTTGGGGCGCATCTTGTTAATAACTACTCCCGCACCGTCAATGCTGATGCCGCTTTCCTGCTGAAAGCGCACGATGGCGCGCAGGGTTCGTTCGGTGCCCGCCACGGAGAAGAGGGAAGGCTCTGCGACCGAAAGGATGCGCTCGCTAACCGCCCAGCCCATCGAAGACAGGGTTCCGAGGAACGGCGGGCAGTCAATCAGGATGACGTCGTAGGCGTCCGCTGCCGCCTCCACCATGCGCTTGAAGCGGCGGATGAACGGTGCCGCTTCCTGACGGTCCACGAGGGTGGAGCGTGCCGAGCCTCGCGCCACCTTCACGCTACCGGTGGTCACGGGGTTATTGGTCAGCAGGGTGGGTTTGCCGACGAGCGCGTTCCAGGAGGAGCTACCGGCTTCCTCCGCGAAGGCGCGCTCATTGGAGCTGGCAATCAGGGAGGCGACGTCGGGGATGGTTTCATCCACTGCCAGGCCGGTGCTGACGTCGCCGTGGGGGTCGAGGTCAATAACAAGTGTGGAGAGTCCGCTGTGTAATGCCGCGGAGGCGAGCCCCAAAGTGATGGACGTTTTGCCAACGCCACCCTTGAGGCTGCTGATACTGACGATGCGGGGCATGCAGGTCCCTTTTATGAGTGAGGTGTAATGCCCCTTTATTTTAGCGAATCTTCGCTTTTCTTCTGGCTCTGACAGGGGTGTATCTTGACTTTTTTCTCAAGTGAGCATTGAATATTCCCTCGCATTAAAAGCTTCAGCCCGCGCTCGCTACCCGATAGGTAGTGAGCGCGGGCTGATTCACGTTTTGCGTTTTATGCCTGTGCGCGGCGGGCACGGCGGGCGGCAAGTTCGTCGCCTTCGAAGTTTTCGTGCATCTCTTCGCCGGGCTGGCCGTTGAGGTTCATTTCGATTTCGCGCCAGACGCGACCGATAGCGATGCCGAAGACACCCTGACCTGCCTGAACCAGGTCAATGACTTCGCTCGGGGAGGTGCATTCATAGACGGTGGTGCCGTCACTCATCAGGGTAATGTTCGCGAGGTCGTCAATGCCGCGGGTACGCAGATGCTCGATGGAGGTGCGAATCTGTTGCAGGGACACGCCGGTGTCGAGCAATCGCTTCACAATCTTGAGCACGAGCACGTCGCGGAAGCTGTAGAGGCGCTGGGTGCCGGAGCCGGATGCGCCTCGCACGGTGGGTACGACCAAATCGGTGCGTGCCCAGTAGTCGAGCTGGCGGTAGGTGATGCCGGCTGCCTTGCAGGCGACGGCGCCGCGGTAGCCGAGGTTTTCCTCGACGACAGAGACAGGGTCGGTGAAGAGCACGCCCTGTTCACCACGCGGAGGCGGTGCTACAGGGAAGAGGGTATCGAAGCCATCCAGGGGCTGGTCGAAGCCCTGGGGTGCGTGCGTGGTTGCGGCCTCGCCTGCATTTTCGGCTACCTGCTGCTCTAGCACGGTCCCTCCTTTTCGTTAAACCCTTTTAAGTGCTTCACCGCGCCCCATCAAATGCAGTCGATATCGTTCCGGTGTAGACCCGATTCTCGGGGTGAGATATCGGGGTGAGATTCTAGGGTTGAGGTCTAGAATCTGCGTCTATGATTCGCGTGGCTCCTCTACTGGGTTCCGGCGCGGTTTTCAATACTACACAGCGGTTCGACAGTGCGACCGATGCGCGATAGGCGCGGTTGTTCAATCCATTTTAACTGATAGAGGGCTCTACTTAAAATTGAACCCACCGAAGCGAATGATCTTTTCAGATTCATTCTTGCCTCATTAACGCCTCATAGGGGCGCCCCTCCCCCACTGTTCCCTTCGCTTTTCTGGGCACCCACCCCACAGAGGGAGTTTATGCAGGAGGAGTTTAAAAAGTAAATGCGTACGGACTGGTAGTCCGTACGCATTTACCGCTGAGTTGAGTGAATAGCCTTGGCAGGCCGGGAGCCCCCTGGTGAGAAAGCTCTTCGTGTTGGACGAAGGGGTAGAAATTCCGAGCGTGCCAGCGTCGGCTTCGTCCAAGTCTAGAGGCCGCTACCCGTTGGTGCAGGTAGGGACTGTAGAGGGAATCACCGTGGTCAGTGGTGTTTCCCGAGGGAAATCCCCGTTCGGGGTGCGGTGGAACCGCATGGGTTTTGAAGGGTAGACAGTCCGGTCGTCTGCGTCTTCGGTCGCCTACTCGTAGGTAGGCATCGCCGATTCGACGAGAGTTGCATGCAGCTGCAGGCACAACTTGCGAATCTTGTTGGCTCGTTCCTGCGCCTGAGCCTGGGAGGCTGCGTCGCGGCGCGAAGCCAGCGGAGCCACCGCAATTTCCACGAGGGAAATTTCACGGTCTGCCGCAGACTTAAATGCGCGCAGGTGGCGGGGCTGAATACCGTGCTGGGTCAGTTCTGCACTAACGCGGGCGATCAGCACATCGTAATCGGTGTACTCCACATCCGAACCGTCTTCGAGCAACCCAAAGTCAATCAGCTCGCGAATCAGTTCAGGGGTGGTGTCAGCGTATTCTGCCAGCTCGCGGAGAGTGTAGGTGCGACCTTCCTGCTCGTTCGGGCCGAGGACGGTGTCTAGCACGTCTTCGCTTACGGTGGCAGGCATAGAGTTCAGTACGCGACCGGCTTCCAGGTCCTCCAGGTGCTGACGGATTACCTTGAGCGGCATATAGTGATCGCGCTGCATAGTGAGGATGTAGCGCAGGCGCTCAATGTCAGTCTGGGAGTACTTGCGGTAACCGGTTTCGGTACGGCTGGGGTGCACCAGGCCGCGCTCCTCCAGGAAGCGAATCTTGGATGCGCTAATTCCGGGGAACTCCAGGTCAAGCTGGCTAAGAACCTGACCAATGGTCCGGCTCTTAACGTCACGCGGGTTACGGTCAGAGTCGCCGTTCTCCACGTCCTCTAGTTGAACCTCAGCGTTAGTGAGGTTCTCATCGATGCGTGAGGTCATCTATGTCTTTCGGGTACTTGTTCGGTCGATGACGATACTCGCCGTATTTGAGTGAATGGCTCGTTCCCCCGGTCGGGGGTCTCGCTCCGTGCCGAACATCTTTGCTTAGTGTTGAGAGTGTGATAGATAAGTTTAGTTGTTTATCACGAAATGATAAACCGCAAACCTTCGAGACAATCTTATAGCCTCACAAGGCATTTTGCTATTTAGTTCGCCCTTTTCAGAGGCTTTTTGAACCCAAAAATAGCCACACAATCAAACATTAATCAGTAGAGACAGTACCAATTTTAGCAAAATTCCAATACTTCGAACACATATATCTCATATTGGACTGCTTTACGAGGAAAATTTTATCTTCTCGCGATAGTTGAAGTTTTCATCACATTTAACTTGAAAGAGGCCCCCACTAGGGGTTTAGTCATCCTTCAAGCCCCTTTAGTGAATTCCTGCACCTTCAAGACGAACCTTAAATGCGCCCAACTATTTGCGTTTGTGTGCATTTTAAAAGAAAAACGGCGAGACCAATCGGTCTCGCCGTTTCATCAGTACGTACCTCTTAACACGAGGGACGCCAGAGCTATAGAGTCTATCGAGCTAGACTATCGACTTAGAGCTTAGCCAGCTCAGCCTTGTACGCCTCTGCATCCAGCAGGTTAGCCAGATCATCAGCGTTCTCGGGGCGAATCTCAATGATCCAACCCTCGCCGTAGGGATCGGAGTTGACCAGTGCGGGGTCATCCTCCAGGCCCTCGTTCACTGCGACAATCTCGCCAGCGATGGGAGCAAAGAGATCGGAGACAGACTTGGTGGACTCAATCTCACCGAAGCTATCCTCAGCAGCTACAGAATCGCCGACAGAGGGAAGGTCGACGTAGACGACGTCACCCAGTGCATCCTGAGCGTGGTCGGTAATACCAACACGTACGGTGCCCTCGGCGGTGAGAGCGGAAACCCACTCGTGCTCAGAAGTGTACGAGAGTTCTGCGGGAACGTTGCTCATAGCAGCGGTGTCCTTTCAGTGTGTTCTTGCGTAGCGCGGACCGTCCCGCGCACGGTGTCGTTCCGTATGTGGGATGACGGAACGTCCTACACCAATTATCACATAAGAAGTAATGCGGGGCACGTCCAAACACCCCCGTACCACTTCTAAGACACTATATTTTCCTTATCCTATCTAGCCGCTCAACAATCACCCCTTCCCAAGGCCCTAGAAGCACCCCTATTACTCACCTCCAGTAGACAGCCATTCAGACACACCAAAAGGCTCAGGGCCCCACACCATGAAGGTGCAGGGCCCTGAGCCTTAGGCTAGAGAGCTAAACTCTCACAGCGCCTTAGCGGGAAGAAATGACGCGCTCGGAGAAGCGGTTCGGGTTACCGAAACGGTGTGCGGTAATCGAAACAGCCTGCTCGCGGAGGAAGGGCAGCATCTCGATACGGCCAGCCTCGGTGACCGGTGCGAAGTACACTGCAACATCCGGGCGACCGCCCAGTGCCGAGTAGATGGACTTCTCATCGTTACCGATGTAGCGGATACGGGTGCCTTCCAGCGGGGTACCAGCCAGTGCACGAACCGGGGTCTTAGCGTTCGAAGCCAGGTACTCGCGGAACTGAGCGTCCGACTTGACTTCGTACTTGATGCCCTTGTTCTCGAGGACGCCACGGACGTCGACCGGCAGGTCCTTACCGACGGACAGAGCAACCGGTGCGTTAGCTGCCAGACCGGCGAGCACAACGCGCAGGGTCTCTGCTGCGGATGCGGACTCGTCTGCACGAACCAGAACCTGGGTGGGTACGTAGCGCAGGATGTTGCGCTCGACGCCCAGCTTCGAGGGGTCGTGGCCGAAGCCGAACTCGGTGTCCCAAGCGTGTGCGTCAGAGGAGACACCGCGCTTGATGAATGCGAAGTCATCGCGCTTGCCGAGCTCGGAGTTCTCGATGGTAGCCAGGGTCTCGCGAACGGTCACGGACTGGGTGGTTGCGGTCGCGGTTGCCTGTGCCGGCTCCCAATCGGACAGAGCGATCAGGTAGCTGGGGCCACCAGCCTTGGTACCGGAGCCAACGGTGGACTTCTTCCAACCACCGAAGGGCTGACGCTGAACGATTGCACCGGTAATTGCACGGTTGACGTACAGGTTACCTGCCTGGACCTTGGAGAGCCACAGCTCAAGCTCATCAGCATCCAGCGAGTGCAGACCTGCGGTCAGACCGTAATCGGGTGCGTTCTGCAGCTCGATTGCCTCTTCCAGGGTGTCAGCGGTCATGATGCCCAGGATGGGGCCGAAGTACTCGGTCATGTGGTACTCGGAACCGGGCTTGACGCCTTCGCGAACACCGGGGCTCCACAGGCGGCCAGTGTCGTCCAGTTCCTTAGGCTGGATGAGCCAGCGCTCGCCCGGGCCGAGGGTAGTCAGACCGCGCAGCAGCTTCTCTTCCGGCTTCTGAACAACGGGGCCCATCTCGGACTCGATGTCCTGCGGGTGTGCCACGTGCAGGGAGCTGACAGAGTCAATCAGCTGACGACGGAAACGCTCGGACTGTGCAACGGAGCCAACCAGGATGACGGTCGAACCAGCGGAGCACTTCTGACCTGCGTGACCGAATGCCGAGTAGACGACGTCCTTGACGGCGAGGTCGATGTCAGCGTTCGGGGTGACGATAATCGAGTTCTTACCCGAGGTCTCACCGAACAGGGGCAGGTCATCACGCCAGGAGCGGAAGAGCTCAGCGGTCTCGTAACCACCGGTCAGGATCAGGCGGTCAACCTCGGGGTGCGAGATGAGCAGCTTACCTGCAGCGCGGTCAACAACCTTGACGAGCTTCAGAACTTCCTTGGGAACGCCTGCATCCCACATGATCTCTGCGATCAGGGCACCGGTGCGAGCGGTGATGGTTGCGGGCTTGAAGATGACAGCAGAACCTGCAGCCAGACCAGCCAGAACACCACCGGCGGGAATAGCGGTCGGGAAGTTCCACGGGGGAACAACCAGGGTCAGGTCAACAGACTTGGGCTTTGCGCCGTCGATCTTCTCGAGGTCCTCAGCCAGCATTGCGTAGTAGTATGCGAAGTCGATTGCCTCGGAGACCTCGGTGTCGCCCTGCTCCAGGGTCTTGCCAGCCTCAGCTGCCATAACCTCCAGCAGGTCACCGCGGCGCAGTGCGATAGCCTTACCGACCTTGCGCAGAATCTCTGCACGCTCGTGACCGGAGAGCTTGCCCCATGCCTTGCCGGCTTCCTCAGTTTCCTTGATCAGCTTCTCAGCGTCAGCTTCGCTGGTCAGCTCGTTAGCCTTGAGGGTTTCGATGCCCAGCTTGGTGGTCTTGGAACGCTCGAGGATTGCGCGACCCCACTCGCGGTTACCGGAGAGTGCGGGGTCGGTGTCGGGGGTGTTCTCGAAGCGGCCTGCCGGTACGAAGACGTTGTCCTCGTTCTCGGTCAGACGGTTCTGGGTGCGCTTGGATGCGGGAACCTCGTCGGTGACGGAGTTCAGTGCACGCATGAAGCGGTCCTCTTCGCGCTTGAAGATGGACTCGTCGGTTGCCAGGTCGAAGATACCGGACATGAAGTTCTCGGAGGAAGCGTTCTCCTCGAGACGACGAATCAGGTATGCGATTGCAACGTCGAATTCCTTGGGGTTCACGACGGGCACGTACAGCAACAGGTGGCCAACGCGGCGGCGGATGATCTCAGCCTGCTGCTCAGCCATACCAATCAGCATCTCGAACTCGACGCGGTCCTTCACGCCGCGGTCCTCAGACAGCAGCAGTGCGAAAGCGACGTCGAAGAGGTTGTGGCCTGCAATACCGAGGCGGATGTTCTTCACGTGCTCGGGGCGCAGTGCGTAGTCCAGAACGCGCTTGTAGTTGGTGTCAGCAGCCTGCTTGGTGTCCCAGGTGGTCAGCGGCCAGCCGTGCATAACAGCTTCCACAATCTCCATGGAGAGGTTTGCACCCTTCACCAGACGGACCTTGACGCCAGAGCCGCCAGCCTCAACACGCTTAGCAGCCCATGCCTGCAGGCGCTGCATTGCAGCCAGGGTGTCGGGCAGGTATGCCTGGAGCACGATACCGGCTTCCAGGTCCTTCAGGTGCGGCTGGTCCAGAATCTTGGTGAACACCTCAATGGTGAGGTCCAGATCCTTGTACTCCTCCATGTCCAGGTTGATGAACTTCTTGGGGGAGGTGGATGCAGCCAGCTCGTACAGGGGGGTCAGGCGACGAACTGCGGTCTCAACGACCTCGTCGAATGCCCAGTGCTGGTGGGGGCCGGAAACAGCGGACACCTTGATGGAGACGTAGTCAACGTCGTCACGTGCCAGCAGGCGCTTGGTCTCAGCCAGGCGGTGCTCTGCTTCCTTGTCACCCAGAACTGCCTCACCGAGCAGGTTGACGTTCAGGCGGTTACCGGTCTTGGTCAGCTCTGCGATTGCGTCGCCCAGCTTCTCCTCGGAAGCGTCGACAATCAGGTGACCGACCATCTCGCGCAGCACGCGGCGTGCAACGGGAACGGTGGGCCATGCGACCTTGCCAGCCAGCTTGCCACCGAAGCCAACAGCGGACTTCATGTACCAGGGCAGGAAGGAAGGTGCCAGGCCGGAAATACGGGAAAGGTTGCGGCCGGAGACGTTGTCGTCTTCGGGGCGAATAACGCCATCAACAAAGCCGACGGTGAAGGGAAGACCATTGGGGTCCTTCAGAACACCGGCGAGCTGCTCAGCCGCGAAGGTGGGCTTGATCGACTGGGACTCATTTACCCACTGACGAACAAGCTGACGAGCTTCCAGAGCCATCTTCTGGTAGTGCTCAGATGCGAAAGGATGGGTCATCCTTGACTCCTAACTATCTCACTGTGTGCGGTGCACACCACGTTTGGCGATGTCTCTATTTCACCACAAAAGGGTAATAAATACCTCATTAGAAAAACTGAATGTTTTTTCCAAAATCCATTTAGTTTTTCTAAATGATTGTGCGGTGAGGTTTTCACCCCACGCCCCCTCCGAACCTCCTGTTCGAAGAGACAAGGTGAAGTTTGTAGCGACATCGCTATCCATCTCTCTCAGGCTAGCACTTTCAGAAAGCAAATACCGAACCGATTTCGTAACAATCGAACACTTCAAAACCATTCCCAAAAGCATCTTCGGCTCTAAGAATCATCACAATCAGCGCGAAAATACTCGCTACACAAGCCAACATGCCGGCACCCCACTTCAGGCGTCTCAAAAAGAGCCAGCCGGAAGCCCACGCGGTACCATAGACAAGAGTCCACGATGAGAGACGCACCACGGAAGAACTCAGAGGCACAATCTGCAGAACAACCAGGCGCGCCAGGGAGGAAACACATGTCAATCTACGACATCCGACGCATGCAAATGCTCCTCGAAATCCAAGAACGCGGCACCGTCATCGCTGCTGCAGAAGCGCTCAGCCTCACCCCCTCCGCCGTCTCCCAGCAGATTGCCACCCTCGAAAAAGAAACCGGCACCCCGCTTCTGCAGCGCATCGGCAGGCGCGTACAGCTCACCAGCGCCGGACTCATCATCGTCGACAGCGCCCGCAGCATCCTGCGCGAACTCGACCGCATGCAAACCTCCGTCGCCAACCTCACCGGCGAACCCGCAGGCATGGTCCGCCTCGCCATCTTCCAGTCCGCGGCCTTCGCACTGCTACCGGAAACCCTCAGCTACCTTGCCGAACACGCACCCTCACTCACCCTGCAAGTACTGCAAATCGACCCCGAAACCGGAACCTCCCTGACCCGAAGCCGCGAATACGACATGGTGCTCTCCGAAGCCTACCCGCACCACCACATCCCCGAATACCCCGAACTGCATTCCGAGCTACTCACCGAAGACCCGCTCAGCCTCATCGTGCCCAGCACCTCCACCATCACCTCGATTGAGGAAGCGCACGCACTGCCCTGGGTTCTCGAAATGGAACAGAACACCTCCCGCAGCTGGGCGCTCAACCAGTGCCGCACCGCAGGATTCGAGCCGGTCATCCGCTACAGCGCCAATGACATGATTACGAACTCCAACCTCGTCAAAGCAGGATTCGCCGTCACCATCGTGCCCGGCTTCATCCTCTCCTCCCTCTCCACCACCGAGGGGCTACGCATCGTGGAGCTGCCCGGCAAGCCCTGCCGCAAAATCTTTACCGCCGTACGCCGAGAGTCCGCCGCCAACCCCGCCATCGCCATGGTGCGCGAAGCACTGCACCACGCGGTGCAGGTGGCATTCGGCGAACACGACAGGACCGAAACCGCATAGGAAAAATCAGCTACCGCTCACGCCGGCAGACTAGACAATGCAAAGGTCGGGGCCGTTCCCACGAACGACCCCGACCTTTCAACATACCTTTTTGAACAGGCGCCTATATATAAGGTATAAAAACACACAACGGAGCTACTCCCCCGCCGTGCCCATCCTTCACAGGAGCCAGCCCAACTGCTAGTTCAGCGAAGCAACCACAGCCGAGCTCTGCACCTCGTAGAACGAAGAGGACAAACCAGCCGCCGCCATATCCAGCACAGCGCTCACATGAACCTGCTTCAACGCAGAACCGGCAACACCCGAAGCCACCTGATAATTCAGCTGAACATCCAGGCGATGACCGCGAGGAATAGCAGTGCGCAACTCCAGAACGTTCTCGCTACCGGCACCAGCCTGACCGGTCTGCTCGCTACGGCGCACCGCATCAAGATTCAGAGCATCCACAGGAGCCACCAGGGCCGAAGCACCCAGGTTACCCGAAGGCAGCACCGCCTGACCCGAGGAAACACGAAGAGTCACCGCTGGCTTCAACAACAAACCAGTCTTCGGGTCCTGCGCGCGAGCACGCACCATCAGGCGAGTACCCACCGGCAGCGTCGAATTGCCCTCATTAATAATGCTCAGGCGAGTCGGCAGATTCCGGAAAGCAACAGTACGCGCCGGCTGACTCTGCAAAGGCACAGCCTGCACACCGTTAGCAGCCTTCAACTCCAGGCGGATGCACGACTCGTTATAGCGTATCGGCACCTGCGCCAGAGCGGAACTCGCCGCGCCACCGTGCTGTCCACCGCCGTGCTGACCGCGCTGCCCGCCACGCTGTCCGCCAGGACGCTGGGTCACCGGGGTCACGCGAGCGCGCTTACCGCCCGAACGAGTTGCCGCCTCCGCAGCGCTCACGCCGCCAGCCACCAGGGCAGCCGAAGCGCCCGCAACCTTCAACGCGGTACGGCGAGAAGCGTTCATCAGATTATTCTTAGTCATTTTCTACTCCCCTAAGCCTTCGCGATACGGTACACGCCGCTAATCGTGCCCTGCCACCAAGTGCCGTAACGGTCAATCGTGCCCACCATCTGCAGGGTGTCGCCACCGCCAAGCAGCAGGCTCACATGCTGAGGCAGGCGCTGCTCGTGCATCGTCTTACCGGTTTCCATGTCCAGCGCGACAGCCCACGCGTAGGCACCATTCGCTAAACCAGCCGGGCCGCGGCGACGCTCACAGGTGTAAATTAGACCGTCAGCGGTGGAATAGCGAGGAACAGCCGAAGAGTATACGTCCTTACGATCCCAAATCTTACGCAGACCGCGATTGGTAATATCCCAACGCTCCATACCGGGAGCAAAAAGCGCGTTCGCAGGAACCGACGGGCCGGCACCCTCCGGGTACTTCGGGTAGGGGTAGCCGTAGGTGCTTGCACCGACCATCGTGTTACCCACACCAATCATAGAATTCTCAGTGCCAGAGGTACCGGCAGTAAACAGGCCGGCGCTACCGACCTTCGCACCGTTATCAGTGCGGTACACAATGACCGACTCCTGAATATCAGAGTTATCGGTCAGCATCACGTAATCCGAACCGTTCGGGCCAAAGAACGTCGGGGAGGCACCGGAACCCCACGCGAGCTTACCCGGCTTGCGGGCGCTACCGCGGTCGTACGCATGCCACCATTTGAGGGTGGGCGCACCGGTTGCAGTAGCGTTCAGCATATAAATAGCGTGAGAAGTCACCACGCTCACGCCCTGCGGGCACGCCGAAATCGAGTTATCAATACGCTCACCCGCAATCGACGCCTTATTCAGGCGCATCGAGCGAATCGTGCCGCGGGCAGAATCAATCACCGCAATGTAGCCGTTCTTCGTCGCAACCCAAATGCGGCCGGACCAGTCGGGTACCAGACCGACCACAGCGTCATTGGCACTCTGCGCGAGCATGCGGCTCAGGTCAATACGCTCATCAACTCGGATGCTGCGACCGTCAGCAGAGTGGGAGAGGCGTAGCAGGCACTGAGAGCCATCCACCAAAACCATGCGGTCCTGCGCGTCAAGGTAGGCATACACACCACCGAGCAGTGCGCCCTTCGGGATGTCCAAGTGGGAGAGCTCGCGGCCGGTATGCGGGTCAAGGATAGAGAGCTTCGGGGTAATGAACTCGCCGTGGGCGAAGACCTGGGTGCAGAGCACCTGAATGAAGCCGTCGCGTCCGGCAAGGATCGTCGGGCAGGCGCCGCCGAGCTTCGTGCCGGTAATCTTCCAGTCGCCAGCGCCGGGGCCAGCAAGAGGAGTAGCGTCAGAGGACTGGGCATCACCGTGCATGGTGGTAATGCCGGGTGCGCCCAGGTGCGGATTCACCTGGGCGTTATAGGTGGGGGTCATGGTTGGTTCTTTCTAACGGTGAGTGGCGCACACCTTCAATGGAGTGCACAAATATGCACTTTCACATGCGCAAACGTTTCACATTGTAGGGTCAGAAAGCAGTTTTTGACGACACTAAAGGGCACCTTGAAACATTGTTCATGCGGCGCTTGAGAGCTTCACCAGGAAAGCTCTCAAGCACTACCTTTTCAGATTCAATGTGCCCCTTTCCCCCATCGCCACAGGCCCTCATACCCGCGGCGATTATTTTTAGCTATTTCTCCATGAGCGCCTTTGCCAGCGCGTCATCAAGAACCAAGTCAGTAATCGCACCCGTACGCAAGGCACCACGCAGGGCACGCACACGATGGGTACCGGACGCAACGCAAATACGGCGCGGAATACGAGCCAGCTCCTTCGGAGTCGGACCGGACGCACGCTTATTCAACTCAAGATCAGCCCACGAGCCGTCCTCACGCAGAAGAATCGTGCACATATCCCCCACAACGCCCAGCTCACGCAGCTGACGTTGCTCCTGCGCCTCAAAATAGCCACCCGAATACACGTGAGAAGGAATAGGGCCACCAAAAGCACCCACACCAAAAATAGCGAGGTCAACATTATGCTGAGCATGCAAATTCTTCTGAACGCTACGCTCACGCCACATGGCGGTCTTCGTATCCGCATAGTCAAAGAACGCGGGAACAGGGAAGTGAATCGCCTGCGCATCATAAGCATTCACCAGCTGCCCCAGCAGAGAGCCCAGGTACGGAATACCCGAATGGTGCGCATTACCGGCGCCGTTCATCTGCACGACAGTCACGCCCTTCAGCGGGCGGCGCGGCAGATGACGAGAAATCTCAGTCATGGTCGAACCCCACGCCACACCCAGGCTCGTTCCATTATCAATCAGGGAGTCAAGTAGAGCCGCCGCAGTACGGGATACCTGACTCATACGGGCAATGGGGGTAGCATCCGGGCGCACGTTCACGAGAGTAACGCGCACCTTATAGCGCTCACCGATGCGGCGCTCAAGCTCGCTGCGGGCGCGGAAGGAATCATCTAGACGGATCTGTACCATGCCGCTCTCACGAGCACTTTTAAGCAGACGTGACACAGTGGCTCGAGAAACCCCCAGACGAGCCGCGATAGCGTCCATCGTCATGTTGTGGATGTAGTACAGCTGCGCTGCCTCATATGTGTGGTTAGTGCGTTCGTTCATTGAGTACAGACCTCCGATGAAAATCCGTTCATGTGGCTTGGTTATTATTTCACCATTGGGTTTTACTATTTGCAAGATGAAACCCCACGCCGCTCACGCGGCACGACAAGAAAGAGCAATACATGAGCTCCCAGCACATTGCACAGCAGTCCCAGCTGACCGCTGAGTCCCGCGCCAAGGCCCTCAAGAGCATGGTCAACGAAGAACTCGACATCCTGGTTGTGGGCGGCGGCATTACCGGTGCAGGTATTGCCCTCGACGCAGCAACCCGCGGTCTGCGCACCGGCATCGTCGAAGCAGGTGACTGGGCTGCAGGCACCAGTGCATGGTCCTCCAAGCTCGTTCACGGTGGCCTGCGCTACCTCTACAACCTCGACTTCAAGCTCGTGACCGAAGCTCTCACCGAGCGCGGCCTGTTGCTGAACAAGATTGCACCCCACCTCGTGCACGCACAGCCCTTCCTGTGGCCTCTGAAGATGCCCGTCATCGAGCGCGCATACTCCGCAATCGGCATCGGCATGTACGACACCCTGGCATTCCTCGGATCCCGCGGCAACAAGGGCGTCCCCTCCCAGCGTCACTTCACCAAGGCCGGCACCAAGACCGTCTTCCCCGACATCAAGGACTCCGCATTCAGCGGCGCAATCCAGTTCTACGACGCACGCGTTGACGACGCACGCCTCGTCATCGACGTCGTCCGCACCGCTGCAAGCTACGGCGCACTGGCTGCATCCCGCACCCAGGTTGTCGGCTTCACCAAGGACGCATCCGGCCGCGTCATCGGTGCAGAGCTGGCAGACCTGGAGACCGGCGAGCGCCTGAACGTGCGCGCAAAGCACGTCATCAACGCAACCGGCGTGTGGACCGAAGAGTCCGAATCCCTGGCTAACCCCGAGGGTGGCCTGGAGGTTCTGGCATCCAAGGGTATTCACATCGTGGTTCCCCGCGACCGCATCAACGCAACCAGCGGTATCTTCACCAAGACCGAGAAGTCCGTTCTCTTCATCATCCCCTGGCAGCGTTACTGGATCATTGGCACCACCGACACCCCCTACGCCGAGGACCGCGAGCGCCCCGTCGCAACCAGCAAGGACATCGACTACGTCCTGATGCAGGCGAACAAGCTGATCGCTAACCCGCTGACCCGTGAGGACATCATCGGCACCTACACCGGTCTTCGTCCGCTGCTGCAGCCCAAGGTCAAGGACGGTGCAGCATCCACCAAGGTTTCCCGCGAGCACACCGTGACCGAGGTTGCACCCGGCATGAGCGCCATCGCAGGCGGCAAGCTCACCACCTACCGTGTCATGGCTGCCGACGCTGTCGACTTCGCACTGGGCGAGCAGGCTAAGCAGAACCCCTCCGTGACCGCAACCATCGGCCTGGTCGGCGCAGACGGCTACCACGCAATCGCTGCTAACCGTGCACGCTACGCCGAGCGTTACGGCTGGGACGAGGCCCGTATCACCCACCTACTCGAGCGTTACGGCGCACAGATTGAGGACCTTGGCGCCCTCATCGATGCAGATTCCTCCCTCGGCGCTCCCCTGGCTAAGGCACCCCAGTTCCTGCGTGCAGACGTCGTCTTCGCTATCCGCTACGAAGGTGCCCTGCACCTGGAGGACGTTCTGGTCCGCCGCGTACGCCTCGACCTCGAGCAGCGCGACCGCGGCCTGGCAGCAGCGGAGGAAATCCTCGACATCCTGCGTGCCGAGCTCGGCTGGGACGACAAGAAGGTCAAGGAAGAACTCGACCTCTACGCCGCACGCGTTGCAGCAATGCGCGAGGCAGAGTCCACCTCCACCGATGCTGAGGCATCGGCAAAGATTGAGGCTGTCACCCCCGTGGCACCTCGTGTGAAGCTCTAATCCTTAGAGATTCCACACATACCTTTCGTAACCGATTATTTGGTACGAACCGACCATTCGCCCCTCACCGATATGGGCTAACTCATATTTTCGGTGAGGGGTGGACGGACGGTTAAATAACCGTTTACGATAAACCCCCTGCACAAGAAGCAGAGCGCTAAATACAGGACTAACCCACAGTGCAATCTGCTTCCCATTCAGACATTCAACCAATATTTTCGTAGCAACCGCTACACATTTCAGCACAGCGTTGTGCCCCAAAACCGCATTGCGGGGAGGACGGCACAGGAACAAACAAGCATCGGTTCGCTTGCCTTCCAGACGCTTCGTCTTCAAGGAGCATCAATGTCTCTTCTTGCTTCCGCAGGAACTGTACTTGCAGCCGGTTCATCCGCACTCGTGGATGCATCCGGGGCCCCCACCCCCCTCGGAATCTTCGCTTCCGAATTCTTCGGCACCTTTATCCTGATTCTGCTCGGTGCCGGCGTATGTGCCGCAGTGACCCTCAAGAAGTCCTACGCTAAGGACGCAGGCTGGGTTGTTATCACCTTCGGTTGGGGTCTGGCAGTGTTCACCGCCGTATACCTCTCCTTCCTCTCCGGTGCACATCTGAGCCCCGCTGTGACCGTTGGCCTGGCAACCGCTGGCCGCGACCTGGCAACCGGCGTTCCCGCAACCGCAGGCAACATCGCCCTGTACATCGTCGCTCAGATGCTCGGCGCAATGGCTGGTGCAACCGCAGCCTACCTGACTTACAAGAAGCACTTCGATGAGGACCCGGGCGACCGCCTCGGCATCTTCGCAACCGGCCCCGCCATCAAGTCCTACGGCTGGAACTTGCTCACCGAGATTATCGGCACCTTCGTCCTGATTGGCTGGATCATCGCATCCGGTAAGACCCCCGCCCAGATTGGCCCCTTGGCTGTTGCCCTGGTCGTTGTTTCTATCGGTATGAGCCTCGGTGGCGCAACCGGTTACGCTATCAACCCCGCCCGTGACCTCGGCCCCCGTATCGCCTACACCTTCCTGCCCATCCCCGGCAAGACCGGCTCCAATTGGTCTTACGCATGGGTTCCGGTTGTTGGCCCGATCATCGGCGCTATCCTCGCAGGCCTGATCGTTCCGGCAGTTCTGCCCCTCTAAACCTCTCTAATACCCCCGTTCTTTTGTTCTAAGGAAAAATCAATGACGACTTCTCTGCACTCCGCAACCCTCAACGTCGAACGCAAGTACATCCTCTCCATCGACCAGGGCACCACCAGCTCCCGCGCAATCCTGTTCAACAAGGCGGGCGAAAACGTGGCTCAGGGCCAGCTCGAGCACGAGCAGATCTTCCCCAAGGCCGGCTGGGTCGAGCACAACGCAACCGAAATTTGGCAGAACGTCCGTAAGGTCGTAGCAATGGCTATGGCAAACGGCGAAGTCAACCACCACGAAATCGCTGCAGTCGGCATCACCAACCAGCGCGAAACCACCGTCGTGTGGGACAAGAACACCGGTGAGCCCGTCTACAACGCAATCGTCTGGCAGGACACCCGCACCCAGGAAATCGTTGAAGAGCTCGCAGGCGAAGAGGGTGTTGGCAAGTACCACGACATCGTCGGCCTGAACCTCTCCACCTACTTCTCCGGCCCCAAGATCAAGTGGATCCTGGACAACGTTGAAGGCGCACGCGAGCGCGCAGAGCGCGGCGACCTGCTCTTCGGCAACACCGACACCTGGCTGGTCTGGAACCTGACCGGTGGTGTTGACGGCGGTGTTCACGTCACCGACGTAACCAACGCGTCCCGTACCCTGCTGATGAACATCCGCACCCTCGAATGGGATCCGCAGATTGCTGCAGACATGGGTATCCCCATGAGCATGCTGCCCGAAATCAAGTCCTCCTCCGAGGTGTACGGCTTCGGCCGCGCAACCGGTCTGCTCAGCGGCACCCCCATCGCGGGTATCCTCGGTGACCAGCAGGCTGCAACCTTCGGTCAGGCTTGCTTCGAGAAGGGCATGGCGAAGAACACCTACGGTACCGGTAACTTCATGCTCATGAACACCGGCAACGAGCCCGTCTTCTCCAACAACGGTCTGCTGACCACCGTCGCATACAAGATTGGCGATGCAGCACCCGTCTACGCTCTGGAAGGCTCGGTCGCAATGAGCGGCTCCCTAATCCAGTGGCTGCGCGATAACCTGCGCATGATTGAGCACGCTGCAGAGTCTGAGGAACTGGCGACCTCCGTCAAGGACTCCGGCGGCTGCTACGTTGTTCCCGCATTCTCCGGCCTGTTCGCACCTCACTGGCGTTCCGACGCTCGCGGCGTCATCGTTGGTCTGACCCGCTACGTGAACCGTGCACACATCGTGCGTGCGGCACTGGAGGCAACCGCATTCCAGACCCGCGAGGTTCTGGACGCAATGAACGCTGACTCCGGTGTTGAGCTCTCCGAGCTGCGCGTGGACGGCGGCATGACCGCTAACGAGTTCCTAATGCAGTTCCAGGCTGACATCCTCGGCGTTCCCGTGATCCGCCCGAAGGTTGTTGAGACCACCGCTCTGGGCGCAGCATACGCTGCAGGTATCGCTGTTGGTTTCTGGACCGGCGAGCAGGACGTTGTGGACAACTGGGTTGAAGATAAGCGCTGGCTACCCTCCATGGAGCCCGCAGAGGTTGACCGCCAGTACCGCCTGTGGAAGAAGGCTGTCTCCCGCACCCTCGAGTGGGTTGACGAGGACGTTCCGACCGCCTAATCGCAGCACCCGTTGCCTAACGGCACAGCCCGCGTACTAGCGAAGCTCCGGCTACTTCTCCCCCGCTATGGGGTTGAAGCAGCCGGGGCTTTTCGCTGTTTTATGACGCTCAATTCAGCGTTTATTGCGGCGTAATTTCTACAAAAATTAGTGCTGGGGTACCGTTGGTTTTTGTAAATTTGGTATCTTCCGCCGATCACCTGGCGCGGTATTGTTCGTGAGGTGTCAATACCGCACAGGACGCGTACGCGACATATTCATGCGCTGTCCTGACAGGAGCCGACGGTTCGCGCTGATACTTTATTTACGCTCCCGTCCGCCGTGGTGCTTCACGTACCGCGGCGGACGGACTTTTATCTCTTGTTACTGGGTTCTCTGCGTTAACGATGAGTGGGGTTCGCTTTTCGTGTTGCAGTTCTCGCTGTAAAAATCACTGGTTTTATGCCCCTTGTTGAGATACCCGTTCACCTGTTATGTGGGGTTGCTCTAATGGTGTTTGTAAACCTTTGATGTCTACTTCAAGCGCCGTATCATAGATATATAGGCTTATTGATTCTATTCTGACCACCGAAGATGGCGGTTAGTTACGCATCTGGCACCTTCCGGTGGTCGTGAGAACGGAGAGAGGCTCCGTTGGAAGGAGGGAGCGGGTTTCCCGCACCGATTATGGTTGATGTCCGTCGCCGTAAGCTTGCAATTATTGCTATGAACGTTTCAGTTCTTGCAGCTGCTCTCTCCTGGTTGTTGGTGCTCTTCTCTGTTATGTATTCTGCCGCCGCTGTGCCGTGGGCTCTGGGCATTGCTATCGTGCTGACGGTGATTGGCGCCTACGCGCTGTACCGCTACTACTCCAAGTACTCGCACGTGCTCCCGAACGAGGACCCGGACGCGCACGATGTGCTCGGTCACGACCTACACTCGACTCACCTGCCGCATCTGCACCACGCCGAGGGCAACGCTGATGGAGTAGCCGCTAAGTAGCGTGCTTCTCTTCCCTTAGACAGCATAAATGTGCCGCCTCACTGATACCGGTGAGGCGGCACATTTACTTTAAGATTGCGGTTCAGAGTCCGATACTGCAACCATGTCTGAACGGTTTGAGTCAGTACTTTGACGTGTTTCAGCTTCGGCTCTGGCTAGTTCTATCTTTTTGTTCTTTTCGACGATCAGAGCGTTATATTTCCAGCCGGGGATTCGTTCAAAAAGCCACCCAACCCAGAGAAGCGCAGCGGTAATGAGAGCGACAGGAATCAGGTAAATAAGAGCTCTCGGGTCGCGGGTGTGGTCTGAGCCAAGCACGGTGAGTTCCCATAACAGAAGGACTGGTGCCGCCATGGAAGGCATCACCATAAAAAGGATGAGGGCATAGTAAATGCCCATCTTGCTACCGGGCTTGCCTCTATTCATACGAGCTTGGGTAACGGCTCTCTCCAGGCGTTTGTATTCCTGCAAGGTTTCGCCGTCTAGAGGCGAAGCGTTAGGGATCTTGGCCATGATGTACCGTACAGCTTCTAAATCTGAGGGCGAGCAAATAAAGATATGTCCCTGGGACGTAACGGTATATTCTTTCGCAATGTCGAGGCACGCCTGCGCGTAACGGTTATTGAGTTCTCGGCTCTCCGGGTTTTCCTTGAGTTGCCGGCGGATGTCTTTCAGCTCTTCCATGTTTCTCCTTGCAATTTCAGTCGTCGTTGAACCCATCGTTGAGGCACGAGAAACACAGGCCATCCCCTACCCGCTGCGGGGTGGAGAAGCCGGAGTATTGAATTGCGGTGTATCGGTGTGTACTTCACAGAATGCCAGCTCTTCAGGTTCAGGCAAAATTGACGGGGCATCCTGAGATGCTTCCCAGGGGGTATAAACACAGGGGTATAAACCTCATACATAACGGCCAGTTATAGACAAAACCCGCTACGGGTACGGTACGGAGGCACCCCTCCCCTATGATGGTTGAAAGGGATATTTATCTCTAATACCATCTGCAGTACACGCCCTGGAGCCTACGAGGAAGAGCATGACCAAAGCGACCGATTCGCCGCAGCCGCCGGAAGCGCTCGCGCGCTGGTACACGCGCTACGCAAGCCCCGTGGGCACTCTCTACATCGCCGCCCGCGCGGATGCGGTTGTCGGCATCTGGTACGAGGACCAGGCGCATTTTCCGCTCCCTCATGAGCTTGGTGGACTGATTGAGAATCCTGACGCCTACCTGCGGGATCACAGCGCTACTGAAGGTGAAGAGCCTACCGGCAAGTATGCTGCGGCACAGCTGCTGTCGCGTGCTGCGGCAGAGCTCTCCGAGTATTTTGAGCGCAAGCGCACTTCTTTTACGTTGCCGCTAGATCCTGAGGGCACCGATTTTCAGCTGATTGTGTGGGAGCACCTGAAGACTGTTCCTGCCGGGTACACCACCACTTACGGTGAGATTTCGCGTGCGGTTGGCCCCGGTGCTCCGGCGCAGGCTGTGGGGCAGGCGGTCGGCCGCAATAAGGTTTCTATTATGATTCCGTGTCACCGCGTTATTGGTGCTGATGGTAGTTTGACTGGCTACGCTGGCGGTGTTGAGCGTAAGCAGTTCCTTCTCGATCTGGAGGAGCCGGAAGAGGTGCGGGAGGCGCGGCTCTTCTAGCTAGGTCACCCGGCAGTGATTGAGACTTATCAGAGGGCGGAGCGTGCATCGGATGCAGGCTCCGCCCTCTGTCGTACCTGTTTTCGGTTTCGTTGCTCTGCACCACGACACATAATCGAATATACTTGCGATTTACTCACGCTAGGGCTAGTGTTTAAGTAGAACATGCTTCCGAAATACTCGGATGAGCACAGCAATCTCAGAGAGGAGAAACCGTGACCTCGCAACCTACTATTCCCGCCAACCCCCTCGAAAACACCCCGAGCTACCCCATGTGGGTGACCGATAAGCTTCTGCGCGACTACTACGACGCCGAATGGGGCATGCCCGTCACCGATGAGCGGGGACTCTTCGAAGCCCTGAGCCTCGAAGCTTTTCAGGTGGGCCTCTCCTGGCGCACGATTCTTGCCCGCCGTGAGGCATTTCGTCGCGCTTTCGAGGGGTTCGATCCCGAACGCGTGGCCGCGTTCACCGACCAGGATGTTGCGCGACTCCTCCAGGACGAAGAGATTATCCGTAACGAGCGGAAGATTCGCGCGGTCATCTCCAATGCACAATTGACCCTTCGGATGCGTGAGCTTGCCGCCACGCCGCGTGACGCCTCCGCAGAGGATGTTCATCTTCCCCTTATCACCCACTCTTCTACCCCGACCAATACGGATAGCGTTGAAGCGCCGAATGCCTGCCGCCGTCGAGTTCGTACGCTCCGCGATGAAGATTTGGACCGGATGCGCGAGCGCACCCTATCCGATGGCACGCGTGTACCGGGCGGGCTGCCGGCGTGGCTGTGGTCCTTCGCGCCGCGCGAGACTATCGCACCGCATACCCTGGACGATATTCCGACAGATACACCCGAGTCCGCGCTTCTTGCCAAATCTTTTAAAGCTCTAGGAGGTGTGTTCTTGGGTCCGGTGACCGCCTATGCGCTCATGTGCGCGGTCGGTATGGTCGACGCTCACCTGGTGGGTTCGCATCGGCGAGGCTGTTCGGGGCTCTTTACCTAAGCCCCCTCGCCCTAAGCTCCCCTCACTCGGCGTGCTCGCGTCTAAGGGCGCAGAAAAGCCGCGCGCCACTTCGTAGAAGTAAGCACGCGGCTTCTATACGTTGAGATGTTCCGCTCTGAATTAGGTCGTCACAGGGTTAGATCATCACGAAGAGGAAGATCAAAGACAGCAGCGGCGGGGTCAGCTGAATCAGTGCCGGCTTACGCTTATTCGGGGAGGTGAGGAACAGGTAGACACCGGCAATCGCCATGGAGCCCAGGCCTGCGAACATGAGTGCCACACCCACCTGCGGGGAACCGAACCAGAAAGCGAGCAAACCGGTTGCGGCGATCCAGGCGAGCATCAGGTTGTACAGGCCCTGGTTTGCCGCCATCTCCTTGGTGGACTCGGCGAATTCTTCGGTCATTCCGAAGGTTTCGCGGCCCTTGGGCTTAGTCCAGAGGAAGGATTCGATAATCCAGATGTACACGTGAATAGCGATTGCTACGAAGGCAAAAACGGTGGTGACCGTTGCGAGTGCCTGCATTGTTTCTCCTTGAGTAGTAGGTCATCTGTTAGCCGTGTGTCTCACGCAGCGGGCGAGCGAGTAACGCACAGATAACAGCCGGGCAGCCTCTCCTGTGCACGTCTCCGGTGTGTGGGCACAAACACTAATTCTACTCCTGCCGAGTGGATTATCCGCATCGTATGACATTGGGTACCTCAGATACGGCGAACGCTCACCGCGACATGACCTCGCAACGAGCGTTCTGCGTATCTCTCCGGTTCTTCCTCGAAGACAGGAAAAGTCGCTTAAAAGCCTAGTGCACGATGAGCGTGAGCAGGTACGTCCACATGCACAGCAGTACCAGCAGGAAGAGACTGTACTTGATGGTTATGGAGGTAACCTTCGACTCCTGCCCTGCCTCGTTCACGGCGGCAACCGCCACCGCAATCGACTGCGGGGACACAATCTTACCCATCACGCCACCAGAGGTATTGGCTGCAACCAGTATGGCGGGGGCTACACCAATCTGATGCGCGGTGCTTGCCTGCAGACCGGCGAAGAGCACGTTGTTGTTGGTCACCGAACCGGTCACGAACACGCCAACCCAGCCGATTATGGGCGAGAAGAGCGGGAAGAGTGCACCCGCGGTAGCTACCGCCAGAGCGATGGAGGAGGTCATGCCCGCGTAGTTCATGAGGTTTGCTACGGACATGACCAGGCAAATCATGTAGATGGGCTTCTTCAACTGCTGCCATGCGCCGTTGAGTTCTTCCAGAGTCTCACGGACGGTAATTTTCGAAGTGAACGCAGAGAGCAGAGCCGCCACCAAAATGGCGGTACCCGCCGCACCCAGAATGTTCCAGTTGAAGACTGCGTGGATAGCGAGGCCTTCACCGTCGCCGATCTGATGGTGGATACCGGGCACGTGGAAGCTCAGGTTTGCAAAACCCAGGGCTCCGTTATGGTCAAAGACGGGGCGCAGCACGGTGGACCAGAGCAGGATGGTGATGGAAAGGAAGATGAAGGGGCTCCAGGCGCTCGCAACTTCGCGCAGGGTGTACGTCGGTTCGTCCTGTGCGGAGAGCTCTTCTAGAGTCGGTGCGGTGGGCTCGCGATAGATGTTCTTGGGCTGCCAGAAACGCATCACTACTGCCAGGAACACCAGGCCGACAAGGGGCGGCACAATGCCGATGAGCTCGGGGTCCTGCAGGACCCACAGCATGATGCTCTGCAGGCCAGAAATCACGATACCGGTTGCGAGCGCTACTAAGCCTACCTCACGAATGCCGCGCAGACCGTCCTGAATAGCTACCACGAGCACGGGTACGAGGGCCGCAAAGATCTGCAGGACCCAAACCATCTGGTTGGATAGGTGCCCCAGGTCTACGTTACCGATAGCGGCACCGGTGGTCACAGGAATACCGACCGCACCGTAGGCGCCCACGGTGGCGTTAGCGACCAGGGAGAGCATAGCGGCTTTGAGCGGGTTGAAGCCCAGGGCAACCAGTAGCGCCACAGAAATAGCAATCGGGATGCCGAAGCCCGCCGCACCCTCAATAAACCCGGCAAAGCAGAGGGCGATGAGTAGCACCTGGATGCGCTGGTCCGCTGAGATTGAGGAAACAGAGGACCTCACGATGGCGAATTTTCCGCTGCGCACCGCGATGCGGTAGAGCCACACTGCCATGAGCACAATCCATGCAATAGGCCATAGCGCTGAGAGGAATCCGTAGAAAATAGAACCTGCGGCTGCTGTCCAGGGCAGGTGGAAGACTCCGAGTGCGATGCACAGGGTCAGGGCTAGGGTGATTAGCGCTGATTTGATGCCGCTGAGTTTGAAAACCGTGAGGCAGAGTAGAAAAAGAATAATGGGGGATGCCGCTACAAGTGCAGAGAGCACCGGGGAGTTGAGGGGATCGTAGGTCTGCGACCACATGAGAGTGGTATGTCCTTCCTCGCCGCAGGGTGTACCTACAGCGGTTTGGATGCCGCTGTAGGGTGCGTCCGCCTGCCCTTATGGGGTAGTACGAGGCGTAGCCTCACGACGCATCTACCGCTGAGGGTCCCTGAACGTGAAAGGCGTAGCAACATCATGTGTCTGTGTTGTAGCCTTGGCTGAAGGCAGGGGGCGCGGGGAAGGATATTTCCACGATGCGGGGCGTTGGTTCTCTCGTTGGAGGCCTCGAAGCTAAAAGTTCCTTAGCTCGTGCTCTCGCCTACGGCGCCAATGCCCACTGAGAACTGTATCACTGTGGCAGGTGGGTCCTTTGCTAGGTACTGGGTGCTTTTACAGTGTGAAACGCTAGTTAAGAGTCATTACGATTTAGTCCTTGTCGGTAGTTTTTTCTCCGCTCAGTCCCTTTCTACTGCCCGAGCCAAACTTATACGGCGGCAGGTAAGACAAAGCCCCCTCCCCGACCGCACGGGTCGAGAAGGGGGCTTTACCTCAGAATCATTAGGGGTTCAGCGTCTTATTGCTATCTGCCCCGATATGAGACTCACGAATGGCTTTAGCCAGCCATGAGTGTTAGCCAGCCATGAGCGACAGCGCGAAGGACCAGACGCAGACCAGGCCCAGCAGAATAGCGCTGTACTTGATGGACATGGAGGTAATCTTCGATTCCTCGCCTGCGCTGTTCACAGCCGCCGCCGCAATCGCGATGGACTGCGGGGAGACGATCTTGCCCATCACGCCACCGGCGGTGTTTGCGGCCACGAGCAGGGTCGGGTCAACAGCGATCTGGGCTGCGGTGGTGGACTGCAGGCCCGCGAAGAGCACGTTAGCGTTGGTCACGGAACCGGTCACAAACACGCCAATCCAACCGATAATCGGGGACAGCAGCGGGAAGACCGGGCCGGCTGCCGCGAGCGCCAGAGCGATGGAGGTAGTCATACCGGCATAGTTCATGACGTTTGCGACGGACATGACCAGGCAGATCATGAGGATCGGCATCTTCAGCTGGTTCCAGGTACCGCCAAGTTCTTCGAAGGCTTCACCCCAGCTAATGGAGGAGGTCAGGATGGTGATGAGTGCCGCCACCAGAATTGCGGTGCCGGATGCTCCCAGGGTGTTCCAGGAGAACATCGCGGTCACGGTCTTGCCGGTACCGGTGGTGATGGCTTCGTGAATGCCGGGGATGGGGAACGCCAGGGTTGCAGCACCCAGCGGGCCGTTGGTTGCGAAAATCGGCTTCAGGGCAGTGGACCAGAGCAGGATGGTTGCGGAGAGGAAGATGAAGGGGCTCCACGCCTTAACAATCTCGCCACCGGTGTGCTTGACGTTCTGCTGAGCCTGGGCTTCTTCGAGGCTGGGTGCAGTGGGTTCACGGTAGATGTGCTTGGGTTGCCACTTCTGCATCACGAGCGCCAGCGCCACCAGGGACAGCAGCGGCGGGATGATGTCGACCAGTTCGGGCGAGCCGAGCAGCATCAGGATAGCTGCCTGACCGCCGGAGAAGATGATGCCGGTCATGAGTGCGACCAGGCCGACTTCGCGGATGCCGCGCATACCGTCCTGGATTGCGACCATCAGCAGCGGCACGAAGGCGACGAAGATCTGCAGTACCGGAACCATGCCTGCGGACAGGTGTGCGGTGTCCAGGCCGCCAACCTTAGCTGCGGTGGTCACGGGGATACCGATAGCACCGTATGCGCCGGATGCGGCGTTAGCTACCAGCGCCAGCATAGATGCCTTGAGGGGGTTGAAGCCCAGGGATACCAGCAGTGCCGCAGAGATAGCGATCGGGATGCCGAAGCCTGCTGCGCCTTCGATGAAGCCACCGAAGCAGAAGGCAATCAGCAGCACCTGGATGCGCTGGTCGTTCGAGATGGAGGAGACGGAGGAACGCACGATGTCGAAGTTACCGGCGCGTACGGCGATGCGGTAGAGCCACACCGCCATGAGCACGATCCAGCCGATGGGCCATGCGCCCGAGAGGAAGCCGGAGAGGATGGAACCGGCACCTGCGGTGATGGGCAGGCCGAAGATGGCGCAACCGATGATGAGGGTGGTGCCGAGGGTCAGCAGTGCTGATTTGAGGCCGCTGAGTTTCAGGACGGTCAGGCCCAGCAGGAAGAGGATGATGGGCACTGCGGCAACCAGCGCGGAGAGCACCGGTGAGTTCAGCGGGTCGTAGGTTTGCTGCCACATTGGGGCGGGTGTTCCTTTCGGTCTGTGTGTATTAGCGGTCGCTTCTTCCGGTACGGCGTCTGCGCTGTATGGAAGCGTTTGGGCCGCATAAAAACCGATGGGCCCGTCCATACGTCGTGGATGGGTCCATCGGTGAAGCGTGATGGTCTTGAGATTCTGACTGCCTGGTGATTTGCCGCGGCGATACACCCTAGCGAGACGGTGGTGAACGAAGTCTTTCCCACTCACTAGGTGCTCATGACTTTATCTGTTTAAGCTAACAGGTCTCTCCCAAGACTTCAGGATAGGATGACCTTAAGTGTGCACAAATGAAACTTATATGCATATTTACACCTCCCCCAGCCCACAAATACAGAAACGCGAAAGCCCCCTCCTACCGAAGTAGAAGGGGGCTTTCGCTAAACCGTGTCGCGGTACCTCACCTTTCAGGGAAGGCAGGTTACACGCATCGGAGCTTCACGCTGTTTAGGAAACAACCAGGGACAGAACGTAACTCCAAACACAGGTGATAGCCAGCAGGATTGCGCTGTACTTGATTGCCATGGAGGTAATCTTGGATTCCTCGCCGGAGCTGTTCACAGCAGCAGCAGCAATTGCAATGGACTGCGGGGAAACAATCTTCGCCATCACACCACCGGCGGTGTTAGATGCAATCAGCAGGGTCTGGCTGACACCAATCTGATGTGCGGTGGTAGCCTGCAGGCCGGCGAAGAGGATGTTGCTGTTCACCACAGAGCCGGTCACGAACACGCCGATCCAACCGATGATCGGGGACAGCAGCGGGAAGATTGCGCCCACAGCGGCAACAGCCAGTGCGATGGAGGTAATCATACCCGCGTAGTTCATGACGTTAGCAACGGACATGACCAGGCAGATCATGATGATCGGGGTCTGCAGCTGCTTCCAGGTTGCACCGAGTTCCTCGATAGCCTCGCCCCAGCTGATGGAGGAGGTCAGGATGGTGATGATTGCAGCCACCAGAATTGCGGTACCGGAAGCACCAATGATGTTCCAGGTGTAGGTCACGTCAATTGCCTTGGGGGTTGCAACGATCGGTGCGGTCTGCTGGATGGTCTGGTGCAGCCACGGAACGGGGAAGGTGATGTTACTGAAGGCCAGCAGACCCCCCTTAGCAAAGAGCGGCTTCATCGCGGTGGACCAGAGCAGAATCACGACGGACAGGTAGACGAAGGGGCTCCATGCCTTGAGGATTTCGCCACCGGTGTGCTTGACGCTCTGCTGAGCCTCAACCTCTTCCAGGGAGGGAGCGGTGGGCTCACGGAAGATGTTCTTGGGCTGCCACTTCTGCATGATGAGTGCCAGAGCAATCAGAGCCAGCAGCGGCGGGATGATGTCGACGAGCTCGGGGTTACCGAGGCCTGCGAGCAGGACAGACTGGCCGCCAGAGTAAATCAGACCAACAATCAGTGCTACCAGACCGACTTCGCGGATACCGCGCAGACCGTCCTGAATAGCAACAAGCAGTACGGGGATGAGAGCCGCCATGATCTGGATAACCAGGACCATTTCGATGGACAGTGCATGCAGGTCCACGCCGCCGCGGGTTGCTGCGGTGGTCACGGGGATACCGATAGCGCCGTATGCACCGGAGCTCACGTTAGCAATCAGTGCGAACATTGCGGCCTTGAGCGGGTTGAAACCCAGGGACACGAGCAGTGCAGCACAGATAGCAATCGGGATACCGAAGCCTGCAGCGCCTTCAAGGAAGCCGCCGAAGCAGAATGCGATCAACAGCATCTGGATGCGCTGGTCGGTAGAGATGGAGGAGATGGAGGAGCGAACAATTTCGAAGCCGCCGGAACGCACAGAAATGCGGTAGAGCCACACTGCCATGAGCACGATCCAGCCGATGGGCCACATGCCCGAGAGGAAGCCGTAGAGGATGGATCCTGCACCGGCAGTGATGGGCATGCCGAAGATAGCGCAACCGATGACCAGTGCAATGACGAGGGAGATAACGGCAGATTTAATACCGCTGAGCTTCAGGACGGTGAGGCCCAGAAGGAAGAAAATAATCGGGACTGCTGCCACGAGTGCGGAGAGTGCGCTCGAGTTCAGCGGGTCGTAGACTTGCTGCCACATGATGTACTGTGTTCCTTTCCGCGCCCAGGGGCGGGATTGTGTCGTGCCGCAAAACCTTCCCAGCGACGCGTGTGGCGGCGTGTGTGCCGTGTGTTGCAGGTGCGTACACCTAGCTGTTTGATGCGTTAAGGACGCTATCCCTTGGGGATATATGCCTTCACTTGGGTTCGTGTTGGTTTTGCGGTTATGAAATTTAGTGTGTTGAAACGGCGTTTTTGTCACAGAAACCTAAATATTCCTTGATTTGTCAAGGGAATTTCAGGGGCAGGATAATGAATCTCTAATCCCAAAAACGCAATTCCTTGTGTACCCAATGTACCACCGAACACCCACAAAATCGGGCATATTCCAACATTTAGATCGAAGCTCATAATTGCACACTAACCTAAAGCCCCACCGCTTTACAGGTGCAATGCCGACCCCTCCCCCGCCATCTCAAGGAAGAGAACGCACTTCGGTGCTTCCAGCCGTGTTTTGGCGCCGACTCCCGCGTTTCCTCGCCCGAGCAGGCAAACCATAAAACCACTAAACGGCATACAAAAAAGCTCCGGAAGGAAAAACCTTCCGGAGCTTTATCTGTCGGGTTGACAGGATTTGAACCTGCGACCCCTTGACCCCCAGTCAAGTGCGCTACCAAGCTGCGCCACAACCCGATTCGTTATTCACGATATTGTTTTCAAGGTTTCCCCTGAACACTCGAATAACTATACCGGGCTTTTAACCCCCGCGCAAGCCAGAATCCCTATTTCTAGAAAAAATCTTAAAAATCTTTTCCTCGCAGATTTCCATACAGATTTTCCGCACAGAATCCGGTACGCGGGGGCCAAGCCTAACAAAGGGCCAGCCCAGCAACACGGCATCAAGCAGACACCCCCGCTACTAGCGGCGGCCGCTCTTGCCCTTCTTAGCCTTCGCGCTCTGACGCTCACCCAAGGAACGACGCTCACGCACACGCATCGAAATCTCAATCGGAGTACCCGTGAAATCAAAAGTCTCACGCAGACGACGCATAATGAAGCGACGGTAACCCGGATCCAAGAAACCGGTAGTAAAGAGCACGAACTTCGGCGGACGCGAAGACACCTGAGTACCGAAGAGAATACGCGGCTGCTTACCACCACGCAGCGGGTGCGGATGCGCAGCAACAATCTCGCCCAGGAACGCGTTCAGGCGACCGGTCGGAATACGCGAATCCCACGACTCCAGCGAGTGCTCCAGGGCGGGCACCAGCTTGTCCTTGTGCCAGCCGGTCTTCGCCGAAATGTTCACGCGAGGCGCCCACTGCACGTGCGCCAGGTCGCGCTCAATCTCGCGCTCAAGCATGTAGCGGCGATCCTCATCGAGGGTATCCCACTTATTGAATGCCAGGACCATCGCACGACCCGAATCAATCACGGTCTGCACGATGCGCACGTCCTGCTCAGAAATCGGCTCGGAAACATCCAGCAGCACCACGGCAACCTCAGAACGCTCCAGAGCAGTCTGAGTACGCAGCGAAGAGTAGAACTCCGCGCCCTTAGCCATGTGCTGGCGACGGCGAATACCCGCGGTATCCACAAAACGCCAGGGGTAGCCGCCCAGCTCAATAATCTCGTCAATCGGGTCACGAGTCGTACCAGCCAGGTCGTTCACCACGGCACGCTCAGAACCAGCCAGCTTATTCAGCAGCGACGACTTACCCACGTTCGGGCGACCCACCAGAGCCACACGACGCGGGCCACCCAGCGCCTCCGGCTGAGCGAACTGCGAGTGCTCCGGCATGACCTCAAGGATCTCGTCCAGAGCATCCGCCAGGCCACGGCCGTGCAGACCCGACACCGGGAACGGCTGACCCATACCCAGCGACCAGAGGTTATAAATCTCCGGCTCCAGGTGAGCGTCATCAATCTTGTTAGCAATCAGAATGATCGGCTTCTTCACGCGGCGCAGCATACGCACAATCTGCTCGTCCGAAGCGGTCACACCCACGCGAGCGTCAACCACCAGGACCACAACATCGGCCTGCTCCACAGCAATCTCAGCCTGCTCAGCAACCTGAGCATCAATACCGCGAGCGTCAGACTCCCAACCACCGGTATCAACCAGGGTGAAGCTCTTACCCAGCCACTCAGCCTTATAGGACACGCGGTCACGAGTCACACCCGGC
This sequence comes from Rothia sp. HMSC065C12, assembly GCF_001812085.1. Classification (NCBI taxonomy): domain Bacteria; kingdom Bacillati; phylum Actinomycetota; class Actinomycetes; order Micrococcales; family Micrococcaceae; genus Rothia; species Rothia sp. HMSC065C12. Next base: position 171,293 of record NZ_KV807676.1, read on the forward strand.
TTATCCTCAACCACCGCTTCACGGCGGCCCAGAATACGGTTAATGATGGTCGACTTACCCACATTCGGGCGGCCAACAATCGCCACTACCGGATCAGCGAGCTGCTCTTCCTCTTCCTCAATGTCGAAGCCCCAAGCACCCAGCAGGGCGCGGTCCTCTTCATCCAGGTCGTAATCCTCAAGACCCTCAAGAAGAGCCTGAGCACGCTGGTCAGCGGTCTCATCATCAATCTCAGCGAGGCGCTCGATAACGTCGTCCTCGCCACCGCCCAGGTACTTATCTTCGTAATCGTCGCGGATAGCGTCCTCAGCCATGCGCATTCCTTTCTCTACCCGCCCCCGCGCCCAACCAACCGGTCAGCACGCGAGCGCGGCTCAACGTCTTCTCGGGAGCGGTTGCACCACTCCCCCAGCGTTTCGGCGGAGCCTAGCCCTCGCGCTTCGCCTTCAACTGGTCATTCACAGCGTTAATCACTGCAGAGACCGTCGCATTAAAATCAAGATCCGAGCTGTCCACCAGGGTCACGCCCTCGGCAGCTTCCATAAAGTTATTGACCTTCGAATCCTTCGCATCACGCTCAGCGATCTGCTTGCTCAAGTCACCCGAAGCACCGGACTTCTCCGCGTTCTCCAGGCCGCGGCGCGCCATGCGCACCTCTTCAGAAGCAGTCAGCAGGATGCGCGCATCAGCGTCGGGGGCAACTACGGTGGTGATGTCGCGACCCTCAGCGACCATGCCGTTAATAGCGTGGTTAATCATCCAGCGCTGCAGGCCAATCAGGTGCTCACGAACCGCCGGAACCGAAGCCACAGCAGAAACGGCCGAAGAAATGCGCTCGCTACGAATCTCCTCACGGATATCGGTCGAGCCCATCAGAATCTCTTCTTCCTTAATGTTCGTACCGAACACCAGGGGCATCTCCTCGACAGCCTTCGCGATCGCCTCAGCGTCGTTCAGGTCAATGCCAAGTTCCAGCACACGGTAGGTTGCGGCACGGTACATTGCACCGGTGTCCAGGTACGCCAGGCCAAAGTGGCGTGCAACTTCCTTCGACACAGACGACTTACCGGAACCGGAGGGACCGTCAATAGCAATCGTCAGTTTAGGGTTCTCGTGCATCAGCACTCCTTCAAATTCGTCTCAAACTTTATGCCGGAAAATACAGCTTTAACTCTACTTCACAACACGCCAACCGCGAGCCGACAAATCGCGGACCAGCGCCTCATGAATAGACGGATTGACCGAGATTTCAGCCATACCCACCGGGGCACCCGTCGAGTGCTCCAGACGCAAATCCTCAAGGTTAGCGCCCAGCTCACCAATCTCGGCAAGCAAACGAGCCAGCGTGCCGGGGGTGTCGTCCACCAGCACCGTCATCTTTGCGAACGCGGCGGGGGCAGTACCGTGCTTACCCGGAATACGGCTCACGCCCGCGTTGCCTTCGCTCATCAGCTGCGCCAAATCCAGGCGAGCACCGGATGCCGTCGGGTTCTCCAGCGTCGCAATGAGGCGGTTCAGGTCATCACGCACCCCGTAGAGGGTCTGCACAATCGGGTCAGCGTTCGCCGCAAAAATCTGCACCCACAGCGTCGGGTCCGAAGCTGCGATACGCACCGTATCGCGCAAACCCTGACCCGCCAGGGACAGCGCATACAACGGAGTGTCCTGCAGACGCGAAGCCAACAGCGAACTCATCGCCTGCGGCACATGAGAGATCAGGGCAACCGTCTGATCATGCTCCTCAACGCTCAGAGAAGTCACAATCGCCCCCAGCTCCACCGCCACAGAACGCACCAGACGCACGCACTCGGGGCGAACCGAATCGTGCTCGCAGATAATCCACGGACGCGCCTGGAACAGCTCACCGCGAGCAGCCACCGGGCCCGACTTCTCACGCCCAGCCATCGGATGCGAACCCACGTAACGGGACGCATCCGCACCCGAAGCAAGCACATCAGCCAGCGGCTGCACCTTCACCGAGGCAACATCCGTCACCACGGCGCCGGGGTAGCCCGCCTCCGGTCGAGGCGCATAGGTGTTCAACGCGCGAGCGCACACGGCACCGGCACTATCCGGAGGCGCCGCCACCACCACCAGCTGCGGGGCGAAGGCGGCGCGCTCCTGCTCCGACAGGGTGGAGAAGCTTGTACCTGCACCAATATCCTGCGCCACAGCCTCGGCGGTGGGTGAAATATCTTGGACGTACACGTCCTCGCATCCTGCCGCACGCAACCCCAAACCAATGGAGGCACCCAGCAGACCCGAGCCGATAATGAGCACCGGTCCGGTCAGTGTTGAGTCGATGGGCAGCTCAGATGCGGAAAGCTCAGCGGGCGAGCTCATGACAACTCCTTAGCGTTATTACATGTCCACCGAAGCGAGCAGGTGACCGATCTCGACCTTGGAGAGGTTACGGACGGTACCCTGCTTCTGCGAACCGATACGGATCGGGCCCATTTCAACGCGGACCAAGCGCTCGACCGGGTAGCCGACGGCGTCGAAGAGGCGGCGCACGATGCGGTTCTTACCGGAGTGGATGGTCACCTCAACGAGCACGTGGCCGGGGGTGGAGTCCACCAGCTTGAACTCGTCAACGCGGGTCACGCCGTCTTCCAGGCGAATGCCCTTCTTCATGGCTGCGCCGACGCCGGGCTCCATCGGGCCGGGAACCTGCACCAGGTAGGTCTTGGGCACCTCGTAGGAGGGGTGGGTGAGGCGGTTCGCCAGTTCACCGTCGTTGGTCAGCAGCAGCAGACCCTCAGTTTCGACGTCCAGGCGGCCCACGTGGAACACGCGCTCGCTCATGGAGGAACGCAGGAAGTCAGAGATGCAGGGGCGACCTTCGGGGTCTTCCATGGTGGAGACCACGCCGGCGGGCTTGTTGAATGCCATGTAGACGAGCTTGTCGTTGGTCTGAACGGTCATGCCGTCCACCTGCACGGTTACCTTGGAGGGGTCCACGCGCACACCCAGCTCGGTCACGACTTCACCGTTGACGGTAACGCGGCCTTCGGTAATCATTTCTTCGCAGACGCGGCGGGATGCCACACCGGCCTGAGCCAGCAGCTTCTGCAGGCGCACGCCGTCGTGGTCGTAGAACTCGTAGTGGTCTACCGGGGCGTTGCGGGGGCGGCGGGGGCGGTGCGGGCCAGCGTAGTTGCTGACGCGGTATTCGCCGCGCTCGTTTGCGAAGGCTTCGCCGGAGCGGTAGGGGCGGCCCGGTGCGCGGCGTTCGCGCTTGGGCAGTTCGGTGCCGCGGCCTCGGCCGGAACCTGCGCGGCCTGCGCCGAACTTCTTCTCGCCAAACTTCTTGTCACCGAACTTCTTCTCGCCGAAGCCCTTTGCGCCGCCCTTGCCTGCGCCACTCTTCGGTGCGCCGGGACGACCGCCGCGTGCGGATGCGCCCTTAGCGCCGGGCTTACCGCCCTGACCGGGACGAGCAGCGCCGGGACGGCCACCGCGGGAGTTCTGGGGGCGACCGGATGCAGAGCGGCCGCCGCGGGAGGAGTTTCCATATGCCATGGTGTTCTTCTCTTTTCTGTCGTATAGTGCGAACGTTTCAGGCTTTTCCCGAACGTTCCTTCGTCTTATTGATTCGTTGTCTTAGTCGTTGCCCTCGGCAAGCACTGCGGCTTCCGTGTCATCGGGCAGGAAGGGCGCGAGCGCCGGCAGCTCCTCCAGGGAGTTCAACCCGAGCTTCGCCAGTAGCAGCTCCGTGGTTTCGTAGAGGGTCGCGCCGCTTCCGGCTTCTCGCCCTGCTTCACGAATCAGCTGCCGTTGCAGTAGCTGACGGATTGCCGCGTCCGCGTTTACGCCTCGAATGGAGGCTACCCTCGCCCTGGTCACCGGCTGCTGGTAGGCAATCACAGCGAGCGTCTCGTAGGCGGGCTTGCTCAGCGTCGCGCTCTTGGAGCGGGTCACGAAGCGTGCCACCCAGGGGGCGAAGTCGTCGCGGGCGTAGAGCTTCCAGCCTCCTGCGATGTTCCGCAGCTGGAATCCGCGCGGTTCGGGCGCTACCCGGTTTTCGTCTTCTCCGTAGCCGCTTTCTTCGCCGTTGTACTCGCGGTACAGCTGGTCGAGCGCGTGCTCAACAGCGCGTTCGCTGACGATGAGAGCGGCGGAGAGTTCACGCACGCTCACGGGCGCTTCGGCAACGGCGAGGATCGCTTCAATGGCGCTTTTGATGCCACCGGGGATTGCCTCGACCTTGGAAAATTCGGCTTCGGCATCGACCGCCACGCTGGGTGCGGTGGAGGGGCCTCCCGCCGGAATCTTTGCCGATTTCGCTGCCGATTTCGTTGCCGGTTCCTTCGACTCGCGGGATGCAGTTTCCTGCGATTCCTCGGAGCCGTCGGAAATGTCGGAACCATCGGAGTCCTCTACCGTTTCGGCGGCTTCAGCCTCCTCAGCTTCTTCGGTCACCTCATCCAGAGGAGCGGCCGCTACCTCGTGCTCAGCCGGCTCAGCGTCCGCCTCAGCAGGCTTCGAGATTTCAGACTCTACCGCCTCTACCGGCACCGAGTCAGCCTGTTCCGAATCCTCGTCTGCGTTCGGATCCCAGTAGCCCATGTTCACGATCGCAAGGTCGTCGGGGGTGAATTCACGGTCAAAGCGTGAGCCATGATTACTCATAATCCTCCTCTACCGATCCCGTGTTAGCTTCAGATTCGTTCGCAGATTCGTTCACTTGGGGTGATTCTGGTGGTTCAGGTGCTTCGCTGGTTTCGTGCGCATCCTGTGTGCCTGCGGTGTCTGCAGTTTCTTCACGGATCACGAACTGTGCCGCGCTCGCGCTCGCACGTACCCGAATAGCTCCGAGCGGTGCGTCCTGTTCCACGTGCAGGGCACCTTCTTTGTAGAGCTCAAGCAGGGCGAGAAAACGAACCACCGCGATTTCTAGTTCGCCGGATCCTTGAACCAGTTCGGCGAAGCTCAGTTCCCGCGCCGCGGTATCGAGCAGGCTGTGCAAAATGTAGTGTTCTTCAGCCGCGATGGTGGTTAGCGGAACGTGCAGGTGCTCGTTGAGTTCTTCAACGATTTCTTCGGGTTCCGGTTCGGGCTCTTTGGGGGTTCGGCTCAGCGCTGCTGCGGCGATGCGGGCGAACTCTTCGGCGCCTCCGGTGAAAACCAGCTCGGGAAGTGCCTGGGCGAATCGTTCTTCGAGGGCTACCGCACGAGGAAAACGTTGTGCTTCTTGCGCCCAGCGTTCAGCAAAAATATCGGCAACTTCACGGTAAGCGCGGTATTGTAGCAGACGGGCGAAAAGCAGGTCGCGTGCCTCCAGCAGTGCAACGTCCTCTTCGAGGGGTTCACGATGCTGCGGGAGCAGGCGTGCGGTTTTGAGTTCCAGCAGGGTTGCGGCGGTGACCAGAAATTCGCTGGCTTCGTCGAGTGCACGTTCGGTGCCTTCAGCGTAGAGGGCGTGCAGGTATGCGAGGAACTCGTCGGTGACCTCTGCGAGCGCCACCTCGGTAATGTCGAGTTTACGGCGCGAAATCAGGGTCAGTAGAAGATCAAAGGGACCCTCAAAATTACTGAGGGTGAGGGTGAAACCGCGTTCCGGGTTCTGCAGGCCGCGGCCCTCAGTCCGGGCGTTCGCGGCGGTGTCTGCGTTCGGTGTCGGTACCCTCACGGCAGCGACGTTCGTGGTCATAAACGACCTATTCTCCTTAGGTTTATTCTCCCCGGCTTTGTTGGTGCCGTCTCAGATGCGGCTTCTGCTTCGCCTATTTTTTCGGCGTAAGCAGTGTGCGGGGGTCTTTAGAATCCACACAATTATACGCCCTCTGCCGGTGTGACTCAAGGGTGAGAGTCACCTCAGCAGAGGGCGTATAGATGTGGGGCTTTAGCGTGCGCCGCCCTTGTAGATCAGTTCGCGTGCCACCTGGCGGTATGCTTCCGCGCCGGGGTGGCTGGAGGCGTAGCTGAGAATCGGCTCAGCGGACACCGACGCGTCCGGGAACTTCACGGTGCGCTTGATGACGGTGTCGAAAACCTTGTCGCCGAATGCGTCCACGATGCGCGCCAGAACTTCCTTGGAGTGGATGGTGCGCGCATCGAACATGGTGGCAAGTACGCCGGAGATTTCGAGGTCGGGGTTCAGGCGGTCCTGAACCTTCTCGATGGAGTCGACCAGCAGTGCGACGGCGCGCAGCGCGAAGAACTCACAAATCAGCGGAATGATGACCCCTTCGGAAGCGGTCAGTGCATTGACGGTCAGCAGGCCCAGGGAGGGCTGGCAGTCGATGAGGATGACGTCGTATTCGTCGCGGACCTTGCGCAGTGCCGAGGCGAGAACCTGCTCGCGAGCCACTTCGTTGACCAGCTGGACTTCAGCTGCGGAGAGGTCAATGTTGGCGGGCAGCAGGTCGATGTTCTCCACGCCGGTAGGCAGGATGACGTCCTTGATGTCGACCTTGCGGTCCATCATGACGTTGTAGACGGTCAGGTCCAGTTCGTGCGGGTTCGCACCGAAACCGGCGGAGAGAGCACCCTGCGGGTCGAAGTCGACCAGCAGCACCTTACGGCCGCATTCTGCCAGCGCCGCGCCCAGGTTAATGGTGGAGGTGGTCTTACCCACGCCGCCCTTCTGATTCACCATAGAGATAATGCGGGCGGGACCGTGGCTGCTCAGCGGAGCCGGGTCGGGGTATACGCGCAGGGGTCGACCGGTGGGGCCGAGTTCTTGAGCCTGAGCTTCAGTCAATGGTTCACCTTCATCAATGAATTCGAAGTTTTAAAGTTTAAGCGTTGTCTATAAGGTTACCTCAAGAGCGGCTGTTCCGCGGATTGACGGGGTTTTATCCCCGTTCGTGAGCACGCGGATGCGCCATGCGGTACACCTCCATGAGCCCCTCGGGCGTAACCTTGGTGTACACCTGAGTGGTGGCGATGGAAGCGTGCCCGAGCAGTTCTTGCACCACGCGAATATCGGCTCCGCCCTGCAACAGGTGCGTTGCGAAGCTGTGGCGCATGGAGTGCGGTGAGAAGTCGGAGCTGAGCCCGGCGGCTTCGGCGGCTTCCTTGAGGATGAGCCAGGCGCCTTGGCGTCCGAGTCTGCTGCCTCGGCCGTTGACGAAGAGCGCGGCGGTGCCTTTACCGTGCGCTACGAGGGAGGGGCGGGCACGCACCAGGTAGTCTTGGATTGCTTTTTGGGCGTAGCTACCAATAGGTACGAGTCGCTCTTTATTTCCTTTGCCGAAGAGTCGAACGTAGCCGGGCAGAGTGATCTGGTTGCCGTCTTCATCGGTGAGGGTTCCTTCGAAGTGCACGTCGTCGATATCGGCGTTGAGCATTTCGCTCACGCGCGCGCCGGTGGCGTAGAGGAATTCGAGGATGGCTCGGTTACGTAGCCCGGTTGCGGTTTCGCGGTCGGGTACGGCGAGTAGCCGCTGGATGTCTTCTACGCTGACTGCTTTGGGTAGGCGTTTAACGTTCTTGGGCGGGGTGACCGGTGCCGCCGGGTCGGTGGGCACGATGAGCGCGGAGACCCAGAAGGCGTGTGCTCCGCGGACTGCCGCCATGGTGCGGGCGATGGAGTTCGGGCCCAAGGGCAGGGGCAGGCTCGGCGCGCCTTCAGCGGTTGGCGTTTCTTTTTCTGGCGCCCCGGCTTTCTCCGGCTGCCCGGCACGACCTTTTCCAGTACCTCGCCCCGACTCGGAGGCGATCATCAGCGCCAGCGATTCTGCGGCTTCTTCCTGCACTTCCTGAAATTCCTGCGCGTTCTGCTTGTTCTTCTCCCCCGCTTCAAATCCGGCAAGGGGCACGGTGGGGGCGGCGAGTTCCCGCATGAAGGAGCGTACCTGCGCGGTGGTGATGCGTTCGGGGTCGATGACGCCGAGGGTCGCCATGTAGGCGCTGTATCGTCGCAGGTCGCGCGCGTAGGAGGCGATGGTGTGTTCACTGCTTCCTCGCTCCACGCGCAGGTGGATGAGGTACTGCTCGATGGCTCTCTGCAGCGGGGTCTGCGCCTCCTGGTGGGAAGCACCCAGGGCAGAAGAACCCAGCATGGAGGAACCAGCAGAAGAGGGCACGCCGAGCAGACCCGCGCCGCGGGGTGTCTTGCTCACCGTACTTTTTGCCTGCTTCACGCTATCTCCTCTGCCGGTTCTGTTGATATTTGGGCCTCTTGACGTTTGGGTTTGCCGTAGGCGAGACTACTCCCCCGCCCTACGTTCGGTTCTTAGTGGTTGCGGAAGTTCTCCGGCTTTTCGCGGCGCTGTCCCATGTAGGGGTGGAACTCCCAGCCGCCCTCGGCGGGGCGCAGACCTTCAAAGTTGTTCTGCGCCGCCGCGTAGGTGGCGAGTACCGCCTGGATAGCGAGCGCGTTGTGAACCTTTCCGCCCAGTACCAGCTGTACTGCCTCGGCGAGGGGCACCCAGCGGTAGGTCATTTCGGCTTCTTCTTCGGTGCGTTCGCTACGTTCTTCGGCGGGCAGTTCCGAGAGATTACGCGCCAGGTAGACGCGGCCTGCTTCGCTGGTTGCGCCGGGGCTGCTGAAGTAGTCGGTCAGAGCGTTCCAGGTGCCTGCCTGCAGGTCTGCCTCTTCGGCAAGTTCGCGCTGCGCGGCGACCAGGGGGTCTTCACCGTCGATGTCGAGCAGTCCGGCGGGTACTTCCCAGAGGTTCATGCGCACCGGGTGGCGGTACTGGTTGAGCATCAGCAGTTCGTTGTTGTCGTTGAGGACCGCCACGGCGACGGCGCCGGGCATTTCCACGACGTCGCGGGTCAGCACGGTGTTTTCGTTGAGTTCGTACTCTTCAACGGTCGTTTCGATCACGTAGCCGCTGTACTTCACGGTGCGGGTGCGGATGGTGCGTTCGGAGGGTGCATCAATAATCTGCTGGTTGTTGCTCATTCTTTCATTGTAGGCGGCTTCTTAGCCCCGCTACGTTTGGCGCGTCAGGTACAGGCACGGAATAAGGCACGTTTAGGTTTAAACGAAAGCATCCCGCTCTCCCCAGTACGGGGTGAGCGGGATGCTGAACGTTCGTGCCTAGATGTTAGGCGCCGCGGCGCTCCAGAGCAGCCTTAATCAGGCCGGAGAAGAGCGGGTGCGGGCGGGTCGGACGCGAGCGGTACTCGGGGTGTGCCTGAGTTGCCACGTAGTAGGGGTGTGCCTCTGCGGGCAGTTCCACGTACTCGACCAGCGAGGAGTCCGGGGAGGTACCGGAGATGCGCAGGCCTGCTTCTTCAAGCTGCTCGCGGTACTCGTTGTTCACCTCGTAGCGGTGGCGGTGACGCTCTGCAACCTCGGTTGCACCGTACGCCTTAGCTACCTGAGAGCCGGGAACCAGGTTTGCCTTGTACAGGCCCAGACGCATGGTGCCGCCCAGGTCGCCTGCACCTTCGACGAACTGCTTCTGCTCTTCGATGGTTGCGATGACCGGTACGGAGGTTTCCGGATCGAATTCGGTGGAGGATGCTTCGGTCAGACCCAGTACGTTGCGTGCGTACTCGATGACCATGGACTGCAGGCCGAGGCAGATGCCCAGGGTCGGGATCTTGTGCTCGCGTGCGTACTTGAGGGCGCCGATCTTGCCGTCCAGGCCGCGGATGCCGAAGCCGCCGGGCACGAGGATTGCGTCCATGTTGCGCAGCTGGTGGTCTGCATCTTCGTCGGTTGCGCACAGGTCTGCTGCAACCCACTTGATGTTGACCTTCACGTTGTTTGCGAAGCCGCCGGCTCGCAGAGCCTCGGAGACGGACAGGTATGCGTCGGGCAGGTCGATGTACTTACCGACCAGACCAACGTTGACCTCTGCTGCGGGGCGGTGCACTGCGTCGAGCAGGCGGTCCCACTGGGTGAAGTCCGGTGCGGGAGCCTCAATGCCGAAGTAGTCGAGGATGTAGTCGTCGAGCTTCTGGCTGTGCAGGGTCTTGGGGATGTCGTAGATGCTGGGTGCGTCGGCGCAGGAGATGACTGCGTCGCTGTCCACGTCGCATGCGTTACCGATCTTGGTACGGTGCGATACGGGAACCTCACGCTCACAGCGCAGGATCAGACCGTCAGGCTGGATGCCCAGGCCGCGCAGTGCTGCGACGGAGTGCTGGGTCGGCTTGGTCTTGAGCTCGCCGGAGGGGCCGATGAAGGGCACCAGGGAGACGTGCAAGAAGAAGACGTTCTTGCGGCCAACATCGCGGCGTACCTGGCGTGCTGCCTCCATGAAGGGCAGGGACTCGATATCGCCGACGGTACCACCGATTTCGGTGATGATGATGTCGGGTGCGTTGTCAATTTCCGCTGCGTGACGCATGCGGGCCTTGATTTCGTCGGTAATGTGAGGGATGACCTGGACGGTGTCGCCGAGGTATTCGCCGCGGCGTTCCTTTGCGATGACGGAGGAGTAGACCTGGCCAGTGGTCACGTTAGCGGACTGGTCGAGGTTTTCGTCCAGGAAGCGCTCATAGTGTCCGATGTCGAGGTCGGTTTCAGCACCGTCGTCGGTGACAAAGACTTCACCGTGCTGGAAGGGGTTCATCGTACCGGGGTCGACGTTCAGGTAGGGGTCAAACTTCTGCATGGTCACAGAGAGGCCACGTGCGCGAAGAAGCTGACCGAGGGAAGAGGCCGACAGACCCTTACCGAGAGAAGATGCAACGCCGCCGGTTACGAAAATCTGGCGGGTTACCTTGTCGTTAGAGGACGCGTTCAGAGCGTTATTTTTTTCATTCACCACGGAATTTAAGCCTACCATTTTCTTGTCTGCTATCCAAGCAGAGGGTTTTGCCGCGAGAGGATTCTCTCAGGCGGCTTTCCCTCCCCTATTTGTCCTTATCACCACTGTAAACGGAGCTGGGGATTTATTATTCCCGCCGCGCCGTGTAGAAGCAGGTGTAGGAGCATTCACAGAGTATCTCACATCCTCTGGGCTCCATGCGCCGCTATTGGTCACCGGCACGGGCTGTACCGACAACTTTCCGAGGCACGCTCGCGCACTTCTGCCCCTTTGATGGTCTTTAGTGCGAAAGATGCCGCCTTTCGGCGCTTTTGCCAGCACTTTCTTCATGCTTTTCCCTGCCGGTTTGCCGCCGGTTTCAGCGCCCCTGCGGCACTTCTCGACCGGCGGCAAGCAGCTCTCGGGCGTGCTCTCGCGCCGATTCTGATTGATCGTGTCCGGAAAGCATTCGCGCCAGTTCCACCACGCGTTCCTCTTCGGAAAGTACCTTGACCTTTGAGAGGGACGCGTCATCGTTTTTCAGCACGAGGATGTGCTGGTCCGCGAAGGCTGCGACCTGCGGCAGGTGGGTGACCACCAGAACCTGCACATGTCGGGCGAGCATGGCGAGGCGGCGACCGATTTCGATAGCGGCCTTACCGCCCACGCCGGAGTCCACCTCGTCGAAGATGAAGGTGGGTACGGGGTCCACTTCGGCAAGCACTACCTCCAGGGCGAGCATCACTCGGGAGAGCTCGCCGCCGGAGGCGCCCTTACCGAGCGGGCGCGGCACGGCGGTTCGATGCGGCGCCAGCATGAAGGTCACGGTGTCTCGGCCGTGCACCGAGAACTTTTCGGCTTCGGCAACTTCCACGACCAGGGAGGCGTTCGGCATGGCAAGAGCAGTGAGCTCTTCGCTGACGGCGTCCGCCAGTTTCTGCGCGGCGGCACGGCGCAGGGCGGTCAGCTCTTCTGCCTGGGCGCCAAGCACCTTGCGTAGCTGTACCAGCTCGGTTTCCAGGGTTTCCTGTCGCTGCGGGTCATCCACCAGGGTCTCGAGGCGTGCGCGTGATTCTTCGGCCCATTCGAGGACCTCTGCTATGTCGGCACCGTACTTGCGGGTGAGGGTCGCCAGCTGGGCGCGGCGAGTCTGCACCTGCGCCAGACGTTCGGGGCCTTCAACATCCAAGGAGGCCATGTAGGAGGACAGATCCGAGGAGATATCGGTGGCAAGAATCAACAGCTCGTTGACGCGCGCGGCGAGGGAGGCAAGCTCTTCGTCAGCGTCTGCCTGTGCCTGTAGCGCGGAGCGGCTTGCATCGAGCAGACTCATGACGCTCTGCTCGTCGCGGGTGGAGTATTCGCTACCGCTGAGCGCTGCGGAGGCGGTTGCCGACGCAATGCGTAGCGCTTCAACGTTCATGAGCTTCACCATTTCGGCTTTGAGCTCTTCTTCTTCCCCGGCCTGCGGGTTGACGGCGCTGATTTCTTCTAGGGCACTCTGCAGGGTCTGCGCTTCGAGGGCTCGTGCGCGCGAGTTTTCGCGTACTTCCTTCAGCTCTGCGGCGGCGGCGCGGTATCGCTCGTAGTTTTCGCGGTACTTCTCCAGCAGGTTGGCGAGCTCTTCGCCGGCGTACAGGTCGAGGGACTGGCGCTGCTCTGCCGCTGATTTGAGGCGCAGCTGATCGGACTGGCCGTGGACTGCAACAAGAGTCTGACCAATCTGAGACAGGGTTCCGATGGGGGCGGAGCAACCGCCGACGTGGGCGCGGGAGCGTCCCGAGGCGTTGACGGTGCGTGCCAGAAGTAGCTCGGAGGTCTGTTCGTCGATGTCTTCGGCGGTGCCGCCGGCTTCTTCGGCAAGCTCGAGGGCGCGGTGCCCGTGGGGCAGGCGAATCACTGCTTCGGCGAGGGCGCTCTTAGCGCCGTTGCGCACGCTGGATGCGTCGGATCGGGCACCCAGGAGCATGCCGAGGGCCGTGACGACCATGGTTTTACCTGCGCCGGTTTCACCAGTCAGCACGGAGAATCCGGGTTCGAGGGGGAGCCTCGCATCGGTGATGATGCCGAGGTCTCGAATATGGATTTCCTCAATCACGAACGTTCATTCCTTTTCTTTAGTGCTTCTCGGTGTCCTGCGGACCACGCCAGCCACGGATCGGAAGCTCAAATTTACGCACCAGTCGCTCAGAGAAGGGAGCCGGGTGGATACGGGCGAGTAGCACCGACTTTTCGGAGCGTCGCACCTCAATACGGGAGCCGGGGTCCAACTCCACGGTTCGGCGGCCATCGCACCAGAGCACACCGGAGGCGCCGTTTCCGGGCATCATTTCTACCGCCAGGGTGGAGGTTGGCGCTGCTACCAGCGGGCGCGCGAAGAGCGCGTGAGCCGAGAGCGGCACCATGAGAATTGCTTCAACTTCGGGCCAGACGACCGGGCCACCGCCGGAGAAAGCGTAGGCGGTCGAGCCGGTGGGGGTTCCCATGACCACGCCGTCGCAGCCAAAGCTGCTGAGCGGGCGGCAGTCCACCTCGATAATGACTTCAATCATTTTTTCGCGGTTGCCCTTTTCGACACTGGCTTCGTTCAGCGCCCAGTCGCTGTGCACGCGCTTGCCGTCGTTCCAGACTTCCACATCAATTGCCATGCGTTCTTCAACGGTGTATTCGTTGTTGACGATGCAGCGAACGGTTTCGGTCAGGTCGCTCTCTTCGGATTCGGCGAGGAATCCGACGTGTCCCAGGTTCACGCCAATGAGCGGAACGCTGGTTCGGCGTACCATTTCTGCGGCGCGAAGAATCGAACCGTCACCGCCGAGCACCACGCCGAGTTCAATATCGATGAGCGCTACAGATTCGTGGACGACCTGCACGGGGACGGGCTCGTCCCAGTTTTCGCTCAGGGTCTCCAGATCGGAGCGAGTCATGACGGGTGCGAGTCCCGCTTCGTAGAGCTGGGTGCATGCCTGTCGGGCGGCATCTCGTGCTTCTTTGCGCCCCACGTGGGCGAAGACGAGAATCTTACGGTGACGCTGCCCTACCGAGTCTTCGGAATCATGGCGCGCGCTAATTGTGGGCAACTGCGAGAGGTCAAAATCTCGCGTTACACGACTTTCCTGTTTTGCCATAACGACTCTCTCCCATCGAGATGTTGAGATGGTGTATCTACACCTATCATACCGAATATGTTCTCGAAGATTTTCTAAATAGCTATATTTTTAGAAAATTATTTCGAATAATGTATAGCTGGGGTATATCTAAAATACCTATGAAAAAATACCTGCGAATAGCGTGGCAGCCTGAGAAAGCCCCGCCCTCAACGCGTCCTGCGTTACCGAGCGGTTTTTCTCAGACTGCCTTAGCACTATTTATTTTCGGCACTATATTTACTTTCGACACCGTTGAATAGGGAGTTGTAAAAAAGTTCCCTTAGCCTGCACAGCAAGATAATTTCGAAACATCTTTGTCAAAAGTTAGGACAGCCAGCTTCAATCCTTCTGCCATTGTTAGATATGGACACATCGTTTCTCTCAGATCTCCAACAGTTAAACCGAATTTCACAGCTAATGTTGCTGCATAAATTACGTCTCCTGCGTTTTCTGCCACTACATGCGCCCCTAACACTTTCAATGTTTTCGCGTCTGCCACTAATTTGAAAACACCTGTTGTTTCCCGATTAACGAGCGCTCTTGGAACAGCATCCAACGGCAATACCGATGTTTTCACTTCATATCCTTTTTCTTTTGCCTGTTGCTCCGTTAAACCAACCGTTGCAATCGATGGAGAAGTAAACGTAACGCCTGGAACCACTTCTAAATTGACCTTTTGATTTAGTCCTCCGATTGCATTACGAGCAGCAAGTCCACCTTCATAAGCAGCTACATAAACAAATTGGGGACCGAGAGTGACATCTCCAGCTGAATAAATTCGGGAATTGGTCGTTTTAAGATAATCATCAATGACAATTTCACCACGGGAACCAACTTCAACGCCTGCTGCATGTAAGTTTAATGATTCTGTATTTGGTTTTCTTCCAGTGGCAATTAGCAATTGTTCTGCTTCAATAATTCGCTTTTTACCATTTATCTCAACATGAACTTTTTTAATGTCTCCATCTTGCTCAACTCGTTCATAGGTTGCACCTGTTACTAAATTAATTCCCTGTTCTGTTAAGGCCTTAGTAATGGCTTCTGAAATTTCAGGATCGTATTCTTTTAATAGACGCTCGCTTCTTTGAATCAAAGTGACTTCTGACCCGAGGTTATGAAATAGTTGTCCTAATTCCATGCCGATATATCCTGAACCAATTACGGTAAGACGATTTGGAACCTTCTTTAATTCCAATAAGCTAGTGCTTGTTAAATAATCTACTTCATCTAATCCGGGAATATTAGGTGCAGTTGAAGAAGCACCTGTAGCTATTAAAAATCTTTTGGCTGTGATTTGATTGCCATTTACTTCAACTGTATTTTCATTTACGAATTTTGCTTCACCTTTTATTAATTCAAAACCATAATCATCAATTAAATTCACATATTTTTCATTTCGCATCTCGGTTACTAAATCATTCTTTTGTTTTACTAATGGCGCTAAATCAACATTTGAAGCCGAAGTGTGTAATCCTACAAATGGATTATTTTTTGCTAGATGATTGATTTCCCCTGCTCTTAATAAGGTCTTAGAAGGAACGCATCCGACATTAACGCAAGTTCCACCCACCGTTCCACGCTCAATCATAGCCACTTTTGCGTTCAAAGTAACGGCTTCAATGGCAGATGAAAAGGCAGCTCCACCAGAACCGATGATGATGTAATCATAATCATAGTTACCTTCATCATTTAAACTTACATCTGTCCTTTTTTCCGATTGCACTTGTATTTCTTCTGCTTCGCCCGGGTGATAATTTGCGTCAGCAATCGCCTTTATTGCACTTTCAACCTCAATATCATCGGACAGTTCAAATACTGCTTCACCACGACGATAACTAGACTCAATATTTTTAGCACCTATCTTTTCAAGTGCTGATTCTACGTGTTTTTCACAACCCGTACAAGTCATTCCTGAAATGTTTACCTTAAATTTATTCATAAAAAAGCTCCTTTCGTTTGTTAATTTTTCTATTATAACATAGTTTCAATTCGTTTCAAATCATCTATTTGTTTTCGCACTTCCTTTTGTTTTTTAGAAACAAATTCGAATATATCTTGACAACGAACTTCATCTTTATCTACAACACCAAGTAATTTATAAATCTCGCTTAAAGAGAAACCAAGTTCCTGTATTCGTTTAATAAACCCAACACGCTTAACGTCATCATATGAATATATCCGATAACCAGCTTCCGTTCGGTGAGGTTCTTGTAATAAATTTTTTCGCTCGTAATATCTGATCGTTTCTTTATTAACTCCACATTTATCTGCAAACTCACTAATGCGATAAATCATCTTATTTCACCCCCCTGAATATTATAAACCATGTACCATAGTACACGGTCAAGTAAATTGGACTATTTTATTTTTTCCCAAAGTATCACTCGTATGTGATTGATACTTTTATATAATACTATTGATTATCCTAACATCCCACCAGAAAATCCGATTTAAACACCAGTTGTTTTTAAACTATTAAGAAAGTAATTCCACTATATATTCCGAAGACCCTTTATTTTTTGCACCATAGGAAGTACTCTACGTTGCCGTCCTGTCCGGGGAGCGGGCTGGGTTCCATACCCATCACACGCAACCCGTGGCTCACCGCAGATGCCTGAACTTTTTCCACTGCTTCACGGCGGGCAGATTCTTCGTGCACCACTCCCCCGCGTCCAATGCGGTGCTTGCCGACCTCGAACTGCGGTTTGACCATGAGCACCAGGTCGCCGCCGGTTTCGGTGGCGTTCGCTAGCGCCTCCATGACCAGGGTCAGTGAGATGAACGAGAGGTCAGAAACCGTCAGTTCGACCTGCCCACCAATGTCTTCGGGCTTCATGTAGCGAACGTTGAGTCCTTCGTACACGCCAACTCGCGGTTCTTCGCGTAGCGTGTCCACGAGCTGCCCGTGTCCTACGTCAACGGCGGCTACGTGGGCTGCTCCTCGGCGAAGCAGCACGTCGGTAAAGCCTCCGGTGGATGCTCCCGCATCCAGGCAACGCTTGCCTTCTACCTCGATATCGGGGAACGCGTCGAGGGCACCTGCGAGTTTGTGGCCTGCGCGGCTGACGTATTCGGTCAGCTCGCTCTGGCGCACGTAGAGGGTGTCCTCCGGGCCCACAAGCATGGACGCTTTGCGCGCAACCTTGCCGTTGACTTGCACGTCTCCTGCCGCGATGAGTTTTGCGGCGAGGGTTCGGGAGCTCACGAATCCGGCTTCGACCAGGTATTTATCGAGGCGCACGGTGTCCTTGTCTTCTTTCTGTCGTCGTCTGGTGACGGGTTATCTAGTGCTCCTCAGAGCATTGCTGTTCTGAGGGATCACTGCTGCGAACTAGGAGAGGTTTTCGAGGTCCTTCTCCAGTTGCTCGCTCATCGTTTCGAGGCGCTTGACACGCTCTACGGGGTCCATGGCGAGGGTCGCCGCGAGTTGGCGCTCGAATTCTGCATCAAGCTCAGCGGTTTCCTCTGCCGTGCTATTAGTCTCCGGTTCTTTAGGCACCGGGGATCCCCTGGATGTTGGGGCGTGCGCCCTGTTCGGGGTTTGCTGCCCACCATGCTGCGCAGGCTACGCGCCATGCTTCGGCTTCGCTCTCGCTGCCCGCGAATGCTTCGGTGTCTTCAATCTCGGGGCCGGTCAGGCTCAGGTTTTCACCGCGAACTCGTGCCTGCCAGGTGGGGCCGGTTGCGATGACTTCGTACCCTTCGTAGAGCACCTCAATTTCGGGGTAGGGCGCGAAGAAGTCCTCGAGGGTGCGCAGAATATAGGTCGGACGCTGGTTCGGCACGGCCTCGATGACGTCCTGGTAGGTCTGTACGCCGGTGAGGACGAGGGCGCCGTCCATCTTTGCATTGTTTGCACCGAGAATGTCGGTGTCCAGGCGGTCACCCACGATGACGGGGCGGCTGGAGTTCACAGCCTGCGCTGCGGTGTGGAAGATGGGCGCTTCGGGCTTGCCCGCGACAAGCGGGGTGCGGCGGGTTGCGCTTGCCACGGCTGCTACGAGGGTGCCGTTACCGGGTGCCTGGCCTCGTTCCTTGGGGATGCTCTGGTCGGTATTGGTGGCAATCCAGAGGATGTCGGGGTTTGCGAGGGTGTAGGCGGCTTCCGCAAGGTCTTCCCAGCCGATCTTGGGGTCGAAACCCTGGATGACGGCTACGGGGCCTTCTTCTTCCTTACGTACGGTTTCGAGGCCTACTGCACGAACGCAATCGGCAAGTGCTTCGGTGCCGGTGATGAGTACTTTGGAGCCTGCGGGTACATGCTGTGCGAGCAGTGCGGCGCCTGCCTGTGCGGAGCTGACGACTCGTTCTGCTCGGGTGTGCACACCCAGTTCACGCAGGTGCTCTGCTACGGATTCTACGGAGCGCGATGCGTTGTTGGTGACGAAGATGACCGGTACGTTGAGTTCTTCTTCGGCACGGTTGAGCGCTTCGGGTGCACCTTCGATGGCGAAGGGACCCGCGTAGACTACGCCGTCCAGGTCGGAGAGGAGGGCATCGTAGCGGGATAGGAGTGCATTCGTGGTCATAGAGTGTTCCTCTCGGGGGCTCTGGCGGTTGTCGCTATTAATCGTACCTGTTAGACACTCTAGCGTTGGCGCCTTCGGGCGTTTATATGGAAAACCGCTGGACGCTCTCCCCTGCTTGGGTGTGGCGTCCAGCGGTTTCACGCTGACACTTAGGTCAAGTATTCAGAATTTTAAGTTCTCTGCAGTCTTATTCTGCGGAGGTTTCTTCTGCTTCTTCAGCCTTAGCCGCATCAGACTTAGGTGCTTCGGTCTTCTCGTCCTCAGCAGCCTCTTCTTCAGCTTCGTCTGCTTCCTCTTCTGCGGAAGCTTCCGCGGTCTCTTCAGCGTCTTCTGCGGTCTCAGTGAGTTCTACAGACTTCTCTTCCTGTTCGAAGAGGCCTGCTTCACCGAACATGTCGAAGATTTCGGGTTCTGCGAAGTTGCCCTGGCCCAGTGCTGCTTCTGCCATGAATGCGAGGCGTGCCCAGCGTTCTGCTTCCTGGTTACGGCCTGCGTTAGCTAGCGCGTCGGAGTATGCGCTGAACAGGCGGGGGCTGTACTCGAAGGCGCGCTTGGGGTTCAGCTGAGGAATCTGCAGCGCTACGACAGCTTCAGACTTCTTGCCCTGATCGCTGAGGATGCCGGATTCAACGATGGCGAGCTCTACGCGCACGTTGGCGGGCAGTTCTTCCTTCTTGAATTCTGCAATCATTTCCATTGCCTTGGGAAGGCGGCCGAGCGCGCGTTCGCAGTCCACCAGCAGTGCCAGGTGGTCTACGGAGCCGCTAATACGGCGGTGGGTGCGCAGTTCGCGCAGCGCCAGTTCGAAGTCTTCTGCCACGTATGCGGCGACGCCAACGGCTTCGCGTACTGCGGCAATACGGCCTGCACTGCGGGATGCGGCAACGGCGTGTTCCAGCGCGAATTCGGGGTCGATGTCGAGGTAGCGACCAGCCATGGCGAGGTGCTTTGCGACGGTTTCTGCGTTGCGCGGTTCCAGGGCGCGCAGCTGACGGAAGGTTGCGCCGTCCAGCTCGCGACCGGTGATGTCGTCATCAATTTCCGGCGCCTTGGGCTTTGCGGGACGGTAGCCTGCACGGCCACCGATGCTGCGTACTTCTTCGCGAGGTGCTTCAGCCTCGGGACCGTTAGAGCGAGGTGCCTTGGAACGGGAGTCGGAGCGACGGCCGTCGAACTTCTTGCCTCCGCGGTCGTTACGCTTGAAACCGCCCTTGCCACCGAAGTTCTTGCCGCCCTTCTTGGAGCGGAAGTCCTTTCCTCCGCTGTTCTTGCGGGGCTGGCGGGGGCCGGAGCCGTTAGACTCGTGACGGGGGGTCTCAGACATGAATCTCCTTGGGAGGTATCCGCTCTTGGTCGGGTAGGGTATGCAGTCGATTCGGTCGAACCGCTGCCTGAGGCATCAACTCTATGAGGGGTGCTTTAGATACACCCGCTAATGCCTAAACATAAGCCATACCATTCTAGTATAGAGAGCACCTTCCGTGCACCCGTACTGATGGGATGTTAAAGACAAATGGGGAGGCCCTAGGGCCTCCCCAAACAAAAATAGCCCCGGCGAAGCCGGGGCTATTGAATAATAAAGCGGCAATAACCTACTCTCCCACACCCACAAAAGTGCAGTA
>NZ_KV807677.1:0-448 GCF_001812085.1 Rothia sp. HMSC065C12
TGTTGGCAAATGTTGGTTTGGTGAGTCAAGACTACGGCCGTTATGAACTGACTGTGCGTGAAAATCTTCTTCTGGGTTTGCCGCAGGAGGCGGTTGAGCGTCTTGGTGATGCTGATTTGTGGTCGGCTTTGTCGGTGGCTTGTGCTGATGATTTTGTGCGTGGTCTTGAGGGTGGTTTGGATGCTCAGTTGGGTGAGTCGTTTGGTGGTGTTGGTCTTTCGGGTGGTCAGTGGCAGCGTTTGGCGTTGGCGCGTGTGGTTCTTCGGGATGCGCCGGTGTGGGTGTTGGATGAGCCGACCAGTGCTGTGGATGCTGAGACTGAGGAGGAGATTTTTGCTCGGTTGAAGGTGGCTGCTGGTGGGCGTTTGGTGGTGTTGGTGTCTCATCGTGCGTGGACGTTGCGTGGTGTTGATTCTGTGGTGGTGTTGGATGGTGGGTGTGTGGTGGA